>NZ_JBXWQP010000040.1:0-270708 GCF_059612445.1 Ruegeria sp. TASC047
GTGGACCGTGACGGCGTTGAGCGTGGCCAGGTTCTGTGTAAGCCGGGTTCGGTGACACCGCACACCAAGTTCGAAGCGGAAGCCTACATCCTGACCAAGGAAGAAGGCGGCCGTCACACCCCGTTCTTCGCGAACTACCGTCCGCAGTTCTACTTCCGGACCACTGACGTGACCGGAACCGTGACCCTGGCCGAAGGCACCGAGATGGTCATGCCCGGCGACAACGTGTCGTTCGGCGTTGAGCTGATCGCCCCGATCGCGATGGAAAACGGCCTGCGTTTCGCGATCCGCGAAGGCGGCCGCACCGTCGGCGCCGGCGTCGTGTCGAAGATCGTAGAATAATCCGTAGGCCGGGCTTCAGCCCGGCACATCGGTGAACAAACAAAGGCCGCTCCCCAGGGGGCGGCCTTTTTCTTTGTACTTGTATCGAAGACTGTCGACCTACCCGTAGGCCGGGCTTCAGCCCGGCACGTCTGTGATCCAAATGAAGGCCGCAACAAGAACATCAAGGCGGGGTGTGTCCCGCCCGATAAGTTCAACGAAATTCAGTCTTGCGGATAAAGCAAACTACGCTGTCGAGAGCGGACGGCTTAGCCCAACCCGCCTTCAGCTGCGGCCCGTACGGCCCGAATATTCTCACCGTAAACCTCGGGCCGATCCACTGATCCGCCTTTGAACACGGCAGACCCGGCCACCAGCACATCAGCCCCCGCTGCGGCAACAAGGGGCGCTGTCTGGGGATCAACACCGCCGTCGATCTCGATATGCACGGAGCGGTCACCGATCATCTGGCGCAATTTGCGGATCTTGCCAGTCATGTCGATGAACTTCTGGCCGCCAAAGCCGGGGTTCACGGTCATGACGCAGACCAGATCGGTGAGGTCCAGCAGATGTTCGACCGCCTCAGCCGGGGTGCCCGGGTTCAGGGCCACGCCTGCCTTCATGCCCGCGGCGCGGATCGCCTGCAGCGTGCGATGGGTGTGGGCCCCCGCCTCGACATGCGCGGTCAGAATGTCGGCACCTGCATCAGCGTAGGCCTGGATGTATGGATCGACCGGCGTGATCATCAGGTGCACGTCCATGACCGTCTTTACATGCGGGCGGAACGCTTTGACGGCTGGCGGGCCAAAGGTCAGGTTCGGAACGAAATGGCCATCCATTACGTCAACATGGACCCAATCCGCGCCCTGCGCTTCGATGGCCTGAATTTCTTGCCCGAAATTGGCAAAGTCGGCGGACAGAATGGACGGCGCGATCTTGATGGTGCGGTCAAAGCTCATATTGGCCTCGTATCAGCTGAAGAGTCGCGGATGCGTATACCCGTGAGGCGGGGCGATGGATACCCCCCCCGCACGTGTCGTGCCGTTACAAAACTTTCACTACGCTGACACATATCCGTTGAACGGCATCTGTAGCAGTCCGCCAACATGAATTGGGGGTGGCACGTGCTGCGTATCAAGAAACTGACCAAACGCTTTGGTGACAATGTTGCCGTGAATGCCGCGACGCTGGATGTGGACAAGCCATGCATGATCGGGATCATCGGACGGTCGGGCGCGGGCAAGTCCACCCTGCTGCGGATGATTAACCGCCTGACGGATGCCAGCGAAGGCGAAATCCTGTTTGAAGGCCGGGACATCACCCAACTGAAAGGCCGTGACAAACGCGCCTGGCAGGCCGATTGTGCGATGATTTTCCAACAGTTCAACCTGGTGCCGCGCATGGATGTGGTTTCGAACGTGCTGCATGGCACGCTCAACCGTCATTCGACGCTGGCCGCTATGTTCAACCTGTTCCCGATGGATGAAATTCACCGTGCCATCGACATCCTGGACCGGTTGGGGATTGCGGAACACGCTCCGAAACGGGCCGAGGCCTTGTCGGGCGGCCAGCAACAGCGCGTGGCGATTGCGCGGGCTCTGATGCAGGACCCGAGGATTATTCTGGCGGATGAACCAATTGCCTCGCTGGACCCGATGAACGCACAGGTGGTGATGCAGGCGCTGCGCCGCATCCACGAAGAAGATGGCCGCACTGTCATCGCCAACCTGCACACACTGGACACAGCACGTCGCTATTGCGACCGCGTGGTTGGGATGCGCGACGGGCGCATCGTGTTCGATGGGCTGCCCGAGCAACTGACCACGGGCGTTGCCCGCGAGATCTATGGTGCCGATGCCAGCTTTTCGGAAGAAGCGACATCAACGGAAATCGAAACGCTTGATGCCACGCAAAAGGCGCTGATGGAAGCAGAGGCAACCATCTGAGCCGTCCCAACCCCTTTCATCGCCCGGCCCGATGAGAGGCCGGGGTTATCAAACTGGAGAGAGACAGATGAAAAAACTGATTGCTGCCTTGGTCGCAACCACAACACTGGCCGCACCGGTCATGGCTGAAGAAATCAGCGAGTTTCGTATCGGCATTCTGGGTGGAGAGAACGCTCAGGACCGGATGAGCAAAAACGAGTGTCTGCGCGAATACACCGAGGAACTGTTGGGTGTTCCGACCAAACTTTTTGCCCCTGCCGACTATAACGGAGTGATTCAGGGGCTGCTGGGCGGCACGATTGATGTCGCCTGGCTGGGTGCGTCGGGCTATGCCAAAACCTATCTGAGCGACCCCGAAGCGGTTGAGCCGGTACTGGTCAAGGTGAACACCGATGGCGGCTACGGCTATTACTCGGTTGGATTTGCACGCAAGGACAGCGGCATCACCTCGCTTGAGGACATGAAGGGAAAGGTTTTTGGTTTTGGCGACCCGAATTCGACCTCGGGTTATCTGATCCCGTCGATCGAGATTCCCCAGGTCACCGGAGCAACCATGGAATCGGGTGACTATTTTGCTGAGGTGAAATTCACGGGCGGTCACGAGCAGACCATCGTTGCGGTGCACAACGGTGACGTTGATGGCGGTGTGACCTGGGCTGATGGTCTCGGCGAGTGGGAAGACGGCTATCAGTCGGGCGCGCTGCGCCGCGCTGTGGATGCTGGTCTGGTCGACATGAACGATCTGGTCGAGATCTGGAAATCGGCACCGATCCCGGAAGGTCCGGTTGTACTGCGCAAGGCTCTGCCCGAGGATGTCAAAGCTCAGGTTACCGAATTGTGGAACACGCTGGATGAAAAAGACCGCGAATGTTTCTATGGTGTGGCTGCGGGTGAAGCCAAGAGCTTTGATCCTATCAAGCATGAGGCCTACGAGGTCATCATCGAAGCGCGCAAGCTGAAGTCCAACTAAAACTGCATATCCAATGATCGGGGTCTGGTGATGTACCGGACCCCGTTTTCCCTTCAGGAGCATTCCATGACAGACCTTACCGCAGGGTCCTTATCCGTCGATCAGATCCGCAACGACTATACAGCGATGACACGACGCAAGCGGGTCTATGGCGGCATCCTCCTGATCCTGTTCCTGTCGTTGATGGCAGCAGGGTTTCGCACAGCCGACAACCGGAATGCCGGCAGCTTTGTCGATGGCTGGCACCGTATTCTTGACTACCCCACAGAGGTTCTGTCCGAGGCGTGGGAAAAGATTGCTGAAATGCCAGCCAATTTGGTCTCGTTCTTCCCGGCTCTGGTCGAGACAATCAACATCGCGGCGGCGGCGACGCTTGTTGGCACAATTGTCGGGACGTTTTTCGCCCTGATGTCGACACGCGGCATGGCGCTGTGGCCGTCATTTATCCCGCTGTTTCGCCGAATATCAGACATCTGCCGCGCCATTCCCGAGATCGTGATTGCGTTGGTTCTGATCTTCATTCTGGGCGGTGGCCCGGTTCCCGCGATGATCGCTATTGCGATTCACACAGCTGGCGCATTGGGCAAACTGTTTTCCGAAGTGAACGAGAATGCCTCGCTGAAACCGGTGGAAGGGCTGCATTCTGTCGGTGCCAACTGGTCACAGCGGATGTATCTGGGGGTGATCCCGCAGGTCGGGCCGAACTATGTCAGCTACGCGCTGCTGCGGTTCGAGATCAATATCCGTGCCTCGGCCATTCTTGGATTTGTTGGGGCGGGCGGTCTGGGTTACGAGCTGCGCAATGCCATGTCCTGGGGGCAGGGGCGTTATGACGAAGCCGCGGCCATCTTCATTCTTCTGTTCGTTACAATCGTGGTCGTCGACCAGCTGTCTGGCTACCTTCGCGACCGTCTGACCCACGGCTCGGAAAAAGGAGCTTTGGCATGAGCACTTTCGCAACCAATTTGACTGTTGATGACCTGAAAGCCGAAGCAGATCGCTTGTTCAACCGCAAAAGGTTGATGAATTTCGGGTTGCCTGCTCTGGTTTTCGTCTATCTGGTCTATGTCTTCTTTGCTTTTGACGGGTCGGGCCTTGTGGGGCGCGCAAACTGGGCAAATGGCAAGACGCTGGTGGCAGACAGCTATAGCTACAAAACGCATGCCGCGCGGGATAATCGCACCGGTGAAGTGTCTGTCGCCATCGAGGGTGAGCGCAAGTGCGCTTACCCTGAGGGTCAGGCGCCGGAGTGGGTGGCACTGGGCGAGACGACCGTGATCGACCTTGAAAAGAGCCATGTGGTGCGTTTCGGTGCGCGGACGGTGGAATATGACATTCCCGGCTATGGCACCATTCGCGCGACGCCCACGCGTTCGGCCGGTGTACAGGCCGAGTTGCCGGAGGGCGAGGTTCCGGAGTGGATCAACGTCTCTAAAAACCGGCTGTCTGTGACCACGGACGCAGGTCGTTTGACTGTCACCCGAAACCGGTCCGAGGTGTTCCGCTATTTCACTGGGTGGGAATTGTTCTGGTTCACGCTGGACAGTCCTTATTTTGGCAAGTCCTTCCCGGAACTGGCCGGACGCGCGACATCGGGCGAGGCGGGTGCGATCTTTAATGATTTCTGGACCAACAAGATGTGGCACCATCAGGATGTGGCGTGGGCCATCTTCGAGACGATGCTGATGGCATTTCTGGGCACGTTTGGCGCGGCTATTGTGGCCCTGCCATTGGCCTTCCTTGCGACGCGCAATTTCAACCGGATGACATCCATCCGCTTTGCGACACGGCGTGTATTCGATTTTGTGCGCGGCGTAGACGCGTTGATCTGGACTGTGGTTCTGGCCCGCGCCTTTGGCCCCGGCCCGTTGACCGGTGCGCTTGCCATTCTGGTGACGGACACCGGGACATTCGGCAAGATATTCTCGGAAGCGTTGGAAAACGTGGATCAGAAGCAGATCGAAGGTGTGCAGTCCACGGGTGCGAACGCCCCGCAACGGTATCGGTTCGGCGTTATCCCTCAGGTCACGCCTGTTTTGCTGAGCCAGCTTTTGTACTTTCTCGAATCCAACACCCGCAGTGCGACGGTGATCGGTGCAGTCACGGGGGGCGGTATTGGTTTGCTGCTGACGCAGGCAATCATCACGCAGAAAGACTGGGAAGAGGTCGCCTACTACATCATCCTGATCATTCTGATGGTGATGTTGATGGATTGGTTTTCGGGCTGGCTGCGCAGTCGTCTGATCCAGGGCGAGTCGGGTAAAAAGCGCAGACTGCGCACGCCCGACCCCAAACCGTTCCTGTTGCCCTGAACCGGGTTAGGAGTGGCAAGAAAACGGCACGGTTCAGTGCGGCGCAACCGTTTGAAAAAGCGTCACAGAGCTTTTGCACGACCGTTCATCCGATTGCCGGGACAACGCTGGCCCAAAGGCAGTTTATCCGGATTTCGCGCCACGCCCAACGGGATGAGACCCCCGGCAGGAGGTCGAGGTCGAGCGGCAGGGGTTGTGGTTTACTCTTCGTTCAGCGTCAGCGTGACACGCTCACCAGCAAAGACGGTTCGGCCATATTCGACGGGTGCGCCGTCCGGGTCCGCGTTGACACCGACCGAAAACAGCACCGGAGCACCTTCGGACAGTTGCAGGTGAAGGGCTTGCGTTGCTGTCGCGCCGCGCGCGGTCAATCGGGTCGTGATGCGGGTGTAATCCGCGATACCGCAGCGTTGCAGGGCTTTTGTTACTGACTGGGTCTCGGTCAGCGCCTGTAACAGGTTTGGAAAGCGTTCTGCCGGGAAGACACTTTGAAAAACGGCTATGGGCTGCCCATCCGCCAGCGATAACCCGTCATAGACATGCACCGGGCCCCCTTTGCTCATACCCAGTGCTTCGGCCTCGGCTTCATCCGCCGCGCGTGTGGTCAGGGCCAGGATTTTCTTTCCCGGTATCTTGCCGCTGGCCGAGACGTTCTTGTGATATCGAACCCTTTTGCCAATCGGATAGTCGGTTGGCCGCGCCGCCACAAAAACGCCCGCACCGCGCCGGGCATGAACCAGACCTTGTTCCGACATGTCAGCCAACGCGCGCCGCACTGTGTGGCGGTTGACACCGTATTTGGCGGCCAGCTGCGCTTCGGTCGGCAGGCGGTCACTGGTTTGATACCGCCCTTCGGCAATGTCCGAGGTCAGGCGCAGGGCAATGCTTTTCCAGATCGGCGTTTTGCTCATGTCACCAAATCTTCACACAGTTGGAGATTGCGTGTTGCGCACACGCAGGTTAATATTTGTCTAGTTGTATAGTTCAAATAGACAACCCGGCCAAGAGGCTTTGATGACAGATCAGACAGAAATCGCGACCGGGGCACGCAGGGATTGGATGGGTTTGCTGGCCCGTGCACCTGACGACACCCTGATGACCTTGTGGGACGTAATTGAGACCCGCCCGAGCTTTGACTGGCTGCGCCGCCCCGAGGTCGGGAGCGTGATGGTGCGTGGTCGCACCGGCGGCACCGGAGCACCGTTCAATCTGGGCGAAATGACGGTCACGCGCTGTTCTGTGGTGTTGCAGGATGGAACGGTTGGTCACGGTTATGTTCAGGGTAGATCGAAACCCAAGGCCGAAGCCGCGGCATTGATTGATGCGATGATGCAGACCGGGGCAGCAGATGAGGTGCAGGCGCGGCTGCTCGACCCGCTTCAGCAGCAAATGCAGGCGGTCAAAAGCACACGCGCGGCCAAGGCAGCGGCCACCAAGGTTGAGTTTTTCACGCTGGTTCGGGGGGAAGATTGATGGCCGCGCAAACACAGTTTACCGGGGGCTTTCAAGACGCACCTGTCGATGCCGCACATGCGTTCCGCGCTGCGATGACCGTCATGGCACGTCCGGGCGACATACGTGTCCTGTCGGGCGGCGAACCTCCAGCGCCCCTGTCCGTGGCGGCCGGTACATTGCTGCTGACGCTGTGCGACCCCGGAACCAGGGTTCACCTGGCCGGAGGCACCGATACCGACGCAATCCGCAATTGGCTGACATTTCACACGGGCGCCCCGCTCGTATCCGCAGCAAAGGCCGATTTTGCCGTTGGCACATGGGACGCATTGGGGCCGCTTAACGCCTATCGCATCGGAACGCCGGAATACTCGGATCGTTCGGCTACCCTGATAGTGGAATGCGACCGGCTAGAGCAGAGCGGTACCGTTCTGAGCGGCCCCGGCATCAAAAAGACCGCGCGCCTGTCTCTGCCGGATATTCCGGCGCTTCAGGGGAATGCGATGCTTTATCCTCTGGGGTGCGATTTCTTTTTTACCTGCGGCGACAGGGTTGCCGCCCTGCCACGCAGCACGCAGATCACGTCGGAGATCTAAGCGATGTATGTTGCTGTCAAAGGGGGCGAAAAAGCCATCGAGAACGCCCATGCCTGGCTGGCCGAAGAACGCCGGGGCGCGACCGATGTGGCGGAGCTGAGCCTTGCGCAGATCCGCGAACAGTTAAGCCTTGCAGTGAACCGGGTCATGGCGGAAGGCTCGCTTTATGACCCCGACCTGGCTGCGCTGGCGATAAAGCAGGCGCGGGGTGACCTGATCGAGTCGATCTTTCTGATCCGCGCCTATCGCACCACGCTGCCGCGTTTTGGCTATTCCAATCCGGTCGAAACGGGTGAGATGGCCTGCGACCGCCGGATCTCGGCCACGTTCAAGGATGCGCCCGGTGGGCAGGTTCTTGGGCCGACTTTCGACTATACGCATCGTTTGCTGGATTTCAAACTGGCCGCGGATGGTGATGACCCGAATGCTCCGGAAGGTTCTGCACGGCAGGAACCGACGCCGCATATCACCGAATTCCTGAAGGACGAGGGCCTCATCCAGGACGAACCGGCAAGTGATGACACCCCCGGCGACCTGACGCGCGAACCGATGGAATTTCCTGCCAGTCGCCCGTTGCGCCTGCAATCGCTCACTCGCGGGGATGAGGGTTTCGTGTTGGGCATGGCCTATTCCACCCAGCGTGGTTACGCGCGCAACCACGCGTTTGTGGGTGAATTGCGGATTGGCAAGGTTGCGGTTGAAATGGACATCCCCGAGTTGGGGTTTGCCATCGATATCGGCGAGGTCGAACTGACCGAGTGTGAGACGGTGAACCAGTTCAAGGGTTCAAAAACCGAGCCGCCTCAGTTCACGCGTGGTTATGGTCTGGTCTTCGGTCAGTCTGAACGAAAGGCCATCGCGATGGCCTTGGTTGATCGCGCGCTGCGGTGGAAGGAACTGGGCGAAGACTATCTGGGCGCACCTGCGCAGGATGAAGAATTTGTTCTGAGCCACGCGGATAACATTCAGGCGACCGGTTTTCTCGAACACATCAAGCTTCCGCATTACGTGGATTTCCAGTCCGAGCTTGAATTGGTCCGCAAACTGCGCCGCGAGGCTGACGCGCGGATCACGTCAAAGGAGGCTGCCGAATGAGCGGGCTCGTCTTTCTGGTGGTAATGCTGGCAGCGCTGCTGCACGCCACGTGGAACGCGTTGGTCAAGGGTGGGTCGGACAAAAGCGCCGCGATGACGGCTGTAGTGATGGGGCAGGGGTTGTCCGGCCTTCTGCTTCTGCCGTTTGCCCAGCCGCTCGATTGGACGTGCTGGCCATACCTGCTGGCGGGCATCGGGCTGCATCTGGGCTATCAGCTGTTTCTGATTCAGGCCTACAAGATCGGGGACCTGACTCAGGTCTACCCGATCGCACGCGGTGCCTCGCCGCTCTTGGTTGCGCTCGGTACGGCGCTGTTCTTTGGGGTGACGTTCAGCCAGGCCGAGCTATGGGCGATGGCAATGATCTCGGTCGGGATCGCCTCGATCGCGCTGGTACGGCGCGCGGATGGCAATTTCAACATGGCTGCTGCCGGGCTGGCACTGATCACCGGGTTGTTCATCGCCGCCTATTCCATCGTCGACGGGCAAGGCGCGCGCATTGCGGGAACAGCGCTGGGCTTTTTCGGAACGCTGACGGCGGCGAATGCGCTGGGCTTTGCCCTGGTGGCGAGGGTTGCGCGACCGGGGTTGTTGCGGCGGGCAGCCAGCCTTTGGCGGTTGGCGGTCATTGGCGGCGCGGCCTCATTCACCGCCTATGTTCTGGTTGTCTGGGCTTTCACCCAAGCGCCCATCGCGCTGGTCACTGCCTTGCGCGAGTGTTCGATCATCTTTGCACTGATCATCGGCGTGACCTTCCTCAACGAAAGGCTCGACCTGAAAAAGGTCGCCTCAACCGCGCTGACCCTTGCGGGTGCGATCCTTCTGCGCATGAGCCGGAGCTGACCCATGTCTGACTACAACTTCGCCTATCTGGACGAGCAAACCAAACGGATGATCCGCAGGGCGATCCTGAAGGGCCTCGCTATTCCTGGGTATCAGGTGCCCTTTGCCAGCCGTGAAATGCCGATGCCTTATGGCTGGGGCACCGGAGGGGTGCAGGTCTCGGCTGCGACGCTGACGCCTGAGGATACGCTCAAGGTCATCGATCAGGGTGCGGATGACACGACCAACGCGGTGTCGATCCGCAAGTTCTTTGAAAAGACCGCAGGTGTTGAAACGACCGAGGAAACCGAGAAGGCGACGGTGATCCAGACCCGCCACCGCATCCCTGAGGCGAAGCTGCGCGAAGATCAGATCATCGTTTATCAAGTGCCGATTCCGGAACCTCTGCGCTTCCTCGAGCCGCGTGAGACCGAGACACGCAAGATGCACAGCCTTGAAGAATATGGGCTGATGCATGTGAAGCTATATGAGGATATCAGCCAGCACGGAGCGATTTCGACCGCTTACGCCTATCCGGTGAAAGTGTCTGGCCGCTATGTGATGGACCCGTCCCCGATCCCGAAATTCGACAACCCGAAGCTTGAAATGGATGCAATCCAGCTGTTCGGTGCCGGGCGCGAGCAGCGCATCTACGCAGTGCCGCCACATACCAGGGTCGTGAGCCTCGATTTCGAGGATTATCCGTTCGAGGCCACCAAGGCCGATCATCCCTGTGACCTGTGCGGGGCCGAGGACAGCTATCTGGATGAAGTTATCATGGATGATGCAGGCAACCGAATGTTTGTCTGTTCGGACACCGATTATTGCCGGTCGCGCCGCGCGACCGGCCATGTGGGCCGCTTGGCCGGAGAGGACGCAGCGTGAAACGGGAAGATGTTCTTGGAATTGACCACCTTGGCCTGACGGTTTCGGATCTTGACGCCACGCGCTTGTTTTTTGTCGACGCACTGGGTTGGGAGATTTTCGGCAGCAATCCGGATTATCCCGCGGTCTATGTGACCAATGGGGCGGCGAAGCTCACGCTTTGGCAGCAAAAAGGTGAAAAACTGCGTGGTTTTGATCGGCATTCAAATGTCGGACTGCATCACGTGGCCTTCAAGGTACCGGACGAGAGCGCCCTGAATGCTGTATTCGAAGCAGTCAGGGACTGGCCTTCTGTCGTGGTTGAGTTTCCGCCGGAACCCTCTGGTGCGGGTCCAAAGATCCATTTCATGATCCGGGAGCCGGGCGGCAATCGGGTCGAATTTTCCTATGATCCCAGGTGAGTGACATGACACCGTTGCTGAGCGTAAAGGATATCAGAAAAACCTATGGTGCCCGTATCGGATGTGCCGACGTAAGCTTTGATCTCTATCCCGGAGAGGTGATGGGGATCGTGGGTGAAAGTGGCTCGGGCAAGTCGACCCTGCTGAATTGTTTGGCGGGTCATCTGGTGCCCGATGCGGGGCAGGTGATCTTTGACACGCGCGCGAACGGGCCGGTGGATACGGTGACCATGTCGGAGCCCGAACGCCGGATGTTGAGCCGTACCGACTGGGCCTTTGTGCATCAGCATGCACGTGACGGGCTGCGGATGTCAGTTAGTGCCGGAGGCAATATTGGTGAACGGCTGATGGCCGTGGGCGAGCGCCACTATGGTGACATCCGAGACAAGGCCATTGACTGGCTGGGCCGGGTCGAGATCGAGGCGGCGCGCGTTGATGACCGGCCCACCGCGTTTTCGGGCGGGATGCAGCAACGTTTGCAGATCGCCCGTAATCTGGTGACTGGCCCGCGACTGGTGTTCATGGACGAACCGACCGGGGGGCTGGATGTCTCGGTTCAGGCGCGATTACTGGACCTCTTGCGCGGCTTGGTGCGTGAAATGGGGCTGAGCGCGATCATCGTGACCCATGATCTTGCTGTGGTGCGTCTGTTGGCCGACCGGTTGATGGTGATGAAGGATGGTCATGTGGTTGAGGCCGGGCTGACCGATCAGGTGCTGGATGATCCCCAACACGCCTACACGCAACTGCTAGTGTCCAGCGTTCTGCAGGTTTGAGTATTTGGGAAAAGGTGAAGCAATGATTGAACTGATCAATGTGAGCAAAAGCTTTACCCTACACAATCAGGGCGGTGCTGTTATCCCGGTGATGGAAGGCGCGTCGTTGAGGGTTGAACCGGGTGAGTGCGTTGCTTTGACCGGGGCGTCTGGCGCGGGCAAGTCCACGCTGATGCGCGTGATTTATGGCAACTACCTGGCGGCCTCTGGTCAGGTGCTGGTTGGAGGTCTGGACGTGGCAAAAGCCGAGCCGCGCCAGATCTTGACCCTCCGCCGGGAAACGCTGGGCTATGTCAGTCAATTCCTGCGGGTCGTGCCGCGTGTGCCGACGCTGGACGTTGTGGCAGAGCCTTTGCTGGCCGTGGGTTGCGACAGAATTGAGGCGCTGGAGAAATCAGCCGGGTTGCTGAAGCGGCTGAACATTCCTGAGCGCTTGTGGACCCTGAGCCCTACAACCTTTTCGGGCGGCGAACAGCAGCGGGTGAACATTGCACGTGGCTTTGCCCATGACTACCTGGCGATGTTGTTGGACGAACCGACGGCGAGCCTGGATACGCAGAACCGCGAAACCGTGTTGTCGCTGATTGAAGAGGCAAAAGGGAGTGGCGCGGCGATTGTCGGGATATTCCACGACTTCGATGCCCGTGAGCGTGTCTGTGACCGCGAAGTCAATGTCGCTGACTTCACGCCGGGACTGGCGGCATGACACTTGCCCCTGTCATAGCGATTGTTGGCCCCTCGGGCGTTGGCAAAGACAGCGTCATGGAAGCGTTGGAGGCACAGGTGCCTGGCGTCCGGCGGGTGCGAAGGGTGATCACCCGCCCCGCAGGCGAAGAAGGCGAGGATTTTGACCGGGTTTCGGTTGCAGAATTCCAGCAGATGGAACAGGCAGGCTCTTTTGCCCTCAGCTGGCCTGCGCACGGACTGTTCTACGGTATCCCGGCCGAGATTTTGCGACAGCGTCAGGGGGCGAATGCGGTTCTGGTCAATCTTTCCCGTGGGATTCTTTTGCAGGCGCAGAAGGTGTTTGGAGATCTTATTGTGATCTCTCTGACGGCAGATGTCGGAGTTTTGGCGCGGCGCCTGTCCGCTCGGGGACGGGAAAGCGCAGACGAGCAGGCGCGGCGGTTGTGTCGCGCCAACGCGGAGTTGCCGGATGGTCTGAACCGGGTCATCGAAGTCGACAATTCCGGCGCGCTGGAAGACACGGTCGCCGAAATCCTGCGCTGTCTTCAACCGGAAAGCGCGTAGCGATGGATCAGGTGAAACCTCCCATCTTCGGCTTCGCCCACAAGGGCAAGATCAGTGATCTGGAAGGGCTGTGGCAGCAAAGGGCTCAGATGGGTTTGCAGTGCTTCTTGGGTTGCCCTGAGGGTTGGTTTGTCCAGTTTTCCGCTCAGCGTGATGTGGAATCGAAACGCGTCCAGCACGTAGGGATAGCCCCATTGGATCAGATTGTCGTCCTGTTCGGGGGTCAGCCCGGCGGTGCGGCGGCGCGTCAGTTCGGCCTGAGTGGCAGGTGCGCGAAACCGGTCGAGGTCGCGAACACAGGCCGCGGCCAGCGCATTCAGCGCCTGCGTTTCACCCAGCGGGCGCAGCGCCAGAAACCGGCCAAGGCGGGCAATTTCCAGGCCGTCGAGAGTGACGGGCTGCTGGCGCGCAGCCAGCGCAATGCACGCCTGGTGCAATGCGTCAAAGGTCAGGCCAACGCGCAACCGGAACGGCGGTTTCAGGGTCGCGTGCAACCCGTATTTGCGCGGCACCTCAGTGACGGAGGCAATGTCGATGCCACCCATGATCGGATGCGCGACCTGCATTCCTTTTGCCATGTCCCAGCCCAACCAACTGGTCGCAAATTTCGTCCAGGCCGCCCCGGCGGGTGGCGCAAAATAGATCGCGTATCGCGTGAATGTCACATTGGCCTCCTATTAAGTGGCCTTCCAATACCTCAGATTGCGTGAAGTTCAGATGACAGAAGACTTAATCCTTGCCAATGCCACGCTTGTGTTGCCGAATGAAACCGCCACCGGCTGTGTTCGAATTGTGGGTGACACCATCATCGAAATTGACACCGGGCGTGCAGTCCCTGCAGGTGCGATAGATTGCGAAGGCGACTATGTCAGCCCCGGTCTTGTCGAGTTGCACACGGATAATCTTGAACGCCATATTCAGCCGCGCCCCAATGTGCATTGGCCCCATGCCGCCGCCATTCTGGCCCATGACGCGGAACTGGCCAGCGTGGGGATTACAAGTGTGTTCGATGCGATGCGGGTTGGTTCAATCCCCTCCGGTGCAGGACGGTACGGAAAATATGCCCGCGGCCTGTCGCGGGAGTTGTGGGATCTGCGCGAGCAGGATGCGCTCAAGATCAGCCATTTCCTGCATTTGCGGGCAGAGGTGTGTTCCGAGACACTGATCGAAGAACTGGACGAGTTTGGACCCGAGGACAGGGTTGGCCTTGTGTCCATCATGGATCACACCCCCGGCCAGCGTCAGTTTCGCGACATGGGCAAGCTGGAATCCTTTCTGAAGGGCAAATATGCCATGGACGATGATACGTTCTTTCAGCATGTGGCTCAGCTGAAAAGCCTTCGGGATCGCAACGGTGATGTGCACGAGGTCGAAACCGTCAAGGCCGCGCGCCGATTTGGGGCCGTGCTTGCCAGTCATGACGATACGACCGAAGATCAGGTGAAGATCTCGGCAGGTCACGGCATTCGGCTGGCTGAGTTCCCCACAACGGTGGAAGCTGCGCGAGCGTGTCATGATCACGGTATCAAGGTCATGATGGGCGCGCCAAACGTTGTTCGCGGTGGCTCTCATTCCGGTAATGTTGCGGCCAGCGAATTGGCCGAGCTTGGGCATCTGGACGTAATGTCCTCGGATTACGTGCCGTCGGCCTTGTTATTGTCTGCGGTCATGCTGGGCGAAATGTGGGGCGATATGGCGCGTGGAATGAAGACCGTCACATTGGCCCCGGCGCAGGCCGCCGGGCTTGAGGATCGTGGCGAGTTGCGCGCCAATGCCCGCGCCGATGTTATCCGTTTCCGGATGCGGGCAGGTGTGCCAGCCCTCAACTCGGTTTGGGCGCGAGGTCGCCGTGTGGCGTGATCAGGCCGTATAGAATAGGTAACGGTCCGGCGCGATCGTCTCGGGCCCTTTGATCTGGTTGAAGCCGAGAAGGGGCTGACCGGAAATCAAAAACCCACCGGGCTGCATGACTTGCGCGATCAACGGGCTGAGGCGTGCGGCCTCGGCTACATCTTCGTGTTTGATGCCGCGTCCAAAATCATAATGCGCCAACGCGATCTTGTGCCCTTCCGCCATCAGTTTCCGCAGCATGGGTTCAGCTTCGCCTTGCAGGAAATCTTCGGCTGGTGGGGTGCTGTCAGGATGGCATTGCAGCACACGATCCATCACCCAGATCCGGCGGTTCGGCAGGATCTCTCTCAGGTGGTCATAGGTGCGACCATTGCCCAAACCCATATCCAGCACGTCGCCATTATGGTCACTGATCTGTTCGGCTGCCCAGTTCAGCCCGTCACGTTGGGCCGTCAGTCGGCGCAGCATGGAATCCAGTCGGCTCATGACGATGTCCTTATTCGTTCTTTGGTGCGACCCAGGGTGTGGCAGGACCGTCCAGCAGATGTTTCAGCAACGCCTCGGTAAAGGCCCAGATGTCCTGATCATGGACCAGGTGATGGGTCAATACTCCAAAAGGCTCGTCGTTGTCTGCGCGGCCTTCACGCCTGTCCCGCAGGAGGTTAACTGTCTGAGCGATCAGGCGATCTGGAGAGTTCAGACCGCGTGTACCTCGCCAGTCAATCGGGTCAAGATGTGTGTTGACCTGCTCAAGCCCCACCGTCGCCATTTTTGTTCTGCGGGGTGTTGCTGTGGAAAGAATGCGGTATCCCAGCGATGGAAGATGTTTGATTACTTCTGGTGCAATGCGGTTCCACGGAGGGACAAACATCGGCCGCAGGGTGTTGCCGAACAAGGCGTCAAGGCGTGACAGTCCTGCCGCGGCATCGGCAACAACCTCGTCCAACGGACGGTTGAGGCGAAACTCGGCTTTCTTCTCACTGGCGGGCGCATGGTTCTTGTGGGACCACCCGTGAACCACAGGGATGAGAGTTTCGCCGCGCGCAACATAGTTAGCCAGCGCAGGGGTTGCCGCGTGTGGAATGACGGCCAGATGTACCGGCAGGCCCAACTGCGTGGCCAGATCGGACAGCCGGTCCAACTGTGGTGTCAGGTCGATCGCGTCATCGTCTCGCCACCACAGCGGCAACGAAAGGCCCGCTGCATGCCAATGGGTCAGTTCGACCTCAAGTGGGTACCAGTCCGGGTTCATTTACGCCGTTCCAACAGGTGTTTGGCGATCTCTACGGTTTGGGCCGCGCCATCAAATCCGAAATCTTGCTGTGCGCGGGGTCCATCTGAAATGACGCGCTCTACGGCCTGCGCCATCGCCTGCCCGCTCAGGGTTCGGCTGAGAAGCACCTCGATGGCTGGCAAACTCGACAGGCTTTGCCCACGCAGCCCCTGTTCAACCTCTTTGCCATCATCGAATGGGACAAAAACAGTGGGTGTTCCGCTTTGCAGAATATCCATGGCGGTGTTGTAGCCGCACATGCTGACCGATGCCGCCGCATGGGGCAGCATCTGGCGAAAATCCGGGCGCACGGGCTCCAGAATTGCCGAGGTTCCTTCGGCCAGTTGGGACAGCTCGGCTATTCTCGCTTTGGCATCCGTCCCACCGACCAGCAGGTGCCAACGCCTGTTGGGCATCTGGCGGGCGGCCTCGATGGCCGCGCGAAAGATCGGTTGCCCCACAGAACCGCCGCCGGCACTGACAAGGATTTCGCCCTGCCCAACGGCATCAGGATGCGGTTGAGGCAACTCAGGCGCAACAAAGCCGGTATAATGCAACCGTTCCGCCAATCGGTCAGACACCGGCCAACTGACCGAAAGCGGTGTGACACTTTCGGTCGAGTGAACAAGAATGCCGTCATAAAGGCGGGTGACGATATCTTCTGTCCGCTGGGCCTTGGCAGGTTTGGAAGGCGGGGCCAGAATATCCCGGATCGATCCCAGGATGACCGGAGGCTGAGGCAGGGCCCGTGCCGCATTCAGGGCCGCGTCGAATTCCGCTGCCAGCGACCGGCGACCAAAGGGGTAAAGCTCGGTTATCAGGATTTGCGGCTGAAAGCTGTTTACCGCCTGCACCATGGCTGTCACACGCGCGCGCTGATAATCCGCGTCAGCCTCGACGCCGCTTTCAGTCAGAAGCCGGGTGAAATTGGTTCCATCTGATCTGAGCGGCGGCAAACCGAACAGGGTTAGCCCGCTGCTGTCCAGTTGAGGCGCAGGCATCCCGCCTGAAACGACCATGACTTGGTGGCCGTCATCCCGGAACGCCCGGCCCAACGTCAGGGCCCGGCTTAGATGCCCTGTTCCCAAAAGGTGCGTGACAACGATCATCACCTTCATGGCATCGGCCCATGTTTGATCAGGCGAACGGGGTCCGGGTCTGCGGTCATTGTGTCCATATCAACGATATACAGCCGATTGCGCTTGATCTTGAAGGGGGCGGGACCATCAAAATCCCAACCCCACGCCTGGGCGAGAATGACCCGCATGATGCCAATATGGCAGACCGCGACTGTATCCTGTCGCAGTCCGGACACCCAGGGGCGCAGCCTAGTCCAAACCTCGGCAGGGCTTTCACCGTGAGGCGGGCGAAAATCCCAGCTCCAGTCTTCGATATGGCGATACCCGCTGGTTTCATCGGCGATCAGGTCGACACCTCGAAGCCCCTCCCAGTCGCCCCAATTCATTTCGGTCAGCGCGTCCGAGGTTTTTGTTGCGCGCCCAGACACGATCCGCGCCGTTTCACTGGCGCGCAGCAACGGGCTGGACCAGATATCAGCGGCGGCCCATGGGTCAGGCAAGCGATACCCGGCCAGTTCAGACCGCGCGTCGTCATCCAGTGGAATATCACTGCGCCCCTGAATGCGCCCTGCGCGGTTCCAGTGGGTATGCCCGTGGCGAAGCAGTGCAAGACGGGTCATGATACATCCTTCAACAAGGGCCGTAGATGCGCCCACAACTGCCCGGTCGCCTGAGGCATAAGATGGCGCCGGGCCACATAGCTGCGCGCATTCGCCCCAAGCGCATGGCGCTGCGCGGTATCCTCCAGCAGGTTTTGCATGTGATCGGCAAGCCCTTTGGCCTCAGCATCAAACGATGGGTAAACCGCAGGTGCCAGCACATCCCGAACGCCGGGGCGGTCCTGTGCGATCACGGGCAGGCCTGTCGCCTGCGCCTCGAGATAGACCATCCCATAGGCTTCGTTCACGCCCGGCCAGACAAGCAGGGATGCGTGTTGGTAGATTTTCTGCAAGGCCGCCCGGTCGAGCTGGCCCAGAAAGTGCACCCGGCTTCCGAACGGCACCATCAACGCTTCAACATCCGGCCGCGCCGGTCCGTCCCCCGCGATGTTCAGGTTCCAGTCACATGTCAGGTGCGAAAGGGCTTCTGCCAAAATCCGGTAGGATGCCAGCTTGTCCCCATGCCGCATCATTCCGACAGTAAGCATGGGGCCGTCCCCGGTCGTTGCCACAGGCAACACGGTTTCAGGCAGAAATGGCGGCAATTCAACCAGTGCCTGCTTGCCAAAACGGTCCCGTTCCAACGTAATCAGGTCATTGGCTGTGTGGTAGAAAATGATATCCGCTGCATCACACGCCTGATGCGCCGCTTGGGCGAAATCGGCCCACGGCCCGTTCAGCCTGCTTGATGCGCGCGTGCTTTCCAGTTGCACATACGGAATGCCGCGCGCTTGGCAGATCTTGGGGCCAAGCAGGTCGGGTGCTTTGTAGTAATTGTGATAAGTCACCCAAAGATCTGTATCAAAGGGCAACTCGGCGTTCAGCCGCTGTGCTTCATTCTCAGCCGCGCGAACAAGGGTTTGCTGTAGGTCCCGGTCCCCGTTCTTGTCATAGATGCGCAGGTCCGAGGCCAGTTCGACCTTATCCCCTTGCGCCGCCAAGGCGAGCATCAGGTTTCGCGCCATTTCGCGGTCGCCTGAGGGTTTCTGGCTGCCGGGGGATTTCATTGGCGCATAAAACGCAACCCGCGCCATTACGCGTCTTCCATGCTCAGGGTTTTCAGCCGTGCGGACAGCCGTGCAATACCAGGGTCCATTCGAAAATCTGCAATCAGACGGTCATAGGCTGCACGCGCCATAGTTGCTGCCGTTTCCGGATCAGCGGCCAGAGCTGAAATGGCCGAAGCCAATGCAGCCGGGTCGTCATCAGACAATACGCCATGTGTTCCGGATTGGATGAATTCCGGGATGGCCGAAACCGGTGTCGACAGGATCGGCAATAGCTGGGACGCGGCCTCCATAAACACGTTCGGCAATCCGTCACGATCCCCGTCCGCAGCAATACGGCTGGGCAGGACAAACAGGTCGGCCCTGCGCATGGCTTCGATCACCTCCGGCTGATCGCAGGCCCCCCTCCAGGTGATGCGGTTCGCGATACCAGCAGCGCGCGCCTGTGTGTGCAGAGTGTCCCCAAGACCCCCGCCGCCAATGTGGGTCCAATGCCAGTTCAGGTTTTCCGGCAGCAGTGTGAAGGCCGCAATAAGACGGTCAAAGCCCTTCTTTTCAACCAGTCGTCCAACGGAAATCATGTGAAACGGATCGCCAGCGGCGCGTATCCTGCGTTTTGGCGGTTCGGGGAAGCGCGACAGGTCCAGACCGTGATAGATAAGCTCCACGCGGTTGGGGTCATCAGCGAGGCTGCGCAGGTGTTCCGCGCCGATTGCCGTGCAGGTGGCCCCGAAAGCGGCCCCATACGTTGCGGCCTGCAGCTTTTCACGCTTTTCCCAATCCGGTGAGGTCCAGATATCCTTGGCATGGGCAGAAAAGCTCCATGGCAGACCGCGTATGATGGCCGCATATCGGGCGACCGACGAGGGGGTGTGCATGAAATGGGCATAGAGCCCCTGCGTCTGGGCGGGTAACTCGGCGGCCAGAACACATGCTTGCCCGAACCGGCGGATGCGGTTCGGCGTCGGGTCGCGGCGCAGGTCGTGCCGCCAGATCTTGTAGGCTTCGGCATAGCCGGGCAGGTCTTGGGCGGCAGCGCGGGCCGTCCACACCCGCTTTGGCTCCTCATGCAGGTATTCTGGAAGATAGCGAACCTGCCCCGAGAAGCGGTCGTGCAAAGGGTGACGTTTGGTGTCGGTGGGATGGCGCAGAGACCAGATGTCAAATCGGTGCCCGGCTTCCTGCAAGGCAACAAGTTCCTGCGCGATAAATGTTTCGGACAGTCGCGGCCAGCCTTTGACCACAACCGCCAGATTGGGAGAGGCCGAGTTCATCCAGTGGCTCGTTTCTGTTCCCGTGTCAGCAGGCTGTCAATGCGGTCGGTGACATAGTCCAAACCATCCAGCAATCCGCTTTGGATGGCCTGCGACGGCACAGATTGGTGCGGCAGGTTGCGGATGGCACGGATCATTGCGTCGGGTGTCAGGCTGTCGCGTTGTTCGTCCAGCATCTTGACCAGCCCCAGCTCTTCTGCGCGTGAGGCCCGTATCCACTGTTCCAGACGGGGTGTGGTACGTGGAACAATGACGGCCCGTTTGTCAAAGGACAGGACCTCGCAAAACGTGTTGTAGCCGCCCATGCAGACCACGCCTTCGGCCCCTGCAAACAGTGTTTCGATCTGCGATTCAAACCCAACCGCAGTTACACGACCATTCAATGCGGCAACCCGTGCTTCGAAATCGTTGCGCAATTCACCCGACAGGAATGGGCCATAGACCAGCACAGCACGCGGCGACAGGTCTGGGTCTTTCTCGTAGGCAGATAGCACGAGGTTGACCAGTGCCTTGCCATCGCCACCGCCACCGGGTGTGATCAGGATATAAGGTTGCTGAGGCGGTTCACCGACCGGGCCGAGATCGCGGCGCAGATATCCCGTCCAGTGAATGCGGGATCGCGCTGACGCACTCAACGGCAAGCCTTGCGTCGGATCATAGATCGATTGCGATCCGTAAACCCAGATTTCATGATAGAACCGCTCGGTCGCCTCGATGGCTTCTTTGCGCGCCCATTCAGCGGCCAGCACTTCGGGTTCGTCCAGCACATCACGCAGGCCCAAAACCAGTTTCGTTCCGCAATGGCGTTCGAGGTATTTCAGTGTTGGCAGCAGCTCACCCCGGAACCCTGTCGGTTCCTTGTCGACGACCAACACGTCGGGGTCGAATTGCTGAACCGCGGTCTGGATCAATCCCGCACGCAATTCGGTAACTTCGTCGATCCCCATTCCGATTGTGCGCGCGGCATACGAGCCGTCCGCACGCTTGGTCACACCGGGCAGGCGCACATGGTCAACGCGGCGCGGAAAGGTAAAACGCCCGGCCACGGGCGAGCCCGTCAGGATCAGTGCCGAAGCGCTTGGGTCCGCTTGTGTGATTGCCGCAGCCAAGGCACGGGACCGGCGCAAATGCCCCAGACCGAACGTGTCGTGGCTGTAAAACAGGATACGCGGCGCGCGGTCCGGTTTAGAATTGGTTGTGCCAAGGCTCATAGTGTTGCCCGTCTTCTTGATCCCAGAGCGAAATCCGCGCGTTCGCAAGCGTTACCGTATATTTCAATGCCACGCTTGCCAAAGGCGGATTTGCGTACTTGCAAATGTTTCAAGCATTGCGATTTGGCAACAGCGTATTGACTGTTTCGCGACATATCGCGCCACCGCCAGGCAAGGTCGCCAAAAAAAACCGATGTTGACAGTCGGGGCGAACCTGAAACTTTTGCTTGGTCATATTCAATTTTCGAAAGATTGAAAACACCTGCAGACATCAGAGTGCGCCAAGAACACGTCCTAACACGATATCGAGACGGTTTGATGCGAGTGTTTGAACTGCCTGAAATGCTTCTGTAATCTGACCAACATCAGGAAAACTGGATGCAAGACCCGATGAGAAATGATTTTCTGGCCGTATTGTTCTTTGCGTTGTGGGCCATTGTTCTGGGCGTTCCTAATGGTGCATTGGCGCAGTCATCCTTGATTCCCGGATATCCCTCAGGGTCGGGCAGTTCGTCTGAGGCCGACAAGGAAAGTGATTTGGCCGCTGCAATCCGCGCGGCCAGCGATGCGGGCGCGAGTCTCATTGTCATCGACAGTGCCGGTCAGGTTGTGACAACGACAGGTGGCAAGGATGCAGGTTCGGGGGGCGCGGCCAGCGATTCGAGCAACCCGATGGGTGACGGCTCACAGCTGATGAAGGCGCAAGAGCGGTTCTCGAAGTTTCGTGAGTCGATGCAATCCAGGCTCGAGGCGCTGCCCTATTCTATTTTTGAAGTACAATACATCCTGCGTCAGACCAGCCCGGATGGCCGAATTCAGACCTATGTCGAGGTGTTGGGCTGGAATATCCTGTTCCTGTTACTTGGGCGGTGGCTGTCGATCGAGATATACGGGAAGCGGTTCGCGCGCCGCTGGGTGGTGGCGCGGATCAAGGACGACCCGCAGGGGTATCGGGAAAAGATGCCGTTCCTGCTGTTCCGGTTCCTGATGGGGATCGGTGCCACGATCTTTGCCATGATCATGGCTTTGATCGTTGGGTACCTGATCTTCGGCGAGGCCGAGGATATCTCGGTCCAGTTCACGATCACGGCCATCTTTACGGCCTTTTTCCTGTCGCGCACGGTGTCGGACCTTTGGCGCATGGTCCTGTCACCTTATCTGAGCCAATATCGATTACCGCCCTTTTCGGACAAGAATGCGCGCAGGCTGTATATTTGGGCGTCCGTGCTGGCGACCTATGACATTTCGGTCGTTCTGTTTTCTACCTGGGTCGCGGATTTTGGACTGAATTACAACGTCTACGCCATGGTGTATGGCGGTCTGACGATGCTGGGCGCGCTGGGCAATATACTGATGATCCTGTTCAACGCCCGTGCAATCTCGAATGCGATCCGGGGTGGGCGGGCATCCGAACAGGTGTCATGGCTGTTGCGGTTTGTGTCTTTTGGCTGGGCACCGGCATTGATCATCTATGTCGTGTTCAGCTGGTTCCGTCTGGCTGTTGATCTGGCGCTGGAGCATCCGACGCCGCTGCCGCTGATTGCAAGCAGCTACATGATCTTCATGTCCGTGGTCGTGGCCTATGGTGCAATGAACTATCTGCTGGAGCGATATTTTGACCGCTCGCGCATGATTAGCGAAATAAACGGGGAAGCCGCCGCAGCGGATGAAGGGGTCGTGGCGACGGAAATATCCGAGCCCGAACAACCGAAGCAGCATCTTCTGACTTATGAAGACCTGGCCCGCCGGGTAGCCGGAATTCTGGCTTTCGTGCTCGGGGCTTATGCGCTTGTCGTGATATGGTATCCGAACGCAGACTGGAGCGAGGATCTGCCGGTTGAACGTGCGCTGGATGTGATGGTTGTCCTGTTCATCGGGTACATCCTGTTTCACTTCTTTCGGATTTGGATCGACAGCAAAATCGCTGAAGAATCCGACGATGGCACCGAGGTTGAACTAGGCGACGAAGGTGGCGAAGGCGGGCAAAGCCGTCTGGCAACGTTGTTGCCGCTTTTCCGGGGCGCAATTCTGGCCGTTGTCGTGGTTACAATCGTTCTGATAGTCCTGATGGAACTGGGTATTAACGTCAGCCCGCTGTTTGCGGGTGCCGGTGTGGTTGGTTTGGCCGTGGGGTTCGGGTCACAAACGCTGGTGCGCGACATTTTTTCCGGCGCATTCTTCTTGTTGGATGATGCGTTCCGGAAAGGAGAATATATCGACATTGGGGATGTGAAAGGCACGGTCGAGAAAATCTCGGTCAGATCCATGCAACTGCGCCACCATCTGGGTGCGCTGAACACCATTCCCTTTGGTGAGATCAAAGTGCTGACCAACTACTCGCGCGATTGGGTGATTATGAAGCTGCCGCTGCGCGTGACCTATGACACCGATGTCGAGAAGGTCCGCAAACTGATCAAGAAACTGGGACAGGAGTTGTTGACCGATCCTGTAATCGGAGACAATTTCATCCAGCCGCTAAAGTCGCAGGGCGTGATCGAGATGCAGGATTCGGCGATGATTATCCGGGTCAAGTTCATGACGAAACCGGGTGATCAATGGCTGGTGCGCAAGAAGGTCTATCAGGACATTCGCGAGCTGTTCGCGCGCGAAGGGATCAAGTTTGCACATCGCGAGGTCACTGTAAGATTGGCGGATGGCAAGGAAGCGGAAGACCTGACGCCGAAACAGCGTGAAGCCGTGACGGGGGCTGTTCAGGCCGCGATCGACGAGGATTATCTGGACGATATCGGACCGGGCGGTGACGACCGATAGCAAGGCCTTCCGTCGCTTTGAATTGCGCCTCGGATGAGGTGCCACCGAAAGAGCTGGGTCACTAGGAAACGAAGGGCCAGACCGGTTCGGATGTGCCCAGTTTCGACGCCGGTAAATCCCATTGCAGCGCAGTTTCACCGAGGCTAAGCGCTGGTCTGAGACGGTGCCCCGGTCCCCAGCCCGAGGCTTCTGTCGCAGGCAAGTAATCCGTGGGTATCGGGCGAATGGGCTCGGCCTCGACGTCGTCTTTGCCGAGAACCGCCAATAGCTCGGCGGTGCGGGCAAGGGACAGATGCGCATGCATGATGGAATTGCCCGACGCGGCCTCGGCCAATGCGGAAAGGACGGCGGCGGCCATCAGATAGCCGGTCGCGTGGTCCAAAGCCTGAACCGGCAACGGCGTCGGTTTGTCTGCGTCAGCCCATCCCATGCCCGCATGCGCAATTCCCGCGCTCATCTGGACAAGGCTGTCAAACCCGCGCCGAGTCGACCAGGGGCCTTGCCAGCCATAGGCATTCAGCGTCACCTCGACCCTGTTCGGTGCCAGTTCATCGCGCTTGGCGCGGGTCAGGCCAAGCGCATCCAAAGCGCCGGGCCGGTACCCGTGTACGAACACATCCGCTTGGGGCAGAAGTTCTTGCAGCCGTTCCATGCCATTGGTCGATTTCAGATCGAGATAGGCGCAGTGTTTTCCAAGTGAAATGTCGGGGATCACACCGGGTTCGTCCCAACCGGGCGGATCGATCCGCAGAACCTCGGCCCCGAAACCGGCCAATGTGCGTGTCGATACCGGACCTGCCAGAACGCGTGTAAGGTCAAGAACCCGCAACCCGGCAAGAGGTCTTGCAGGGGTTGCCTGCGGTCTCTCGCGCAGCTTGACGTACCGGGGGCCTTGCCAGCCAATCAACGGGTCGCGCGATACAGCGCGGCCCTGCGGATGTTCAAGCCACTCGGTCCGGCTGCGCATGGCAGCGGCCACGCCGCCTTCGGCCACAATATCGGTTTCCAAATCGGATATGGCCCGGGTTCTGACGGCTTTTGCCACAGCTTCACGCTCTGGCGGGGTGCCGAGAACCTTCATCGCTGCTGCGCGATGGCGCAGAAGGTTGGTGTGCAGCCTGATCCAGCCATCTGAGGCCCTGTAGTCCCCCGCGACCGCATCCCAAAGGTTTGGCATTTCCCAGCCATCGGGCTTGAAGGAATAGCTGAACCACAACGATGCCAGCCGGTGGTCGATGGCGATCTCGGGGGCGTTTTGGGTCAGGTTCAGCGCCCGCATAAAGCGGGCCATCTCTTGCCCAACGGCTGCAAAGCTGGCCGTCGCCAGTTCGGAGACGGCAAAAGCACTTGGCAGAGCACCTGTGCCGACCTTGCGATATCGGTCGGCGGCGGGAAGGGTAGCAAGAGGGCTCATTGCTGATAAGGATCAAGGCTGTCGCGCAACCCGTCACCCAGAAAGTTGAAAGCCAGTACGATCACGATGATCGGCAGCATCGGGATTGCCGTCCAGGGGTAGATCTCAATCGATGCGAGGTTTTGCGCGTCATTCAGCATCACACCCCAACTGACCGCTGGTGCACGAAGGCCCAGGCCAAGAAAGCTAAGCGCCGTTTCCCCAAGTATCATTGCCGGGATCGACAGGGTGGCAGATGCAATCAAATGAGACATGAAATTCGGCAATAAGTGCTTACGGATCACCCGGCCCGAGCTTGCGCCCATCATTTCCGCGGCCCTTACATATTCTTCCTCGCGTAGTGACAGGAACTTGGCACGGACTGAACGCGCCAGCCCGGGCCAGTCGAGGATGCCGAGGATGATCGAAATGATGAAGAATACGGCAACCGGGCTCCAGTTCGATGGCACGGCGGCAGACAGTGCCAGCCACAGCGGCAGTTCCGGCAGTGAACGCAGGATTTCGATGACCCGGTTGATGACCCAGTCAATGCGCCCACCGAAATAGCCGGCCATCGAGCCGAACAGGATACCTAGAAAGAATGATACCGAAATACCGATCAGCCCCACGGTCAGCGACAGCTGCGCCCCATAGAGGATGCGGCTGAAGATATCGCGACCCAGTCTGTCGGAACCCCACAGGAACAAGGTGGCACCATCCGGCGCGCAGAAAAGATGCCTGTCTGTCTTGATAAGACCCGCAAGTCGATATTCGGACCCTTCACAGAAGAACCGGATTGGGCGCGGGTCGTCGGTATCAGGGACGAACTTCCACTGGAAGGTTTCCAGATCCGCCTCGGCGACGATTGGAAAAACATGGGGGCCGATAAAAGCGCCGTCGTAAAACCAGTTCACCGATTGCGGTGGCGCATACAGATGCTCTCCGTTCCGGTCATTCGGGCCATAAGGCGCGATGAAACCGGCAAATGGCAGCATCAGGTAGCACAGCAACAGGAAAATGCCTGAGATCAGGCCCAGCTTATGCGTGCGGAACTTGCGCCAGACCAACACCCAGTTGGGGGCATCCAGATCGGCGCGTTCCAGTTGCTGTATTGACGCCTGCGGATCAAAGGGCGCGTCATCGACGTAGCGGTTGTCAGAAGTGTCGGTCATGCTTCGCGCCCCTCATACCGTATACGAGGGTCCAGCATGACCAGCAGAATATCCGAGATCATCGTGCCGATAAGCGTCAGCAGCGCGACAAACATAAGGATAAACGCGGACAGGAATTGGTCCTGCGTTTTCAGTGCTGTCAGCAAAGTCGGCCCGATGGTTTGCAAGCCCAGAACAACTGAAACCAGAACCGATCCTGATACCATTGACGGCAGAAGGTTACCGATATCCGCAACGAACGGGTTGAATGCCACTCGCAGTGGATATTTTGTCAGCATCCGTGCCGGGGCCATGCCCTTGGCAATGGCCGTTTCCACATAGGGCTTACCCAGTTCATCGAGCATATTTGCCCGCAGGCGCTGCATCATCGCCGATGCGCCCGAGGTTCCGATGACAAAAGTCGGAACGATCAGGTGGATGAGAATGGATTTTATCTTGTCCCAACTCAGCGGCTGACCTTCGAATTGCGGGTCCATCAGGCCGCCGATAGGCAGGTTGAAATACCGATGCCCGTAGTAAAACAGGATCAGGGCCAGCAGGAAGTTTGGGGTCGCCAGCCCAAGATAACCCACAAAAGCCGAGGTGTAATCAATCCACGTCCGTGATCGCGCAGCTGCAACAACACCCAGGGGAAGGGCAACGGCATATACAAACAGGATCGCGGCCAGGTTGACGACGACCGTCAACCAAAGCGTGTCCCCCACGATCTCCGATACAGGTCGGTCAAATTCAAAGGACCAGCCGTAATTGCCTTGGATCAGACCTGAAAATCCGTGCGGTCCCGGCCAGAAGCCCACCCAGATCAGATACTGTTCCCACATAGGGCGATCCAGAGCGTACTCGGCGCGCAAAAACTCGGCCTTGGCGACACCCGCTGACTGGCCCGAAGCCTGAAGCTCGGCAATCTGGTTGCTCAGGTAATCACCGGGCGGCAGGTTGATGATTATGAAAATCAGGACCGAGACCACCAACAATGTCAGCAGCATCGTGAAAAAGCGATACACCGCATAGCGCAGCATGACCATTTAGCTGCTCCTGCTTAGTCGTCGAAAAAGAACTCATCCGGGCGGTGAACGCCGAAATGCGCACCGGGCTCCCATGCCCACATGGCCTGTTCCGGCACATTGCGCAGACGGTTCGACACGACAATGGGTTGGGGTGCTCCGTTCAGGATACCGATGGCAAAAAGCTGGTCGGCGTGGATTCTCAGCATCTCAGTCCAGACTTCCTTGCGTTCGTCATCGGTAGTTGCGACCTCCCAGTCATGGGCCAGTTGCATCAGGCGTTCTGCCTCGGGCATGTCGGGGGCTTCCCCGGCTTCACCACCTGTCTGGTAAAACTGGCCCCATTTAGGCCAGGCCAGGAAGACCTGATCGGTGGGTGCCAGATACGCCGGGGACGTGTGCGCCTGCGGGATACCGTCATCCCATCCATACCAGACCGATGCCATCGAGTTTCCGGCAAACACCCGGTTGCGCAGGATATCGCGATCCAATGGGCGCATAACCAGCTTGACCCCGATCTCGCGCCAGGTGTCAGTAACGATTTGCAGGGCGTTTTCAACCTCTTGCCGCTCGCCAGCGGTTTCGATCACCAGTTCCATAGGACGGCCGTCCGGTAACAGGCGAATACCGTTTTTGTCGCGCTCGGTCAGGCCGACCTCATCCAGCAACGCATTGGCCTGCCCGACATCGTAACCGGCCCATGCCGTGGCATTCTTTTCATCGTAAAAGGGCGAGGCAGGCAGAACCGACATTGCGCCGGGATGCGCAAGCTTGAAATACAAAGCCTGATTGATTGTCTCGCGGTCGATGGCAAGGGACAGGGCGCGCCGCACACGGACGTCACGCAACACTTCGCGCCAGACGTCATCCTCGAAATTGAGGTTCGGATAGATCGCGATTTGCGATGCAACGCCGGTTTTCCACAGTAATGTCTTGTATCCGCCTTGCGCCTCGCCTTTTTTCAGGATCGAAGCGTCGCGGAAATCCAGACCCCGGCCTTGCAGGTCGCTTTCCCCTGCATTGGTTTTGGCAGCGACCAGACCGGGGGCAACAATCTCCATCTCGACCACATCGATATAGGGCAGTTGAACCCCTTTGCTGTCGATGCGGTGGTAATAGGGGTTACGTACGAAATTGTGGCGGATTTTCTTGCCGGAACTTGCGTTCAACCAGGGTTGCAATGTGGGTAATTCGTGATTGTCGAACTTGTACAGGTTGTCGAGCTTGTTGTGCAGCGCGGCCCAGCTTTTCACGCGGGCATCGTCGACCAGAAAGGCAAGTTCCTCGGGGTCGGCATATTTCTCGTGATATCGTTTCAGGAAAGCTGCTGGGCGATAGATAAAGGGCGGTCTTGCCTGAGCCAGCGATTGTAGAAAACCCGGGTTAGGGTCCTCCCATTCGAAAATCACCGTGGTTTCATCCGGGAAGGTAACGGTGGGTGATTTGCCTTCGACAATCAGAAAATCCGGCGGGCCTGACGGGCTGAGCAATTTGTTGTTGGCAACGTCTTCCCACCAATAGCGGAAATCTTCCGACGTAAACGGAGAACCGTCTGACCATTTGTGCCCTTCGCGCAGTTTCAGGGTGAACTTGCGGCCGTCTTCGTTTTCAAACGACGCCAGCAAATCGGGGATAATCTCGTAGTTCTGGTCGAATCCGACCAGCCGGGCATAGCCATAGACAACCATCTGGCGGATATCTTTGGACCGCGTGATCATGGTGCGCAGGGTGCCGCCCTGTTTGCCGAACTCGCGACTTTTTGCTGCCAGATCTACAATCAGCGGGTCCGCTGGCAGGCGCTCTTGAACGGGTGGCAGATTGCCCGCTTCTACTTCCGCGTTCCAGAACGCGCTTTCCTGCGGCGTCGGGATTGTCTCTGCCGTGGCGGGCAGCATCCCGATGAGCGCCAGCGAAGCGGCCAGGATCAGAGGGCGAGTGGTCTTAAACATGGCAACGTACCTTATGGCCCGGTTCCAATTCCACCAATGAGGGTATCACGGTGTCCGAGAAACGAAAGGCTTCATCCCAACTGTCCGGCGCGCCGGCGCCCAAGGAAACCACTTGCAGGTCGATCGGGCGATTGATGTCGGGTTCGGGTTGAGCGGCAATCAGCGCTTTGGTGTAGGGGTGGCGCGGATTGTAGAAAAGAGTTTCGGGCGGTGCTTGCTCGACGATCAGGCCGCGACGCATCACGGCAACTTCGTCGGCGATCCGCGCGACCACAGCCAGATCGTGCGAGATGAACAGATAGGACAGGTTCAGGCTGTCCTGCAGGTTTTCCAACAGGGTCAGAATCTGCTCTTGTACCGATACGTCCAGCGCCGAGGTGGGTTCGTCACACACGATGAGCTGCGGGTCGAGCATCATGGCGCGGGCTATCGACAGACGTTGCCGCTGGCCCCCCGAAAAGGCGTGTGGATAGCGTTTCAGCATGTCGGCTGTCAGGCCGACGCGTTGCAACATCTCGGCGGCCTTGTCGCGCTGCTCGGCCGTTGTTCCGATACGGTGAATTTCCAGCGGCTCGGTCATCGCGTCCTGAATGCGCATCCGCGGGCTGAGCGAGCTGTAGGGATCCTGAAACACCATCTGCGCATTGCGCTGAAACGCCGTACGCTGAGCGCGGGTCATGTTGTGCACTGTGATGGGATCGGCATTCGGCACGGTGCGAAACAGGACTTCTCCACCGGGATCGGGCAGTTCCGCACCCAATGCGATCCGCGCGGCTGTTGTTTTACCTGATCCGCTTTCACCGACAATGGCCAGCGTCTTGCCGCGTGCCAAATTCAGATCGACCCCTTTGCACGCATAGATTTCCTTGTCGGCCTGCCACCCTTTGCTGGACCGCATCGTGTAGGTTTTGGAGACACCCTTCATCTGAAGGATCAGATCGTCGTCCGGCATCGGTATACCCACAGCATCCTGATCTGGAATTTCCGGTGCAGCATCAAACAGTTGTTTGGTATATGGATGTGCGGGGGAGGTCAGGATTGGTGCGGCCGGGCCAGCCTCCATAATGCGGCCCTTGTGCATGACCACAACCTGTTCGGCCATGTTGGCAACCACGCCCAGATCATGGGTCACCAGAATAAGCGCCATGCCGGTCTCGCGCTGCAATTCCTTGATCAGCCCCAGAACCTGCGCTTGCGTGGTCACATCCAGCGCGGTGGTTGGCTCATCCGCGATCAGCAGTTCGGGTTTGGATACCATTGCCATCGCAATCATGGCGCGTTGGCGCATTCCGCCCGACAGCTCGAACGGGTAGGAGTCATAGGCACGCTGCGGATCTGGAAAGCCCACGCGCTCGAACTGTGTCAGGACCTTTTTGCGCGCCTCGGACTCGGAAAGCCCACGATGGAGCCACAAGACTTCACTGACCTGATTCCCAATCTTGTGCAGAGGTGACAGCGATCGCATGGGTTCCTGAAAGATCATCGAAACGCGATTGCCACGAATGCCGCGCATTTCTCGTTCGCTGACCGCTGTCAGGTTACATGTACCTTTGGAATCATTCAAAGTTATCGTGCCGCTGCGTATCTGCGCCGTTCGCGGCAGAATCCGCAAGACGGCCCGGCACGTGATGGTTTTACCCGATCCCGATTCACCGACCAGCGCCAAGGTTTCTCCTGGTTTGACATCGAAATTCACATCCGTGACCACGGAACTTCCCGCACCAAAGCCGATGCTGAGGTCTCTGACAGACAACAACGCGCTCATGCAGGCTTTCCAACCGTTTGGCCGCTTGGTGACATCGGTCGTTTCAACTCCCCGTGATTTTTTCGTCAGTGTCGCGCGGTTCCGCCTGTCTAGTCAAACCCGTTCTTGGGCTGAAATGTCGCGAAAATGTGAAACTTTGGGCTTCGTCGCTACACAAAGTCTTGAGAATTTGTCATCTAAGGCGGCGTCGGGGGCACCTATGCTTTCGATTGGTATCAAGGAGATATTTGCCAGTGTCCGAGAATCAAAGCCGTCTGGACTTGTTTATCGATCGTATGGTGTCGCAGCGCGCCTGCCTGGATCACGCGATTGCGCAAACGGCAGGCATGGCTGGCCCGGTGTTTGAACTGGGGTTGGGCAATGGGCGCACCTATCATCATCTTGTGCAGCATATCGATGGACGCCCTGTCTTTGTGTTCGAACGCGCGGTGGCTTCGCACCCTGATTCAACCCCGCCCGAGGATCGGGTGATCTTGGGGGATGTGCGCGAGACGCTGCCAGCGGCGGTCGACAGGTTTGGACCGACAGCAAGCCTGATTCATGCAGACCTTGGGGGGCATAATCGCGAAAAGAACGACATCTTTGCGCGGCTTGTTTCCCCGTTGATCGAGCCCTTGCTGGCACCGGGTGGATTAATGGTTTCAAGTGACCGGATGTATTTCGAGGCGCTGGAGGAAATGCCGTTGCCCGAGGGTGCCGTCGAAGGGCGCTGTTTCATCTATCGGCGTTGACCAGAGAGAAGGGGCCTGCATGATATTCTACGATTGCTCTACGGCCCCAAACCCGCGCCGTGCCCGTATGTTTATCGCGGAAAAAGGGTTGGACATCGAAACGCACGAAATCTCGATTGCCGAGGGCGCGCAGTTGAGCACTGAGTTTCGTGCAGTGAACCCCCGGGCCACAATCCCGGTTCTGGTAACGGATGAAGGCGCAGTCCTGACCGAAAATCTTGGCATCGCCGCGTATCTTGAAGCGCGTTTCCCCGAGCCGTCCTTAATGGGCCGTACCGCTGATGAAAAAGGGTTGGTCTTGATGTGGAACGCAATTGCCGAGCAGCAGGGCGGTGCACCCATCGCTGAGGCTTTGCGCAACAGCCATCCGGCGTTCAAAGACCGTGCCATTCCCGGCCCTGTTAACCATGCGCAGATCCCTGAGCTGGCGCAGCGTGGGCGCGAGCGGGTTGCGTCGTTTTTTGAACTGCTGGAGGCGCGGCTGAAGCAAAGCGCGTATGTTGCGGGCGATGTATTCACTCTGGCGGATATATCCACTTTTGTTTTTGTCGATTTCGCGCGCGTCATCAAGACGCGGATACCGGAAGGAAATACAAGAACGCAGGTCTGGTTTGAAAGCGTGAAAGCCCGCCCAAGCGCGCAGCTTTAGGTATTCAAAGCATGCGGCAGAGTTCTCGCATTCCGCACTGTACAGAATTGTCTAGACAGAACTGAACAGTGCCACTAGCGTCTTCCCAGATTCTGTTCAGGGAGGTCGGGATGAAATCCCAATATCGCGTAGTGGTCATTGGTGGGGGCGTCGTTGGTGCCTCGGTTCTGTATCATCTGGCCAAATTCGGCTGGTCCGATGTGGTCATGCTGGAGCGGCGGCGGCTGGCATCGGGATCGTCATGGCACGCAGCGGGCGGCATCCATGCCCTGAACGCGGATCCGAACATGGCCTCGTTGCAGGCCTACACAATTGACCTACTGAGTGAGATCGAAAAAGAATCGGGCCAGAATATCGGTTTGCACATGACCGGTGGTCTGACGCTGGCCGGTACGCCTGAACGCTGGGAGTGGTTGCAGGCCAATTACCGCATCTTCCAGTCAATCGGCATTGATGATTGCGAGCTGCTGACCCCGCAAGAGGCACAGAGACGCTGCCCAATCATGTCAACCGACGGTGTTTTGGGCGCGATGTGGGCGGATCGCGAAGGGTATATCGATACGACAGGCACTGTTCAGGCTTATGCGACTGCGGCCAGAAAACGTGGTGCCGAATATTACGAGGAAACCAAGGTCGAAGAGCTGATCCAGACAGATGATGGTTGGCAGGTTGCGACCGATAAGGGCACGATCACCTGTGAACATGTGGTCAACGCGGCCGGGCTCTGGGCCAAGCAGGTTGGGCGTATGGCCGGGGTAGAGTTGCCAGTCTCACCGTTGAAGCACCACTATCTGATCACAGACACTGTGCCCGAAGTGGCGCAGGCGGATTTCGAGATGCCGATGACTGTGGACCTCGAAGGATTCACCTATATGCGGCAGGACCAGAAGGGCGTTCTGGTGGGGATCTACGAGGTCGATCACGAACACTGGGCGATGGATGGCGCGCCGTGGAACTATGGCGAGGAACTGTTTCAGGAACAGCTTGACCGGATCGAGAACGAACTGACATTGGGCTTTGAGCGGTATCCGTCAATCCAGAAAGTGGGCATCAAGACATGGGTCAATGGTGCGTTCACGTTCTCGCCGGACGGTAACCCGCTGGTCGGTCCGGTTCCGGGCAAGCGCGGCTATTGGACCGCCTGCGCGGTGATGGCCGGGTTCCTGCAAGGTGGTGGCGTTGGCAAAACACTGGCCGAATGGATGATCCATGGTGAGCCCGAAGCGGACGCCTGGCCGATGGATGTGGCGCGCTATGGTGATTTCGCACAGAACAAGCGGTATATTCGTGAAACCACTGGCCAGTTCTATTCGCGCCGCTTCGTGATGACCTACCCGAACGAGCAATTGCCTGCGGGTCGCCCGTTGAAGATGGCTCCGGCGCATGACGCGATGACCGAGGCCGGATGCAAATGGGGTGTCAGCTGGGATCTGGAGGTGCCGCTGTATTTCGCGCCCAAAGGGTTCGAGGAAACGCCAACACTCAAACGTTCGAACGCGCACGACATTGTGGCCGCTGAATGCAGGACCATCCGTGAGGGCGTGGGTCTGATGGATATCACGGGTTTTTCCCGCTTTGAGGTTTCGGGCCCAAATGCCGAGGCTTGGCTGGATAACGTTATGGCGTCGAAACTGCCCGCCCCGGGACGTGCCAAACTGGCGCCGATGCTGGGCGAGGACGGGCGGCTCAAAGGCGATCTGACCGTGTTGAACTGGGGCGATGGCCGCTGGTGGATCATGGGCAGCTATTACCTGCGCGCCTGGCATATGCGATGGTTCAACGATCATATGATGGATGGGGTCACTGTCCGCGACCTGGGAGAGGAGTATTGCGGGTTCGCCGTGGTCGGACCAAAATCGCAGGCGGTGGTCGAAAAATTGGCCGAACAGGATATCTCGGGTCTGAAATTCATGGGCTGCGGTGATTTCGACATCGGTCTCGTCCGTGCCCGCGTGGCTCGTATGTCGGTGACCGGCGAAAAAGGGTATGAAATCAACTGCCGCTATGGCGATCACATCAAGCTGCGCCGCATTTTGCTGGAAGCCGGTGCAGAAGAGGGTATCCGCGAGTGCGGTTTCAATGCGATGCTATCAACCCGGCTTGAGAAAAGCTTTGGCATCTGGTCGGCAGAGTTCACGCAGGCTTACACACCCGGCATGACCGGCATGGATCGCTGGATCGACTGGGACAAGGATTTCATCGGCAAGAAGGCCGCTCTGGCCGAACGGGATGGCAATGGCCCGGCGCAGGTGCAGGTGACACTGGAAATCGATGCGTTGGACGCCGATGCCAGCGGGTATGAGCCGGTCTGGGCCAATGGTGAACGCGTGGGTTTTGTGACCTCAGGCGGTTACGGGCACTATACCGGCAAGTCGTTGGCAATGGCCTTGATTGACCGTGACAAGGTGGACCCGGGTACGGAACTGTCTGTCCATGTCGTAGGGGTGGAATGTCCGGCGCGGGTAATTGCACCGTCGCCCTACGACCCTCAGGGCAAAGTGATGCGGGGCTGATCATGACGGCTCCGGACCGACGACGCCGAAGGCGAGGGGGCGCGGCTGCCCCGCAGCCCAGCCGCGATGTGAACTATCGCCAGCTCAGGAACCCTTTCCCTTTGATGGAGGTGTTCCCGGCTGACCGGATCGCGGACATGCACGAGACAGCGTTGCGTACGCTCGAGGAGTTGGGTGTAAAGACCCTGCTTCCCGAGGCGCGCAAGCTGTTCAAGCAGGGTGGCGCGCGTGTGGATGAAGGCAGTGAAATGGTCTTTGTCGGGCGCGAGATGGTTGAGGCTGCCGTTGCCTCGGCCCCCAAATCTATCGCTTGTCGCGCCGGTTCGCGGCATCGGGATTTCACTCTGGAACTGGGTTCGCTGGTTTTTCAACCGGGGGCAGGCGCGCCGAACGCAACCGATCTTGAGCGTGGCCGTCGCCCGGCGACCAGTCAGGATTATCTGGAGTTTCTAAAGCTCACCCATCATTTCGATGTGTTCCAGATGATCTCGCCTCAGGTTGAACCTCAGGATGTACCGACGCATTTGCGCCACTACTTCACGACACAGGCGCAGATGGAACTGACCGACAAGTTTCCGTTCCTCTTCTCGCGCGGCACGCCGCAGGTCATGGATTGCTTTGAGATGCTGTCCACGGCGCGCGGTCTGTCGGATGATGAGTTCCGGGGCAATGCGCATTGTTACACGATCATCAACACAAACAGCCCGCGCACGTTGGATATTCCCATGGCGCAAGGGCTGATCGACTTTGCGCGCCACGGTCAGATGTCGATCATCACTCCGTTCACTCTGATGGGGGCGATGGCGCCGATCACCGTGGCCGGGGCAATCACCCTGTCCCATGCCGAGGCGCTTGCCGCGCTGACCTTGACGCAGCTGGCCAGACCGGGCGCTCCGGTCTGTTATGGCACGTTCACCAGCAATGTGGACATGAAATCCGGCGCGCCTGCATTCGGGACGCCTTCGCATTTTCAGGCGTCACTTGCCGCAGGCCAACTGGCGCGTCACCTTGGCTTGCCCTGGAGGTCGGCGGCAGGGTCGGCGTCAAACAGCAACGACGTGCAGGCGGCGAATGAAAACCAGTTTGGCCTTTGGGGTTGCCTGATGGCCGGCGCGACTGTGATCATTCATTCAGCGGGCTGGCTGGAAGGGGGATTGACCGTATCCTTCGAAAAGTTGGTCTGTGATGCCGAGGTGCTGAACATGGTGGCCGAGCTTTGCGCAGGCGCGCAGGCGGGGTTCGCCGAGATCGGCTTTGACACCGCCTTGCGTGAGGTCGCGCCCGGCGGTCATTTCTTTGCCTGCCCCCAGACGATGGAGCGCTACACCACCGAGTTCTATCAACCGCATGTCCATGACTACGCCAATTTCGGCACATGGACCGAGCGAGGATCGACGGATGCCAACCACCGTGCAACGGGGGTTTGGCAGGGTATTCTGAACGATTTCAAGGCCCCCGCCATAGACAATGATCGTTTTGGTGCCTTGCAGGACTTTATCGCACGCCGCACCGCAGAGGGTGGGGCGCCACCGGAGAGTTGAATGAACAACAAACCTATCCTTCACCGCGATGATCCCGAGGCCGAGCCCCTGATCGGCAATATCAAGGTCACCCGCGACGACTGGCTGAACGTGGCGATGGACGTGCTGATTTCGGACGGGGTGGACCAGATCAAGGTTCTTAACCTAGCCGAGCGGATGGCCGTGTCACGTTCATCCTTCTACTGGTACTTCAAGTCCAGACAGGAACTTTTGGATGCACTGCTGGCGCGGTGGCAGGCGACCAATACGGTTGCGCTTGTAAAACAGGCCGAAGCACCAGCCGACACGATAACGGGCGCGGTCTGCAACGTGCATCGTTGTGTGGTCAATACGGATTTGTTTGACACCGCGTTGGATTTTGCCGTGCGCGACTGGGCGCGTAAATCGGGCAAAGTACGCCGTGCGCTGGACCAGTCAGACACACGGCGGCTTGAGGCTTTGCACGCGATGTTCGCCAGATACGGCTATTCCGAGATCGAGTCCGAAACGCGTGCGCGCGTGCTGTATTACATGCAGATCGGATATGACCTTGCACAATTGAACGAACCCTTCGAGACGCGGATCTCGATGGTGCCGCATTACCTATACGCCTTTACGGGCGTCGAACCGAAACCCGAAGAAGTTGAAGAATTCAGCGCATATTCCCGGCGCTACTGGAAAGGAGACCCGAAATGAGTCAACCAGACGCAATCATCATTGGTACCGGCGTGATCGGCGCGGCCATCGCGTTCGAAATGTCCAAGGCGGGTTGGAAAACCCTGTCTCTGGATCGCAACGCACAGGTTGGACACGGTTCAACCGCCGGGTCCTGCGCGATCATCCGGATGCATTATTCCACCTTCGATGGAACGGCGTTTGCCTGGGAAGGCTATCATTACTGGCGCGACTGGGCTGACTATCTTGGACTGCCGGAGGGGGCCAATCTGGCTCAGTTCAGGGAAACCGGCTGCCTGGTTATGAAGACCGAGGCGAACGGGATGCTGGAAAAGCACATGCGCAATTCATCAGAACTGGATTGTCCGTTCGAAGAATGGTCGGGGGATAAAGTGGTTGAACGCCTGCCGGTTTATTCGCTGGACAGCTTTGCTCCGGCGCGCCGCATGGATGACCCGGAATTCGGCCAGCCTAACGGGCGAAAGATGACGGGTGGAGTGTACTGGTCGCAGGCGGGGTACGTCACCGACCCGGCCTTGTCGGCGCAAAACCTGATGGATGCTGCCAAACAGCACGGGGCCGAGGTGCGTACCAGTGCTGAAGTCACGGAAATCCTGACCGAGGGCGGGCGCGTTTCCGGCGTCAAGTTGGCCTCGGGCGAGGAAATCCATGCGAAGGTTGTGGTCAATGTGGCAGGACCTGGTTCGTCCATCATCAACAAGATGGCCGGAGTTCTGGATGACATGACCATCAAAACCCGCCCCCTGCGGCAAGAGGTCGTGCATGTCCCTGCCCCGGAAGGGTTCGACTTTGAAAACGACGGAACCATCGTCTCGGACAGCGACATTGCCTGCTACTGCCGCCCGGAACACGGCAACCACATCCTTGTGGGATCAGAGGATCCGGAGTGTGATCCGCATCAATGGTGCGAGGATGACGTCACCTACAACCGCGAGTTCACGGACCAATGGACCACACAGGCCATGCGATACGCGCAGCGCGTGCCTTCCCTTGGCATCCCATCGAAAACGCGTGGTGTGGTTGACCTTTACGATGCCTCAACCGACTGGATTCCGATCTATGACAAATCCAGCCTGCCGGGGTTTTACATGGCATGCGGTTCCAGCGGGAACCAATATAAGAATGCACCGATTGCGGGTAAGATGATGGCAGCCCTGATCGCATATTGCGAAGGCGGAGCGGATCACGACGCGGAACCGCTGCAATTCGAACTGCCTTATATCAAACGGACCATCGACGTGGGCTTTTACTCACGCAAGCGCCCGATCAATGAGGAAAGCAGTTTTTCGGTTCTGGGCTAGTCGGGTTTTGGCATCGATCAAAGTCGAGTGGGGCAGGTTAACAGCTTGCCTCGCTATGACCGGCCGAGGGATAGGCGCATAGCTTCTGGGCTGCGCATCGGACGGCATATCCTGGTACGAGCTACGTTGCCGCGAAAGTCACCCAGGCCCAGACCATCGCCACATAAGTCAGGTTGTGCAGGCACTGGTCTAACCCAGCTGCACGCCAGAACGCGGCCTGCGTCGGCTCAAGCTGTTTCTTGTCTGAATAGCTAGCTTTCAAGAAATCGATATTGAAATGAATGACCCATTCAAGCAGTCCGACAATCAGGATGAACAATACCGGAGCGCCAAACGCGGCAAACACGATGACAGAGCCCGCAACATGTACTGCTGCGTGCTGCGCGCGTCCCAAGTGAAAATACTCGCCTCGGCCAGAGAGCATTTTCGGTGTCTGGAGGTAGTAGTCAGCGAACATGTGCTTGACCTGAAAAAGGCAAAGCATAAGTAACACTGCGCCAATACTGGCAGTCAAAAGAACCCTCCCGATATCGTTCTAAACTGACTTTAGGCAATAACACGGCCATGCGTAAATGAACTAGTTCACATAAGATAAAGAAAATTCTCAGGTGGGAAAAAATTTGCATAACGCGTCAGTATGGCAGTAAATTCAAACCGTTGAATTTGGGCGCGCGGCATCCGGGCCGTGTTATCGGCCAGCAGTAGGGGCAGGTTCCATAGAACGCACGATTTTCCGCTTTATTTGGAAATACTCCAAACGCGATCAGCTGATCCTGCTGGCTGTGACGGCGACGTTGTTTCCGTTGCTCTATCTTACGCTGGAACTGCCCAAGCGTATCATCAACGACGCAATCGGTTCGACAACGGCCGAAGTGGATGTCTGGGGCTATACGCTTTCACAGACGAATTTCCTGATCATCTTGTGCTTTGCTTTCCTTGCTGCCGTGTTGGCGCACGGGCTGATGAAAATGCGCATCAACACCATGAAGGGTGTGCTGAGCGAACGCATGCTGCGACGGTTTCGGTATCAGCTGGTCAGCCGCGCGCTTCTTTTTCCGCAACCCTATTTCGAACGGGTCAGCCAGGGCGAAATGGTCTCGATGATCACGGCTGAAAGCGAACCAATGGGCGGGCTGATGGGCGATGCGATCAGCCAGCCGGTTCTGCAAGCCGGTCAGATGATCACCATCCTTTCTTTCCTGTTCTTGCAAAGCTTTTGGTTCGGGCTGGCCGCAGTCGCCCTGATCCCGGTGCAGGCCTGGTTAATCCCTAAATTGCAGCGTCAGATCAACCTGTTGAACAAGAAGCGTATTCAGGAAGTTCGGACGTTGGCTGCCCAGATCGGCGAAAACGCGGCAGGTGCGTCAACCCTCCGCAGCAATGGCGGCTGGCGCTATCGCCGGGCTATGATCTCCGATCAGTTGGGGCGGCTTTTCGCGATCCGCTTTGAGATTTACCAGAAGAAGTTCTTTATGAAGTTCATAAACAACTTCATCTCGCAGCTGACACCATTCATGTTCTACCTGATCGGTGGCCTTCTGGTGTTGCAGGGTTCGGTTTCGCTGGGGGCATTGGTTGCGGCGCTGGCGGCGTATAAGGATCTGAGCTCACCCTGGAAAGAGCTGCTGACCTATTACAACCAAACCCAGGACATGTCGTTGCGCTGGGATATCGTCGTTGACCGCTTCGATCCAGCCGGATTGAAGGACGAAGCGCTGTTCGAGGGCGAACCAGCAGAGCGCCCCCACCTGAGCGGTGATATAGCGCTAAAGCACGTCTCGGTTCGTGACATGGACGGCAATCAGGTGCTGGATGATCTGAATCTTACTTTTCCCGCTGGCAAGACGATTGGCATTGCCGCACCCAGCGAAGAGGACCGGCGCGCCATGGGTGAGCTGCTGACCCGCGAGATTTTGCCCGCTGCCGGCACGGTTCAGGTTGGGGATCTGAACCTGGCAGACCTGCATCAGGGCGTAGTGGCCGCACGTATCGGGTATGCAACGTCCCGCCCGGTCATGTTTCAGGGAACGTTGGGTGACAACGTGATGATGCCGATGCGGTTCAAACCCTTGGCTGAATCCACAGATGACCCAGATTTTGCCGAGACCTTGCGGGCTGGAAACAGCATGGATCCGTTCAGGGTGGAATGGCTTGACCCGGCGCTGGCCGGGTTTGAAGACGCGACGGCGTTGCGCGATTGGTGGTTGCAACTGATTGATGGAATGGGGTCCGGGGCTGCCCTGTTCCGGCGTGGCGCTGAACAGAGCTTTGTTGCGACCGAACACTGCGAACTGGCAAAGAAACTGGTCGAGCTGCGCCCGCTTGTGCGGCAGGCGGTCCATGACGCGGGTCTTGAGCAGCAGGCGCTGATTTTCGACCGGAATGCTTACAACCCGGCGCTGCCTGTTGCAGAAAACCTACTTTTTGCGACGCCTCGCGTGCCGGTGACGCAGGCTTTGCTTGCCCGGCAGAAGGTTTTCCTCATGCAGTTGCGAGAGTTGGGGCTGGATGAGACGTTGATCGCCCTGACGCGTGACGTGATCGAGATGCTGCGCCAGATCTTCGGGTTCGACGGAACCGACCATCCGTTGTTCCGCAAGCTGGGTCTTGATGCAAAGACCTATGAGGCAGCCGTGGAGCTGGTTGAACAGACCCGCAGAGAGGGAACGTCAGGGCTGGATGACGAACAGCTGGCCAGTATGTTGGCCGTGCCTTTCGTCGTCTCGGCTGAACAGATTGGCCCGGCGTTCACGGATGAGCTGAAGGATCGCATTCTGGAACTGAGGCAGAGTCATTCGGACAAGCTGTTGGAAAGTCTCAAGGACGCTTTTGTTCCGCTGGACCCGGAAGATTTCGCGCCTGGATTGACGGTCATGGAAAACGCGCTGTTCGGCAAGGTCAGCCAGATAGGTGGCGCGCGATCGGATGAGGCCCGCAAGGTCATTGTGGACGTGTTGGAGGAGAACGGCGCGCGTCCTTTGGTGGTCGAGCTGATTTATGACATTCCGGTTGCTTTGGGTGGGCAGAGCCTTCCGGCGGTTTTTGCCGAACCGCTGGCGTTTACCCGCGCGACAATCAAGAAGCCGGATATCCTGATCCTGGAGCAGGCATTGGCCAGTTACGACATGAAAACGCAGGTGTCGGTCTACAAGAAGCTGCGCGAGTTGTTGCCGGATGCCACGGTGTTCTACCTCAATGACCAGTTCGAAAACCCGGACGTATTCGACATGTTCGTGGAAATCCGGCAAGGTCGTGTCGTCTCGGACGGAGGACCGGTGGACGTGGGAAAAGACAGCGCATCTTCAGCAGATCTGGCGCGGAAACTTCGCGCGCTGGAGCAGACCCCCTTGTTTTCGGGGCTGGACCGGAGGCAATTGCGCCTTCTGGCTTTTGGCGCGCAATGGTTCGATGCCAAGCCCGGTCAGGTGGTTTTCCTGAAAGATGATCAGCCGACCGATGGCGCTTATGTGGTGCTGGAGGGCGAGGCCGGCCTGTACCTGCCGCAGGAAGATGGCCCCGACCAGTTGATCACCACCGTGGGGCCGGGCGCATTGGTGGGTGAGCTTGGTCTGATCCGCAAAGAACCACGCGCGCTGAGCATGGTGGCCGAAACAAACCTATCCTGTCTTCGGATCGGTGAGGAAGAGTTCCTGGCCGTTGTGGAAAACGATGCGGCAACCGCGTTCAAGCTGATGCAGGTGATCGCCGGTTACGTGTCCAATTAGGAGTGATCAGTTGACAGGCTCACAAAACAGATCGTACAGCAGACCGATCATCTGCTCTGCATTCCCATCGCGCAGCGAATAATAGATCGTTTTGCCATCTCTTCGGGTGGTGACAAATCCTTCCTCCCGCAGACGGGCTAGCATTTGGCTGACGGCGGCTTGCCGCAATTGCAGCAAATCCTCAAGCTGGCCTACCGATTTCTCACCGTTTCCGAGGTGGCACAGGATCATCAGGCGCCCTTCATGCGCCAGTGTCTTGAGAAATGCAGCCGCGCGGGCTGCATTTTCTTTCATTTCAGATGGTGTGTCCGAGGTGTGTGCCTGAGGTTCGGTTTCTAGGAGTGTCACGTTTTGACCGTTGTTCCGTTAGTCTTGGGTTAATATGCCTCAAACACGTCTGCGTTGTCACCCCTCGGTTGCAGGGGCACCGCCCTGAAAAGCATTGCCGTTAACGTAATCGCAGGGCTCTTCCTGCATTTGCAGATGCAAGCCACGACCTTCATACGGGTGCGCGCGGGCCAGGTCTTCGTCGACATCGATCCCAAGTCCCGGACCTGTCGGAGCGATCACAAAGCCGTCCTCGACCTGAATGGACCCTTTGATAAGCTGATTGTGGAACGGTGTTTCAATGGTTTCCAATAGCAGCAGGTTCGGGATCGACGCGGCCAGGTGGATATTGGCGGCCCATTCCACCGGACCCGCATAAAGATGCGGTGCCATCTGAGCGTTGAATATCTCTGCTATGGCGGCGACTTTCTTCATCTCCCAGATTCCGCCGGCACGCCCCAGCGCCGGTTGCAGGATTTCCGCAGCCCCGGCGCGCAGAACGGCTCCGAACTCGGCCTTGGTTGTCATGCGCTCTCCGGTGGCGATGGGGATACGGACGTTGCGGGCGACACGGGCCATGTCTTCGATCATATCGGGTGGCGTGGGTTCTTCGAACCATAGGGGCTGGTACGGTTCCAGCGCCTGCCCCAGCCGGATGGCCCCGGCCGTGTTGAACTGACCGTGTGTGCCAAACAGCAGGTCAGCCTTGTCCCCTACCGCTTCGCGAATTGTCTTGCAAAAGGCGACGGACATGGAAATGTCACTCATCGCGGGCATGTGGCCGCCACGGATTGTATAAGGGCCCGCCGGGTCGAATTTCACCGCGGTATAGCCGTGCCGCACCATTTCGGCAGCTGTTTCACCCGCTTGTTCGGGAGAGGTCCAGAAGTCAGTCAGATTGTGATGCGGCAAAGGGTAGAGGTAAGTATAGGAGCGAATTCGTTCGTTCACCTTGCCGCCCAACAGAGCGTAAACCGGGCGGTCGCGAGCCTTGCCCAGAATATCCCAACAGGCGATCTCCAACCCCGAGAATGCGCCCATCACCGTCAGGTCGGGGCGCTGCGTGAAGCCGCTGGAATAGGCGCGACGGAACATAAGCTCGATGTTTTCGGGGTTCTCGCCCAGCATGTGCCGTTCGAACACATCCCGAATGACGTGGCGCATCGCCTCGGGTCCGACGGACGAGGCATAGCATTCGCCCCAACCGGTGATGCCGGTGTCAGTCGTCAGCTTAACCAATATCCAGTATCGCCCCCCCCAACCCGGAGCGGGTGGGGCGGTGACGATGATGTCGAGATCCTGCAGTTTCATCTCAGTTTCTCCGAGCCGGGGGATCAGGTTCTGTCGAACAGGATCACGTTGCGCTTTGCAGATCCGGTTTTGGTATCGGCAATGGCCTCGTTGATCTGATCCAGCGACCAGCGGCCCGAGATCAACTCGTCCAGTTTCAACCGACCTTGCTCGTAGAGGTCGATCATCCAGGGGATGTCCCGCTGAATAACCACATCACCCATTTTCGAGCCGACAACACCCTGACCCAGGGCTGCCAGAACAACCGGTTCATAGCTGGCCATGCCGCCCGAATGCGGCATTCCGATCATGATGGCCTTGCCGCCGCGGCCAAGATAGCGCGGGGCCTGATCATAGGCGGCGATTGCGCCGACCGTAATCAGAACCGCATCGGCCCCGCGCCCGCCAAGGGCTTTATACGCTGCTTTCCAGGGCTCTTTCAGGCTGGCCAATACGCCATGGGTCGCGCCGAATTCCTTTGCGATTTCCAGTTTTTCTTCTGTCATGTCGACGGCCACGATCCGTCGTGCACCGGCGATTCGTGCGCCCTGAATGGCGTTCAGGCCAACACCACCCGCGCCGATGACCACGACATCCTGACCCGGACGCAAATTGGCGGCGTTGACCGCAGCACCGACCCCGGTGATCACCCCGCAAGACAGAAGGCTGGCCAGGTCTTTGGGCAGGCTTTCGGGTATCCTGACGATCTGCCGATGGCTCACCACGACCTTTTCGGCAAAAGCGCCGCAGGCCATGGCCTGCTCCAGCGGTTCGCCCTCAGCCGTTTTCAGCGGGCCTTTGACGGTGTCGTACGGAGTTTCGCAATTTGTCGGGTGCCCTCCGGCACAGGTGGAGCAGGACCCGCACGCGCGAATCAGGGTTACAACCACGGGCTCGCCAATCCTGAAGTCTCCGGCGGCCTCTCCAACTGACGAGATCACACCTGCGGCTTCGTGGCCATAGACGGCGGGCAGAAAGCCGCCCCAGGCACCTTCGGCATAGGATATGTCTGAATGGCAGATGGCCACTGCATCCAGCGTCACTTCGACTTCGCCCGTGCCGGGGGGGGCCAGCTGAACCTCTTCGATAACCAGGGGTTCGCTGAATGCTCGGCAGACTGCAGCTTTGATTGTTTGCATGTTTTCCCTCATTCCCGTTGGCCCCACGGTGGCGTGGGAAAGCGTTGATCGCAAGGCGGAAACCGTCATGTGTGTGTCGTTGTTAAGCCACAACAGGCGGGGACCGGCGAAACAGCACAAACCCGGCCAGCATCAGCGCCAGCGCCAGCAGGAACGGAGCACCCGGCAAGTACAGCGGTGTGTCAGGGCGAATGAATTGCGCAAATACGCTGGTCATGACCAAGGGCGAAATGACCATCGAAAGCGCGTGGAGCGCGGTCAGCACGCCCTGCAACTCTCCCTGTTGCGAATCCGGTGTCGCTTTGGACATCATTGCCTGAAGTGCCGGTGTGGTGATTGCCCCGATTGCGGTGATTGGGATGAACAAAAGCGCAATGAACCCGTTGGTCAGAAAGGCCAGAATTGCGAAGCTGAGGATTTCAAAACCCATCCCGTAGATGATGGCGCCCCGCTCGCCGCACAATCGGATTGCGGGGCGGATCAGACCGCCTTGCACAACGGCCATGCCGATCCCATAGACGCCCAGTGACAGGCCGATCATCTGAGGGGACCAGCCGAACCGCTCGGTGGTGAAAAAGGACCAGATAGCGGGGTAGACGTAGATTGAGACCGAATACAGAAAGTAGACCCACAGCATAGGCCGGATACCGGGCAGTGCAGCAATGGCGCGCAGCGAATTCACCGGGTTGGCGCGGCGCAAGTTGAAGGCGCGCCGGGTCTTGTCGGTTACGGTTTCAGGCATCACGAAACAGCCGACGGCAAAGATCAGTGCCACCAGTCCTGCCGCAGCCCAGAACGGGGCACGGGTTCCATATTCGCTGAGCAACCCGCCGATCACCGGGCCGAGGACAAAACCCACGCCAAAGGCCGCGCCCAATAGGCCAAAGTTCGCGGCCTTGTCCTTGGGATCGGAGATATCCGCCATGAACGCGGCAGCGGTGGAATGTGTGGCTGCGGTTATACCGCCGACAATACGACCGGCCAGCAACAGCCAGATACTGCCGGCCACGGCCATAACCATATAATCAAGCGCCATGACGAACAGCGACACCAGTAGCACGGTTCTACGACCATAGGCGTCGGACAGGTTTCCAAGGATTGGACCAAAGACGAACTGCATCGCCGCAAAAGCGGTACTCAGCACTCCGCCCCAGATCGCCGCATTGGCAAGTGAGCTGCCCTGCACGTCTACAATCAGTTGCGGCATGATTGGCATCACCAGACCAATGCCCATTGCGTCGATCATGACGATGCTGAGGATGAAGAGTGATGGCAGGCGCATGGGACTCGGGCAGGTGATCTGTTCGTGGCACCCTAGGCACAGTCACCGAATGTGGGAAGACAGAGTTTTACGTACAATCTGCGGTATCACCCGAATTTGCTTGCCAATTCGCTTAGCAATCCGGCCAGTTCCTGTGGATGCGAGAAAAACGGAGAATGCGAACTGTCGATGGTTCGTCGCAGTTCCTTCGGGATGAACGCGCACATGTCCGCCTGATACTCCGTGGGGATTGTTTGGTCATCCGTGGTGCGGACATAGGCCTTGGGTACATCGTTGAAATTCGTGCCGACCGGCAGTGGTGTTTCCTGGGGGAGAATGGCCTGTGGGCACAGGCGCGCATAGGCGTAAGGCAGAATATCGTCCGGACAATCGTGATAGAACAGCCTGGGAATGGCATCCACCGACACGGTGTAAGACAGACCGTCTGCGGATTTTTCCACTGCGTGAGCTATGGTTTGCCGTGGCCCGCGCCTGCGCATATCTGCCAACGAAAGCCCATCGTGAGGCACGTAGGCGCACAGAAAGATCAGGGCGCGCATGGCCTCCGGCCGAGCCTCGGCGGCGGCGCTGATCGGATAGCCGCCCCACGAGTGACCCACGACAATCGTATCGGGCGTGCAGGCGTTCAGAACGGCATCGCGGCAACTGTCCAGTGTAACCTCGGACACCGGCGTTGGATCCGCACCATGGCTGGGCATGTCGATGGCCCGGGCAGAGTGTCCCAAAGCCTCAAGCGCAGGGATCAGATCGCGCCAGCACCAGGCTCCGTGGCAAGAGCCGTGGACCAACAGGAAAGACGCCATTGCTGTTCTCCTTCAGATATGCCCGATATCGGTCAGAAACCGGGTTAGGATTGCTGCGTATTCTGCGGGTTTCTCGACACACGGCAAATGGCCAGCTCTGCAAGTCAGTTCGAACCGCGATCCGGGGATCAGGTCAACAGTTTCGCGCACCAGATCGGGCGGGGTCGAGCCGTCCGCGCTTCCGGCGATGCCAAGTGTAGGCAGGCGCAGGCCGCTTGTGGGTGTATAGAAGTCGGTCCCGGCGATGGCGGCGCAACAGCCCAGATACCCGTCAAGCGGTTGGCTGATCATCATGTCGCGCCATGGCAGGTGGTCTTGTGCCGCGCGGAAATCACGAGAAAACCAGCGTTCCATTGTGGCGTCCGCTAGTGCTTCGATCCCACCGCGACGTACGGCGTCGATCCGATCCTGCCAGACTGCGGGTGTGGCGATTTTGGCAGCGGTGTTCGACAGAACCAGCGCACGTATCTGATCCATACGTTTGACGGCCAGTCCCTGTGCAATCATCCCGCCAATGGACAGGCCGACAAAAACGCAGTCACGAACCTTCAGGTGATCCAGCAGCGCCTCGGCATCGCGGATCAGGGCGCCCATAGAATAAGGCGCCGGTGGAACCGAGGATTGCCCATGTCCGCGTTTGTCATACCGGATGATGCGCAACCCCTTGGGCAAGTGCGGTAACACGGCGTCCCACAGGTGCAGGTTTGTTCCTAATGAGTTGGCAAAAACCAGTGGCGCGCCATCCGCCGCACCATCAACACGGTAATTCAGTTTCACGTCGCCCAGATCAGCGATCATCATGACTCAGGTCCTTGCAGCCCCGGCGTTCCAGGTGCAATTTGCACAGGTTTGGGGTGCCTGTCAGGTCAGGAATTCCAACGCCCTGGCAAAAACATCCGGATCGACGTTACCGCCCGAAGTGACCACGATCACGTCGTCGCCCTCAATCTCGTCGCCCCGGAACAGGGCCGAGGCCAATGCAACTGCGCCGCCGGGCTCCAGCACGATCTTGAGGCGCAGGAAAGCAAGTGCCATGGCCCGCAGCGCCTCGTCTTCGGTGACCGAAATACCGGGCCCGCAAAGACGGTTGAGGATGGGAAAGGTGATGTCGCCGGGTTGCGGTGTCAGGATGGCATCGCAAATATTGCCTGATGCCGCGTTGTTGTTCTGAATCCGTCCCGTTGCCAGTGATCGTTTTACGTCATCGAACCCTTCTGGTTCGCACGGGCGTACCCTTAGGTCGGGGGCGTGTTTTTCAAGTGCCAGCGCAATGCCAGAGGTGAGGCCGCCACCACCACAACAGACCAGAACATCCGCCTGAGAAACCCCAAGTTCCGCTGCCTGTCTGGCGATTTCCAAGCCGGTGGCACCTTGTCCCGCAATCACCTGAGGCTCGTCATATGGCCGGATCAGGGTTAGCCCGCGTTCGGCGGCGATGGTTTCCCCGATCTCTTCGCGGCTTTCGTTTGCGCGGTCGTAAAGAACAACTTCACCCCCAAGCGCGCGGGTGTTTTCGATTTTCAGGTGCGGCGCGTCCGACGGCATGACAATGACCGAAGCAATTCCATGTTTCGACGCCGCCATCGCAACGCCCTGCGCGTGGTTGCCCGAGGAATAGGCAATCACGCCGCGCTGGCGTATGTCTTCGTCCAGCGCGGATATGGCAGACCAAGCCCCCCGAAACTTGAAACTGCCCGTATGTTGCAGGCATTCCGGCTTGACCCAAATTCGGCGCCCGGCGATCGCGTCAAGAAATGGCGACGACAGAATTGGTGTCTCGCGGACATGTCCCTTAAGCCGTTTGGCCGCGGCTTCGATCATTTCAATTGTGCTCATGCAGCGTTCTTCAATACCTTTTTGATGACATCCAGAGATTGAGGCTCATTCAAGAACGGAACATGCCCGCGATCCGGCACATCGGTCGAGATCAGACCGGGATGCCGCCGGTGCATCTCAGCCAGTGTTTCTGCGCTCAGAATGTCCGAGTTCGCGCCCCTGATCGCGCCGCAGGGAATGTTGCGCAGCGCTTCAAAAAACAACCAGTAATCGGGTATGGCACCGCTCGCGGCCTGTTCCAGAAGCGCTTTGCGCAGGGCCGGGTCATAGCGCAGCGCCAGCCTGTCCCCTTGTTGTTTGTATTGAATTTCGGCCTGTTTGCGCCAGATCTCCAGGGGAACTCCGGGGAATTGCGGCTCCATCACATGTTTCAGGGCAGCAGCAGCTTCGTCATAGGTTTTCGCGGTGGGTTGTGCGCCCACGTAGGCCATGATCTTGGCGATGCCTGACGTCTCGATGACCGGCCCCACATCGTTCAGAATCACACCGGCCAAACGTTCGGGGTGGCTTGCCGCCAATGCCATGGCAATCAGTCCGCCCCGCGAGGTGCCCAGAATGGCCGCTTTTTCGATGCCCAGTACATCCAGCAGTTCAATCGCGTCATGGGATTCACGAAAGACGTTGTAGTTCATGAAATCGGGGTCGTAGTCCGAGCGACCGCGCCCCCTGTAATCCATAGCAATCATGCGCAGCTCAGTGGCATGTGGTGCAAAATACGAGAAATCCCGGCTGTTTCTGGTCAATCCGGCCAGACACAAAAGCGGCGTGCCCAATCCATGGTCTTCGAAATAGATGCGCTTGCCGTCCGAAGTCGTAAAGTCCGGCATTAAAGACCAGCCAGTTTGGGAATGGTGGTCAAGTCAGACAGTACATGCGCTGGCGTCCACGGCAGCCGGTCCATTGGTTCCCCGATCCGATTGACCCAGGCGGTGACAAAACCATAACCGCTGGCCCCTGCGGCATCCCAGCCGTTTGAACTGACGAACAAGACCTCGTCTCGGGCGCAGTCAAACCTGTTCTGAACCAGATCATAGACACGGGAATGGGGCTTGAAGACCCCAACGCTTTCGACCGAGAGCACGTCATCCAGCACATCGCCGATCCCGGCGGACTGAACAGCGCCGTCCAGCATGGGCGGTGATCCGTTGGACAGGATGGCAGTCTGCATCCCGCCATCCTTGAGGGCTTTCAGCATGACAGGAACTTCGGGATAGGCCTGTAACTCCCAATAAAGATCCAGCAGGCGTTGGCGCAATTCTGGGTTGCCCTGAAGGCCGGCACCTTCCAGCGCCCAGTCCAGCCCGTCCTGCGTGACATCCCAAAAATCCGCATGGGCATCCGCCACAGCACGCAGCCATGTGTATTGCAATTGCTTCAGGCGCCAATGCCCAGCGACCTCGGGCCATTTGTCTTTCAGGGCTTCGAACCCCGGCTCGCCTGCTGCCTGCCGGGCGGCGGCCGCAACATCAAACAGCGTTCCGTAGGCGTCGAACACGCAGGTCGTGATTGCCATATGACCCTCCTTTGATTGCGCGCAGGTTGGCACAACACGGAATGGGGGGAAAGGGCCAAGGGTTTACAACTTTGTGTCAATCTCTAGGGTTGGCCGCTTAACCCCTAAAAACGGCCGGAGGCCACTATGACAGAAATCAAGCAAGGTGACACGGTTCGCATCCATTACACAGGGACATTGTTGGATGGCAAAGTCTTTGACAGTTCGGATGGGCGCGATCCGTTGGAGTTCGTGGTAGGATCGGGCCAGATCATTCCCGGTCTGGACAGTGCCATGCCCGGTTTGTCCACAGGTGACAAGAAACGGGTCGAGATTGCCTGCACCGACGCCTACGGCCCGATCAACCCTGCGATGCGTCAGGAAATCCCCCGCGAGGGTATTCCCGAGGATATTCCGCTGGATCCGGGCACTCAACTGCAGATGCAGACACCGGACGGTCAGGCCGTACCTGTGACAGTTGTGGACGCCAACGAAGCGACTGTGACCCTGGATGGAAACCATCCGTTGGCCGGTCAGGATCTGGTGTTTGAGATTGAAGTCGTCTCGATCAATTGAGACATAGTTCGGGTTGGAACGCCCGCCCGGACTTCAGCCGATCAAAGCTTCAACAGCTGCACGTACCTGTGGCTGGGTGAAAAAGACAAACACCAGCAGCAATGATGTCAGCGCAAGCAGCAGCACTCTGGCCCGCTGGCTGAGGAAACCGGACTTTTTCCGGCTTTGCACTGATCGTGCGTTGTTTGCAATGATTTGATCTAGCTTGCTCATATCGAAGTCCTGCCGCCCAAAGATGGTGAAATCTTGGCGGCGGCAGGGAAAGATATGGTCACATGAAATCGGGTTGCGGCATGCCCAGAACGTGGAAACCACCGTCAACGCGGATGATTTCTCCGGACGTGCAGGCTCCCGCATCAGATGTCAGGTAAACTGCGGTCCCGCCAACAGCTTCCAGAGTGGCATTCGAACGCATCGGCGCATTCTGATCGCAGAACTTATATGTCCTGCGCGCCCCGCCAATGGCGGCACCGGCAAGGGTTTTCATCGGTCCCGGTGAGATTGCGTTCACGCGGATACCATCCGGGCCAAGGTCATTGGCCAGATAACGGGTCGCCGATTCCAGCGCCGCCTTGGCAACACCCATGACGTTGTAGTTCGGTACCACCCGGTTTGATCCCTGATAGGTCAGCGTCAGCAGCGAACCCCCATAGTCCTTCATCATCGGATAGGCGCGGCGTGCCACCTCGATGAAAGAATAGGCCGACACGTCCATCGAGTGTTTGAAGTTCGCCCGCGTGGTATTCAGAAACCGGCCTGTCAGCTCGGATTTATCCGAATACGCAATGGCATGAACAACAAAGTCGATGGTGGGCCAACGCTGAGCCAGCTCACCAAAGGCGCGGTCCAGTGACTCGTCGTCGGTCACATCGGCATCCACCATGAAATCGCTGCCAAGGCTTTGAGCGAGAGGTTCCAGCCGTTTGCCGAAAGCCTCGCCCTGATAGGTGAAGGCCAGTTCTGCGCCTGCCTCGTGCATGGCCTTGGCAATACCCCACGCGATTGAGCGGTCATTGGCCACGCCCATGATCAGGCCGCGCTTACCTTTGAGAAGATCCGACATCACTTTCACCCGTTATACTTAGACAGAATCATGGACCCGTTGGTGCCGCCAAAGCCGAAGCTGTTGGTCATGACACTGTCCAGTCCTGCGTTTTCAACCACTTCAGTTGCAATTTCACCGGGCAAGATGCCTTGGGCGAGTGTGTCGACATTGATCGACGGCGTGATGAAATCATTGTCCAGCATGAGCAGGCAGAAGATCGCCTCAAGCGCTCCTGCCGCGCCTTGCGCGTGGCCAGTCATCGATTTGGTCGAAGAAATCGGTGGCACATTGCCTTCACCGAAGATGCGGCGCACAGCCTCTACTTCGCCTACGTCACCGACAGGGGTCGAGGTCCCATGTGCATTGATATAGCCGACTTTGCGACCTTCGGGCAATGTGGCCAGCGCCAGCCGCATCGCGCGCTCACCGCCTTCACCCGAAGGGGCCACCATGTCGTGGCCATCCGAGGTAGCAGCATAGCCGGTGACTTCGGCATAAATCTTTGCGCCGCGGGCCAGCGCGTGCTCCAGCTCTTCCAGAACGAGGATGCCGCCGCCACCGGAAATCACAAACCCGTCACGGTTTTCGTCAAACGCGCGCGAGGCTTTGTCGGGCGTGTCATTGTATTTCGACGACATCGCGCCCATCGCATCGAACAGGCACGAAAGCGTCCAGTCCAGTTCTTCGCCGCCGCCAGCAAACATGACGTCCTGTTTACCCAGCATGATCTGTTCGGCTGCGTTGCCGATGCAATGCAGCGAAGTCGAGCAGGCCGAGGTGATCGAATAGTTGATACCCTTGATCTTGAACGCGGTCGCCAGGTTTGCCGAGATTGTCGAGCACATGCATTTCGGCACAGCGAACGGCCCGATCCGCTTGGTTGCACCGGTACTCAGAACCGTCTGATGCGCGGTCAGCATCGCGCTTGTCGACGGGCCGCCAGACCCAGCCACCAGACCTGTGCGCGGGTTGACCACCTGATCCTCGGTCAGACCGGAATCTGCAATGGCCTGAGACATGGCGATATGAGCGTAAGCCGCGCCCGGACCCATGAAGCGTAGGGTGCGTTTGTCCACGTGTTCAGCCACGTCAATCTTGAGCGTTCCCGCGATCTGACTGCGAAATCCGTGTTCCGCCATCTGTTCGCTGGCTTCGATCCCGGACTTGCCTGCTTTGAGCGAGGCCAGAACCTCTTGGGCATTATTCCCGATCGAAGATACTACCCCCAGACCGGTGACGACTACTCGACGCATGTGCGCACTCCTTATTTCGGGTCGGTCAGGCTCAGGCCTCGGACAAAACGACCTTCATATCTTTGACATCATAGATCATCTCGCCATCGGCTTCGACGATTCCATCTGCCACACCCATGGTCAGGCGACGTGTCTGAATCGCTTTCTTGAAATCGATTTTATACGTTAGCATATTGCGGTCTGGACGAACCATACCGGTCAGTTTCACTTCGCCCACGCCGACGGCCATGCCGCGCCCTTGCCATCCGCGCCAACCAAGGTTGAAACCGGTCAGCTGCCATAGACCGTCAAGGCCCAGGCAGCCCGGCATAATTGGGTTGCCGGGAAAATGGCAGTCAAAGAACCAAAGTTCAGGGGTGATATCGAACTCGGCCAGCACATGGCCCTTGCCGTGCAGGCCACCGTCTTCCGAGATGTCGGTAATCCGGTCCATCATCAGCATTGGCGGGGCGGGCAATTGTGCATTGCCGGGGCCAAATAATTCGCCGCGGGCGCATTTCAGCAGATCGTCTTTGTCAAAACTGCTTGGGAACTGGGCCATTCTTGCCGCCTCTCCTGCCGTGGGTCCGTTCGTTATATCTGGCCTCGTCTAGCACCCGTTTGCAAGGTCCTGCAAGAGCAGCGGCCACATCATGTTGTGTATGCCGCGTTCTTTGCGAATGAATTTCATTTGAAATTGCCAACCATGCGCTCCTATATATAATGGAAGTAACTATGGGTATCGGATCAATGACACCGCAGAGCGGCGATATAGCAACGGGTTGGCTGGTGAACGCTGGCCTGCGTCCGACGCGTCAGCGCGTGGCGTTGGCCGAGCTTTTGGTGGGCGATGGCCGCCATCGTCACGTCACCGCCGAGAGCCTGTTTGAATCGGCCAAGGCGAATGGCGACGCTGTTTCACTGGCGACGGTTTACAATACCCTGCGCGCGTTTTGCGACGCTGGCGTTCTGCAGGAAATCACCGTGGACGGGTCAAAAAGCTACTTCGACACGAATACGCATGATCACCCTCATTTTTATTGGGAGGATGAGGCGCGCCTGAGTGACGCGCCGTCGGACCAATTGGTGATCCAGCGCCTGCCCGAAGCACCCGAAGGGGTCGAGATTGCCTCGGTCGACGTTGTCATTCGCCTGCGCAAAAAGTAGCGCCAAGACCGCCTTTCAAACTCGCCAACAACAAACGTTCAACCTGATCAATCGTCGCGTCAGCGGGCCCTGTTCCGTGGCGCGCAAGTACAACCGATTCAGTTGCGTCCTGATTGCTGATCGGAACACTGACAAGACGTTTATTGTCATAACTGACCGGGTTGAGCGGGCTGGTATAGCTGATCCCGATCCCTTCGCCATGGGCGGCAAGACTGCGCTGGATCTCAATCGATGCCGCCCTATGCGCGACAGTCGGGTGCAGACCGTTGCGCCGAAAGAGACTGAGGATGTGTTGGGCTGACCAGCCTTCTGTTGACAGGATCAACGGGTGAGCAGCCAAGTCAGCCAGTGAGACCATGCCCGCTGTCGCCAACAGATGATCCGGTGGCATTAGGGCCTTTGGTCGACTGTCGAACAGTTTTGTTCGTGTGAACCCGGCATCCATTGTCAGCTCATAGGTGATGGCAATATCGATCTGGCCATCAATCAATCTGTTCAGCAGCCCTTCAAAGGACGCAGCAAAGTATGTGATTGCGATGTTTGGAAAAGTGTCGCGCAAATGGTGCAGGGCGGGTGCCAATAGGAAGGGGGCGAGGTCCGTAAAACACCCCAGTCTTAGACGTGTCGTGCCCGGCGACGGTGTTTCTGATGACTCGATTTGGGCTGCGTCTTTCAGAAGGGTCTCTGCCTGATCGATGAATTTTCGCCCCTGAGGCGTCAGCGCCATGGCCGAACCTCGGCGGCGGATGAACAGAGGGTGACCCAAATGTGCTTCGACACGCGTCAGGGCTGTGGACAGGGCTGGTTGCGATACATTCAGGTATTGTGCGGCTGCGGACAGGCTGCCGTGGCGCCCGACCGCGCAAACATATTCGTACTGACGCAGTGAAATATATAACATGAAGTTAATTATAACTTCGAAAGATATGATTTGAATAGAACACATCTTCAACGCAAAAGATTGGAAAACGAATGGAGACCCGGATGCCTCACCCGCTTGTTACCCAAGAAATGATCACAACCTATCAGGATGATGGCGTCGTTCTTATCAAAGGGCTGTTTGCAGACTATGTGGATCAACTGCGGAAGGGTGTGGCCGCGAATATGGCAGAGCCTGGCCCGTATGCATCAGAAAACAAGAAAGAGGGTCAAACGGGTCTGTTCTTTGACGATTACTGCAACTGGACCCGCATCCCACAGTTCCGTGAGGTGATCGAAAACTCGCCTGCGGCCGAGGTCGCAGCGGACCTGATGCAGTCTAAAAACGTGCAGGTGTTTCACGACCACGTATTGGTAAAAGAGCCCGGTACATCCATGGCCACGCCCTGGCATCAGGATGGCCCATATTACTTCGTTGAAGGTCAGCAAACCATCAGCTTCTGGTCTCCGCTGGATCCGGTTAGGCAGGCGACGTTGCGCTGTGTCGCAGGTTCTCACCGGTGGGAGAAAGAGGTGCTGCCAACCCGCTGGGTTTCCGAGGAAGGTTTTTTCCCGGATGAAGGGCAGTACATCCCCGTGCCGGACCCAGATGCCGAGGGCATGAAAGTCGTTGAATTCGAAATGGACCCCGGTGACGCCGTTGCCTTCAATTATCGCACCCTTCACGGTGCGCGGGGTAACCACTCGGATAGCCGTCGCCGCGCCTTTTCTCTGCGGCTGGTCGGCGATGACGCACGGTATGTAGAGCGTCCAGGCAGAACCTCTCCACCTTTTACCGGCCATGGCATGACACCGGGGCAGCGTCTTCGCGAAGACTGGTTTCCGGTCCTGTTTCAGCGCTGAGACGCTTCAGAACCACTGGCCTGATTCGATCAGGCCCAGATCCAGCAACTGCCGCGAGTGCCATTCAAAAGGCACAGAGTTGCGCCAGCTAAAATTCGGAATGTCAAAAGTCGACCCGGCATTTGTTTTGAGCGCCTTCGCGGCGCGGAAGGAACAAATAGCCGCGGTCATGTTGTGGTGCCATGGGCAGGAATAGGTATTGTATTCCGGCTCATTGAACGTGTGGTCCGATTTCAGGATCAGGCCCTTTTGCGCCTTGAACAGGGCGATGCGGTCGATGCGACGGCGCTCATAGGGAATGTGATCCTCGAACCGCCAGCGCAAACCACCCGACAGGTCCACCTGGCGGTCCAGCGGTTGGCCGTCAGGGTCGCGGCGTGATTGGGCATAGTAACCCGTTTTGTCGAACAAAGCCTGTTCGGGGGCGACACCGTTGGGAAAAGCGGTCAGATCCTCGGCATAAAGGTCGATGACGTAGTTCAGCATAGCATTGCGGCGTTCTTCGCTGTGAAAGGCCAGCATTTCGCCAATGCTGCGCGTTTCGCAGAACGGAAAGAACAGGTACTCGGCGTTATAGCAGTAATACATCCAGATGCCGGGTGCGGCCTGAATTATTCTGTTCAGGGTATCGAAAACCATCGTTCGGGGAACGCATTTCAACGTGACCCGATGCACGCGGTCGATCAACGCGGGCTCCAGTCGGAACTCCTGAGGCATGAAGGCGATAACGGATTTGAACCCAAGTTTCAGATGGTGATGCAGAGTACTTTCCAACTCGACCTCATCCTCGGCAAAGACCATCGCAACGGGGCCTTGCGCCATTGCGGGCTGCCCGGCTTTCAGAAAATGGTCGAGGGAATCGTATTGCATCGGCTGTTTTCAGTTTTGTCTTGCTGGAAAGTTCCGCCAAATTCGGGTAATTGCGCCCGCATTGCAAGCGGCGTTCGAAGCATATAGACGACGCCGGTCCAGCGAATGCAAAGGCCCGTCTCATGTCCGAACCGAAGAAGCTGTTTATCAAGACCTATGGCTGTCAGATGAATGTCTATGACAGCGAACGCATGTCCGAGGCGCTGGGCGGGCAGGGCTACGTTGAAACCCAGACCCCCGAAGATGCGGATATGATCCTGCTGAACACCTGCCACATCCGCGAGAAAGCGGCAGAAAAAGTGTATTCCGAACTGGGGCGCTTCAAGGGTCTGAAGGCCGAGAAGCCTGATCTGAAAATCGGCGTGGCGGGCTGTGTCGCTCAGGCGGAAGGTGAAGAGATCATGCGCCGCCAGCCTTTGGTTGATCTGGTGGTCGGCCCGCAAAGCTATCACCGCCTGCCCGAGATGGAGGCAAAGACCCGAGCGGGCGAAAAGGCGCTGGACACGGATTTCCCGGAAGAAGACAAGTTCGAAAAATTGAAAAACCGCCCCAAGGCCAAGCGCGGACCGACAGCGTTTTTGACTGTTCAGGAAGGCTGCGATAAATTCTGCGCCTTCTGCGTGGTTCCTTATACACGCGGTGCTGAAGTCAGCCGCCCAGCCGATCGCATCATTCGCGAAGCCCATGATCTGGTCGAACGCGGGGTGCGCGAGATCACGTTGCTGGGCCAAAACGTCAACGCCTATCACGGTGCCGGGGCGAATGGTGACATGACGCTTGCCGGCTTGATCTGGGAACTGAACAAGGTCGACGGGCTGGAACGCATCCGCTTTACGACCTCGCACCCAAACGACATGGCCGACGATCTGATTGAGGCGCATGGCACCTGTGACAAGCTGATGCCTTATCTGCACCTGCCGGTTCAGTCGGGTTCGGACCGTATCCTCAAGCGGATGAACCGTAGCCATACGGCAGAAAGCTATCTGCGGCTGGTCGAACGCATTCGTGCGGCGCGTCCTGATATCGTGATGTCGGGGGACTTCATTGTTGGTTTCCCAGAAGAGACCGAAGATGATTTTCAGGCCACGATGGATTTGGTCGAAGAGGTCAAATACGGCTATGCCTATTCCTTCAAATACTCCACACGTCCGGGAACCCCGGCAGCTGAACGGTTGCAGGTTGATCCGGCTGCGGCAGATGAACGGTTGCAGCGGCTTCAGGCCTTGATCACGCGCCATCAGCGAGAGATTCAGGACGGTATGGTCGGACGCACTGTCCGCGTTCTTTTCGAAAAACCGGGTCGCTTGTCCGGGCAGATGGTTGGAAAGTCCGAATATTTGCATTCGGTGCACGTAAAAGGACCAGAGATCGCCACGGGTGACTTGAGAGAAGTCCGGATCACCGAGTCGGGGGCGAATTCTCTGGCCGGTGAGTTGTTGTAGGTCGGTGTAAACACCTCCCGGACACCATAGTTGGTGTTTGTTTCCAAAATTTACCCTTGATTTATTGCTTGGAACTATGCTCCGAGAGGAGCCATGGTTTTTTTGGGCGCAAGGATTTGCGTCTGCAAATCGGCAATATGCCGGTCCCGGAAAACGGGATGAGGGAGGTACGAGTGACGACTATCAAGAGCTTTGGGAACCTGAGCAGGTTGAAAACTCTGACGCTAACTGCCACTGTTACATTGATTGCCGCCGCATCCATGGCCGGTGATTTGAAAGGTGAGGTAACCGATCCGGAAGTGGTAGGCCCGGAAAGATTCAGCACCGATGTCAGCGCTTTTTACCTGGGACTTACAGGCGGGTATGGGTCCGGCGGGGATGATCGGTTTGGCCTGACAACGCCCAGCAGGCAGTTTGATATCGGTGATCAGGACTTGTCGGGGACATACGGTGGGCTCCGGGGGGGGTGGCGTGGTATTTTACCTGCTAGCGGTGGGCGCGACTATGTCTATGGCTTTGAAGTCGGGTATGAATTCGGTTCCCTGGACGACACTGTCAGCAGGCGGATCGGCGGCGTCAATGTGCAAGGCGGAACAGAGATTTCGGATGTTCTGGCAGTCCGATTTCGTAATGGTCTGACAAACCGCAGCGGACGAATTCTGTATTTCTTCAGTGTCGGATATCTGTGGGGCGATGTGGAAACAACCAACAGCTTGGCATTGGGCCCGACGGTTCAGAATTTCTCGGCGTCAGATCGGCGGAACGGTTATTCGGCAAGCATAGGGGCCGAGCATAAGTTGTCCGACAATTGGTCGATTACGGGCGAATATGAATATGTCCAATTCCAATCAAAAAACATCCAGTTCAGTTCTGGCTTTTCCACAAAGTCCACACCAAAATACAGCGGCTTGAGATTCGGGCTGAACTATACCTTCTGATGTTCGCCCAATCGGCAACCGATCACCGTTAAATCGGCTGTTATGACATCTCAGCGTTTATTTTTGAAACTGTGGCTTGCGCCTACCAAGATTTGTTGTCTACGCTCGGGGTGAACAGCCAAGACAGGAGAGCGGATTGGCCATCGGTGCCCTGACCCCACCGCAAGATGAAATGCCCCAACATGAGGCGTTCGTAGAATTTCCCGACAACCGATTGCTGATTGACCTATGCGGTGAATATGACCGCAATCTGGCCGAGATCGAAACCAAGCTTTCGGTCCAGATTGTACGTCGCGGCAATCAGTTGGTTGTTATGGGCGATGAAGATGCTCAGAAACAGGCGGTTGAAGTGCTTCAATCGCTGTATACACGGCTTGAAGGTGGGCGCGAGGTTGAGGCCGCAGACGTCGATCGCGAGTTGCGGATGGGTGTTTCGGAGCAGGGAACCGGAAGCCGCGATGGCGATCAGCTTGAGATGTTCAAGGGCGGTTCTGTCGAGATCAAGACCCGCAAGAAGCTGGTTGAGCCGCGCACCGACGCCCAGAAAGCCTATGTCCAGTCACTGTTCAAGAATGAGCTGGCCTTTGGAATTGGCCCGGCGGGGACGGGTAAGACCTATCTGGCGGTGGCGGTCGGTGTTTCGATGTTCATCGGCGGACATGTGGATCGAATCATCCTGAGCCGTCCGGCGGTCGAGGCGGGCGAGAAACTGGGCTATCTGCCAGGCGACATGAAGGACAAGGTCGACCCTTACATGCAGCCGCTTTATGACGCGCTGAACGATTTTCTGCCCGGAAAACAGTTGGCCAAGCTGATCGAAGAGAAACGAATCGAAATCGCTCCGCTGGCCTTTATGCGCGGTCGTACGCTGGCCAACGCATTTGTGGTTCTGGACGAAGCGCAAAACGCCACCACGATGCAGATGAAGATGTTTCTGACCCGTCTGGGCGAAGGAAGCCGCATGGTCATCACCGGTGACCGGTCACAGGTCGATTTGCCGCGTGGCGTTCAATCGGGTCTGGCGGACGCCGAGAGGTTGTTGAAAACGATCCCGAATATTAGTTTCAACTACTTCACTTCGAAAGATGTGGTGCGCCACCCGCTTGTCGCTGCAATCATCGAGGCGTATGAGGCCGATGCGGGCCGTGAAACCACGTGAGCACATAGCCCGTTAACGAGGCTGTTGTGCGGTAAGATGACCCTGGATCTCATTTTCGAAGACGAAAGGTGGCAAGATCTTGAGGTCTTGTCACAAAAGGCGATTAACGCCGTTCTGACCCATTGCGGTTTGGCCCCGGAGCTGTGCGAAGTCAGTATTCTGGGGTGCAACGATGCGCGGATTTCAGAACTGAACGCAGAATTTCGCGGCAAACCGACGCCCACCAATGTGCTGAGCTGGCCTGCGGAAAACCTGGCTCCGGACGAGCCAGGGCAATCACCACGCCTGCCAGAGCCGGACTTTACCGGCGAGATTGTTCTGGGCGATGTTGCGATTTCCTATGACACCTGCGCCCGAGAGGCGGCCGAAGCCAACAAGGCAATGAGTGATCACGTGACCCATTTGCTTGTTCACGGAACGTTGCATTTGCTGGGTTATGATCACATTCGTGACCCCGATGCCACCTTGATGGAAGGGATTGAGGTCAAGATACTTGGCAAATTGGGTATTGATGACCCATATAAGGTATAATGTGGGTTCAAGACCCGATCAGTTGGAACAAGGTAATGGGCGAAATAGAAGGCAGTTCTAGGGCGGCGCAAAGCGCGCAACCTCAGGACAGCAGTACTGAAACGGAAGAGAAAACCGGTTTGTTTTCTCGAATCCTCGAAGTGTTTTCGAGCGATGATACTCAACCGGACCAGACGGTGAACGGACAAAACGCGGCTGTGGCGCAGCCACGCGGGATGATTAACCTGCGCCGGATGCGCGTTGAGGATGTTGCCATCCCTACCGCTGAAATCGTCTCGGTACCTTCGACGATCACAAAAGATGAACTGGCGGACGTTTTCCGAAGCAGTGGTATGTCGAGGATTCCAGTCTATGAGGGAACCTTGGATACACCGCTTGGTTTTGTTCACCTCAAGGATTTTGCTCTGACCCACGGTTTCAACGGTGGGGGTAAAAAGTTTGATCTGACTTCTATGCTGCGGACGCTATTGTTCGTGCCACCATCCATGCCAATCGGCGTCTTGTTGACCAAGATGCAAACCGAGCGGCGTCACATGGCATTGGTGATTGATGAATATGGCGGCGTTGATGGTCTGCTGACGATCGAAGACCTGATCGAGCAGGTCGTGGGTGAAATCGCTGACGAGCACGATGCGGATGAAGACCAGCTTTGGGTGCAGGAAAAGCCCGGATGCTATGTGGTACAGGCGCGTGTGCCGCTCGAAGATTTCGAGGCCGAGATTGGCCGGTCTCTGACCAGTCATGAAGACGTCGACGAAGAGGAAATTGATACTCTGGGCGGGCTTGTCTTTATGCTCTCCGGCCGCGTTCCGGCGCGGGGTGAGGTTGTCATTCACCCAGAGGGCCCGGAATTCGAAGTGATCGAAGCCGATCCACGCCGTATCAAACGGCTGCGCGTCATGCTGCCGGACGTTGCTGCATGACCCCAATACGGGGCTGGCCATTATCGTTGAGATTGTTGGTCGCTGCCACCCTTGGCGGGGCAGGTGCGTTTGGTCAGGCGCCTCATCTGTTTTGGGGCGCAACCGTTTTGGCTCTGGTCCTGATTGTGCCAATTTTCCTTGCCAGCGAAACCCGAAGCCGGGCGGCATGGGTCGGCTGGGCCTTCGCGACCGGCTATTTTGCCCATGCCCTTGGCTGGATCATTGAGCCGTTTCAGGTAGATGCTGAACGCCATGCCTGGATGGCCCCGTTTGCGTTGGTGTTCTTAGCGGGCGGACTGGCCTTGTTCTGGGCTGCCGCCTTTGGCCTGTCGCGAAAAATTGGTGCCACGCCCATTCGTCAGGGCATATTACTAGTTGCAGTCTTGTCCCTGGCCGAGGTGGCGCGTGGATATGTGCTGACCGGCTTTCCATGGGCTGGCGTCGCGCAGATCTGGGTGGGTACACCGGTGGCTCAGGTGCTGTCTCTGGTTGGGCCAAATGGGTTGAACGCGCTGACCTTTGCCGCAACATTCCCAATTGGCGCGGCATTGGCGCAGGATAAACCCTTGAACGGTTTGGCGCGGACCCTGGGTTTTACAGTCGCGATGGCCGCGCTGGCGATTACTTATGGGTCGACGCGACCCGTCGTTCAGGACGGTTCGCATCTGGTTCGCGTGGTTCAGCCGAATGCCCCCCAGCACCAAAAATGGGATCCGGCATATGCGCCTTTGTTTTTTGCGCGTCAGGTTGAATATACCGCAGCCTTTCCCAGACCCGACCTGATTGTCTGGCCCGAGACCGCAGTTCCAGCTTGGTTAGGTAGCGCACAACCGTTTCTGTCAACTGTTGCGGATGCCGCGCAGGGTGTGCCGGTGATATTGGGGATTCAGCGCGCAGAAGGCCCGAGAATTTTCAACTCGCTGGTCTATCTGGATGAAACCGGGCGTCAGGCAGGGTTGTATGACAAACACCACTTGGCGCCTTTCGGTGAATACGTCCCCTTGGGTGAACTGATGGGGCGTTTCGGGGTCAGTGGTCTGGCTGCCACAACCGGGCACGGGTTCAGCGCGGGGCCGGGCCCCGCCCTGTTGGACCTCGGCAAGCTTGGAAGCGCATTGCCCCTGATTTGCTACGAAGCCATTTTCCCGCAAGATGTGAATGGTGCGCCGGGTCGGGCTGACTTCTTATTGCAGATCACAAATGACGCGTGGTTTGGTACGCGGTCGGGACCGTTTCAACACCTGTTGCAAGCCCGGATGAGGGCAATTGAGCAGGGCTTGCCGATGATCCGTTCGGCCAATACCGGTGTATCGGCCATGATTGACCCATTGGGTCGGGTGACTGCGTCGTTGGCTCTGGGTGAGGCAGGATATGTGGACGCCGTGCTGCCGCAACCACACCGTCGCACGACTTATGCACGTATTGGGGACAGTCCGATCGTTGTTGTCTTACTGTTTATTCTGGCGATGGCGCTGTTTGGTGCCCGCGGCAACCGGGCGATTAGAGATTGACCCCAACTTTGGGCAAGCGTATGCGTCTGTGGTCTGCCACAACGGCTTCCTGGCGTGGCGGAGAAACCTTAATGGAGCACATTTATGTCCCGACAGAACTATACTTTTACTTCGGAATCCGTTTCTGAAGGGCACCCGGATAAGGTCTGTGACCGTATCTCGGATGCTGTCCTTGATGCATTTCTAAACGAAGAGCCTGAGGCGCGCGTGGCCTGCGAAACCTTTGCCACGACCAACCGCATCGTTATCGGTGGCGAAGTTGGTCTGTCGGACAAGGACAAACTGCATGACTACATGGGCCGCATCGAAGAAATCGCGCGCGAGTGCGTGAAAGACATCGGATATGAGCAGGACAAGTTCCACCACGAAACAGTCGAGGTGACGAACCTTCTGCACGAACAATCCGCCCATATCGCGCAGGGCGTGGATGCCGCGGACAACAAGGACGAAGGCGCTGGCGACCAGGGCATCATGTTTGGCTTTGCCACAACAGAAACGCCTGCGCTTATGCCTGCGCCGATCCAGTATTCGCACGCAATCCTGCGGCGTCTGGCCGAAGTGCGCAAGAACGGCACCGAGCCTGCACTGGGGCCGGATGCGAAATCTCAGTTGTCCGTCGTTTATCAAGACGGCAAACCAGTCGGTGTCAGCTCGATCGTTCTGTCGACGCAGCATCTGGATGAGGCGCTTACGTCGGATGATATCCGCGCCATTGTTGAACCCTATATCCGAGAAACTCTGCCCGAAGGCTGGCTGTCGGCTGATACCGAATGGCACGTCAACCCGACCGGCAAATTCGTTATTGGCGGGCCGGATGGCGACGCGGGTTTGACCGGTCGTAAGATCATCGTGGATACCTATGGTGGCGCAGCCCCGCATGGTGGCGGTGCTTTCTCGGGCAAAGACCCGACCAAGGTTGACCGTTCGGCGGCCTATGCCGCGCGCTACCTGGCGAAAAACGTCGTAGCCGCCGGTATGGCTGAGCGCTGCACCATTCAGTTGAGCTATGCCATTGGCGTATCGAAGCCGCTGTCGATCTATGCAGACACGCATGGCACGGGTCAGGTTGCAGATGCGGCGATCGAAAAAGCAGTTGGTCAGATCATGGATCTGACACCCCGCGGCATTCGTCAGCACCTTCAGCTGAACAAGCCGATCTACCAGCGTACAGCGGCTTACGGGCACTTTGGCCGCGAACCGGATGCGGATGGCGGTTTTAGCTGGGAACGCACTGATCTGGTCGACGCGCTGAAATCAGCAGTTTGATCTGAAAAATCCAAAGCGCGCCTTCAGGGGCGCGCTTTTTCTTTGGGGCGGTGCACGCTCTTGCAACGTACTCCGCTGCGCAGTATGGCCACCGCCATGAGCACCGATACCCCACAACGCCCGCGCAGAAACTTTTATGGCCGCTTCAAGGGCAAGACCCTGAAGCCCAGTCAAAAAACCTATCTGAACGAAGATCTGGCTGAATTGTCGCCCGGTGCTGTGGACTGGGACACCAACCCTGAACGCAGGCCGCTAGACCTGGACGGTCTGTTCGGCGGCAAGCCGGTCTGGTTGGAAGTCGGCTTTGGCGGTGGTGAGCATCTGGTGCACCAGGCGCAAAACAATCCTGACATTGGCATCATCGGGGCCGAGCCATACATCAACGGTGTTGCCATGCTGCTGGGCAAAATCCGTCAGGCAGGTGTTGAAAACCTTGCCGTGCACCCTGGCGATGCGCGCGATCTGTTCGACGTGCTGCCAGAGGCCAGCATTTCGCGCGCGTTCCTTCTCTATCCCGATCCATGGCCCAAAACGCGGCATCATCGCCGTCGATTTGTAACCCAGGAACATCTTGAGCCATTGGCAAAGGTGCTGAAACCCGGGGCGATCTTCCGGGTTGCTACTGACATTCCCGATTACGTGCGTCAGACATTGGAAGAGGTTCCGCGCGCCGGGTTTGAATGGCTGGCCGAACGACCTTCGGACTGGCGCGAACCGTGGAACGACTGGATCTCTACGCGATACGAGCAGAAGGCGCTACGCGAGGGTCGGACACCTCACTACCTGACCTTCCGACGCAAAGGCTGATTGCCGCTGGACCAACGGGCGTCAATTCGCTAATCGGCTTGAGCACTGATAGCGCAAAAGGAGCCCTCATGTCCGGACACGGCACGCCCATCCCGATGACCTCGCATCCCTGCGGCCCGCTGACCGGCATGGCAGAGGTGCCCGGCGACAAGTCGATTTCGCACCGGTCGCTGATCCTTGGCGCAATGGCCGTGGGTGAAACCCGGATTTCGGGCTTGCTGGAGGGCGAAGACGTTCTGGATACCGCCAAGGCGATGCGTGCCTTCGGTGCCGAGGTCACAGATCACGGAAACGGGGAATGGACAGTGCACGGCGTGGGTGTCGGTGGCTTCGCCGAACCGGGTCAGGTGATCGACTGTGGCAACTCGGGAACCGGTGTGCGGCTGATCATGGGGGCGATGGCGACCTCTCCGATCACTGCGACATTTACCGGTGATGCCAGCCTGAACAAACGCCCCATGGCGCGTGTTACAGACCCTCTGGCCCTGTTTGGGGCAGAATCGGTTGGGCGATCCGGCGGGCGCTTGCCGATGACCATCGTTGGCGCGGCGGACCCGACCCCTGTGCGATACGAAGTTCCTGTGCCGTCGGCGCAGGTGAAATCTGCCGTTCTGCTGGCGGGTCTGAATGCTCCCGGAAAGACCGTTGTGATCGAGAAAGAGGCCACGCGTGACCATTCCGAACGGATGCTGGCTGGATTTGGTGCCGAGATCACCGTCGAGGATTCCGACGAGGGCCGAGTTATCACTTTGACCGGTCGCCCGGAACTGAAGCCGCAGGTCATCGCTGTACCGCGCGATCCGTCCAGTGCGGCTTTTCCGGTTTGCGCGGCGTTGATCACACCTGGATCCGATGTTTTGGTGCCTGGGATCGGATTGAACCCCACACGCGCGGGCCTCTTTACGACCTTGCGCGAGATGGGCGCTGATCTGACCTATGAAAACGAACGCGAAGAGGGGGGCGAGCCAGTCGCCGATTTGCGCGCCAAGTACTCGCCCGACATGAAAGGCATCGACGTTCCTTCCGAGCGTGCCGCCTCAATGATCGATGAATACCCGGTTCTGTCGGTAGTGGCTGCAAATGCCACAGGCACAACGATGATGGGCGGTGTGAAAGAGCTGCGCGTGAAGGAAAGCGACCGGATTGACGCCATGGCCCGTGGCCTGCGCGCCAACGGGGTGACTGTTGCCGAAGGTGATGACTGGTGGTCGGTTGAAGGGCTGGGCATCGGCAACGTTCCGGGTGGAGGCACCTGCGAAAGCTTTCTGGATCACCGCATCGCCATGTCGTTCATGGTGATGGGTATGGGTGCACAGAGCCCCGTGAGTGTGGATGACGGCGGCCCGATCGCGACGTCGTTCCCGATCTTTGAACCACTGATGGAGTCGCTGGGTGCAAAGGTAGAGCGCACTTGAGTTTCACGGTTGCCATTGACGGACCAGCGGCTGCGGGCAAGGGCACGATATCAAAGGCCGTGGCGGCGCATTTCGGGTTTGCTCATCTGGACACGGGTTTGCTGTATCGCGCTGTCGGAAGGCGTACGCTTGAGGGGGAAAGCGCGATTGAAGCCGCGCAGTCTCTGACCGCAAAGGAGCTTGAGAAGGGCGACCTGCGCACCGCCGACGTTGCGCAGGCAGCTTCCAAAGTGGCGGTTCTTCCAGAGGTTCGCGCTGCCTTGGTCGATTTTCAGCGCGCCTTTTCCCGCAGGGCAGGTGGGGCCGTTCTGGACGGTCGTGATATTGGCACGGTGATTTGTCCAGATGCCGAAGTGAAGCTGTTTGTAACAGCCAGTGCAGAAGTGCGCGCCGAGCGGCGCTTCCTGGAGCTTAGTGCAAAAGGCGCTGACGTAACCCGTGAACAGGTTCTGGCGGACGTCAGAGAACGGGACGCGCGGGATGCTGAGCGCAGCACCGCTCCGATGAAACCCGCTGAGGATGCCGTGCAGTTGGACACCACCGATCTGAGTATCGAGGCGGCGTTGGCCAAAGCCCTTGAGGTGATCAACGCAAAACTGCCCGCGACGCGTTAACGCCGCGGGCAAACGGGTCAGGTCTTACAGCTCGCCCACGGCGACGCTTTTGATATTTGCCCATTGGTTATCCGCCGTTTTTGCGGTGGTGACAACGTCCTTCAAAAAGGCTGCCCGGGTTTCCGCGTTCAGGAACAGAAACAATTTTCCGTCTGCGACAAGGTACTGATCCGGGTCACCGTCAAACTTCTTGCCGACCGATACGCCGAATGAGCAGAAGCCACCGTGCTGCGGCAGGTATGCGGCAGGGTTTGCCTCGAACGCTTCACGGTTCGCGGCGGACGTGAAATAATAGGAGGCTCCGTCATAAGTTGACGAGTGAGTGGCGAAGCCTTCGACCGGGTTGCCATCATTGACCAATGCAACCAGATCAACCCCATGCGCGGCCAGCGGCGCACCGGCGGCTGAAAGGCCGTTGGACACGTTGATTTCGTCAGCGGCAAAGGCTGGTGTGGACAGGGCAATTGCAGTCGCCATGGCGGCAAAGATGAGAGATTTCATGATATTTTCCCTTTGGTTCTGGTTTCGGGTCGACCGATTTGTCGACCGATAAGGCAAAATTAGGGAAAGGATGCGGAACGTTTAATCTCAGATACGTCGCCAGATCTTGCAGATCGTACAAACAGGCGAATGGCTAGCGTTCAATCTCCAAATTCCCACCATCCATCCCGAGACGTAGGAAGCCGGGCGCTGGTTGACGCGCGGAACGTTGAGACATGTCACCTTTGCGTTGCAAGCTGAGGCTCAGCCGCGTGGTTCGGTTCCCGGAACCAGGATTCCTTTTGACAAGAACCTGCCGCAGACCATGCAGACTTGTTCAGTCAGAACCCGCTATCGTTCAGATTGCCATATCGCATTGGGGATCAGCGTTAGGCAGGAGTTCTTGCGCGCGCTGCCGCGCACCATAGGCTTTGCACTTGCACCGGTTCAAGATTCAGCCTATACGCGCGCTGTCGATACAAGGGCGGTCAACGTCCGGATGACGTTTCTGAGCAGGGCCGGGTTACCTCGGCCCTTTGTGTTTGTTTGCTCAGGGGCGCACCGGGTCACGCCAGACGGCATCATGAAACAAGACCGGCGGAGACAACCGCTCGGCCAGCAAAAACGTATTGTAAAGGAAATGAACGCCACATGGCTAACGCATCCATGGAGGAATTCGAAGCCCTCCTGAATGAAAGCTTCGAAATGGACACGCCCGAAGAGGGTTCTGTTGTCAAAGGCAAGATTCTGGCGATTGAAGCCGGTCAAGCCATCATCGACGTAGGCTATAAAATGGAAGGCCGCGTTGATCTGAAAGAATTCGCAAATCCCGGCGAAGCCCCTGAAATCGCTGTCGGCGACGAGGTCGAAGTTTACCTGCGTGCCGCAGAAAACGCCCGTGGCGAAGCCGTCATCTCGCGCGAGATGGCCCGCCGTGAAGAGGCATGGGACCGTCTGGAAAAAGCATACGCCGACGACCAGCGCGTCGAAGGCGCTATCTTTGGTCGCGTCAAAGGTGGCTTCACCGTCGATCTGGGTGGCGCAGTTGCATTCCTGCCCGGTTCGCAGGTTGACGTACGCCCCGTACGCGACGCAGGCCCGCTGATGGGTCTGAAGCAGCCGTTCCAGATTCTGAAAATGGACCGCCGCCGTGGCAACATCGTTGTGTCGCGCCGCGCAATCTTGGAAGAATCGCGTGCCGAGCAGCGCGCCGAAGTCATCGGCAACCTGACCGAAGGTCAGAACGTCGAGGGCGTGGTCAAGAACATCACCGAATACGGTGCATTCGTTGACCTGGGCGGTGTTGATGGCCTGCTGCACGTCACTGACATGGCATGGCGTCGTGTGAACCACCCGTCCGAGATCCTGACGATCGGTGAAACCATCAAGGTTCAGGTCATCAAGATCAACAAAGACACCCACCGCATCAGCCTGGGCATGAAGCAGCTTCAGGAAGATCCGTGGGATCTGGTTGCTGCCAAGTACCCGCTGGGCTCGGTCCATCAGGGTCGCGTCACCAACATCACCGACTACGGCGCATTCGTCGAACTGGAAGCCGGTGTCGAAGGTCTGGTGCACGTGTCCGAGATGTCCTGGACCAAGAAAAACGTCCACCCCGGCAAGATCGTCTCGACCAGCCAGGAAGTCGACGTCATGGTTCTGGAAATCGACGGTGCCAAGCGCCGCGTGTCTCTGGGCCTGAAGCAGACTCAGCGCAACCCATGGGAAGTGTTTGCAGAAACCCACCCCGAGGGCACCGAAGTCGAAGGCGAAGTCAAGAACATCACCGAATTCGGTCTGTTCATCGGTCTCGAAGGAGACATCGACGGCATGGTTCACCTGTCGGACCTGTCCTGGGACGAGCGTGGCGAGGATGCGATCCAGAACTACCGCAAGGGCGACATGGTTTCGGCCGTTGTCTCGGAAGTGGATGTCGAGAAAGAGCGTATCTCGTTGTCGATCAAAGCTCTGGGCGGTGACAAGTTCGCAGAAGCCGTTGGCGGCGTGAAGCGTGGCTCGGTCATCACTGTCGAAGTGACTGCAATCGAAGATGGCGGCATCGAGGTCGAGTACGAAGGCATGAAGTCGTTCATCCGTCGTTCCGACCTGTCGCGTGACCGTTCCGAACAGCGCCCCGAGCGTTTCTCGGTCGGTGACAAGGTTGATGTCCGCGTAACCAACGTCGACAGCAAGACCCGTCGTCTGGGTCTGTCGATCAAGGCACGCGAGATCGCAGAAGAGAAAGAAGCCGTGGAACAGTACGGTTCTTCCGACTCGGGCGCGTCGCTGGGCGACATTCTGGGTGCAGCGCTGAAGTCGGGCGACTAAGCCCGGGGCGCATCCCAAGCATGATTTACGGCCTCGCATGGAAGTGCGGGGCCGTTTTTGTTGCGAATCAACATGTTCCAAACACGCTGCTTAAACTCGATAATGTTCGCGCTTGAAGTGTGTAAATCGGCCTGTCGGGCAAAATTTCGCGTGAGAATATGGCAAAATAAAGCCTCAACACGCAGAGTATCCGTTCCCCCGATCTGGGTTTTTTCCTATACTGTGAAAACAGTAGACCTGTCACACCGGCTGCCTGGGAGGGTATCACGAATGATCCGTTCAGAACTGATTCAGAAAATCGCTGACGAAAACCCGCATCTCTATCAGCGTGATGTCGAGCGGATTGTGAACACCGTGTTCGAAGAAGTCACCGATGCCATGGCGCGCGGCGACCGGGTCGAACTGCGTGGCTTTGGCGCGTTTTCGGTGAAAAAGCGGGATGCCCGCGTTGGGCGCAACCCCCGTACCGGTGAAACCGTTCAGGTCGAGGAAAAATGTGTGCCATTTTTCAAAACTGGTAAGTTGCTCAGGGATCGTTTGAACGGTAAAGCCTGACCTCATGATGCGTTACCTTCGATATGCTTTTCTTGGGACTCTCGGGATCGTTCTGATTTCCGTGTCCCTGGCGAATGTTCAGTCTGTTGAACTGAAACTGATGCCCGATGCTCTGGCCGAGCTTCTGGGCTTTAACGTCAGTACCTCTTTACCGCTTTTTCTGGTCGTTCTGGGTGGCGTTGTCGCCGGTTTGATCATCGGTTTCATGTGGGAGTGGCTGCGGGAACATAAACACCGCCGCGATGCGACCGTGAAAAAGGGCGAAGTCCGCAAGCTTGAACGCGAAGTCAAGAAGCTCAAGAAAAAGCAGAACGAGGGTAAGGATGATGTTCTGGCCCTGCTTGATGAGGCCAGCTGAGGCTTATGTCTACCGATGTGTCCGTTAAAATCTGCGGTTTGACCGCCTCAGAACATGTGCGCGCAGCCGTTGCAGCCGGTGCGCGCTATGTCGGGTTCAACTTTTTTCCCAAATCGCCCCGTTACGCACCGATACCGCAAGCCGCGGCGTTGGCCGCCGAAGTACCAGTCGGCGTCGCCAAGGTCGCTCTGGCCGTGAATTTCTCGGACGCGCAGCTTGATGAGATTGTCGCGGGGGTTCCGCTGGATATGTTGCAGCTTCACGGCGGAGAGAGCCCCGAGCGTGTGGCGGAGGTCAAGCTGCGCTATGGCCTGCCCGTCATCAAGGCGATCGGTGTGGCCGAGGCCGAGGATTTGGCTGCGATTGATCTGTATTCCGAAGTTGCAGACCAGCTTCTGATCGATGCAAAGCCGCCGAAGAATTCGGAACTTCCCGGCGGCAACGGTCTTCCTTTTGACTGGCGGCTGCTGGCAGGTCGCAAGTATTGGCGCAGGCCGTGGATGTTGTCCGGTGGTCTGAACCCAGACAATGTCGCTGAGGCGATCCGCATGACGGGTGCGCGGCAAGTCGATGTGGCGTCGGGTGTTGAAAGCGCGCCGGGCGTGAAGGACGCTGGACTGATACAGGCATTTATCGACGCGACACGCTGATTTTGTTTGCCGCTGCCAGGGGGCGACATGGTGCGTTTTGCCATGGCAAATCCCGCGACGACCACCTATGACAGTCAGGTACGACGAGGGAGACACCCATGGCCAACGATCTTTTCAATTCCTTCATGTCCGGCCCTGACGAGCAAGGGCGCTTTGGCATCTTCGGCGGGCGTTTTGTAAGCGAAACGCTGATGCCGCTGATCCTGTCACTGGAAGAGGAATACAACAAAGCCAAGGATGATCCGACCTTCTGGGCCGAGATGGATGATCTGTGGGCCAACTATGTGGGCCGCCCCTCACCTCTGTATTTCGCGGAACGCCTGACCGAGCATCTGGGCGGGGCGAAGATCTATCTGAAACGTGATGAGCTGAACCACACCGGCGCACACAAGATCAACAACGTGCTGGGCCAGATCATTCTGGCGCGACGCATGGGCAAGACCCGGATCATTGCCGAGACCGGGGCAGGGCAGCACGGTGTGGCCACAGCCACGGTCTGCGCGAAATTTGGTTTGAAATGCATCGTCTATATGGGTGCCCATGACGTGCAACGTCAGGCCCCGAACGTGTTTCGTATGCGCCTGCTGGGGGCCGAGGTGATCCCTGTGACCTCGGGTCGCGGTACGCTGAAGGACGCGATGAATGACGCGCTGCGTGACTGGGTGACCAATGTGCGCGATACGTTCTACTGCATCGGCACAGTGGCCGGTCCGCACCCATACCCGGCGATGGTGCGTGATTTCCAGTCGATCATAGGCAAGGAAGCGAAAGAGCAGATGATGAAGGCCGAAGGCCGTCTGCCCGACACGATCATTGCGGCAATCGGCGGCGGCTCGAACGCGATGGGCTTGTTCTACCCATTCCTTGATGACAAGGACGTCAATATCATCGGCGTTGAAGCCGGCGGTAAAGGTGTAAACGAAAAGATGGAGCATTGCGCCTCGCTGACAGGCGGTCGTCCGGGCGTTCTGCATGGCAACCGCACCTATCTGCTGCAGGATGATGACGGGCAGATTCTGGAAGGCTATTCGATCTCGGCCGGTCTGGACTATCCGGGTATCGGGCCCGAACATTCCTGGTTGCATGAGGTTGGTCGCGCGACTTACGTCTCGATTACCGACAAGGAAGCGCTTGAGGCATTCCAGCTGTGCTGTGCCACCGAAGGTATCATTCCGGCGCTGGAACCCAGCCACGCTCTGGCGCATGTCATGAAGATCGCGCCCGAGTTGCCCAAGGACCACCTGATCTGCATGAACATGTGTGGACGCGGTGACAAGGATGTTCAGACCGTCGCAAAATACCTGAACTTCGACATGTCTGACACCGAAGGCCGCACGGCCGGTTGATTTCACACCGGGGCCACATGCCCCGGTTTACAATCTCGACCAATCAAGCTGCCGGAACACCCTTCGGTCCACCCTTGATTGTAATGCTGCTCCGAAATGGCCTTCGGATCTAATTGGTGTTTTAATGGGCGCAGGCGGATTGTTGTTCCTGCCCTGGTGTGGCATCCGGTTTGGTCACCGTATGTTGGCCCTCGCAGGCGATCTTCTTGGACCCGACGGAACCCGGTCAAAGAATCGTCCACAAGCGATATTACCCCGTTCAACCTGCGCCCGAAGGTTTCCAATTGGAGTTCAGTATAGCAAGCGGTGCCGTACTGTTGCAAAATTGCTGGACTGTCAGTGACTATGTCCTTTCTGTCTTTGCAGGTGATTTTCCAGCGCAGCCTGTCTCACGTTTCTATCTCCACTCGACAACACAGCAAAAATTGGGTGTTTCAAGCCGTTTGAGATTTGGTCCAGGTCAAAACCCGCTTGTTCCAACAACACGACGTGTCCCGCACGCCCCAGTTGATTCCTGTCGCGTTCTATACAGCGTCTTCCAATTGAATTAACTTCTCATTAACCGGCGATTTGCGGTCGGTTCTGGGGATGTCTCTGCGAAGATGGGGCAAGGATGACGCTGCTTGGGATGCGATTTTAACCCCAGGCACTCTGGTGTTTGGCACCCACGCGGTGCTGTAGGAGGTAATATGGTTTGGTCCGCAATTACGAGGCTGTCGTGCCTGGGTCTTTTGGTTTCCGCGCTTTTGATGGGAAGCGTCAAAGAGGGTCTGGCGTTTGGCAACCCTTCGTTTCCGTCCCAGACAGTCGCAACACCCAACGGCGGGCAGATTTTCTTTTCTAATCTACAAGGCACTGCGACAGCGTTCATGTCGTTTGGCGGCTCGGGAGAAGGCCCGGGAGGATCGTTCTATTTCAACAATGGTGTTTTGACTCAACCTGCTATTACGCCAGCAGGATTGGCCAATCTTGGATATATTGGCGCGACGATACTCAGCCAGAACGGAGCGGACTCAACTTACGCCGCTGATGGCTATCTTGGGGTCATGTTCACCGCGCGCGAAACCGTGGGAGGGCCGCTTTACCTTTATGAGATCGCGCTGTCGGGTGTCACGAATACCCAGATTATCAACACGCGGACGCTGGCCGACACGACGCAGCCGACGGCCTCAATCGGTGCACTGACAACAATCGGCAACGGAACGTTCCAAGCGGTGATCACACTTAGTGAACCCAGCACAGATTTCACGGTGGGGGACTTGTCGGTCACCAATGCGTCCGCCAGCCTGACAGGGTCCGGAACCAATTATGTCGCAACGCTGACTGCGCAAAGTAACGGTACAGTTGAGCTGTTTATTCCTGCAGGCGTTTTTTCTGATGCCGCCGGGAACCTGAACCTTGCGTCCAACAGGGTCAGCACACAACAGGGGGTAACGGATACACAGCGACTGGTGCAGGCCTTTCAAAATGCCCGGGCCAACAGCCTTGTGACCAATCAGCCAGAGCTGACGCAGTTTCTTCAGCAATCGGGATCAGGTGCGCTGGACTCGTCGGTGACGCAAGGATCGGGGTATCTGAAATTTGCAAGTGACCCAACCCACCCGGTCTGGCTCAATCTGTCCGGGAACTGGAGCTCGCAAAACGATTACGACAGTTCTTATGCCTTGGCCGTGGTGGGGGCGCATGGCTGGGTGAACTCGAACCTTCTGATCGGCGCCATGTTGCAGATCGACTATGCCGAAACCGAAAACGGCCCGGCCAGCGTGGATGGCACAGGGTGGCTGGTCGGACCTTATGTCGTCGCAAAACTGCCCAGCCAGCCAGTGTTTTTCGAAGGGCGTGTTCTGTACGGTCAGGCTGATAACGACATTTCTCCACTGGGCACCTATACCGACAGTTTCGATAGTGAACGCTGGCTGATCCAGTCGCGCGTAACCGGAGAGTTCAAGCGCGGTAACCTGACACTTATGCCGTTGCTGGATGTTAGCTATGCCAGCGACGATCAGGAGGCTTATACCGATAGTCTGGGCAACCTGATCCCACAGCAGGATTTCAGCCTGACCACTGCACGGCTGGGCATGGATTTCAGTCACCCAATCCAGGTGTCGCGTGGTCAGATGATGCTGACCGGTGGTCTGTCTGGTATTTGGAGTACAACATCCGGCACAGGCACTGTTCCTGGCGTGACACCCATTGGCGACACCGCCCGCGCCCGTGCCGATCTGGGTTTCGACTACCGGCTGGAAAACAACAGCCTTCTGGCCGCAAACCTGTTCTATGATGGTATCGGTGAAAGCGGTTTTGAAAACTACAGTGTCAGCCTGATCTGGCAAATGGCATTCTGAATCAGCCGTGCGCCCCTTTGGTGGCCCTTCAGTTCTTTGCCTTATTTTGAAGCAGAATGTCGAGCGGTACGATCTCAAGCGCGCGTTGATGTGTCGCCTCCAGATGAACCTGTGGCGCACATCCTTCGTCATGAGCTTGCAAAAACCGGCTGGCGCATAAACACCAACTGTCGCCTGGGCGAAGGCCGGGAAAGTCGAATTCGGGCCGTGCCGTGCTCAGATCATTGCCGACATACTTTGAAAATGCCAGAAACTCGGCCGTCATCACGGCGCAGACTGTGTGACTGCCCTGATCCTCGGGGCAGGTATTGCACGCGCCATCCCGGAAAAACCCTGTCAAAGGGTCGCGAGAGCAAGGGGCCAGAACGCCACCCAGTACATTGATACTGTCTTGTTTCTGCATAAAGACATCTTACAGACTTTCCGCAATCTTGCGGAACATTTCGATGTTCAGGTCATTTACACCCGGCTCACGGAACAGCCTGTCTGCACCGGTAGACACAATCAGAACGCCCCTGGGCTGGTTGAAATAGATGTACTGACCATAGACACCGCGGGCCAGAAACTCTCCTTCATGCGCGCCGCGGGGAATCCACCATTGATACCCGTACCCGATCTCTCCTTGTGCGGTGGGTGCACTGGGTTGGGTGGCTTTGAAAATCCATTCGGCAGGAACCAGTTGTTTTCCATTCGCGATGCCGTCCTGCAGGATCATTTGTCCAAACCGGGCGAAATCACGCGTAATAAAGTTGAGGCCCCCCAAAACAAAAGCGACCCCTGCACCATCAGTGATGTAGTATCCGTCCCGCTCCAGTCCCAACGGCTGAAGAATCTTTTCCGTCAGAAGGTCTGCCACGTTCCGCCCGGTCGCACCGCGTATAACCATACCCAGAACATGGGTGTCGATCGACACGTATTGCCAGGTTTCACCCGGTGTCGCAAAGCTGTCCTGCAGTGAGGCTGCGAAATCGTCCAGCTCACCACCCAGCGCAACCACACGCCCCATCCGATTGATGTCGGAATTTGGGTCGAGATAATCTTCATCAAACGTCACGCCGGTTGCCATGTTCAGCACGTTGCGGATCGACGCGGTTTCATACGCGCTGTCTTTCAGTTTTGGCGCATATTTGACAACCGGGTCATCCAACGACCCGATTGCACCCTCTTGCAAAAGGATACCGAAAAGCGCCGAAAGATAGCTTTTGGCGACCGACCAGGAAATCCTCCGGTCATCCGGCCCGGTGCCAAGATAATATTCCTCGAACCTGACTTTGCCGTTCTGCATAACCAGCAACGACGTGACCGCGCGTTCATCGATCCAACTGTCGGTTCCCTCCGGCAGCTCGAACCCTTCGCCATAAGGCAGGTCCCAGGTTGGCGCGTCGCCACGCGGCAGGTTCACGGTCAGAAAAGCCTCGTCCATGTGCGAGAAATTGTGAACGATCTTCTCTTCCGAAAATAACGAGTTCACGGCCAAAAGGCGCTGCAACTCTTCGCGCTTCCACAGCCCGACGGCAGTGGCGGCCAGAACCAACGCCAGTACGATGCGCAGCACCCACTTCAATATGGATTTCATCGCATTGCCTCCCTAGTTAAGGGATATTGGAACTCGGAAGGCCACATTCCGCAACCTCTACGTAACGGAAAGCACTCGCGCTGTTACCTGAACTTGTCCAAAAGCCTCTGCATCGCCGACCGGTCGTCGTCTGCGGCGTAGGGTGCGGCTGTTGAAGCTGTGTCGGCTTTTTGTGCGGCGGTCTTTGATGATCGCGGCGGGGCAGTGCGCAATGCAACTGCATTCATGAACTTGCCGCCCTCGTCCTGAGCCAGATAAGCAGCCCCGTCCGAAACACCCTGAAGAACGTCGTCCAGCCAGCTGGTTTCGGATTTCGCAAAATCACTGAGCACGTACCCCGAAACCATTTCCTTGCGGCCCGGATGCCCGATCCCAAGGCGCACACGGTCATATGCCGCCCCGATATGCTCATGGATCGAGCGCAGACCGTTATGCCCGGCGTGCCCGCCCCCTGCCTTGACGCGCAACTTGCCTGGGGCAAGGTCCAATTCGTCATGAAATACAACAACGTCGGTGGATTCCAGCTTGTAAAACCGCATCACCTCACCCACGGATTGACCCGAACGGTTCATGTAGGTCTGCGGTTTCAACAAAAGGACTTTCTCAGTGCCAAGCCGCCCTTCCGAGATCTCGCCCTGAAACTTCGACTTCCAGGGGCCAAACCCATGATCTTCTGCGATCCGGTCCAGGGCCATGAACCCGATATTGTGCCGGTTCCGGGCATATTTCTGGCCCGGGTTTCCCAATCCAACAAACAGCTTCATGTTTCCGTTTTGCCTCTGTAGCTCCAAAGCCATTTCATGCCCGGAAATCGTCAGGAAATCCAGTCAGGCCTGATTATTGGACCCGCAAAAAAAAACGGGGCTCACCCGAGCCCCGCTTCAAAGTCGGAAACACTGTTCCAGACTTATTCTTCTTCTTTTCCGACAACTTCGACTTCATCGGCTGCAACTTCACCATCTTCATCGTCGTCGCTGGTGGACAGACCAGTCGGCGCCGAGATGTTGGCAATCACAAAGTCACGGTCGATGGTTGGTTTGGTGCCCTCAGGCAGTTCAACCGACGAAATGGTCACAACGTCATTGATGTTCAGACCGGTCAGATCAACGGTGATCTTTTCAGGAATGTCACCGGCGGTGCACATCAGTTCGACTTCCGGGCGGACAACGGTCAGAACGCCACCCTTTTTGATGCCGGGAGCTGCTTCTTCGTTGACGAACTCAACAGGAATGAACAATGCGATCTTGGTAGTCCGGCGCAGCCGCATCAGGTCCAGATGGGTCGGCAGATCTTTGACGACATCACGCTGAACATCTCGGCAGATGACGCGAACGTCATCGTGACCTTCAACCTTGAGGTTCCACAAGGTCGACTTGAACCGGCCCGCTTTCAGGCGCTTGAACAAGACGTTGAACGGGATCTGGATTGGCAACGGTTCTTTGTCGCCACCAAATACGATGCCCGGAACCATGCCGTCGCGGCGTGCTTGACGAGCGGCGCCCTTGCCTGTCCCCGTCCGTTCCAGAGCTACGAGATCAGGAATCTCACCAGCCATGATATATTCTCCAATGTTAGGGCGGGCATCCTCCAAGGCTGTATACCCGCGTGAAGCCGCGTCCTTAGCTTGATTCACCCGATTTGGAAAGAGGTATTTCTTGCCATGCCGTTCGGCTGGGTTCTATCGCCTGTCCTGGAGTATTATCGGGTGGACGATTGAAGGATCCCCAGCTTCATCTGACCAAAAATATCCCGGGGGAGGCGCCCGGAACGGGCGTCGGGGGCAGAGCCCCCTGATTGACCGGTTACGCTTGCCAGCGGCCCCCGAAGTTTTCAGGTATCAGCAGATTGTGACGCCCCAACGCAGCCACGTTTTTCTCACCACAAAGCGCCATTGTCGTATCAAGCTCCCTCTGGATCAGCTCAAGCGCCGTGGTGACACCTTTCTGACCCATGGCACCCAGACCATACACAAACGCGCGGCCAACATAGGTCCCTTTGGCCCCAAGCGCTAAGGCTTTGAGCACGTCTTGTCCGGATCGGATACCGCTGTCCAGATGCACCTCGATATCGCCCCCAACTGCATCCATGATCTCGGGCAGGACACGAATTGAGCTTAGCGCGCCGTCAAGTTGACGCCCACCATGGTTTGACACGACAATGGCATCGGCACCCAGCTTGGCGGCCATCCTTGCGTCATCCGCATCAAGGATGCCCTTAAGGATCACTTTCCCGCCCCATTGCTCCATCAGTTTTTCAACCTTCGACCAGTCGAGGCTGGGGTCAAACTGTTCTGCGGTCCAGGCCCCCAATGAAGACGCGTCCGAAATACCATGCACATGCCCCACGATATTGCCGAACTCGCGCCGCTGGGCCCGCAGCATTTCAATGCCCCAAGCCCATTTGGTCATCAGGTTGGCAATGGTTTTTGCCGTCAGTTTGGGCGGGGCCGACAGACCGTTTTTCAGGTCCTTGTGCCGCTGTCCCAGAATTTGCAGGTCGAGCGTGATTACCAGTGCGGAACATTTAGCGTCTTTTGCTCGCTGGATCAGGCGGTTGATGTAGTCCGTGTCCTTCATCGTATAAAGCTGGAACCAGAATGGTTTGTTGGTATATCCGGCCACATCTTCGATCGAGTTGATGGACATGGTGGACAGCGTAAAGGGCACACCAAATTCCTCGGCAGCTTTGGCGGCCTTCATCTCTCCGTCTGCATGTTGCATCCCCGTCAACCCGACCGGGGCCAGCGCAACAGGCATTGAAACGTCTTCGCCAATCATTTGCGAAGATGTCGACCGACCGGACATGTCGACCGCAACCCTTTGGCGAAGGCGTATTTTTTCAAAATCGGTCGTGTTTTCGCGAAAAGTCTGTTCTGTCCAGCTGCCGCTTTCGGCGTAGTCATAGAACATACGGGGCACGCGGCGTTCATATATGCGTTTGAGGTCTTCGATATTGGTGATCACAGGCATGAAAACAGGGCTCCGCGTTCATTGGTTAGTTTTCTTTACCAATTCATTCCAAAGGCTGCAATGTCTTGACGTCACAGTGAAGGGACGCGAAAAACCCGCCGCGGTATCCGCGACGGGTCACAATTCTCGTATGTTGGCTGCGAAATCAGGCGCTGTGCGCGCCATCCGAAAGAGATTTCACAAAGGTCAGCACGTCGGTCACAGGTTTACCAGCGCCGATCTGGCTGACGATCGCTGACCCGACCACCGCGCCGTCCGACACCGAGGCAATATTGCGCGATTTTTCGGGCGTGTTGATCCCGAACCCTACGATTACCGGCAGATCGGTCGCGGCCTTGATGCGGGCAACCTCGGGGCCAACATCTGTTGCTTCTGCCTCGGCTGCGCCAGTGATCCCGGTGATCGAGACATAATAAACAAAGCCCGAAGTGTTTTGCAGAACACGTGGCAGGCGTTTGTCATCCGTGGTTGGGGTTGCCAGGCGAATAAAATTCAGACCCGCCGCTTGCGCGGGCAGGCAGAGTTCTGCGTCCTCCTCGGGGGGAAGGTCCACCACGATCAACCCGTCAATACCAGCTGCTTTCGCATCGGCCAGAAACGCATCGACACCCCGGCTGTAGATCGGGTTGTAATACCCCATCAGGACAATAGGGGTTGTATCGTCCGTTTCCCGAAAGGTTCGTGCCAGATCCAATGTGCGTTGCAAGGTCATGCCCTGCTCAAGCGCACGTTGGCCCGCGGCCTGAATTGTCGGGCCGTCGGCCATCGGGTCAGTAAAGGGCAGGCCCAGCTCGATAACATCCACGCCAGCACCAGGCAGGCCTTTGACCACTTCAAGCGAAGTGTCATAGTCGGGATCTCCGGCCATGACATAGGCGACAAAGGCTTTTTTACCTTCGGCTTTCAGGGCGGCGAACTTGGCGTCGATACGGGTCATCGGATGTCCTTGCACTCGGGTTTCGACCTGATGTGCAGAAACTTTGACCGAAAATCAATCCCGCCCAGACAGGAATGGATCAGAAGCCCAGATGATAGCGTACCAGCAGGGCATTCACGCCCGGGTTCTCGTCATTGGTACTGGCGTTGGATTTATGGGTTAGCGCGACAGACACGCTGTTGCCGTTGTTCAGGTTATAGCCAAGACCCAAAAGGCTGCGAATCTGAAAATCGCCCCCAAGATCATTCAGATCGTTGCTGGCATTATAGTAGCCGGGCATAACACTGCCTTCCAAGAACCAGTGATCACTCAGCGCATACTGCCCGATCAAACCCGCGCCGATATGCGTGTCACCATCTTCATCTACAGTTAGGGTTGCACCCCAACCGGCGCGAAACCGCGTTGCCTGATGAAATGGCGTGTGGTGGTATTCGATCGAGATCAGGCCCTGATCTTCGGACGTGTCTTCAGAATAGTCCGCGTATCCGGCACCAAAAACAACGGTTTGAGCCTGGGCTGACGCGCAGGCCGTTGCCGCCAGCATGGTTGCAAGAAAAAGGTGTTTCATCAGTGTCCGCCAAAAAATTGTCATCGTGCGCTAATAACTGGTAATCGTAGGAGTTGTTTTTCAATTTCGGCAAGAACACGTTTTTCAAACGATTTTGTGATGTGGCGAAATGGACTCGGCAACGGTGCCACCAGCAATCCCTTGCGCATTCAGGCGGACCTGCATAGAAGCTGCGATCGTATTCTATGCAGGAGGCCGTGATGGGCTTTAAAATGGGAATCGTGGGTCTGCCGAATGTCGGCAAGTCGACCCTGTTCAATGCGCTGACCAAAACCGCAGCTGCGCAGGCCGCGAACTTCCCGTTCTGCACCATTGAACCCAATGTCGGGGATGTTGCGGTTCCCGACGCCCGTCTCGACAGGCTGGCAGCGATTGCGTCCTCAAAACAGATTATCCCGACGCGGATGACTTTTGTGGATATCGCGGGTCTGGTGAAAGGCGCGTCAAAGGGCGAAGGGCTGGGCAACCAGTTTCTGGCGAATATTCGCGAAACGGATGCGATTGCACATGTGCTGCGCTGTTTCGAAGACGGCGACGTGACACATGTCGACGGGCGTGTTGATCCGGTTGCGGACGCTGAAACGATTGAAACCGAACTGATGCTGGCCGATTTGGAAAGCATCGAAAAGCGCCGGGCCAATCTGGTGCGCAAGCTGAAGGGCAACGACAAAGAGGCGCAACAGCAAGATCGCCTGTTGGCCGAGGCGCAGGCCATGCTGGAAAGCGGCAAGCCCGCACGTCTGGTCGAAGTCAGCGACGAGGACGCCAAGGCATGGAAGATGTTGCAACTGCTGACAACCAAACCGGTTCTCTATGTCTGCAACGTGTCCGAGGAAGACGCCGCACAAGGCAACGAATTCTCTGCCCGCGTGGCCGAAATGGCCGCTGCTCAGGGCAATGCCCATGTCATCATCAGCGCCAAGATCGAAGAAGAGATCAGCCTGCTGGATGAGGACGAAGCCCAGATGTTCCTTGAGGAGATGGGTCTGGAAGAGCCCGGCCTCGACCGTCTGATCCGCGCTGGTTACGATCTGCTGAAGCTGGAAACCTATTTCACCGTCGGCCCGAAAGAGGCCCGCGCCTGGACCATCCGCACCGGCACCGCTGCACCGCAAGCAGCAGGTGTGATCCATGGCGATTTCGAAAAGGGTTTCATTCGCGCCGAGACCATCGCCTTTGACGACTATGTCACTGCCAATGGCGAGCAGGGCGCGAAAGAGGCGGGTAAGATGCGGGCAGAGGGTAAGGGTTATATCGTCAAGGACGGCGATGTGATGCACTTTTTGTTTAATACCTGATCAATTGGGCTGTTCCTGTCGGGTGAGCGGGGTATCCTGCCTTTTCTGCAGCATTGGAGCTTTCCTTGATCGAAATCCGCGACCTCCAGCTCCTCAGCGCTTTGGCGCGGCATCGGCATTTTGCCAAAGCAGCCGAGGAATGCGGGATTTCGCAGCCCGCGTTTTCGATGCGCATCCGCAATCTTGAGGACCGGTTGGGTGTCTCGATCGTCCGTCGCGCCAACCGCTTTCAAGGGCTGACTGAAGAGGGCGAGATGATCGTCCAGCGGGCGCGGCGTATTCTGGACGACACCAAGGCGCTGGAACAGCAAGTGCTGGCCGCCAAGGGTGAGATTACGGGCACACTTATCCTCGGCGTGATCCCGACCGCAATCGCCTTCACGGGACGGTTGGTCAAAAGGCTGCGTGACGCGCATCCTCGTATCGTCACACGCATTGAAACCATGTCTGCCACCGCAATTCAGCACCGGCTGGACGAAGGCAGCCTTGATGCCGGGGTGACTTATGGTGACAGCATCGGCACGGACTTCCGGCAGGTTCAACCTCTTTACGAGGAAACCTATGTGCTGTTGGTGCCCACGCATCTGACGGACCAGAGCGGCCCGATTCCGTGGGCGCAGGTCGCAGAATTTCCGCTCAGCCTTTTGGAGCCGCAGATGCAGAACCGGCGTATTCTGGACCGGGTGTTTGCCGAACAGGGGCTGCACCCCGATATCGTTGCCGAAACCAGCGGTTTCACGGCTTCGATGGTCATGGTGCGGGAGGGGCTGGCGGCGACGGTTGTTCCTCGGGTTCTGGTACGTGCGCTGGGCGATTTGAAGGGAACGAAAGTGTTGCCGCTGATCGAACCTGTTGTCAGCAAACCGATTTGTCTGGCGACCCTCAGCCGCGACCCCGAGTTGCCGACGGTCAAGGCTTTGTGGGATGTGGTGACCTCTTTGCGGTGATAAGGTGTCGTTATCGTGCGATTGCCAAAAGCGATTTGACGATATGTTTGCCTGATGAGAGACGGAACCTCAATCGGAGGGCATCATGGCACCATTAGATACCAAGCCATCAGGCACACCCAAGGGCGTCTGGAAGTCAGGTAAAGGCAAGGGGCGGCACACACCCAAAGGCCGTCAGTTCACGGATGAGGCGCAGGCTGAAATCACACGCCTGCTGGGCGATCGTCCGCGCCGCCGCGATCTGTTGATCGAATTCCTGCATTTGATTCAGGATGAACACGGTCATATCAGCGCCGACCATATCGCGGCATTGGCCGTCGAGATGCGGATTGGTCAGGCCGAGATCTACGAGACCGCGACTTTTTATGCCCATTTCGATGTGGTGAAAGAAGGCGAGACGCCACCTCCGGTGTTGACCATCCGGGTTTGTGATTCCCTCTCTTGCGAAATGGCTGGTGCCCAGCAGTTGCAGAAGGCGTTGGAAGACGGTTTGGACCCCGCTGAGGTTCGTGTTGTCCGCGCGCCCTGCATGGGCCGCTGCGATACTGCTCCTGTATTGGAGATTGGCCACAACCATATTGACCATGCGACCCCAGAAAAGGTCCAGGCTGCGATTGCTGCCGATGACACCCACGCACATCTGCCTGACTACGAAACCTTCGCGGCCTATGAGGCCGAAGGCGGTTACGCCAAGCTTAAAGAGCTGCGCGACGGCGGTGATTGGGAACAGGTGCAAGAAGACGTCCTGTCCTCGGGCCTGCGTGGTCTGGGCGGCGCTGGCTTCCCGTCGGGTAAGAAATGGGGCTTTGTTCGTATGAACGAAGGTCCGCGCTATCTGGCGGTAAACGGCGACGAGGGTGAGCCCGGCACGTTCAAAGACCGCTATTATCTGGAGCGCACGCCGCATGTCTTCCTCGAAGGTATGCTGATCGCCGCGTGGGCAGTCGAGGCCGAGACCTGCTTCATCTACATGCGCGACGAATACCCGGCAGTGCTGGAAATTCTGCGCCGTGAGATTGCGGCATTGGAAAGTGCCGGTATCGTCGCAAAGGGTTACATCGACCTGCGCCGGGGAGCCGGTGCCTATATCTGCGGTGAAGAATCCGCGATGATCGAATCGATCGAGGGCAAGAAGGGCCTGCCGCGCCACCGTCCTCCGTTTGTGGCGCAGGTTGGGGTCTTTAACCGTCCGACCTTGGTGCACAATGTCGAGACGCTGTATTGGGTCTCAAAAATCTGCCGCGAAGGGCCGCAGGTTCTGAACTCTGTTGAAAAGAACGGTCGCAAGGGCCTGCGCAGTTATTCAGTCTCGGGGCGTGTGGCGAAGCCGGGCGTTTACCTGCTGCCCGCAGGTTCGACCATTCTTGATGTGATTGATGCCGCCGGCGGCATGGCTGATGGCCATGTGTTCAAGGCGTATCAACCGGGCGGGCCGTCGTCTGGTCTTCTCCCCTCGAGCATTGACGACGTCCCGCTCGACTTCGACACGCTTCAGCCGCTTGGCACTTTCATCGGGTCTGCCGCCGTTGTGGTTCTGTCCGATCAGGACACCGCCCGCGATGCCGCGCTTAACATGCTGCGGTTCTTCGAGGATGAAAGCTGTGGCCAGTGCACCCCCTGCCGGGCAGGCTGCGAAAAGGCGGTCAAGCTGATGCAGGCCGACAAGTGGGACACCGATCTGTTGGAAGATTTGTGCCAAGTCATGAGCGATGCCTCGATCTGCGGTCTGGGGCAGGCGGCCCCGAATCCGATCCGCTTGGTTATGAAACATTTCGCTGACGAAATCTGAGGGAGACAGAGCCATGCTTGACGCAAGCCCAACCAAGACCGTCACCTTCAACCTGAACGGCGATGACGTCACCGTGACCGCGGGCACCACGATCTGGGAAGCGGCCAATGGCCGGGGCCTGGTGATCCCGCATCTATGCCACAAGCCTGCACCGGGATACCGCCCCGATGGCAACTGCCGCGCCTGCATGGTCGAGGTGGAGGGCGAGCGCACGCTGGTCGCGTCGTGCATTCGCCCGGCGGCTGACGGGATGGTGGTCAAGACCGATACCGACCGTGCCGAAAAATCGCGCGCTATGGTGATGGAACTGTTGGTGGCCGACCAGCCCGAGGAAGCGCACGACAAATCGAGCCACTTCTGGGACATGGCCAAGCTGAACGATGTCAGCGACAGCCGTTTTCCTGCGAAAGAGGCCGAGAAAATCCCGCTTCTGGATGACAGCCATGTGGCGATGCGTGTCAATCTGGATGCGTGTATCAACTGCAACCTTTGTGTTCGGGCCTGCCGCGAAGTGCAGGTGAATGACGTGATTGGCATGGCTGGTCGCGGTCATACCGCGCAGGTGGTGTTCGACCAGAATGATCCGATGGGTACCTCCTCCTGTGTTGCTTGCGGTGAATGTGTTCAGGCCTGCCCCACCGGTGCGCTGATGCCTGCCACCGTGCTGGACGATCAGCAGCAGGGGGACAGCAAGGATTATGATAGCGAAACCGAAAGCGTCTGCCCGTTCTGCGGTGTGGGCTGCAAAGTGTCGCTGAAGGTCAAGGACGGCAAGGTGAAGTATGTCGAGGGCATCAACGGCCCCGCAAACGAAGGTCGTTTGTGCGTCAAAGGTCGCTTTGGCTTTGACTACATCCACCACCCGCACCGCCTGACCAAACCTTTGATCCGGCGCGAGGATGCGCCCGCCAAGGGGCTGAACGTTGATCCGGGCGATCTGTCGACCCATTTCCGCGAGGCAACCTGGGAAGAGGCGATGGATCTGGCCGCGACCAAGCTGATGGCCCTGCGCGCCGAAGACCCACATTCGGTTGCGGGCTTCGGTTCGGCCAAGTGTACCAATGAAGAGGCGTATCTGTTCCAGAAGTTCATCCGTCAGGGCTTCAAGCACAACAACGTCGATCACTGCACCCGTCTGTGCCACGCTTCATCCGTTGCGGCGCTGATCGAGAATGTGGGTTCGGGCGCGGTGACGGCGACCTTTAACGAGATCGAAAACGCCGATGTGGCGATCATCATCGGCTCGAACCCGATCGAGAACCACCCTGTCGCGGCGACCTATTTCAAGCAGTTCGCCAAGCGTGGCGGCAAGCTGATCGTTATGGACCCCCGTGGCGTTGGTATGCGCAAGTTCGCGGATGAAATGCTGCAGTTCCGTCCGGGGGCGGATGTCTCGATGCTCAACGCGATCATGAACGTGATCGTCGAGGAAGAGTTGTATGACAGCCAGTACATCCACCGCTGGACCGAGAACTGGGAGGCCGAGAAAGAGCACCTGCGCGCCTTCACGCCCGAAGCGATGGCACCGATCTGTGGTATTGAACCGGATCAGCTGCGCCGTGTCGCGCGTACCTTTGCGCAGGCCAAAGCTGGCCTGATCTTCTGGGGCATGGGCGTCAGCCAGCACATCCACGGCACCGACAACTCGCGCTGCCTGATTTCGCTGGCTCTGATGACGGGCAATGTCGGTAAACCCGGCGCTGGGCTGCACCCGCTGCGGGGGCAAAACAACGTGCAGGGCGCATCGGATGCGGGCCTGATCCCGATGTTCCTGCCGGACTATCAGTCGGTGACTGACGACGGCGTTCGCGCCAGGTTCAATGATGTCTGGCATTCGGATGACTTCTCGAACGAGAAGGGTCTGACGGTGACCGAAATCATCGATCAGGCCTATGCGGGCAATATCAAGGGCATGTATATTCAGGGTGAAAACCCGGCCATGTCCGACCCGGATGTGAACCACGCCCGCGCGGCGCTGGCCAAGCTGGATCTGATGATCGTGCAGGACATCTTCCTGACCGAGACGGCGAACTACGCTGATATCATCCTGCCTGCCTCGGCGCTCTATGAAAAGAACGGCACGGTGTCGAACACCAACCGTCAGGTACAGCGCGTACGGCCTGCCGTTACCCCTCCGGGAGAAGCGCGCGAAGATTGGAAGATCACGGTCGAGCTGGCACAGCGCATCGGGCTGAACTGGGATTACACCGATGTCTCTCAGGTCTTTGCCGAGATGAAACTGACCATGGCATCGCTTGACAACATCACGTGGGAGCGTCTGGAGACCGAGACGATTACCTACCCGTCGCTCAGCGAAACCGACCCGGGTCAGGCCATCGTGTTCGGGGATGGTTTCCCCCGCTCGGGCGGTAAGGCGAAGTTCACCCCCGCCAGCGTCATTCCGCCGGATGAGGCCCCGGACGAGGAATACCCGATGATCGCCACCACTGGCCGTCAGCTGGAACATTGGCACACCGGCTCAATGACCCGCCGGTCCAATGTTCTGGACGCGGTTGAGCCCGAGGCGAACTGTTCGATGAATCCACGTACGCTCAAGCTGATGGGCATCGAGCCGGGCGACATGATCCGCCTGACCACACGCCGTGGTTCGATTGAGATCATGGTCCGCGCGGACCGGGCGATTGCCGAGGATATGGTGTTCATCCCGTTTGCCTATGTTGAGGCGGCGGCGAACATCCTGACAAACTCAGCCATCGACCCTTATGGCAAAATCCCCGAGTTCAAATTCTCGGCCATTCGCGTCGAGAAGATCGAAGGCGCAGTTGCGGCTGAGTAAACCCAATACATATCAAGCAAAGAAGGCGGCCAGACGGGTCGCCTTTTTCTTTTCTTGACAGGCGCTTGCGCTCAACCAACCCTGTCCGGGAATATGGTGGAGGAGTTGCTAATGGCCCGTCGTTTCGTCGATCTGTCCGTTCCGTTGGAAACCGGGATCGTGTCTGACCCGTCAATCATGTTGCCGCAAATCGAATATCTGACCCATGATCAGACGGCAGAACAGGTCATATCTTTCTTTCCGGGTCTGGAACGGCAAGACCTGCCGAACGGTGAAGGGTGGGCCATCGAACGGTTGCAGATCGCGACCCACAATGGCACGCATCTGGATGCGCCGTATCACCATCATTCCACGATGAACAAAGGTGAACGGGCGATAACCATCGACGAAGTGCCGTTGGAATGGTGCATGAACCCTGGCGTCAAGCTGGACTTTCGACACTTCGAGGATGGGTATGTTGTTACCGCGGCAGATGTCGAAGCCGAATTGAAGCGCATCGGCCACGAGCTTTGCCCGCTGGATATCGTCGTGGTCAACACTGCGGCAGGGACACGTTATGGCGCGCCGGACTATCTGGTCAAAGGATGTGGAATGGGGCGCGAGGCGACGCTTTATCTGACGGAACGTGGCGTGCGTGTCACCGGCACCGACGCCTGGAGCTGGGATGCACCGTTTCCGCTCACCGCTCAGGAATACGCTGAGACCCGAGATCCATCTATTATCTGGGAAGGACACCGCGCGTCGATGGATATCGGGTATTGCCACTTGGAAAAGCTGACCAATCTGGAAAATTTGCCGCCCACCGGGTTCGAGATTTCCTGTTTCCCCTTCAAGATAAAAGGGGCCTCTGCGGGATTTGTCCGGGCCGTGGCAATACTTGACGATGAAGACGCACAGTAAAGGGGGCCAAATGCAGCCGACTTCGACACCTCCTGGCGGGCATGATGGCCCGTATGCCGCGCCTGTGGAAATTCGCGGCTTTGAAGTACGGCCCGAATGGATCGACTATAACGGCCATATGAATGTCGGGTTTTACGGTGTCGCCTTTGACATGGCGTTGGAAAAGCTGATGGTTGACCATCTCGGGTTGGGCGAGGTGCAGGTCAAGGCGTTGGGGCAGGGGCCTTACATCCTGCAGTCTCATCTGCATTTCGTGCAGGAGGTCAAAGACAGTTCATCGTTTTATTTCAGGTTCCGTATGCTGGATGCTGACAGCAAGAGAGGACATTATTTCGCCCAGATGCTTTTGGCAGAAACTGACGAGATTTGTGCGACGCAAGAGGCGCTTTTTATGAATGTCAGCCACAGCACCGGGCGATCCACACCCTACCCGGATTGGGCAGCGGCGCGTCTTGCGCAAATGGTGGAGGATCACAAGTCTCTGGAACCGGCTTCGCAGATCGGCCAACCGATAGGAATTCGCCGGAAATAGTTTGCTGGGGTCGGACGCGATCCTAATAGTCCTTTGAAAAGAACACTCCGATGCCCGTTTCGCCACGACCGTCAACCGTGCCCTTGACCGAGAAATTGTCGGTTACATCAAGGTTCAGGTTCACCTCGGTATTGCCTTCGGTATTGACAGTGAAGTCGGTGTAGAGGTTTTCACCCAGATAGGCCCCGGCACCCAGTCGGCCCGCGCCACCCTCTGACGCACCAACATCAATCGTATCAACACCGGTAGAGTCGCGTAATCCCTTGGTCGCGTCCCCGCCAGCACCGCTGAGCTGCGCCAGCGATGCGGCCATCTGCGCAATCAGGAACGGTGAGATTTCCGAGAACCTGTTCCCAAAGAGCAGCATCGCCAGCGCCTCTTCAGCTGGACGCTCGGGATCGGAAAACACGTTAACCTCGGGTGAATCCAGTGGCCCTGCGATTTCGATGGTCGCGGTGCCGTCCGAGGTGCTGGCAGAGGATTCAAACTCGATATAAGGCGTCAAGTCACCCTGTAGGGTCACGATGCCCTTGGTCAGGGCCAGCCTGCGGCCCAGAATATCGAAATTACCGCGGATCAATTCAATCTGACCTGACGGGACCACCGAGGTCGTCGTACCACCAATGGAGATCCGGCCGCCCAGTTCGGCATTTACACCGCGCCCCCTTACGAACACGGCTTTGGGTGCCAGCAAGTTGATGTCTAGCGCTATTCTGGACGTGCGTTGCCCCTTGTCTTCGGTGGCTACCAGACCTGCACGCTCACGCGTGATGAAACTGGCTCCGCTTTCGTTGACATGCTGTATCTCAGGGATCTGTGCGGCACCTACAGCCCCCGAAGCCGCAGCGAGGTTGATATTGGTCTCACCAAAGGTGATCTGCCCGGCCAGCGAACTGTTCCCGGCTAGGGCGCCGGTCATCGCAATCTGACCGTTCAAAGTCGTCTCGTATAAGAGCCGATCGGTCAGGACGAGGCTGTTGATTGTTGTCGCGATCTGCGCGTTGAACGGGGGCGTCAGATCGACAGGTCCATTGACGGTAAAGCCACCACCGGCCCGCACACCACCCTTCAGCGAGATGGTTGCACGGCTTTGCGCCAGATCCACCTGTCCGTTGATCCCGGTGATGGTCTGACCCGCGCCGGGAAGTGCAAGGGATGTTCCCGAAGTGGTAATCGACCCGCTTAGGGACGCCAGATCAGCCGGGCCCTTGAGGGCCAGATCAAAACGTGCGGACCCTTCAATCTTGTTAGGCGTGATGAAGACGTTTGCTATCCCCAGGTTTACGCCACCCTTCGCTGAAATATCTGCATTGCTGCTGGTTTCATCAAAGGTGCCTGCAACCGTGCTGACGATGTCTGCGGGACCTTGCGCCTTGGCGTCGATGGTCCAAACGCCACTGTCCCGCTTTGCATTGCCCGCAGCGGTAAGGGTGCCGGGAAACTCTGGCACAAACCTTTCGATGCGGTTGAACTTGGCATCAAAGTCCAGGTCGGCGGATCCATTTGTGTCCACCGTACCGGCCACTTTGGCATAGGAACTCTCTGGCCCCAGCAGATGAGCTGACCCTTCCAGCCCGGATTGTGTCGGAGCGACGTTGCCGTCCAGTTTCAGAGGCCCGGAGAGTGTTTTCGACAGCCGCCCCAAATCATCCAGCGCAGCGGTAAAGGTCAGTCCGCCAGCATCGCGGTCCAGTTTGCCGGATGCATCCGCAGAAAGGGCGGTGCCGATCAGCTGGAATGTGCGAATATTCAGACCGGCCTCGTCATTCACCGCATCCACCGTCAGGTTCGTTCGCCCCTGGATCAGGTTGTCAACCGCATTGATGCCGGATTTGATGTCATCAGCAGCCAAGTTGCCTTTGACGTCAAAGGCCTTGCTGCCAACCGTACCTTTGCCTGCGACGTCCGCGATGATCGAACCTGCAAGATCTCGCCCGGCAAGAGTTGAAAAGGGTGACAGGTCCGGGATGTTCAGACTGACCTGTCCGTCCACGGCCAAAGCATCCGTCGGATCGTCAATTGTTGCTGCGGCGCTTGCCACAAGGGCTGAGCCTTTGATCACCGCGTCGCGGATTTCAATCTGCTTCTGGCTCAGCGCGCCGTCGAACGTGACCTCGGTCCGACCGACCAGCAGCGGGTCAATCTCGGGCATGCCCGTTTTGACATCCCGGCTCATCACGCTGGCTGTGCCATCGAATTCGAGCGTCTGAACAGTGCCTTTGCCGTCCAGTTTCGCCTGTACCGCACCGCCAAGCTCACGTTTGGCGAGGCCCGAGAACACGGAAAGGTCCTGCGCGTTGACTGTTGCTTGCCCATCAATCGTCACGTTGCCGTCAGGGGTGGTAACCGTGCCATCCGCCTGCGCGCGCAGAGTGTCGCCGATCAGCGTAAAATCCCGGATCGTTACGCCATCCGCTCCGCGTTTGGCGTCCAGCGTGATTGTTGTGTTGCCCCTTATCACCGGGTCAATGTCGTCGCGCCCTGTGGAAAGATCGCGCCCTTCGACCTCAAGCTTGCCATCGAAACTGCCTTCAAGCGGAGAGCCCTGACCCGAGAGCCGGGCAGAGGCCTGACCGCCCAGTTCCAGCTGCGCCAGGCCCGAAAACCGCGACAGATCGGTCGCCTGCAACGTCGCAGCACCATTGACGGCCAAACCACTGGACAAGCCGCTGATCTCGGCATCAACGCCCAGTTCATAGTCCGAGCCGACCATCTCGACCCCTGACAGGTTCAGGGTCTGATCCCTGCCATATTGGAACATACCGTCCAGCGTAATGCGGTCGCCAACGGTGGTGTTCAGGGCATCGTCAGTCAGGTCGATACCGTCCAAAGCAGCCTGCAAATCACCGTCGATCCGCAAAACGTCACCCTGTTCCAAAGTTCCCTGCGCCGTAATCTGCGCGCGTTGCAGGTTCAGGGTATCGGATTTTATTGCGTTTGCGGTCAGGCTCAGGTCCCAGAGGTTGCCGTTTTTCTCATCAAACAACGCAGAAACCTGAGCAGCCTCGATCGATGTGTCGCCACCTGACAACGGAAGGACGACGCTTTGCCCCTCTGGCGGCGTAATGCGTCCTTGCAGGGCCGCCAGTTGCAGCCGACCGCCCGGCGCCAGTTGCAACGCCCCTTTCAGGTTCAGTGCCTGAGAACTGAGTTCCAGATCACTGATATCCAACGCTCCTTCAGGCAGGGTTCGCCCATCCACGATCAACCGCGTTTTGGGGCCGAAAAATGTATCCATATTCTCAGCGACAAAGGGCGTCAGGTCACCGCCCAGATCTGCGGTAAAGGCGATGCCCTCCTCCGCGCTAGCCGCGGCTGTTGGGGCAGAACGCAACCGAACCTGCCCGGTCACCCGTGGCTGCCCATCACTGCTCAGGCCGATATCGGCCGTAAAATCCGTCACCGGCCCGGACCCTTTCGCGGTCAATCCGATCGGAGGGCTGTCCGGCATTTTTAGCGCGGTCGAGATCAGACCCCCCGCGGCTTCGGTGACCTGAAGGTCAAGATCGATCTGGCTGTCAGTGTTCCTAAAACCCGCAGCCAAAGAGATTTCATCACCGGCCCGATCCAGTCGGGTGATGTCCAGTTTGGTGTCCAACGTGCCGTCGGCCAGCGACAGGTTGCCATTGACGGCCAGTTCCGCCGCGACACCGATCAAAGGTTTGCCCAATGCCAGCTCGCCAATACGGATTTCGCCGATTTCGATGGCCACAGGCAGTTCAGGCAGTTGAAAAGCCTGGGTCTCGGCAGAAGGGGACGGCGTGTCTTTGGTCGTGGTGCCCGGCGCACGGGCCACGTCGATTTCCTGTGCGGTCAGCGCGTTGACCGAAAACCGCCCGCGGATCAGCGCCAACCGGTTCCAATCCAGTTCCGCTCCCCGAATGGTCAGCCAGACTCCTTCATCATCGGCCACCGTGATCTCGGCAATGGTGGCGCGTGAACTCAGCGCGCCTTGCAGGCCTTTGACGGTGACATTCTGATCGTCGCCCGACAGCGTGTCCTGTAGGAACCGCTCGATCATGCTGCCGCCTTCGTCCTCCTGCGGATGTCCGGCCACAGGCACGATTGCCAGCGCGGCGATCAGCAGAGGATATGAAAGGTACCGTCTCAAAACGCCTGTCCTATCCCGATATAGAATTGTAGCCCGTCCCCGGTGGGACCGCTTACCGGGAAGGCCAGGTCAAACCGCAGGGGTCCGAAACCGCCCAGATCATATCTTACGCCGATACCGGCACCTGCATGATCTTCCGCGCCACTTCCTATAAAGGAAGAGGTATCGACGACACCGTAGTCGTAAAACCCGACCAACGACAGCGAATCTGTCACCTTGCCCCGGATCTCGCCGGAAAGTCCAAGAAAGGACTTGCCGCCTGCGACACCGGTCCCGACAGGGATGCCAAGGCTTTCATAGGGTTGCCCGCGCACGGTTCCCGCGCCACCGGAAAAGAACAGAAAGTCAGGTGTAACGCCACTCGCAGGTGGGCCAATGACCGATCCAAGCTGCGCCCGCCCGGCCAGCACCACCCTGCCGCCGGTTCCAAGGCTGGTATAGACCCGCCCGTCGACAAACAGGCGAATGCCCGTATCGGTGCCGGAAAAGCCAACGAAAGGCATGACTTCGGTATCCAGATAAAAGCCGCGCGTGGCGCTGACTTTGCTGTCGCGCTCATCCCATTCCGAGCGGAAGGGCAGGATAAAGTACCTAAACTTTCGGCCATTTCCATAGGCGTCGTCAGCATCTGACCACTGTAATCCAGCCGAGGCTTCGGCATACAGCGTGTCAGAGAATGTGCGGCGCGCACCATATGCCACAGACGCAACCGAAACATTGTAGTTTTCGGTGTTGCGGCGCTCAAGCAACGCGTTCCAGAAAGTATTGTCGTCCGGACCCAGACGATCGGGCTGATCCAGGCGCAATCCGATCCGCCCATCAAGATCTTCGGAACCACCGATATTTCGTATCGCGGCTTCAAACCGCAGGCGTTCCGCGCGTTTGAACATGTTGCGATGCATCCAGGTCGCGGTCACATCGACACCGTCGCGCGAGGCCAGCTCGAGCCCAAAGGTCAGCTGACGCTTTGGCAGGTCTTCGAATGTGGCGTCGAAATCCAGCGTGCCGTCGGGGTTTGCTGTCTCATGTTCCTGCAATGACACGACGTTGAACGTGCCGGTGCGGCGTAAACGTGTTCCAACCTTCTGGATTTTTTCTGGTGAGTAAACTTCTCCGCTTGGGAAACCGGCGATTTTTTCGATGGACCGGTGGCGTACATCCGTGTCGCCCTTGATGAACATTCTGCCAAACGTCAACCTGCGCCCCGGGTCCAGATCAATCTGCGCATCCAGACGGGCCTGCGCGTGGCGGGCGATAATGGTCTGATCCTCAATTTTTGCTTTTGCATGGCCCGCATTCCGCCACCCCTGCACACCGTCCGAGCCTGCTTTTTGAATGGCTCCGGTCGTTGCCAACTTGCCGGGGGCGAAACCTTCGGGCAGCTCGGTGCCAGACGCCAGCGGCTGAACAATGGCCGTGCCGAATTTGAAGCTTGGTCCGGTTTCAACGGTAATTGCGGCCCTGTTGATCTGTGCTGGCACTGTCAAAGAGCTCAACTCAGCGGCTTCCTGCCCGTCAAGCTTGATACTGACAACCGGGCTGAAATACCCTTCGTCATACAAGATCTGCACAAGCGTGCGGTAATCCGACAAAGCGGCAGACAGAATCTCAAGTGGCGTATCCAGACCCCGCTCTTCCGCTGTTGTCACCGATGATGTCTTTTTCAGGCGTTCAACCAGTTCCTTGGATGCGCCCGGCGCCGTCAGAGAAGTTTCCAGCGCCATCAGAGTGGTCGGGATCAGTGCCAAGACAATGGCACTCAGCCAGCACTTCAAACGGCCTCGCAGCGTGCGCCCTTGCATGAATTGCCCCAACTGTCCCAGTTCCAAATCTCAGCTACCGTGTCATGCACGGTCTTATAGTGTCAGGTTAGAACATCTGAATGCCATTGGGAAAAGGGATAAACGCGGGATCGGGTCATTTTGGCCGAATTGTCCCGGCCTTTGCTGACACAATCGCTTTGCCGCACCTCGATTGGCAGACCGGAATTGCCGCAGTCCGGGGCCAAAGCCAACAGTATACAACCAATGTCCGGGCCGGTCCTTGGCCTCTGCCCTGTGTAATTCACTAGGCAAACGGGTGGTTCTTCGGTATTCCCAATATATTGTCAATTGGTATCAAAAAAACCGAAAAAATGTCCTATCTCGACAACATCCGAACCTTTGTCAGGGTTTACGATCTGGGCAGCATGTCTGCGGCCGGGCGAGATCTGAGGATTTCGCCAGCGGTGACATCAGCGCGAATATCGCAGCTTGAAGACCATCTGGGTGTGCGCCTATTCCAGCGCACCACGCGCAACCTGTCCCCAACAGAGCAGGGAAAGGCATTCTATCCCGGTGCGGTGGCGGTCTTGGATGCTGTGGACGAGGCCGAGGCTCAGGTCACGCATCTGACCGAGGCACCGCGGGGGTCGTTGTTCGTCGCGTCTCCACTGGGGGTGGGGCGACGATTGCTTGCTCCGCATGTGCCCGAATTTCTTGCGGAATACCCCGAGATTGATGTCCGTTTGCGCCTGACGGATCGCTCGGTTGACCTGACCACGGAAGGTCTGGATCTGGCGTTTTTTATCGGCCAGCCCGAGGACAGCACGTTGCGTATTCGCAAGATTGCCGACTGCCAGCGTGTGCTGTGTACTGCGCCGGACTATGTGGCGCGGCGCGGTATGCCTAAGACCGGGGCTGACCTGATTGCCGACAAGCATGAATGCCTGAATCTGCGCTTTCCGGGTGCGACCGAGTTTCAGTGGATGCTGATAACGCCCGATGGTCCGAAACGTTTTGCCGTGTCCGGGCGGTTTGAATGTGATGATGGGGATGTCCTGACGGATTGGGCGTTGTCCGGTCAAGGAATTGCAATGAAGCCGGTTTTCGAGGTGGCCGAGCACCTGAAATCCGGCCGCCTCGTACCGGTTGCGACGGAAACTCCGCCTGTTTCAGTTCAGATGGCCTGCCTATACACGCATCGGCGACATCAGGATCCAAAGGCACGCCTATTCATGGATTTCATGATTGAACGGATCAGCAAGGTGGTTCGTGTCACAGAATACCCTGTCGCGGAGCCTAGACCATAGGCATCGACCCGACGGGGTGTACAAAGGTAAGTCCGGTCACGGCGCGGCCATCAGGCGGGCCACGTCCAGCATGCGGGCCGAAAAGCCCCATTCGTTGTCGTACCAGCCGAAAACGCGCACCTGATTTTCACCGACCATGCGGGTTTCCGGCCCGGCGATGACCAGCGATTCCGGGCGCGCCCGCAAATCGGACGAGACCAGCGGCATATCTGTCCAACCCAAAACCGGTGACGCGACAACAGCCTGACGCAAAGCATGATCAAAATCCTCGGCCCTCATGCCGCGTTCCAACGTGACCACGAGGTCGACCGCCGAAACGCTGGCTGTCGGGACGCGAACTGCGGCGCCCGAGATGCGCCCGGCCAGATGTGGAAGGACCACGTCGATCAGGTGTGTGGCGCTGGACGTTGTCGGAACCATGGACAGCGCACCAGCCCGCGACCGGGCAAGGTCGCCGCGCGGGGCGTCAACCATAGGTTGGCTGTTGGTATAGCAATGGATAGTTGTCATATGGCCTGACAAAACACCGCCAATGTGGTCCAGCACTTTGACCAGTGGTGCCAGCCCATTGGTTGTGCAGGAGGCGTTCGATACGATCCGGGCGCTGCCCAACTGATCTTCATTTACCCCCAGAACGACGGTTATGTCGGCCGCGGGCGAAGGGCCCGAGATCAGGACCTTGCTGGCGCCCGCAGATAACCCGCGACGCGCCACGTCGGATGTGCGCGCGACCCCAGTACAATCCAGCATCACGTCTACGCCAGACAAGTCAACGCGTGTCAGATCGGCACTTTGGGTCATAGGAACAGAGCGTCCATCCACGATCAGCGTAGCATCGCCCTGTGACACATCGCCGGGATAGGGGCCGAAGGTGCTGTCGTATTTGAACAGGTAAGCACAGGTCTCCAGCGGCGCGATGTCATTGATCAGCACCAGCTCGATATCCGACCCTTCGGGCAGGGTCAGAACCTGCCGCAGGATGGTGCGGCCAATGCGGCCGAATCCGTTTATCGCGAGTTTCATGCGCAAGCTATGGCAGGGCGTCGGGTCGATCTCAATGCCTGATCAGCAACAGCTTACTTGCACCTGACCTGAGAAAAGAACTGACCCGAGATATTCTGGTACATGCTGTTGAAGATCACCTTGCAGCCCGTCGCTTGTTGAATGGCAGCAATAGCTTGCGTCGTGCGAAGGCGTGGGGGCGGGCCGAACGGGTTCAGGTTGTTGTTGTCGCGTGTGGCGCGATAAATGACCGGTTCGTCTGCGACCTGTGTCACAGCCCAGTTGCGGCTCATGACGAAGACGGATTTGGTCTCTTCCCCCGCAATGGCGGGTGCGATGTGCAGGATTGCAGAGGTAGAGAGTGTGGCAACGGCTATCAGGGCAAGGCGCAGTTTCATGGACAAATCTCCAATGCTCAAAACAAGAAGTTACCTGGATTTCAGCAAATTCCGACCCTCGTGTGAAGCCCCGGGGCAAAAGATCACTGCGATTCCCAGCCAGCCCAGCGTTTAGCGGCGCGACAGGGACAGGGGCATATGCCGGTTGACGTCCTTGTAAAGCAGATACCTGAACCGGCCCGGCCCCCCTGCGTAACAGGCTTGCGGGCAAAAGGCGCGCAGCCACATGTAATCTCCGGCCTCAACTTCGACCCAGTCCTGATTGAGGCGATAAACCGCTTTCCCTTCCAGAACATAAAGCCCGTGTTCCATCACATGGGTTTCGGCGAAGGGAATGACCCCGCCTGGTTCGAAATTGACGATGTTCACATGCATGTCATGGCGCAGGTCCTGCGGGTCTGCGAACCGCGTGGTGGACCATCGGCCTTCGGTGCCCGGCATTTCGACAGGCGTCACATCGCGTTCGTTGGTGATGATCGGGTCTGGCGCGGACAACCCGGGAACGGCCTCATAGGCTTTGCGGACCCAGTGGAACCGGGTTGCCGTCTGGCCAGTGTTCCGCAATGTCCAGTCGCTGCCGGCGGGGATATAGGCGTATCCGCCTGTCTCCAACACATGGTTTTCCGAGTTCAGCGTCAAAGTGACTGTTCCTTCGACGACAAAAAGCACTGCCTGAGCTTGCGCGTCTGTCTCTGGCTGATCGCTGCCGCCGCCGGGCTGCACTTCCATGATGTATTGCGAGAACGTTTCGGCAAATCCGCTGAGCGGGCGTGAAAGAACCCACAGGCGTGTTCCTTCCCAGAACGGCAGATAGCTGGTGACAATGTCGCGCATCGTACCTTTGGGAATGACCGCATACGCGTCTGTGAACATGGCGCGGTCGGTTAGCAACTGGTTCTGGCCGGGGTGGCCGCCGGTCGGGGCGAAGTAGGTCGGATGGGTCATTTGTGTGCCTCGGGATCGTTTGAATGGCACTATGGGGACAAAGGCGCGGCGCTATTAGGTCCTGACGCGCGATAGGTTTGTTCGGGATATTTTGAAGGTCGGCACCCTGGGGCTTGGCCCTGCTGAAACAGAGGTATATCCTTGGTCGTAAATGATTTCAGTTCTGTGAGGCCACAATGAAAGCCCAGTTTTTACCCGTCATTGCCGCGTGTGGCGCCCTATTGATGACCGGTTCCGCCGGCGCCAAGTCACTCTCCCGAATCATAGCTGAGATGGGGCTGTCCCCGGCAGACTTTGAAGTGGTCAGTGAAACCTCGAATGCGCTTTTGAACAATGGCACGCCTTCTGTAGGGCAGGAACGGTCCTGGCAAAACGACGAGACCGGCTCAAAAGGAACGATCCGGGTGCAAAACGCTCAGGGCAACTGCGTCGGCCTTCAGCATGTCATCCAGCCGGAAGGCAGCGACCAAAGCCGCGAGATCAGAACCCGCCGGTGCAATGACGGTAACGGAAACTGGATCCTGACGCCCTGATCTCTGACTTGGTTATCAGTACCCCAGGTCGCGACTGACTTCGTGCAACAGGGGATCGCCGGACCTGAGCCTATGGTAGTTCTCAGCCACATCCGACAGTGCGTCCCCCAGATACCAGCCTGAGACATGCGGTGTGATCGTCACAGAAGGGTGCCGCCACAAGGGGCTGTCTTTTGGCAGCGGTTCCTGTGACGTGACGTCCAACACGGCATGGCCCGGTGAGCCGTTATCCAGCGCCGCGATCAGCGCCGCCTCGTCAATCAGGTTTCCGCGTCCGGCGTTCAGCAACTGACTGCCCGGCTTCATCGCGGCCAGCGTCTGTGCGTCAAACAAACCCGCGGTTTGCGGCGTCGAAGGAAGGATGGCACAGACGTGATCACATTGCCCCAATAGCCGAGGCAGCGCGTCTTGCCCATGCAGGCAGGTGACACCATCGATGGACTTTGGTGAGCGGCTCCAGCCCATGACCTGAAACCCGACGGCATGTAACATGCGGGCAGTGCGGGCCCCTATATGGCCCAGACCCAGAACGCCCACAACCGTATCAGGTGTGAAGATAGGCGCGCGCGGCAACCATTCAGCGCGACTCTGGGATGCCTCGTGAAAAACCATATGGCGCTGAGCGCGCAGAATATAGGCCAGAAACCATTCGGCAATGCCCTGAGCAGGCGCGTCTGGCTTCAAACGTGCCACTCGGATATTCGGAGGCAGGTCCGGATGGCCAACTATGGTCTCAACCCCGGCCCCCAGCTTCTGAACCAGTTTCAGGTTGGGCAACTTCGCCGGGTGATTGCTTTGCATGCTGACCACCGCAAGCATCGTAATGTCGTTGGGGTCGCCCAGCGTTCCGGGTGTGCGGATGTCTGCACCGGGCGCCAAGGCCTGTAATGTGGCGGCGATTTCCTCATCCCCAATCCAGTCCGACAACCCGGTTTCAATCAACAACGCCATATGCGACCCCACTTGGATGTGATGTGGTGACGTCCCGTCACAGCGGTGGACAGGATCAGGTCTGTTAAGCCATCCTCGTGCCTAAAAGTACAGCCCGGTTTCAAAACCCGAAAAGGACAGTTTCGTGAAGATACCACTCACCTCGCGCAAGGGAAACCACGTTACTTCGCAACCGGTTACCGGGATGAGTGAGCCGAGGCACACCACGCAACGAATGACCAGAGGGGACTGATGGCAGGGCTCGACTTCACGGATCAGACTTATTTCTGTCAGCGCGAGGATGGGGCGTTTGTCGGAAATGATCCTGCACGCGGTCCATGGTCTGCCGATCATTGCCACGCAGGGCCGGTAAGCGGGTTGATAGTGCGGGCGGCGGAAACCGAGGTTGGCCCCGAAAAGATGCTGACCCGCCTGACAGTTGACCTGTTGCGCCCTCTGCCCTTGGCCGGGTTGCGGGTTGCCGCAGAATCCACGCGTCATACCAAGACGTTGGCGACCACACGGGTTACGGTGCACGACCTGGATGACACACTCTGCGCCACGGCCACCACCATGCATCTGGCGCGACGCGATCTGGGCGCGGTGGCAAACGTCGAAACCAGCGCGCCACAGTTGGAAGACGCAGTAGAAGGTCCTTTTCCAATCGGCGAGATTCGTCACGAATTGAAGGGGTTTGCCCACTACAGTGACATCCTTTATCCCATAGACGGCAAACAGGGTGCCGGACCCAAAACGGTCTGGATGCGCACCCCAAAGCTGTTGAGCGGCGAAGATCAGTCGCCCATTCAGGCACTGTGCCCGTTGGCGGATTGCGGCAATGGTATCTCGTGGAATGCTCCGACGTCGGAGATGGGGTTCATGAACACCGATCTGACCGTGAATATCCACCGCGAACCGGTGTCAGATTGGCTGGCGTCCAGTTCGGTTTCACATTGGCAACCTACGGGCATCGGCATGTCTCAGTCGGTGCTTTTTGATACGCAGGGTCCTGTAGGGACGGCCCTACAAACACTGGTTCTGTTCCCACCAGTCTGAAAGTCGGCCAGTTTCCGCAGGCGTGTGTAAAGGCCGTTGTCGCCGTGTCCCGTCAGACCTATCTTGCGCATATGCGCTGGCTCTTCACCGTCATGACCTGTTGCCTGCCGATCCCGGCACTATCCCACCCGCATGTCTTTATCGACACCGGGCTGGAGTTCATCGTGGATGAGGCCGGTCAACTGACCCATATCCGGGTGACGTGGGCATATGACGAATTTTACTCTCTGCTTGTTCTGGAAGACATGAATCTGGATCAGGATGCTGACGGTATTCTGACGGAAAGCGAAGAAAAACGTCTGAGCGGGTTCGATATGCAATGGGTCGAGGGATATAACGGCGACCTCGTGCTCACTAAAGACGGAACACCGGTGGCTCTGTCCCGCCCGATACAGCCCAGCGCGACAACGGAAGACGGGCGGATTGTAACCACCCATTTGCGGGCGGTCGAAGACGAAGCGATACTTGCCACAGGGCTTTCCGCCAAGGCATTTGATGAGTCCTTCTATACGGCCTATGAGATAACGCGCCCTGTAACCGTGACGGGCCCGGATTCTTGCCAGATGGATCGTAACGACCCTGACATAGACGGGCAGCTTGCACAGATGCAGGCGTTTCTGTTGACACTGGACGCGGATTACGACCTGGAGGAAAACGATATTCCCTTGGTTGGTGAGAGCTTTGCGACTGAGGTCCTCATTTCATGTCCCGTTTCCTGATTGTTCCGGTCGCTCTGGCCTTTGGTTTGCTGCTTTGGTTCTGGGGCAGTGGTGGGTTTGACAGTCTGGCAGGTTGGGCAGCCGGAGAGCAGCGGGACTTTCAGAACCAGATCGCACGGTCCTTGCGTGCAGCGCGCGCGGAACAGCCTCAGGCGGTGGCCACGCTTCTGACTGTCTGTTTCGCCTACGGATTCTTTCATGCTGTGGGCCCGGGCCACGGGAAGGTTTTGATCGGCGGCTACGGGCTGGGTCGGCGCGTCGCCTTCTGGCGGTTGTCCGCGATCAGCGTATTGTCCAGTCTTGGTCAGGCGGTGACGGCGGTTGTGCTGGTCTACGCGGGGGTGCTGGTCTTTCAGATGTCCCGCGAAAGCCTTGTTGGGGCGACCGAACAGGTCATGGCTCCGATCAGCTACGGAGCCATTGCGTTGATTGGGCTATGGTTGGTTGTTCGGGCTGTGCGCAATTTCGCACGACAACGAAAAAAGCATGTCCCTTGCGATCACGCCCATCAGCACCATCATGATGACGGAGCCTGCGCGGAGTGCGGTCATCGTCATGGTCCAACCGCGGACGAGGTCGCAAATGTGGGCACGTTGCGCGAAGCCCTGATCTTGATCGCAGGCATAGCTGCGCGGCCTTGTACCGGTGCCTTGTTCGTACTGATCCTGACGTGGCAAATGGGCATCGCCATGGTGGGGATCGCGGGTGCTTTCGCCATGTCGCTTGGCACGGCGACTGTGACTACGCTGGTCGGATGGACGTCTTTTGGTCTGCGCGGCGGGCTGCTGGCTTCGGCTTCGGCCACGCGCTATGCGTCGGTTTTGGCACCCTCCATCGAACTGGTGGCGGGACTTGTCATTTCGGTGATTGCAGGCGGGTTGCTTCTGCGCGCGGTTTAGATCAGTCGAACACCGGTTCCGGGTATCCGACCCGCGCCAGATACAGTCCGTGCGGCGGACATACCGGCCCGCAGGCAGCGCGGTCGGCGGCCTCCAAAGCCTCACGCACATCTTCCGGGGTCCATGCTCCGGCCCCGACGCGTTCCAGAGTGCCAACGAAGCTGCGCACCTGATTGTGCAGGAACGACCGGGCGCGCACGTGGAAATGAACCTCGGGGCCGGAAAAGCCTGCGACCCGTTCAACGCGCAGTTCATCCAGGGTTTTGACCGGGCTGGCCGCCTGACAGATCGACGACCTGAACGTGGTGAAATCATGCCGGCCCAGCAGCTTGTTTGCCCCTTCCTGCATGGCGTCGGCATCCAGCTGGTGGCTAATCTGCCAGACCTGTCCCCGGTCGTGGGTTGCGGGTGCCCGGCGCATCAGGATGCGGAACAGATATTGCCGTTCAACCGCCGAAAACCGCGCGTGCCAATCCTCGGTCACGGGGGCGGCCTTTACGATGGCCACTGGGAGAGGCTTGAGGTGATAGTTCAGCGCCTCAGACAGACGGAACGGGTCCCATTCCTTTGCCATGTCGCAGTGGGCAACCTGCCCCAGTGCGTGAACACCGGCGTCCGTGCGCCCCGCTGCGGCAATTGTGTGGTCGCCCGGCTGAATACGGGACAGGGCCTGTTCGATGGCGCCTTGTACAGATGGTTGATCCTTTTGCCGCTGCCATCCGGCAAACGGTTCCCCCTGGTATTCAACTTTCAACGCATATCTGGGCATGTGCCGCTGGTACAGCGCAGCGTAGGATCGGGCAAGGGGGCGAAAGCGCTGGTATGTGTCGCGACCGCTACCTATCTTGGGCAAAAGGGAAATTGCGGGGCGGCGGATTGGTCATCTCTTCACTGGCAGACAGTCTTGCGCGTGGCGTCGAAAGTATCGGCGACAGCGTGTCCGAGACATTTTTCGAGCCGGTCATCCGTTTGGGTGTCACCGGTTTGGCGCGGTCCGGTAAAACAGTATTCATCACTTCGTTGGTTGCCAATCTGCTGGATCGGGGCCGTATGACCGGGCTGGTTGCGCAGCAGGAGGGGCGAATCAATGCCGCCTTTCTGCAACCCCAACCGGATGACACTGTGCCCCGGTTCGATTATGAATCGCACCTGTCCGCCCTGACGGGACAGACACCGCATTGGCCAGACAGCACGCGTGCGGTGTCAGAATTGCGCTTGTCCTTCAAAGCCCGTCCTGCCGGGCTGCTTGCCGGGTTGCAGGGGCTGCGCACGGTCCATCTGGATATTGTCGACTACCCCGGTGAATGGCTGCTGGACCTGGCCTTGCTGGACAAGTCTTACGCAGACTGGTCTCAGGAAACACTGGCACGGATTACGACCCGCGCCGAGGCTGCCGCGTATCTGGCGCTGGTCCAAGATACAGACCCGTCGGTAGGGCACGACGAACCTGCCGCACAAGCTCTGGCCGCGTCGTTCACCGCCTACCTCAACGCAGCGCGCGATGCCGGGTTTTACGACTGTACCCCCGGACGTTTCCTGTTGCCGGGTGATCTGGCGGGATCTCCGGTTCTGACCTTTGCACCGTTGGCAATCACTGGCCCGTCGCGGCGCAGGACCCTTCAGCGCGAGATGGAACGGCGGTTCGAAGCTTATAAGTCTCAGGTCGTGAAACCGTTTTTTCGGGATCACTTCTCGCGGATTGACCGGCAGGTGGTTCTGGTTGACGCGCTGGGCGCAATTCACAAAGGTCCTCAGGCCGTTGAAGATATGCGCCGCGCGATGGCTGATATCCTGTCGGCTTTTCGTCCGGGACGGAACGCATGGCTGAGCCAGCTTTTGTTGGGCAAAAAGGTCGAGCGCATCCTGTTTGCAGCGACAAAAGCGGACCACCTGCACCACACGCAGCATCCCCGCCTGACCGCGATTATCGAAGCTTTGACGCGCGAGGCACGCGATCGTGCGAATTTCGCCGGGGCCCGAACTGCGGCCCTGTCTCTGGCCTCGCTGCGTGCAACGACCGAAGAGATACGCAGCCATGGCGGAACCGAACTGCCATGCGTGCGTGGCACTTTGTTGGACAGCGGCAAACAGGCTGCTTTTTATCCCGGACAATTGCCCGAGGATCCAGCGCATCTGTTGGGTCCGGCGCGAAATGGGGCGGAGAGCTGGTTGAACGAAGATTATGGGTTCATGGCCTTTGCGCCGGCAAAACTAACCCTGAAACCTGGTGACGGCCCCCCGCATATTCGACTGGATCGTGCAGCGCAGTTTCTGATCGGAGACAGATTATGATCGCGACACTGCGCCCCGCACGCACCACAGATGCCGGCACAATCGGTACGATCCTGCACGATTTCGCTTTGGAAAACGACTGGATGCCCGAATTGCACAGCTGTGCTGAAACCATCGCCTTTTGCGGCCGGATGATTGATCAGGACTGGGTCACTGTTGCCGAGGCAGAGACGGGCGTGGTCGGGTTTCTGGCGCTGAATGGAGGTGAAATCCATTCACTTTATCTGGATGCGCAAGCTCGGGGGCAGGGGATTGGTCAGCAATTGATGGATCACGCGAAAGCAAGCCAGCGGCGGCTGGGCTTATACGCGTTTCAGGATAATTCCCGTGCCTGTCGGTTCTATGAGCGAAACGGATTTGCCGAGGTGGCGCGCAGCGATGGGGCAGAAAACGATGAAAACCTGCCGGACATAAGGTTTGTCTGGCACAGCTGGGATACGACAAATGGCTAAAGGTCCGGTTTTGATCGATCTTGACGATGATGAACCCGCTGCTGATGTCGCGCAGGCAAAACCGGTGCCGGATATTGTGCCGCCTCAGGGGCAGGCGATGCAAAGCGCGGCCCGACTGGCGGCCCGCAAGCCCTCGGCCCTTGCGCGCTGGTTCTGGGGGCTTGCGCTTTCCGTAGTCGGGGCGGCCATATCGGTGGCCGCCTGGGATTTTGCAACCTCTCTGGTGGCGCGGACGCCCGTTCTGGGTTGGATCGTTGCCGGATTGTTGGCTGCATTGGTTCTGGTGGTGGTGATCATCGCGCTGCGCGAGCTCGCGGCTTTGGGGCGGTTGTCCCGCGTTGATGGGATGCGCCGTGCAGCGGATATTGCATTGGCTGATGAAGACCTGGCTCAGGCGCGTGCCGTCACACATCGCATCATTGCATTCTACAAAGGGCGCGAGGATACCCGCTGGGGTCGCGAGCGGTTGTCCGAGCGTATGGGGGAACAGTTCGATGCCGAGGCGCTTTTAAACCTTGCCGAGGATGAATTGTTGACCCCGCTCGACGCCGCTGCCAGCCGTGAGGTTGAGGCCGCAGCACGGCAGGTTGCCACCGTGACCGCTCTGGTCCCGCTGGCACTGGCGGATGTTGTAACGGCTCTGGCCGCGTCCCTGCGGATGATCCGTCGCATTGCGGAAATCTACGGGGGGCGGGCTGGCACGCTGGGAAGCTGGCGTCTGACCCGTGCCGTCTTTGTGCATCTGGTCGCAACTGGGGCGGTGGCCGTTGGTGACGATCTGCTGGAACCTGTTCTGGGCGGGTCCGTTCTCAGCAAATTGTCCCGACGGTTCGGAGAAGGTCTGGTCAACGGTGCGCTCAGCGCCCGAGTGGGCGTGGCCGCGATGGAGGTCTGTCGCCCCTTGCCGTTCTCAAAACGCCACAAACCTTCCACGCGAGGCATCATTAAACGGGCCTTGCAGGGTCTGTTCTCCAAGGGTTGATCCAGAGCAAAGCGTCGGACCACACCCTTCTGCACTCTACCTGTGAAAAATAGGAGCAAACCATGACGGATCACGGTCACAGTCCGCAGGAAATTGCCGACCGGATCAACGCTCCGCCCGGGCGCGGTGTGTTACGCGACGTTGTGTATGGCGGCATTGATGGTTCCGTCACCACGTTTGCCATTGTCGCCGGTGTCGCGGGGGCGGGTCTTTCCCCGTTTGTTATCGTGGCACTTGGTTTGGCAAACGTTCTGGCGGACGGGTTTTCAATGGCTGCCGGGAATTACTCGGGCACCAAGGCCGAACTGGACAACATACGGCGCATTCGGGCGATCGAGGAACGCCACATCGCACTCTACCCCGACGGCGAGCGCGAGGAGGTCCGTGAAATTCTGTCGCAAAAAGGGTTGTCAGGGGAAATTCTGAACGAAGCCACCGCCGCGATCACGTCGAGCCACGAACATTGGGTCAACCTGATGATCGAGGGTGAATATGGGCTGGGCAGTGTCGACCCACATCCGATGAAAGCCGCGTTGGCCACGTTTTTCGCGTTCCTTGTGGCCGGGATGATCCCGCTGTTGCCGTTTTTGGCGTCGGTGGAAAACGCTTTTGAGATGTCGGTCTGGATGACAATGGGGGTCTTCTTTGCGATTGGTGCGTTAAAAAGCCGGTGGTCATTGGCGCCCTGGTGGCGGTCAGGTATCGAAACGCTGTTGATCGGTGGTCTGGCGGCACTGATCGCGTATCTCGTCGGGTCTCTGTTCCATCCATAAATGTCGCAGCACGGTGGTCGCGACTGGTCAAAACTTCCCGGATAGGTAGAGTGGCGCAAAACAGGTACAAAGGCCGATGGCAGATCACGAGCTTTCTGGAAAGAACGTATTGGTTCTGGGTGCTTATGGGTTCATCGGCACCGCCGTCACTCGGGCATTGTCGGCCGCGGGTGCCACGGTTCAGGGCATGGGGCGCAATCTTGCCCAAGGGGCAAAGGTCCTGCCGGGGGTTTTTCTGAAACAGGGCGATATGCGCGATCTGTTGCACAAGGACGATTGGCAGGACCTGCTGGCCGACGTCGATGTCGTGGTGAATTGCGCTGGGGCTTTGCAGGATAACGCGCAGGACAACCTTGAAGCGGTGCACCATTTGGCGGTCGCAGCCCTTGCAGGGGCCTGCGCGGAAGGTGGCATAAGCGTTGTTCAGTTTTCGGCCATCGGGGCAGAGCCGGACGCCAGCACGCATTTCCTGCGCAGCAAGGCACGCGGAGATGCCGCTTTGCGTGCATCGGGCGTAACACTTTGGATCCTAAAGCCGGGGCTTGTTATCGGGCAAACGGATTATGGGGGAACGGCGTTGCTTCGAATGCTGGCGTCTGTTCCTTTTGTTCAACCGCTGGCTTACCCCGATACACCTGTTCAATGCATCGGGATGCCCGATCTGTGTGACGTGGTGATTGCTGCCGTTGCCGGTCGTCTGCCGCAGGGTAATTACGATCTGGTCGAGGATACCCCGTATAGTTTGTCGGACGTGGTGCGCTGCACGCGACAGTGGCTTGGGTTTCCTGCCGTGCGCTTTCATGTAATCTTGCCGCCTGCCCTGACAAAAGCCGTTGCGACCATTGCCGACTGTTTGGCCTTGTTGGGTTGGCGGTCTCCGCTGCGCAGCACGGCGATGACGGTCATGGCGGATGGCGTGATCGGCGACCCTGGCCCCTATCGTGCAGCGGCCGGGCGCGGAAATGCCGCCTTGCCTGAGGTCTACGCCATGCTGCCTTGCGCGCGCGAGCATCGGTTGACTGCGCGGATGGCGCTATTGATGCCGCTGATCGTTGCAACACTCAGCCTGTTCTGGTTGCTGTCGGGCCTGTTTGGGCTGGCGGGTTTGTCCACGGCTTCTGGTATGCTGGTCGAAGCGGGGTGGTCATCCGCCTTGGCGGTGACCAGCGTTGTGTTCTGGTCCCTGATCGACATAGCACTTGGTCTGGCCATCCTGTGGCGCCGATGGGCGGCGCGGGCCTGTGTGGCGCAGTTGACTGTGGCCATATTCTACCTGATTGCCGCTTCGGTCACGATGCCAGACTTGTGGTTGGACCCGCTGGGGCCGCTGGTGAAAATCCTGCCCGCGATGATCCTGTCGCTTGTGGCGTTGCCCTTGTTTGAGAGCCGTTGATGGACCCTGAACTGATCTTGCGATGGCTGCATGTCATCGGTGCATGTGTGCTGCTGGGAACCGGGGCAGGGATCGCCTTTTTCATGCTGATGGCGCACCGGACAAACGACCCGCGCGTCATCGCCCATACGGCGGGTATCGTGGTACTGGCCGACCTTCTGTTCACCACGACCGCTGTCATCCTGCAACCAGTGACCGGAGCTCTGCTTGCCTGGCAGATCGGGTGGTCTTTGGGCGAAGGATGGATCGTGTTGTCTCTGGTGCTTTATGTTTTGACGGGCTTGTTCTGGTTGCCGGTGGTTTGGGTTCAAATCCGGTTGCGCGACCACGCGCGAACGGCGGCAGAGCGGGGAATGCAACTGCCACCGGAGTATTACCGCTTGTTTAGGTTCTGGTTTGCTTGCGGGGTTCCAGCATTTCTGGCGGTTTTGACCATCCTTTGGCTGATGATCGCCCGTCCGGCGACTTCGGTACTTTAGACTTTGTCACGGCTTTCCTGACTGTTGCTGACCGACAGCACAAGATAGCTTGGCCGAAATTACGGATCGGAGAGACTCGGTTGGAAACGCTGCTTGTTCTTATTGGCCTGGTTGTTCTGGCCATCCCGGTGACCTTGATTGCACTTCTGGTCGGGTATTCCCGATTGCGTCGCCGGGTCGAACAACTGGAAGCGCAGATTCATACGTTGGCGTCTGGCGATGCGCTTGCATCGCTGCAACCGGAACAGGATGCACCAGCACCGCAACCTGTGGCAGAGGAACAGGTTCACAGCCCGGGGCCCTGGGCCGCGCCAAAGCGACAGGAAGACGAAAGCGCCGAAGATGTAGACACCGACGCCGCTACGCCTGCAATTGTATTTCGCCATGACAGGTTTGCTGCGCTGGGCGCGTGGCTGCGTGAGAACTGGTTTTACGCGGTCTCGGCCCTGTCGCTGGCATTGGCCGGAATTTTCCTCGTGCAATATGGCGTTGAGAATGGATTGTTACCTCCGACGGCCCGCGTTTTCGCCGCGCTTGGTTTCGGCTCGGCTTTGATTGTCGGGGGCGAGGTTCTGCGCCGCAGGTTCGGGGATGACGAAGCGGTGGCCACTGCCTATTTGCCATCGGTCTTTTCCGGGGCCGGCCTTGTCACCTTGTTCGGGGCAATCCTTTCTGCGCGGCAGCTCTATGGTTTGATCGGGGCCGAGACGGCATTGGCAGGGATGGTCGTTGTCGCGCTTGTTGGTCTTATTCTGGGGTGGTTCCACGGCCCGCTGTTGGCTGCGGTTGGACTGATCGGAGCTTTTGCTGCACCCTTTCTGGTTGGAGGCGCATCTGACGATCCCTCGTGGCTCTATGCCTATTTTCTTTTGGTTGCCGTTTTGGGGCTGGGTATCGACACGGTGCGGCGTTGGGCGTGGATTTCGGTTCTGACGTTGGTCGGGGTTTATGCGGCAAACCTGCTTTTGATAAGTGGCGCTCCGAATACGGAACCGGGATATCTGGTCGCGACTACAATATTGGCACTTCTGGCGACGGCCATTCCGGTGCGGCGCGTCTGGCCGGATCATGCAGGGCGCATGATGTCTCAGGTGATCCGCACCCCCGGAACCCGCCCTTGGCCCGAGTTTCCAACTCGGCTCGCCGCCGGAGTGATTGCGGCCAGCACAGCAATCCTGTCCTGGCATTGGGCAGACTCAGCGGCTGAATTCTGGTTGGGTGTCTGCCTGCTGTCCGCCCTGCTTCTGGCGCTGCTATTGTGGGCCAAGGATGCGCCCGCGTTACAGGATCTGACCGTGCTACCTGCGACGGGCCTTGTGTTTTTTGTTGCCTCTCACGGTCTGGAATACGGCGCAGTTCTGCGCAGCTTCGCTGACACTTATGCCGAGACGCCCGAGGCCGACTTTCCGAGGGCAGCCACCGCGCTGGTTGCTTTGGGCGCACTCATGTCGATTTTGATGGCATGGCGGTCATTCAGGGCAAACCAGTATCGTGCAATCTGGGCCGGGGGCGCTGTAGTTTTTGCACCCGCGCTGGCTATCGCTTTGGAAATGGGCTGGCATCCTGCCACGGTTATCGGTGCGTACGCTTGGGCCCTGCACGCGATTGTCCTGGCAGTTCTGATGGTGGTTCTGGCCGGGCGTTTTGGTCGCGCCGATGGCGATGACCGGATGCGGGCCGCTCTGGCCACGTTGTCGGCGCTGTCCTGTCTGGTCTTTGCTTGCGTGATTGTGCTCAGTTCGGTCGCGCTGACGATTGCGCTGGTGGCCAGTGTCGTCGCAGCAGCAGCCTTGGATCGCAGGTTCACCTTGCCGCAGATGAGTTGGTTTATCTGGGCCGGTGTCTTTACCGTCACCGTACGCTTGGTACTTGATCCGGGTCTGGACTGGGCCAACGCGGCCCCGCTTCCCGAAATGGCGATGGTCTATGGCGCGGCCACGTTGGGTTTCGTGGCTGGCTGGTGGCTGTTGCGTCCCTTGCAGCGGCCGGTTGCAGCACTGTTGCTGGAAAGCGCGGCTTGGGCGACAGGAGGCATTCTGCTGTCCCTGTTGCTACTGCGGTGGCTTGAAGGTTTCGGTGAAGGCGGGGCCGACAACAGCCATTGGGGTCTGGGCCTGCTGGCGGTCATCTGGCTGCTGCTGGCCTTCGCTCAGGTTCAGAGGTTTGGGCTGGGTGGCAAGCTGAATTATGCACGGTACGTGTTGGCGGCGTTCTTTGCCGGTCATGGCGTGTTCCGTCTGACCCTGGCGTTGACCGACCAAAACCCGCTTCTGAACCCCAACGCCGACCCGGTGCTTGGCCCACCGGTTCTGAACACCCTTGTCCTTGCCTATCTGGTGCCCGCACTGACCATTGGATTCTCGGCCTGGCGGATCAAGGACATGCCAAAGCAGATCAGGCTGGCAAGCTACGCCATTGCGGGTGCGTTGATTGCTGTGTGGTTTGGCCTGACTATCCGCCATGTCTGGCAGGGAGCAGCAGGCATGTTTGAAGGTAACGGCGTCACGCAGCCCGAGCTTTATACATATACCCTTGTTCTGCTGCTGGTTGGGGCGGTGCTGTTCTACCAATCTCTGGCACGCGGTTCGGATGTGATGCGCAAGGCGGGGTTGGTGGTGATAGGGCTGGCGGTGGCCAAGGTCTTTCTGATCGATATTGCCGGTCTGGGCGGGCTGATCCGCGTGTTCTCACTGCTGGCGCTGGGGCTTGGGTTGGCCGGTCTGGCATGGTTGAATCGCTGGGCCAAGCTGCGCCATTCGCCGCATGGGCCGGAACCTCTGGACCATTGAAGGCAGGCGTCTTATAAGCGCGGCCATGTATGACCGGACGGCCATCATTATTCGAATTATATCCCCGGCGCTCTGACCCTCTGAGACGCCGGGCAAAGGTGTTTGAGAATTCGCACCGACCGCTTCGATCCTAGTACGACCAGATCATCCAAAGGACGCTCAAAATGTGCGCCGACACGACCCAAACGCCTGACTATAAAGACACGCTGAACTTGCCCAAAACCGATTTTCCAATGCGCGCGGGCCTGCCTGCACGCGAACCCGCATGGCTGGAGCGGTGGGAGACCATCGGTGTCTATGACCGCCTGCGCGAGAAAACGGGGCGCAAACCCTTTACTCTGCACGACGGCCCCCCCTATGCGAACGGCCACCTGCATATCGGCCACGCACTAAACAAGACGATCAAAGACATGATCGTGCGCTCTCATCAGATGATGGGCTTTGACGCGCGTTACGTGCCCGGTTGGGACTGCCACGGCCTGCCGATCGAATGGAAGATCGAAGAACAGTACCGCAAGAAGGGCAAGAACAAGGACGAGGTGAACATCGTCGACTTCCGTCAGGAATGCCGCAAGTTCGCCGAAGGCTGGATCGACATCCAGCGCGAAGAGTTCAAGCGTCTGGGCATCACCGGCAACTGGCCTGATCCCTACATCACCATGGACTTCCATGCCGAGGCCGTGATCGCCGACGAGTTCATGAAGTTCCTGATGAACGGCACGCTCTATCAGGGCTCGAAACCCGTGATGTGGTCGCCCATCGAAAAAACTGCGCTGGCTGAGGCCGAGGTCGAGTATCACGACAAGGAAAGCTTTACCATCTGGGTGAAGTTCAAGGTCGTGAACGCGGGTGATCTGGATGATGCGTTCGTCGTAATCTGGACCACCACTCCCTGGACCATGCCGTCGAACAAGGCGGTCGTGTATGGCAAAGACATCTCTTATGGTCTCTACGAAGTCACCGGCGCGCCTGAGGAATGCTGGGCCAATGTAGGCGACAAGTTCCTGCTGGCTGACAATCTGGCCGCAGATGTGTTGGGTCGTGCGCGTCTGAACGACGATCAATGGACCCGCGTACGTGATGTCGCCACCGACGAGCTTGAAGGTGTTCAACTGACCCACCCGCTGGCCGGTGCCGAAGGTGGCAATGGCGAATGGGACGATATCCGCGACTTCCGCGCGGCTGACTTCGTGACCGATACCGAAGGCACCGGTTTCGTCCACTGTGCACCGTCACATGGTATGGAGGAATTCGAACTCTACCGCGATTTGGGCATGTTGGAGCAGGTCATCACTTACAACGTGATGGATGATGGTTCGTTCCGCGCTGATCTGCCGTTCTTTGGTGGCAAATACATCCTGTCCCGCAAGGGTGGTGAGGGCGATGCAAACAAGGCCGTCATCGACAAGCTGGCCGAGGTCGGCGGGCTGCTGGCGCGCGGCAAGATCAAGCACAGCTATCCGCATTCGTGGCGCTCCAAGGCTCCGATCATCTACCGCAACACGCCGCAGTGGTTCGCATCCGTGGACCGTAAGCTGGACGATGGCATGGGCGAAATGGGTGATACCATCCGCGAACGTGCGCTGCGCTCGATCGACGAGTTGGTGAAGTGGACGCCGCAGACGGGGCGCAACCGCCTCTATTCGATGATTGAAGCGCGCCCGGACTGGGTTCTCTCGCGCCAGCGTGCCTGGGGCGTGCCGCTGACCTGCTTCACCAAGAAAGGTGCCTTGCCCACCGACGCGGATTACCTTCTGCGCAACGCCGAGCTCAACGCGCGCATCAAGGCGGCGTTTGAGAAAGACGGCGCGGATATCTGGTACACCGACGGGTTCAAAGAGAAGATCCTAGACGGCATCGCCAACCCGGACGATTACGAACAGGTCTTTGACGTTCTGGATGTGTGGTTTGACTCGGGTTCGACCCACGCCTTTGTTCTGCGCGACCGCGAGGACGGGACCAAGGACGGTATCGCCGATGTCTATATGGAAGGCACCGACCAGCATCGCGGGTGGTTCCATTCATCCATGTTGCAGGCCTGCGGCACCAAAGGCCGCGCGCCTTATCGCAACGTTGTGACCCATGGATTCACGCTGGACGCCAAGGGCAACAAGATGTCCAAATCGCTGGGCAACACGATTGTGCCGGAAGAGGTCGTCAAGCAATACGGTGCCGATATCTTGCGCCTTTGGGTGGCTCAGACCGACTACACGGCCGATCAGCGTATCGGGCCGGAGATCCTGAAAGGCACTGCTGACAGCTATCGCCGTCTGCGCAACACCATGCGGTTTATGCTGGGCTCGCTGACGGATTTCACCGAGGCCGATCGTGTTGCGCCCGAAGATATGCCGCGCCTGGAACGCTGGGTGCTCAGCCGGCTGGCCGATCTGGATGAGCAGGTTCGCGAGGGCTACGCGTCTTTCGATTTCCAGGGCGTATTCAGCGCGGTCTTCACCTTTGCCACGGTTGACCTGTCGTCCTTCTACTTCGACGTCCGCAAGGATGCTCTTTATTGTGACGGCGACACGCCGCGCCGTCGTGCTGCGCGGACGGTGTTGGATATCCTGTTCCATCGCCTGACCACGTGGCTGGCGCCGGTTCTGGTTTTCACTATGGAAGAGGTCTGGCTGGAGCGCTTTCCGGGCGACGATAGCTCGGTCCACTTGGTCGACTTCCCGGAAACGCCTGCGGATTGGCGTTTCGCCGAACTGGAAGAGGCCGTTGCCAAAGTGCGCCGTGTACGCCGTGCAGTGACAGCTGCGCTTGAGATCCAGCGGCAGGACAAGGTGATCGGCTCCAGCCTCGAAGCGGCACCGATTGTGCATGTTGAGGACAGTGAAACCCTTGATCTGCTGGCCACTTTTGACGTGGACGATCTGTGCATCACGTCAGGTCTGACCGTGACCGGCGACCCGGCCCCGGCCGAAGCATTCCGCGTACCTGAAATCGAAGGCATTGCCGTCGTGTTCGAGAAGGCCGAAGGCGAGAAATGTCAGCGCTGTTGGAAAATCCTTCCTGACGTGGGCCGCCACGCCCATGTCGGAGTTTGCCGACGCTGCGATGAGGCGCTAAGCTGATTGAAACCGCCCTCTCGATCCTTCGAGGGGGCGTTTTTCGTTTCACGTCTGCGCGGACTGCGGTGTCGGATTAAACAGGTCAAAGCCTATAGCTGAATCCTTCAGGGCCTTCCAAACCTGATAATCCGTGAAATATCCGGTGTGACCACCGGGCTCGACCGGAATGTTGCGGTTTGCGGAAATCAGCCCGCCTTCAATCTCGGTCCCTACAAAGTCATCCTGCCTGAAGATGTTGAACCATGCGGCGTTCAGGTTTTTGGGAACGACTGTGAACATCTCGGGAAAATAGCGCTGATAAATATGGGTCACAGGACAGCCCATCGTAATCAGCGTCACGTTGCGCCCGTTGATAAGCTTTTGCACGCGTGGATCAGCCAGCATTTGCGTGGCAATCACGGTGCCTTGTGAATGTGAGATCACCATGATGTGGTCCGCGGCAAAGATATCCACCACATAATGCAGCGCACGATAAAATCGTTCATCAATCGCCTTGCGATCCGGATAATTGCGCAGCCTCGTTTTCAGGTCCGCTTTCAGTAAACACTTGTCGCGAATGGCATAGGTGACAATGTCCCGTGCCACACCCAGCCCTGCTGCGACGAAATCGGAAAAGCGGTACATCAATGCTGTTGCACCCAGGACGATCAGGCCAATCTCGCCCTGTTTGCTTGCCAGTTTGTTCAGAACCCGTCCAACCAGGTTGCAATTGTCCGTTCCGATCTGACACAGGGGATCGACGTGCTGGCTCAACGCGATTTCTCGGATAGTGACCATCGCCAGTACGATTGCACCGAACAAAAAGACCCATTGTGCAAAACGATTGAGGATGGCGCGACTGATCAGCCCGTCGCGGATATGCAGGTTTGCCTTCAGCCTTCTGCGACCGGCAAACAGGCCAACACCGACAAACGCAAGCAGGACAATTGCCGCGAAGGCAACACTGAGTGTTTCGATGGAGTCACTGAGGAAATTGTCAAAAAGACCGGTCAGTTTTCCATCCGACAGCCCCGGAACCGTGTCGAGCATTTCCCGCAGCATTAGCCACAACCCGGATATAAAGAACATCCAGAACACCAACATGCCTGCACATATGCTGGGGTACAGCCGCCTGTGCTCTTTCAGATTGTCTGCCTGAACCTTTTCATCAAGTCTGGTTGCAGAAAGCACGTACAAAATGATTGTCATGAAGATCAGCGAAGCCCAGAAAAACGCGAGCAGGTAGACCTGAAAGGCCACAAACTGCTCTAGCGCCGAAGGGCAAACCGGGCTGTCCGGCAAGGGTGTGCAGGCTCGGATTTCCAGACCAAGCGGACCAATGATCAGGCAGATCAGCAGCAAAAACCCCATCCCGAAAATGCCGCGCCAGAATACGCGTCTTAGATAAGTCGGGGCTGCAAAGCTGCGCCTAAGTCCGTATGCGGCCCCTCCGGCGTAAAGCGTGAACAAGAGCCAGAACAGCAGGATCGTGCTTTGAAAGAAGATCCCGGGAACGCGATCAACCATAACGGCTATGGCACCGATCAGAAGATAGGCATTCAGGGTCGCAACTGCGCCGAAGAAAACCCAAGTAAAAAGGTGAACCAGCCGCGCGGGAAAAGTGTTCCTGCCGTTGGCTTGGTCCGAGGCCACATCCGCGCGGCTATGCGTTTGTTCGGCATTGTCCATGGCCAGATAACCCAGCGCAAGAACAACCCAGATCAGGTCCAATGCTGTCTTAATGGCTCCTTTCGGGGCGGGTGAGCGGTCGGCCCAGAAAACCTCGGCAAACATGGCCTCGTCCTGCGGTACTGACGGTTTCGTCACCTTGCGCAGGTTGACCGGGAACAGTTTCGCGCTTCGGGGGGTGCCGTCGAAGGTTGTTTCGGCCAGCTCGATCATCCCACGCTGAACCTCAATCGGGGGTTCGGGATTGCCATCCAGCCAGGTTGTCGCGGCCCCGACGACCTGATCGACGGTCTCACCGGGTATTTGTTCGCCAATTCCGTGAACCGTCAGGATCAAATGACGACCCATCTCATGCTCCAAATCTCTTTTTGACAATGCGGCTAGGCTAACATGATTGCCGCAACTCGCAAAATCCGCGCGTCGCGCAGCCCCATGGCTTCGCCACTTGAACTTGGAGGATTGATCTGAAACCGTCAGCCCATGGCGATGATTGCAGTTGATACTCAGTTCGGAAGACTTGGGATCGAGGAAACGGATGGTGCCCTCACGCGGCTGGTCTGGGACGGTCAGGACGACGGCGAACCAACAGCTCTGCTGCGCGAGGCGGCGGCGCAGCTGATGGCCTATGACGCTGGACGACTTGACCGCTTCGATCTGCCCTACCGCATCCATGGATCGCAGTTTCAAAGGCGGGTCTGTGATCTTATGTATGCCATTCCTCTTGGGGAAACGCGCACCTACGGGGATATCGCCAAGGCGCTGGGACAACCGGCGCAACCGGTCGGTCAGGCCTGTGGGGCAAACCCGATTCCCGTTATTATTCCCTGCCACCGGGTGCTGGCTGCCAATGGGCTGGGCGGGTTTTCCGGGTGCGGCGGGATCGAGACAAAGGTTGCACTGCTACGGCATGAACGGGCGGCGGGTCTTTTGATCTGAGCCTCGAAATTCGGTTGCAATCCGGTTCTGGGAAGCACAACTTATATCAGTTGCTGAATTTGAAGGATCGCATTGAATGAGCACCGAAAAAGATCGCGCAGCCCAGAAGAAGGCCATTATCGACCGGTTGATGTCGCTTGAGGCAGAGGAGCTTGCAACGGCGCAGGCCCATTACGATGCATTTCTGAAGGATGCCCAACTGGATGACCGGGAAGGCCACGACAAGGATGACATAGCCGCATCGCGCGAAAATGCCGATCTGGCAGCTGCATTTGACGCGCCTGTTCATGCGCATCATGCCAAAATCGATGTGATCGAGAATACCGATTTTGGTCTGACAGATACAGTCAGGCCGGGATCGGTGATCAAGTTCAACAACCGCAGCTTTGTCGTCTGCGTTTCGACGACCCGGTTCGAGGTGGGTGGAGATACATATATGGGGATCTCGACACAAAGCCCGATCTACCTAGCCATGGCCGGTCTGAAAGCGGGCGACGTCTTTACCCATAACGGTACTGAATTTGAGGTTCAGGACGTTCTTTAAATCCGGTCCGGCAGCGCTCGTGTCAGGTACGGCGCTGCGGAACAACCTGTTGTGCGATACCCGCAAATGTCAGGTACAGGCTGGCGATGACCAGACCCCAGTGGGCCCAGCTTTCGGGATGAAAATCGACCCATGCGGCCCAGCCCGCAAAGAACGTCCAGGCAAGGGCGACCGGCAAGGTCAGACTGCGCCAACGCTCGGTGCGCACGGGGTGAACGAATTTCAAAGGTAGAAACATCGCAAGCGACAGCAGCGTGACCAGCAGCAGGATGATCCAGAAATTGGGCTCCAGTGCGAAGATCACGACAACGAACATGTTCCAGCATCCGGGAAAGCCGGAAAAGGAATTGTCCTTTGTTTTCATCCGGGTGTCCGCGAAATACATCGCGCTGGCAAAGGTGATGACGATGATTGCGAACCAGCCGGTCCATCCATCCATCAATCCGGATTTGAACAGCGCAAAGGCTGGGATGAACACATAGGTCAGATAATCGATGATCAGATCCAGCAAGACGCCGTCAAACTCGGGTGCGTTTTTCTTGACGTGATAGTGCCGCGCCAACGGGCCGTCGATGCCATCGACAATGAAGGATACAACCAGCCAAAGGTACATGAGGCTCCATTTCTCTTCCACGGCGGCCAGCATGGCCAGCATTGCGAAAACAGCACCAGTGGCAGTGAAGAGATGTACGGCAAGAGCTTTGAATCTGAGTGTCATGCTAGGGTCATGACCGATGCACGCCAGAGATGCAAACCAAAAGCCCGAGGTTTCTGTTCGATGTGTCGGTCACGCCTTTGGATGCGCACGGTTGTAGACCTCCATCAGCCGTGCGGTATCCACGGCGGTATAGGTCTGTGTGGTTGACAATGAGGCGTGCCCCAACAGTTCCTGAATGGCCCGCAGATCTCCTCCGGCGGACAGCAGATGGGTGGCGAAGCTGTGTCGCATGGCATGAGGCGTGGCAGTTGAAGGCAGCCCCAGTTGCATTCGTGCCTTGGCCATGACGCCCTGAATCGCGCGCGGGTTCAGCGGACCGCCACGGGCACCCCGGAACAGGGCGGCGTTCTTCGCTTGCGGGTGGGGGCAAAGTTGCAGATACCGGCCGACCGCGTCTCGGGCGGCTGGAAGAACCGGAACGATCCGTTCCTTGTCGCCCTTCCCGACAATGCGCAACGTCTCGGGCAGGGGCGCGTCTGCACCGGTCAGGGATAAGGCCTCGGATATCCGCAGACCACATCCATAAAGCAGCGTGACAACCGCAACATCGCGGGCCGCAACCCAGTCGGACTCAGATTGCAGCTCGACCGTGTCAATCATGGCGCGGGCGGCGTCTTCGGCCAGAGGGCGGGGCAGTTTCTTGGTGAATTTGGGCGCGCGGGTCGACAGAACGGCGGTGGGTTCAAACCCCTCTCGCTCGGCCAGCCAACGATAGAAGCTTTTGACAGCGGACAGTTTGCGCGCAAGGGATCGCGCGCTGATATCCCCGCTGCGCTGATCTGCCATCCAGGCGCGCATGTCCGAGACGGTGATCCGTTCCAGCGCCTTCAGCCCCTGCCGCTCCGCGTGATGAAGGCTCATGAAAGACAGAAACTCGGTGACATCGCCGCGATAGGCGGTTTGCGTGTTTTGCGACCGCCCCGCCAGCGCGCCCAGAGTGTCCAGCCAGTGCTGGAGCGCGTCGCGGCAAGCGGGAGAGATAAGGTTCACGACAGCCAGTGGCGCATTGAGCGTTCGAATACGCCGGAAAAGAAGGTGAGAAGATCGGTGCCGAGTTGCGGTGTGAAATGCCGCGGATCACGGGCCCCCATGACTATCATGCCCGGCAGGCGACCCGGACCGAGGTCCAGCTTCAGGCAGGCTTCTGAGCGCAACTGATCCGCCAGCGCGCCGAAAACACGTCGGTTCGGCTGATGAGTTTCGCGCAAGGTCACGTCGCGGGCAGGGCCGCCGCGACCGTTCGTCAGGTATTGGTTGATAAAGCCGGGCTCTGCGATCGTCAGAACGCCTCCCAGCCTGTCGACGGCAGGATCGTTCTGAACCACGGTGGTTTCCAGAACCAGCGTGATGTGGTCAACCCGCAGGATATTTGCGACATCGGTTCCAAGGGCGCGCAGGAAATCCTCGAATTCGACCGGTTCCAGCAGGCGCAAAATCGCGCGGTGAACCTGATTGGTGCCTGCAAGGTTTTCATAGGCCGCAGCGATGACCGAGCGGTGGGTATCTTCCAGCCGGTCCAGCCGCGCCTCAAGCCGCTGCATGGCAATGCCGCGCAGATCGATCACATTATCACCCCGGGCGCGTTCGTTCGCGGCCACAAGGGCTTGCATCAGGTCCTTGTCGTCCAGAACGACGTCGGGCTCGGCAAGAATTGCCGCGCGGAGATTATCCTCGAGTTTGGGATTGCTGCTCATGTCCTGTCCGGTCTTTTTTTGTTGGGCGGCTTATAACATGCCGAACCGGATTTGCCTTGGGAAAAATGCACGCAAGAGTGGATTTCCCCGGATGCTGTGGCGGATAGGCTCCCGCCTGCCACGCCTGATCGCAGATCAGGCTTTGGGCTGTTGGGCCGGGCGCGGCGCCGGACGGCGCCGCGCGGTCGCAAACCAGATCAGAGGATTTTCTGACCGGTTTTGGCCCAGTCGGCCAGAAAGGTTTCCAGACCTTTGTCGGTCAGCGGGTGATCGGCCAGTTTCTTGATCACGGCTGGCGGCGCGGTGATGACATCGGCACCAATGCGGGCACTTTCGGTGACGTGGTTCACGGTACGGATCGAAGCGGCCAGAATTTCGGTTTCGAACCCGTAATTGTCATAGACCTGACGGATGTCGGCGATCAGATCCATGCCATCCAGGTTGATATCGTCCAGACGGCCGATGAAGGGCGAAATGAAGGTCGCACCCGCTTTTGCAGCCAGAATCGCCTGATTGGTCGAAAAGCACAGGGTGACGTTGACCATCTGTCCTTCGTCGCTGAGCGTCTTGCAGGTTTTCAGACCGGCCCATGTCAGCGGAACCTTCACTGCGATATTAGGGGCAATCTTGGCCAGCTTGCGGCCCTCGGCGATCATGTCGTCAGCTTCGGTGGCGACAACTTCGGCGGAAACGGGACCGTCGACCAGATCGCAGATCTCCTTTGTCACTTCCAGAATGTCGCGGCCCGATTTCAGGATCAGCGAGGGGTTGGTGGTCACGCCGTCCACCATGCCCAGGTCGTTCAGTTCAGCAATGGCGTCGATCTCGGCAGTGTCTACGAAGAATTTCATGAGGGCAGTCCTTTGATGGGTTGGCCTTGGTCGCGGATGGCTTTACCTCAAAGAGAGCCATGCTGGAACCCCCTGCAAAGGATATGCTGTGAGCGCTAACGGATTTTTCGACGAGGGAGAGCTGATTGCGGTGCTGACAACGCAACCGCTGGACCGGACATTGGATTACAAAGCGCCGGAAGGAGGATGCTTTCTGGGTGCGTTTGTCGAGGTGCCACTTGGTCCGCGCAAGGTGTTGGGGGTTGTCTGGGGGCCGGGGCAGGGCGGATTCGATCTGAGCAAGGCGCGGTCGGTGATCCGTGTGCTGGACGTTGCGCCCATGCGCGAGGAAATGCGGGCATTCCTCGGCAAGGTTGCCGACTACACCCTGACGCCGATGCCCGCGATGTTGCGACTGGCGACCCGCGCGCCGGGGCTGGGTGACCCACCGTCCATGCGCAAGATCTATCGTTTGGGAACCACCTTGCCAGACCGGATGACCGACGCGAGAACCCGTGTACTTGACGTGTTGCGCGACTATGGCGGGTTGGCATTTACGTTAAAGGAACTGGCAGAACAGGCCGGGGTAACTTCGTCCGTTGTCAAAGGCTTGGTCAAGCAAGGCGCGGTTCGTGAAGAAGACAGCCCGCGCGACCTGCCGTATCCGCATCTTGATCCCGATATGCCGGGAAAGGACCTGACCGAAGATCAGGCAAGTGCGGTTGCGCAGCTTCGGGCCGGGCAACGGACGGGGAGTTACGGCACGACGCTGCTGAAAGGCGTGACGGGTTCCGGCAAGACCGAAGTCTATCTGGAGGCCGTGGCCGAAGCGCTGCGCATGGGGCGGCAGGCACTTTTCCTTTTGCCGGAAATTGCGCTAACCGCAGAATTCCTGACACGGGTTGAGGCGCGGTTTGGCGCGCGCCCTGCCGAGTGGCATTCGGGCGCGACCATGACTGAACGCAGGCGGGTCTGGCGGATGGTCGGGCAGGGGGAAGCTCAACTGGTTGTTGGCGCGCGGTCAGCCCTGTTTCTGCCATTTCGCGATCTGGGGCTGGTCGTGGTGGATGAGGAACACGACACCTCGTACAAACAGGAAGACGGGGTGCATTACAGCGCGCGTGACATGGCGGTCCTACGGGCGGCCATCTGCGGTGCGCGGGTGATTCTGGCCAGCGCAACCCCATCGCTGGAAAGTTGGGCGAATGCTGAGGCAGGTAAATATGATCGGGTCGACCTGACTTCGCGTTTCGGCGCGGCGGTGTTGCCCGAGATGAAGCCCATCGACATGCGGGCCGAACAGATGCAGGCCGGAACGTGGATATCTCCGACTTTGCGGCAGGCGGTGCAGCAGCGGATCGAGAAAGGCGAGCAGTCGCTTTTGTTCATCAACCGCCGTGGCTATGCTCCGGTAACCCTGTGCCGCGCCTGCGGGGAACAGATCGCCTGTGACCATTGCGACGCGCGCATGGTGGAACACAGGTTTCTAAAGCGGTTGATGTGCCACCAATGCGGTGAGACCAAGCCGATGCCCGAGATATGCCCTTCCTGCGGGGTCGAGGGCAAGCTGGCCCCGGTGGGGCCGGGCATTGAGCGTTTAGCCGAAGAGGCCGAAGCAACCTTCCCCGAGGCCAGGATTGCCATGTTGAGTTCCGATCTGTTCGGCTCAGCCCGCGCACTGAAGGCCAAGATCGAAGAAATTGCGGCAGGGGACGCAGATATCGTCATCGGAACGCAATTGGTGGCCAAGGGGCACAACTTTCCCAAGCTGACATTGGTGGGGGTGATCGACGCGGATCTCAGTCTGCATGGCGCAGACCTGAGGGCCGCTGAACGAACATTTCAGCTGATGCGACAGGTTGCGGGGCGTGCTGGTCGGGCTGAAAAACCGGGGCAGGCGCTGTTACAGACTTTCCAGCCGGAACACCCGGTGATCCGGGCGATTCTGTCGGGTGACGAAGAGGGCTTTTGGAAGGCCGAGGCCGCCGGTCGGCAAGCGGCCGGTGTGCCGCCTTATGGACGTATGGCGGGGATCGTGTTGTCGGGCCCCGAGGTCGGACCGGTCTTTGACATAGGCAACGCCATGGCGCGCAACGACAGCCCATTGCGCCAGATTGGCGCGCAGGTGTTTGGCCCCGCCCCAGCGCCGATTGCCCGTATTCGCGGACGTCACCGTGTCCGCCTGCTGGTCAAGGCACCTAAAGGCGCACCAATCCAGGACGCCATCGCTCGTTGGATCGCCCCGCTGCGCCTGAAAGGCGATATCCGCCTGACCGTCGATATCGATCCACAAAGCTTTTACTGACTATTGCATTAACGCAGGGCCGTTGTGCGCCGGTCGCTTCCCCCTCGCCAAAGTCGGGAAATGGGCGTAGAGGATTCTCATGCTGAAACCCATGCCCCTTGCCGAGGCGCAGAGCCTTCCGTTCTGGCGTCGTCCTGTCACGCTTCTGTTCGTGATGGCCGTGACCATGCCCATCGCGTTCAACGCGTGGAGCGCGCTGTTGAACAACTTCGTCATTGAGGCAGCGAATTTCGATGGGGCCGATATCGGCCTGCTGCACACGGTGCGCGAGGTTCCAGGCTTTCTGGCGGTCGGCGTGATTACCGTCATTATTTTCATTCGCGAACAGGTGCTGGCCATGATCTCGCTGATGATGCTTGGGGTCGCAACGGCTTTGACGGCGTGGTTCCCAAGCCTTGGCGGATTGTTGTTCGTGACCTTGTTTAGTTCAATCGGGTTTCACTACTATGAGACTGTGAACCAGTCGCTTCAGCTGCAATGGCTTCCCAAGGATCGCGCACCGCAGTTATTGGGGTGGCTGGTCGCTATGGGCTCGGCAGCAACGATGGTGGTGTACGGGCTGATCGTTCTGACCTGGGAGCGGTTCGACCTGTCCTACAACTTTGTCTTCATGGCCGCTGGCGGTGCAACAGCTTTGCTGGCCCTGTTTTGCCTGTTCGCCTTCCCGCAATTCGATGCCCCCACGCCGCAAACCAAGAAACTGATCCTGCGCCGTCGATACTGGCTGTATTACGCTCTGCAATTCATGGCGGGTGCGCGGCGACAGATTTTTGTCGTCTTTGCCGGGTTCATGATGGTTGAGAAGTTCGGCTTTGAAGTGCATGAGCTGACCAGCCTGTATCTGATCAACCTGATGATCAACATGATGGTTGCTCCGTTGCTGGGTAAAGCGGTGGCCAAGTTCGGGGAACGGCGTACGTTGATCTTTGAATATACCGGTCTGGGGATCGTGTTCGCAGCCTATGGTGGCATCTACTGGTTTAGCTGGGGCGTGCTGTTGGCGGCGACACTCTATGTCATCGACCATGTGCTGTTCGCGCTGGCGCTTGCACTGAAAACCTATTTTCAGAAAATCGCCGATCCGGCGGATATTGCGCCAACTGCCGCAGTCGCGTTCACGATCAACCATATCGCCGCGGTTTTCTTGCCCGCGTTGCTGGGTTTGCTCTGGGTCGTGTCGCCAGGTGCCGTGTTTGGCCTTGCGGCGGCGATGGCGGTCGTTTCTCTGCTGTTGTCCCTGCTGGTTCCGCGCCACCCCGAACCGGGCAATGAGACCGTCCTGAGCAAATACGCGCCAGCCCCGGCGGAATAGGCCGCAAAGCTTGACGTTGGCGGCGCACCGTCCTACGCGCAGTGCCAACTGACACAGGAGTTCCGGATGCCCACATTCACTGCGCTGACCACGCTGACAGGTAAGAAAGCCGCCGAAGGTCTGGGCGAAGCGATGGAGCGGCTGGAGCCCGAACCAACCGGCGTCGGTGTGTTCGAGGTCGAAGACGGTTCGGGCCTGTGGGAAGTGGGCGGGTACTTTACCGAAGCCCCTGACGAGACCGCATTGGCCGTTCTGGCAGTTGCTTTTGAAGCCAAACCTTTTGTTGTGTCGGAAGTGCCTGAAACCGATTGGGTGGCCCATGTGCGGCGAGAGCTTGCCCCGGTTGAGGCGGGCCGCTTTTTTGTCTATGGCAGCCACGATGCCGACAAGCTGCCCGACGGTCGCATTCCACTGCTGATCGAGGCGGCAATGGCCTTTGGTACCGGACATCACGGTACCACGCTGGGATGTTTGAAAGCTCTGGACCGGTTGTTGGATGAAGGGTTCAGTGCCTCGAAAGTAGCGGATATCGGTTGCGGCACGGCCGTTCTGGCCATGGCGGCAGCCCGGGTATGGGATGGCGATTTCATTGCCAGCGATATCGACGAGGTGGCCGTTGAAGTGGCCGAAGCCAACCTAAAGGCAAACGGTATGTCCGGCGTGGTTCAGTGTGTTGAAGCCGCAGGTTTCGATCATCCCGACCTAAAGGCGCACGCGCCGTACGATCTGATTTTTGCCAATATCCTCAAAGGACCTTTGGTAGCTTTATCACCCGAAATGGCAGCGAATCTCCGCCCAGGTGGGCACGCGATCCTGTCGGGAATCCTTAACGAACAGGCCGATGACGTGGTTTCCGTTTATTCACAAAACGGGTTCAATCAGACCTATAGGGCCGAGATTGGTGAGTGGACGACCCTAATTTTAACCAAACAGGGCGTGAATTAGGCCATTTGCAGGAGTTTTATAGGTTTTTGCCACGTTTTTGTCGTAATCTCTTTTTACCGTTTTCTGAATGAAGTCGAGGGGGGCGGTTTTTGGAGGCTGCCATGACGGGTAAACAACTGGAGTTCAATCAGCGCGTAAATCGCCTGAACAAGAAACACCAAAAGATGAGCCGTGGCTATCGCGCGACGATGCGCAAGGATGGCCTGGTGGTGATGAGGCCGCAGCGGGTGAGCTCGGCGGTGCCGGCAAAGGTGCTGCTGCTTACACTTGTGGGTTTCTTCGCATTCAAAGCATTTTTGTTATCCCACCTTGGCCCGACCGGTTATCAATATCGGATCGACAGCCTGAACGAAGGCACACCAGTCGAAAAAGCCGGTGCCTGGGTGATGCAAGTCGACCCTCTGTCGCAAGCCCTCGCCGCTCAGCTGAACAAAGTTTTCTACTAATCCGCTCCCTCGGATTAAAAAAACACCGCGTACCCTTATGGTGCGCGGTGTTTTTGTGTGCCCCTCAAGGGAGGAGGAAGGGGCATGTAAGTTTTGGGGTCGGTTCTTAGCGGCGACCTTCGGCAATGGTGTCGATGTCACCACGGCACAGGCCGATATCGTCCAGTTCGCGGTCGGTCAGACCGGTCAGCGCGTTGCGGGTTACGCGGGCGTCATTCCATTCAACTGCGGCGTTAACGGCCGATACGAAAAATGCGCCGATACGGCCAACAAGGCCGAACGAGCCAGTGGTAGCGACGCGGGTTGTGTCCAGTGCAGCCATATCCTGTTTCCTTCTGGTTAGTGTTCACATTGCATTTCTGCGATCTGCGGGGCATCTAGTGCTGTCATTTCGTTCGCACAAGTTCAGTTTTTGCATGTGTCCTATGCGTTTTCTGCAAGGCTTCACGAAGCTGTAATCCCCTTTAACAATTGGTGAAAAAGCTTGTAGGAAAGTGTCGAATTCAGACTTCACTGGGTCGCAAAACGCGCCCGAAGTCGCGCCTGAGACACGCGTGTCGTTTTCAGCCCTGAGGTCAATTCGCTTGGAAAATGTTCACGCTTCGTGCTAGGCGTTGAAAAAAGATCACACAACCCGAGCAGGCCGAGGCAAAATATGCGAATTCTGGGCATCGATCCGGGGCTTAGAACCCTGGGATGGGGCGTCATCGAATCAAATGGCAGCCGCCTGAGCCATGTGGCCAACGGGTTGTGCAAATCGGATGGGGACGATCTTGGCGAACGGTTGCTGTCGCTGCACAATCAGATTGTCGAAGTGATTGCGGATCACAGGCCCGATCAGGCTGCTATCGAACAGACTTTCGTGAACAAGGATGGGGCCGGAACCCTCAAGCTTGGGCAGGCGCGTGGCGTGGCGTTGCTGACGCTGGCACAGGCCGGTCTGCCGGTGGGCGAATATGCCCCCAACCGGGTCAAAAAAACCGTGGTGGGCGTGGGCCACGCCGAGAAAGAGCAGGTTTTGCACATGGTCAAGCTGCAATTGCCGGGCTGTTTGCCGAAAGGGGCCGATGCGGCGGATGCACTGGCGATTGCAATCTGCCACGCCTATTACGGAAAGACGCAACAGGCGCGTGTGAAAGAGGTGCGGGCATGATAGGCAAACTGACGGGGCGGCTGGATTATCGTGCGGCGGATCATGTGCTGATCGATGTTCGGGGCGTCGGCTATCTTGTCTATTGTTCCGACCGGACCTTGGCGGCATTGCCGGGGGCGGGCGAGGCGGTCTCGATCTACACTGACATGGTTGTCCGCGAAGACCTGATGCAGCTTTACGGGTTTCTCTCGCTTGTCGAGAAAGAGTGGCACCGCTTGCTGTGCTCGGTCCAGGGGGTCGGCGCGAAGGTGTCGCTGGCGATCCTGAGTGCACTGGGGCCCGACGGTGTCAGCCGCGCAATTGCCCTGGGGGACTGGGGCGCGGTCAAGGCGGCCAAGGGCGTCGGGCCAAAAACCGCCCAGCGGATCGTGTTGGACCTCAAGGACAAGGCACCCGGAGTGATGGCCATGGGTGGCACGATTGCTCAGGCGCTGGAAGGGCCGGAACTAGAGGTTGTTGAACCGAATGACTCTACGCCCGCACTGAGACGTGTATCGAAACCGCCATCGGGTGCTGCGGCCGCGTCTGCCGGGGCGTTGTCGGCGCTGGCCAATCTTGGATATGGGCCATCCGAGGCGGCAGGTGCAGTGGCTGAAGCAGCCGCAAGCCAGCCGGATGCGGACGAGGCTGAATTGATCCGCGCGGCCCTCAGGCTGCTGGCTCCGAAAGGGTAAGTGAATGGTTGACGCTGATCCCACCCTGCGCCCGGAGCCTCTGCCGGAAGACAATGACCGCGCTTTGCGTCCTCAGGGGCTGGATGAATTCATTGGTCAGGCTGAGGCGCGCGCCAACTTGCGCATCTTTATCCAGTCCGCCCGGCAACGCGGCGAGGCGATGGACCACACCTTGTTTCACGGACCTCCGGGGTTGGGCAAGACGACCCTCGCGCAGATCATGGCCCGTGAGTTGGGGGTGAATTTCCGCATGACCTCGGGGCCGGTTCTGGCCAAGGCGGGGGATCTGGCTGCGATCCTGACCAATCTTGAATCGCGTGATGTGCTATTTATCGACGAGATTCACAGGCTCAACCCGGCGGTGGAAGAAGTGCTGTACCCGGCGATGGAAGATTTCGAGCTGGATCTTGTTATCGGCGAAGGCCCTGCTGCGCGTACCGTACGGATCGAGTTGCAGCCATTCACACTGGTGGGGGCCACCACGCGGATGGGCCTGCTGACAACGCCCTTGCGTGACCGATTTGGTATCCCGACCCGGCTTCAGTTCTACACGGTTGATGAATTGCACGAAATCGTCACTCGGAACGCGCGGAAACTGGGCGCGCCTGCGGATAACGATGGCGCGCGCGAAATCGCGCGCCGGTCGCGCGGAACGCCGCGTATCGCCGGGCGATTGCTGAGGCGTGTTGTGGATTTCGCGATTGTCGAAGGGGACGGGCGGATCACACGGGACCTGGCCGATGGTGCGTTGACCCGTCTGGGCGTCGATAATCTGGGCCTTGATGGTGCCGACCGGCGGTATCTGAAGCTGATTGCCGAAAACTATGCAGGCGGCCCGGTGGGGATTGAAACCCTGTCTGCCGCGCTGTCCGAAAGCCGCGACTCGCTTGAGGAAGTGATAGAGCCCTATTTGCTGCAACAGGGGCTGATCCAGCGTACTCCGCGCGGGCGGATGTTGGCACAGAAGGCGTGGACGCATCTTGGGATTGCTGCGCCTAAGCGGCAAAGCGATCTGTTCGGTTGAAGCCCGCGCGCTTAGATTTTATGCCTTTCGGCGAGAGTATTTTTGAAAAGATGAAGGGCTGGCGGTGACATCGGAAGAAATTGAGGCGCTGTTCACGCGCGAAAGCGGCGAGTTTCTGTTTGCGCGCTGGGGGCGGCCTATTGTTCCGATCGTTTTCGGCGTCGAAGATGAGACGCTGGCCACCGTAAAGGGGGCTTTCGAAGCCGTTGTCACGCTGGCCGGTCACCAAATGGCCGAGACAGACCCTGAGCTTGGCGCGAATTGCATGGTTTTCTTTTTCCGGGACTGGCAGGAGCTGCTGGAAGTACCGGACCTTGATCGCTTGATCCCGGATCTGGAACCTTTGGTTGCGCGGCTGGTCGCGGCAGATGCAAACCAGTACCGCGTTTTCCGGTTCGAAGAAGATGGCGCCATCCGCGCGGCGTTTGTGTTTCTGCGCATGGATAAGGAATTGTCCAAGGTTCCGGCGGAAACCCTTGCGCTCAATCAGGTCGTGCAAACCATCTTGCTCTGGTCGGACGCTGCATTTCGCAATCAATCTCCGCTGGCAATCGCAGGTGAGGCCACGATCCTGCGTCCCGACATCGCGACATTGATCCGGGCGGCCTATGATCCGGTTTTGCCACGGGCGGCACAGGATGCTTCGCACGCGTTAAGGCTGTTTGCCCGTCTGGAGGCGTTGCAATGAAACATACCTACCCCATCCGCGTGTATTATGAAGACACCGATATGGGTGGGGTTGTCTATCACGCGAACTACCTGCGCTATATCGAGCGTGCGCGCTCGGACTGGGTGCGTAATCTGGGCAATGACCAAAACGCCATGCGGGACGAGGGCATTGTTTGGGTCGTGCGGCGGGTCGAGGCCGAGTATCTGGCGCCTGCAAGGTTCGATGATGAATTGACCGTCGAAACCGAGGTGACCGAAATCTCGGGCGTGCGTCTGACCATGGCGCAGCTTGTCCGCCGCGGTGAGACCGAAATATTTCGTGCATCTGTCACGGCCGTTTGCATCAATAAAGCGGGCAAACCGATCCGATTGCCGGCAGAGATTCGCGCATTGATGTAACAATTTGCGGACCATGGGTGGTTCTGTTGGCTTTTCATGACCAACTGAGATAGCGTTTGGCAAAATAAGGCCAAACGAACGGCCATCAGGCAAAACAAAGAGCAGGTTCATGGAAGCTGAAACGCTGGCGCTGGCGCAGGAGATCGACTTCTCCATGTGGGGGCTGTTTGCCCGCGCGACCTTTATCGTCAAACTGGTGATGCTGGCACTTACCGGCGCATCCATCTGGTCTTGGGGGATCATCATTCAGAAGCTGATCAACTATCGCGCGGCCCGACGCGAGGCGCAGGTTTTTGATGAAAGCTTCTGGTCGGGCAACCCGTTGGATGAGTTGTTCGAGCAGATCGGAACCCAGCCGGATGGCAGCTCGGAAAAAATCTTTGCATCAGGTATGATCGAATGGCGCAGGTCGCATCGCAATGATGGCGGGCTGATTGCCGGGGCAACCGCGCGGATCGACCGGTCGATGGATGTCGCCATCGCGAAAGAGGCGGAAACCCTGCAAAAAGGTCTTCCCATTCTGGCAACTGTCGGCTCCACGGCTCCGTTTATCGGGCTGTTTGGCACCGTTTGGGGTATCATGAATGCATTCATCGAGATCGCCGAACAGCAAAACACCAACCTTGCCGTTGTGGCCCCCGGTATTGCCGAGGCGTTGATGGCGACAGGGTTGGGCCTTTTGGCGGCGATCCCGGCGGTGATTTTCTATAACAAACTCAGCGCCGATAGTGACCGGATCGTTGGCGGCTATGAAGCCTTTGCGGATGAATTCGCAACCATTCTGTCGCGCCAGTTGGACAGCTGACGATGGGCGCTGCGATCCAGCAATCTTCGAACGGCAATGGGCGCAGGCGTGGTCGGCGTCGCGGTCGCGCGCAGCCGATGGCCGAGATCAATGTGACACCTTTCGTGGATGTCATGCTGGTGTTGCTGATCATCTTCATGGTGGCCGCGCCATTGCTGACGGTTGGTGTTCCGGTCGATCTGCCCAAGACCGCAGCCAGTGCGCTGCCCGGCGACAATGAAGAGCCTTTGACCGTGACCCTGACCGCTGACGGCCGCGTGCAGATCCAGACCACCGACGTGTTGCGCGAAGAATTGATTGGCAAGCTGCGTGCCATTGCGGCAGAGCGGAGCAGTGACCGGGTTTTCCTGCGGGCCGATGGTGCAATCCCTTACGCACAGGTGATGCAGGTCATGGGTGCGCTGAACGCGGGCGGGTTTTCCAACGTTGGCCTTGTGACCGATACCGGCGGGCCGACGCTGGATGAAGGTGGAGAGTGAGGTCGCACGGTGGATACCGGCACCAAGATTTCAGCGATTGCGCATGTCAGCCTGATCGGATGGGCGATGTTCGGCGGCACCTTCCGGTCCGAACCGTTGCCGATGGCTGTGCAGGATGTCTCTGTGATCACGGCTGAACAATTCGCGGCCATGACGGCCCAGCGGGATGCGCCGGAACTCCCCGAAGTGCCGACCGCGTTGCAGCAACCGCCCGAGCCGGAGGCTGTGACCAAGCCCCCGGAACCCGAGAGTGACGAACAGCCCCGCCCTGAACCTGTTGCACCGGCTGAACCGGAACCAGAGCCAGAGCCCATCATCGTGGAAGCGCCGCCAGAACCCGAGGTGCCTGACGAGCCTCCGGTTCTGACGGAACCTCAGGTTGAACCTGTTGCACAGCCTGCGCCGCCCGGTCCGGAGGCACAGCCGCGCCCATCAGACCGCGTCGCGCCCGAGGCAATAGCTCCGCCACCGCCCGAGGCAAAGCCTGATGATTTTGAAACGCCTCCGGTATCCCTGGATGAAGGCGCAGAGGTTCAACAGGAACAGCAGGATCAGACCGCGCCACAAGAGGCAGCCCCGGAGATTGTGACCGAGGCCGAGGAAGCCAAAGAACAGTCGCCCCTGACATCTCCGCGGCCGCGCGTGCGCCCAAACCGGCCAAGCCCGCCGCCGGAACCCGCTGTGGTCAAAACGCCTGAGGCGACCCCGGAACCTGAGAAACAAACCGATGAAACGGCAATCAACGACGCCCTGGCCGAAGCCTTGGGCAGCGGGTCCGAACCTTCTGGCCCACCGCTGACCAGCGGAGAGAAAGACGCGATGCGACTGGCTGTCTCTGGATGTTGGAATGTGGGTTCCTTGTCCACGGATGCGCTGAACACTGTGGTTGTTGTTGCGTTTTCACTGAACCGTGATGGTACGGTCGTCGGTGGCAGTGTTCGGATGCTGGACAGCTCTGGTGGCTCGGCGGGAGCCGTTAAACAGGCCTACGAGGCTGCGCGACGCGCTATTTTGCGCTGCGGGGCCAAAGGATATGATTTGCCTGCTGACAAATACGAACATTGGCAGGATGTTGAGATTACATTTAACCCCGAGAGGATGCGGATCAAATGATGAAGCTTCTGACCAGCCTCTTTGTCGGCCTGACACTGATGTCTGCGCCGGTTTATGCACAGAACGGGCCTTTGCGCCTGGAACTGGATGAGGGGATTATCGAACCCTTGCCCTTTGCCGTTCCGAATTTTGTGCCGGACAGTCCGGCCGCAGCTCAGTTCGCGCAGGATATCTCGCGCGTGGTGGCGGCTGACCTGACCGGGACCGGGTTGTTCCGCGAAATCTCCTCGGATGCGTTCATCAGCCGGGTCAGCAGCTTCGAAGCTCCGGTTCAGTTTGCGGATTGGAAGGCGATCAACGCTGACGCGCTGGTCACCGGCGCTGTCAATGTGTCCGGTCAGAAACTGACGGTCCGGTTCCGGGTGTGGGATGTGTTTTCGGGCCAGGAACTGGGCAATGGCCTTCAACTGGCAGGTACCACAGACGGGTGGCGGCGCATGGCGCATAAGGTGGCCGATCAGGTCTATAGCCGGATCACAGGTGAAGGCGGTTATTTTGACAGCCGCGTTGCCTTTGTTTCGGAAAGCGGGCCGAAGGACCAGCGCCTGAAGCGTTTGGCGATCATGGATTACGATGGCGCGAATGTGCAGTACATGACCGACAGCGCCGCAATCGTTCTGGCGCCCCGGTTCTCACCCACCGGTGACCGGCTGCTCTATACCAGTTATGAAAGCGGCAGCCCGCGCATTTACGTGACTGAAGTCGGGCGCCCCAAACCGCGGGAACTGAAGACGCAGGACGGGACGATGAGCTTTTCGCCTCGGTTCTCGCCGGATGGCCGGTCGATTGTCTATTCGCTGATTCAGGGCGGCAATACCGATCTGTGGAAGATGGATATCGTTTCGGGTCAAAGCACGCGCCTGACCAACACGCCTGCAATTGAAACTGCCCCCAGCTATTCACCCGATGGCAGCCGGATCGTCTTTGAAAGCGACCGCTCCGGCACGCCGCAATTGTACGTGATGGCAGCAAACGGGGGCGAGGCCACGCGGATTAGCTTTGGCGCAGGCCGCTATGGCACCCCGGTCTGGTCACCGCGCGGCGACCTGATCGCCTTTACAAAGCAGAACCAGGGCCGGTTCCATATCGGCGTGATGCGCATCGACGGGTCAGAAGAACGTTTGCTGACAGCCTCTTTCCTGGATGAAGGCCCCACCTGGTCGCCCAATGGCCGGGTCATCATGTTCACCCGCGAAACGCAGGGGGCCAGTGGTAGGGCATCGCTTTACTCGGTGGATATCTCGGGCAGGAACCTGCGCCCGGTACGTACACCGGACGGCGGCAGCGATCCGTCCTGGGGCCCATTGCAGAATTGATCGCAGCAAAGTTCACAACAAATCGTCCCTGTGGTAGACAGGCGGCAATAAACATAACACGAGGCACCTGAAATGAACGTATTGAGCAAAGTTCTGGCGCTGGGCGCGCTGAGTGTGATCGCCGCCTGCACAAACAATGACCCCTCAGCCTTGGGTGGCGGTGGTGGTAGCGGAGGCATTGGATCCATTGTCCCCGGATCACCGAGTGATCCGCGCTCGCCCGCGTATTTCCAGCAAACAGTTGGGGACCGTGTCCTGTTTGCCGTTGACCAGTCAACCCTGTCGCCCGAGGCGCAAACAGTGCTGCAAGGGCAGGCGGACTGGCTGCTGGCCAATCCGGATTTTGTCGCAACGATCGAAGGCCACGCGGATGAGCAGGGCACGCGGGAATACAACCTTGCGCTGGGCGCACGCCGGGCGAACGCTGCGCGTGAGTACCTGATTTCGCGCGGCGTTGCGGGCAGCCGCCTGAACACCGTGAGCTATGGCAAGGAACGCCCGATCGAGATTTGCAGCACCGAGGAATGTTATTCCAAGAACCGCCGTGCAGTCACGGTTCTGACCGGGTCAACTCTGGGGTAAGATGATGCGCATTGCAGGATGGGTTTTGGCGGCGGTTGTGGCGACGGCTGGTGTAGCACAGGCACAGGATCAACAGACCCTTGCGGACATCCGTCAGGAACTGACGGTGCTACATGTGGAAATTCAGCGTTTGAAACGCGAGTTTTCCACTACGGGTTCACCCGCACCAAACCTGTCCGGCAGTTCGGTCCTTGAACGGGTGGATGCCATCGAGGCCGAATTGCAGCGCCTGACCCGCCAGACCGAGCAATTGAACCAGCGGGTGCAGAACATTGTCACCGACGGCACCAACCGTATCGGTGACCTTGAGTTCCGGCTGGTTGAACTGGAAGGCGGCGATTTGTCGACGTTGGGTGAGACCTCGACATTGGGTGGTGACACGGCCACTGTGATAACCGGACCAACAAGTATCGAAACGCCAACGGCGACCGATAATGGTGAACTTGCCATAGGTGAGCGTGCTGATTTTGATGCTGCCTCGCAAGCGTTGGCCGATGGCGATTTCCAGACTGCTGCCACGTTGTTTGCGCAGTTTGAAACAAGCTATCCCGGCAGTCCGCTGGCGCCCGAAGCCAACCTGAAACGCGGTCATGCCCTAGAAGGGATTGGCGACACACGCGAAGCGGCCCGGGCATTTCTGGCCAGCTTCACGGGTGATTCCGAGGGCGCGTTTGCACCCGAGGCGCTGTACGAACTGGGCGCGGCGCTCGGCCGTTTGGGACAGATCGATCAGGCCTGCATCACGCTTAATGAGGTCGGAGTACGCTTTCCTTCTGCGCCAGAGTTTTCGAGCGCTACGCAGGAGATGACCGCGTTGGGATGTACTTGAACCATCACTCCGGCAAACTACTTTCAGACCTGCGCGCCCGGCTACCGGAAACACTTCCGCGCAAGTTGGGGATTGCCGTTTCGGGAGGCGGGGATTCCGTCGCCTTGATGCATCTTTTGCATCAGGTGGCGCAGGATGAGGCCATCACCCTTTTCGTTGCCACGGTCGACCACGGATTGCGCCCCGAGTCCGCGTGCGAGGCCGAAACGGTATCCCGGCAGGCGGCTGCGTTGGGGATGTCTCATGATGCGCTGCGTTGGTCGGGATGGGACGGTACCGGCAACTTGCAGGACCGGGCACGTCAGGCGCGATATGATTTGTTATCCGAATGGGCGAAGGGCCGCAGAATCGATGCCATTGCGCTGGGCCACACCGCAGATGATCAGGCGGAAACACTGCTGATGAGGTTGGGCCGATCATCCGGGGTCACGGGCCTGTCCGGCATGTCGGCTATTCGGAAACAGCGGGGTCTGACGTTGCTGCGTCCGATGCTGGGGATCACCCGTGAACAGCTGCGCTCCTATCTGACTGAGGCTGGCGTAGCATGGGTGGACGATCCTTCGAATCAGGATGCCCGTTTCGATCGGATCAAGGCGCGCGAAGCTTTGGGTGGGCTGGAACCTTTGGGAATTGATGCGCTTTCATTGTCCCGCGTGGCGGATAATCTGGCGCAGGCACACACGGCACTTGGCCTCTGTACGCAAGAATCCGCAGGGTCCGTGGCGCAGGTGGATCAAAGTGACGTGAGGGTGAACCGGGCCGGATTTGCCGCGTTGCCCCTTGAGATTCGGCGTCGTGTGCTGCTGGGAATCCTCTCGTGGATTGCCGGGTCGGGTTATCCCCCGCGTCAGGCGGCAGTGGATCAGGCGATGGATGCCGTTGCGAATGGGCAATCGGGGTCAGTGGGCGGTTGTCTGATTGTTCCACAAGGCGGGAGTGTTTGGATTTGCAGGGAATTTAATGCCGTGAAATCTCAGATCGCGGCGCTCGGTGCTGTGTGGGATGGCAAATGGCGGCTCAGCGGACCGGCAATGATGGGCGCAGAAATCCGCGCTTTGGGCGGTGAGGGGTTGCAACAGGTGCCCGAGTGGCGTGCAACCGGGCGTCCCAGAATAGCGTTGACGGCGACGCCTGCGGTTTGGATTGCGGACAGCGTGCTGGCCGCCCCGCTTGCGGGTCTCGCGAATGGCTGGCATGCCAGGCTTGCGTCAGATTGGCCCGAGTTCCACGCATCTTTTTTATCGCATTGAACATACGACAATCCTCTCTATTTTAAGAGGTAACTTGGCAGCGTCTCACCTGCCGGAACTTTTAGGAGAATTTCCTTGGGCAACGCTCGCAATATCGCGTTTTGGGTCGTTTTGTTCCTGCTCATCCTTGCACTGTTCAATCTGTTCAGTGGACCGGGCGGAACGCTTCAGAGCAACGAGAAAACCTATTCCGACTTTGTCGGTGCCGTCCAAAGCGGTGAAGTCAAGAACGTGACCCTGGATGGTGAACAGATTCGCTATACCCTGCAAAGCGGTGCCAGCTATGTCACGATCAAACCCGGCGACGCCGAAGTGACCAAGCTTCTGATCGAGGAAAACATTCCCGTTCAGGCCGTAAAACAACAGCAATCAGGCTTTCAGTCGTTCCTGATCACGCTGCTGCCTTTCCTGCTGCTGATCGGTGTCTGGGTCTATTTCATGAATCGGATGCAAGGCGGCGGCAAAGGTGGCGCGATGGGCTTTGGCAAGTCCAAGGCCAAGATGCTGACCGAAAAGCATGGTCGCGTGACCTTTGACGATGTTGCCGGTATCGACGAGGCCAAGGAAGAGCTGGAAGAGATTGTCGAATTCCTGCGCAACCCGCAGAAGTTCAGCCGCCTTGGTGGCAAGATTCCCAAGGGCGCGCTGCTGGTTGGCCCTCCGGGTACCGGTAAGACGCTTCTGGCCCGTGCCATTGCGGGTGAGGCGGGCGTGCCGTTCTTTACCATCTCGGGTTCGGATTTTGTCGAAATGTTCGTTGGTGTGGGTGCGTCCCGCGTGCGTGACATGTTCGAGCAGGCGAAAAAGAACGCGCCCTGTATCGTGTTTATCGATGAGATTGACGCTGTGGGTCGTCATCGCGGCGCCGGGTATGGTGGCGGCAATGACGAGCGGGAACAAACGCTCAACCAGTTGCTGGTCGAAATGGACGGGTTTGAGGCCAACGAAGGTGTAATCATTCTGGCGGCGACAAACCGCAAGGATGTTCTGGACCCTGCGCTGCTGCGACCGGGCCGGTTCGACCGTCAGGTCACAGTCGGCAACCCGGACATCAAGGGCCGCGAGAAAATTCTGGGCGTTCACGCACGCAAGACGCCGCTGGGCCCCGATGTCGATCTGCGCATCATCGCGCGCGGTACGCCCGGCTTCTCGGGTGCGGATCTGGCCAACCTCGTGAACGAGGCCGCGTTGATGGCCGCACGCGTGGGTCGTCGCTTTGTCACCATGGAAGATTTTGAAAACGCCAAGGACAAGGTGATGATGGGGGCCGAGCGCCGCTCGATGGTGCTGACGCAGGATCAGAAGGAAAAAACAGCCTATCACGAAGCAGGTCATGCTGTTGTTGGTCTGTCACTGCCGATGTGCGATCCGGTCTACAAGGCGACAATCATACCTCGCGGGGGTGCGCTGGGTATGGTGGTTTCGCTGCCGGAAATGGATCGCCTGAACTATCACCGGGATGAGTGCGAACAAAAGCTGGCGATGACCATGGCGGGTAAAGCTGCCGAAGTCATCAAGTATGGCGAAGATCACGTGTCGAACGGTCCTGCCGGGGACATCATGCAGGCCAGCCAACTGGCACGCGCCATGGTGATGCGCTGGGGTATGTCGGACAAGGTCGGCAATATCGACTATGCCGAGGCGCATGAGGGATACCAGGGCAATACTGCCGGGTTCTCGGTATCGGCTCATACCAAGGAACTGATTGAAGAAGAGGTAAAGCGCTTGATCCAGCAAGGCTATGAACAGGCGCACAAGATTCTGACTGATCAGAACGAGGAATGGGAGCGTCTGGCCCAAGGTTTGCTGGAATACGAAACACTGACAGGTGACGAAATCAAACGCGTCATGAACGGGGAGTCGCCCGGCGACAGTGATGACCGGAACGACAAGTCAGACGAGGGCAGTGCGCCCAGCGTGACAGCCATCCCCAAGACCAAGGCGAAGAAATCACCGCCTGAGGGTGGGATGGAACCTGAACCGACAGCATAATCAGCAAGAACCCGGGCTCTGCCCCGGGTTTTTTTTATCTTTCCATCAGAGCGTTACTGGGCATTATGCGCTGGCAGGCACCAATGGGAAGGGAAGCACGTATGCCGTTTTTGCGGGAAACCGAATTTGCAGCCGAAGTTCTTTGGCTGGGCCTTGTTCCTGCCGGCGAATCGCTTCGTGCCAAGCCCGTTGAGTTGCTGGATCTTGGGTTTGAGGGCGTGAAAGGCGAACGGCACGAAGGTCTGAACCGTGCGTCCTGTGTTCGGGTCTCGAATCTCTATCCCAAGGGCACTGAAATCCGCAATGTTCGTCAACTGTCGGTGCTGTCCTTGGAAGAGTTGCAGCAGATCGCGCAGAACATGGGGCTGGACCAGCTTGACCCGTCTTATCTGGGCGCATCCATAGTGTTGAAAGGTATTCCGGATTTCTCGCACATTCCGCCGTCCTCGCGTCTTCAGGCGGTCAACGGGCTGACGATCACTGTGGATATGGAAAACGCACCCTGCGTATTGCCCGGTCGCGAAATCGAAGCGGATCATCAGGGGTATGGTGCAGGGTTTAAACCTGCTGCCGTCGGACGCCGGGGTGTCACGGGCTGGGTCGAACGTCCCGGGCGCATTCAACTGGGCGATCACCTCAAGCTCTTTGTTCCGGACCAGCCTGCCTGGAGCCCTGAAAATATGCAGGTTTCCGATTAGTTACCGATGAAGTGACCTGACGACGCTTCGCGACGCCAGAATGTCGGAATCCATGGCTAATCAGATTGTACACAAGGGTATGGAATGCGTAGCGCCGACGTTAGACGTCGGTTTTGCACGGTATTCAATCAAGGACCCCGGCCAATGAGCTATAAATCCGACATCGAAATTGCGCGTGAAGCGAATAAGAAGCCGATCCAGGAGATCGGCGCGAAGCTTGGAATATCCAGTGATGATCTTTTGCCGTATGGGCATGACAAGGCGAAGGTGAGCCAGGAGTTCATCAACTCGGTGCAGGGTCGTGAGGACGGCAAGCTGGTGCTGGTGACTGCGATCAACCCGACGCCTGCGGGTGAAGGCAAGACGACCACAACGGTTGGTCTGGGTGACGGTCTGAACCGGATCGGCAAGAATGCGATGATCTGTATCCGCGAGGCCTCGCTGGGTCCGAACTTCGGCATGAAGGGCGGCGCTGCGGGGGGCGGCTATGCGCAGGTTGTTCCGATGGAAGAGATGAACCTGCACTTCACCGGCGATTTCCACGCGATCACCTCGGCCCATTCGCTGCTGTCGGCGATGATCGACAACCACATCTACTGGGGCAATGAATGCGAGATCGACACCCGCCGGGTCGCATGGCGTCGTGTGGTTGACATGAACGACCGCGCCCTGCGCCAGATTACTGCCAGCCTGGGCGGCGTGTCGAACGGGTTCCCGCGCGAAACAGGTTTTGACATCACCGTGGCGTCCGAGGTCATGGCGATCCTGTGTCTGGCCAACGACCTGAAGGATCTGGAAAAGCGTCTGGGTGACATCATAGTGGCCTATCGCCGCGACAAGACCCCGGTCTACTGCCGCGACATCAAGGCCGAAGGCGCGATGACCGTTCTGCTGAAAGACGCGATGCAGCCGAACCTGGTGCAGACGCTGGAAAACAACCCGGCCTTTGTCCATGGCGGCCCGTTCGCCAACATCGCGCATGGCTGCAACTCGGTCATTGCCACCAAGACCGCGCTGAAAGTGGCTGACTATGTGGTGACCGAGGCGGGCTTTGGCGCCGATCTGGGTGCCGAGAAGTTCATGAACATCAAGTGTCGCAAGGCGGGCATTGCGCCCTCTGCCGTGGTTCTGGTTGCCACCGTGCGGGCGATGAAGATGAATGGCGGTGTCGCCAAGGCCGATCTGGGCGCCGAGAATGTCGATGCGGTCAAGGCGGGCTGCGCCAACCTGGGCCGCCATATCGAGAACGTGAAGTCGTTCGGTGTGCCGGTTGTTGTCGCCATCAACCACTTTGTCACCGACACCGATGCCGAGGTTCAGGCGGTGAAGGATTATTGTTCCTCTCACGGGGTCGAGGCGGTTCTGTCGCGCCACTGGGAACTGGGCTCGGAAGGGTCTGCCGATCTGGCCCGCAAGGTTGTGGAAATCGTCGAAGGGGGTTCTGCGAACTTCGCGCCGATCTACCCCGACGAGATGCCGCTATTTGAGAAGATCGAGACCATCGCCAAGCGCATCTACCGCGCCGACGAGGTTCTGGCCGACAACAAGATCCGCACGCAGCTGAAAGAATGGGAAGCTGCGGGGTATGGCAACCTGCCGGTCTGCATGGCGAAAACCCAGTACAGCTTCTCGACCGACCCGAGCTTGCGGGGCGCGCCCACCGGCCATTCGGTGCCGGTGCGTGAAGTCCGCCTGAGCGCGGGCGCGGGCTTTATCGTGGTTGTCTGCGGTGAGATCATGACCATGCCGGGCCTGCCCCGCAAACCGGCCGCGGAAACCATCTGCCTCAATGACGCAGGTGAGATCGAGGGCTTGTTCTAAGCCGCTGAATAAGACATCTCGTGGTCCGGGACCCCCGGGCCATGAGGAGACGATGATGCCCACTCTGACACCGCCGCAGGACTGCCATTCGATGCGGGATCTGCGGGTTCAGATCGACAGGCTGGACCGCCAGCTGATCGGGATGCTGGTGAGGCGCGCAAGCTATATCGACCGCGCGTCTGAGCTGAAGCCGGGCGAGGGCCTGCCCGCCCGCATCCCGGACCGGGTCGAGGATGTGGTGCAAAAGGTGCGCGCCAGTTCGCAGGCGGCGGGGATGGACCCCGATTTGTCCGAAACGCTCTGGCGCATTCTGATTGACTGGTCGATTGCACGTGAGGAACGTGTGCTCGGCCCCGAGTAAAGACCGGGCGCGTTCTGCGCCCGTTTGGGTTTTGAAAGAAGGGACCAAAGGATGGTAGCGCAGGTTATCGACGGGAAGGCCTTTGCCGCCAAAGTGCGCGCGCAGGTGGCCGATCAGGTTGCAAAGCTGAAAGAGGAAAACGGCATCACCCCCGGCCTGGCCGTGGTTCTGGTGGGCGAGGATCCGGCCAGCCAGGTCTATGTCCGCTCGAAGGGCAAGATGACCGTCGAAGTCGGCATGAACTCGTATGAGCACAAGCTGGATGCGGAGACCTCGGAGGCAGAGCTGCTGGCGCTGATCGACAAACTGAACACCGACCCGGCGGTGCATGGCATTCTGGTCCAGTTGCCGCTGCCCAAGCACCTGAACGAGGATCTGGTGATCAATTCGATCGATCCGGCCAAGGATGTGGACGGTTTCCATATCTCGAACGTGGGCCTTTTGGGCACCGGTCAGAAATCGATGGTGCCCTGCACCCCGCTGGGCTGCCTGATGATGCTGCGCGATCACCACGGGTCGCTGTCGGGCATGGATGCGGTTGTCATCGGTCGCTCGAACATCGTGGGCAAGCCGATGGCGCAGCTGCTGCTGGGGGACAGCTGCACCGTGACCATCGCGCATTCGCGCACCAAAGATCTGCCGGATGTGGTCCGCCGCGCCGATATCGTCGTGGCCGCTGTCGGCCGCCCCGAGATGGTGCCTGGCGACTGGATCAAGGAAGGCGCCACCGTGATCGACGTGGGCATCAACCGCATCGAGCGGGATGGCATGACCAAGCTGGTCGGCGACGTCGACTATGCCAGCGCTGCCGAACGCGCCGGCGCCATCACCCCGGTCCCCGGCGGCGTCGGCCCCATGACCATCGCCTGCCTGCTGGCCAACACCCTCACCGCCTGCTGCCGCGCAAACAAACTCCCAGAACCAGAAGGCCTGACCGCCTGATAAACACGGGGGCCGGAGCGTATCCGTCGGACCGGTCCCCTTTTTTTGGCAGGCAAGGTTCCAGCCAAACCGCCCCCAGACCGCCCCATGGGAGCATGGGCAAAGCAGCCTGAATGGGTTTGACAGCCGAACAATTCATGATATCCCTGTATTCCCAGTTGGTTACAGGTGAAGACACTATTGTGTCTGAGGCATTCGGGTTGAGCTATGCTAATTCATGCACAAAAGCGGTATGACGTCTAAAATAAGTATAATCCAGAAGGCATTTTCACCGCAGCGTGTGGCAGCGGGTTTGGCCTTTCTTCCTTTACTTGCATATGCGTTTCCACCCTTTCTTGACTCTGACCTTTCATTTGGACTGCGGCTTGTATTCTGGGCCGGTGTAATGCTCCTTGCTCTGACGGTGACCGGGCTGGTCCGAAAGCTGATGCAGAAGAATTTTGCACTTCTGAACCTTCTGGCACGGGACCTGACATATGTTGTCTTGACCGTGGCGTTGTTCACGCCTTCTTTGTGGATGCTAGCCTGGGCACTTTACATCCTTGGTGGAAGTATGGTGCCAGATACCGAACGGGTTGTCGTGTACGGCGCTTTGTTCGCGACAGGCTTGATGCTTGTTCAGCGTAACGACCTGAATGCCTCGGCCAATACTGAATCCGATCCTGAAAAACCACGCCTTGTCAAACGCTTGCCGCCCAGGTTCAACGGGCAGATCTATCGCCTGACTGTTCGGGATCACAACGTAGATGTTGTCACCTCAGAAGGCACCTTCACGCTTCGGTCGCGTTTCACAGATGCAATCGCCGAGATGGAGCCTGTCCCGGGTCATTGTTCGCACCGTTCGCATTGGGTCATCGACGCATCCATTGCAAGTGTCGAAAGAGAAGGCAGCAAAACCTTTCTGAAACTGGTCAATGGCGATCTGGTTCCGGTCAGCCGGAAATACAAGCCGATGCTGGAACAGGACGGCCTGATCTGAACCTATTGTGGCATTGGCATCATATGCGGATGCGGACCTGTGAGAATCGCCATCGCCTGCGATCCCATGAGTGCCGACAGCACATGATCCGAACTGCGCAGTCCCCCGGTAAAGGTGCCATATGCCGGAAGTATCAGGCGATGATCGTTCAGCAGAAAGGCGGGGCGTGAAATATGACGTCCCTTGACCCTGATCCGGACTTTTGGATGGTAATGGCCGGAAACTTCTCCTCGCGCGGGATCCTGCGCGATATGACGGAAAACAAGCGGGTCACGGTGCCATTCGAATAAATGGGTTCCCCCCAGCTCAATAGGACCGGGATCGTGGTTCCCCTCAATCCAGATCCACTGACGTCCGGACTGTAAGGTCGCGATCCTTAGCATTTCTGATTTTGGCAGCGCCCGGGCAGCCTCAAGATCATCGAAGCTGTCGCCCAGACATACAACGGTTTTGGCGTTCGTATGCCCCAGGTCGTCCTTCAGGCGGTCCAGCGTTTCGCGGCTGTCATAAGGCGGAAGCGAAGGCCCACCACTCCGCGCCACGCGCTCGGATTTGCCCAGATGCAGGTCCGACACGCACAGCAGGTTCTCGTCTGGCCACCAAAGCGCACCGGAAGGCAAAGCACACAGGCGCTGACCTGCAAAGGGAAACCCAAATTCGTTCATGATACGTTCTTGGCCTGTTTCAGAGCCCGGCGCAAGCAGATCAAAGCTGATCCAACCCCGCCGCTTGCAGCAGACGCGCGCTTTCCTCCGCCAGAAGCCTTTCTTCGGCACTGCCTTTCACCGGCACTTTGCCAACCTCCAGAAACAGAGGCGCTGACAGGGGCGAGACACGCTCGAGCCGCACCAGATCAATTCTGTCGCCAATTCGGGCCAGCATTGTTTCGATCCGACCGAAATCGACAAGCCCGCGCATGGCTTCTTCGCGGGTGATCTGCATCAATAGGTGATCGGGATCGTATTTCAGCAAGGTGTCATACAGGATGTCCGACGAAAACGTAGCCTGCCGCCCGCTTTTGCGCTGCCCTGCCATGTTGCGTTCGATCAGACCGGCAATGGTGGCCGATGCACGAAACGTGCGCTTCATAACGGCGTTGCCTGCCAGCCAGGTGTCAAGCCCGTCGCGCAGGGCATCGGGTTGAAGCAATGGGCGGGGATCGGTAACCGCGTCCAGACCCCAGATCAACGTGGCATAGTCCGTGGCGACAAACCCCAGCGGGGCCAAACCGGTTTCCTCCATCCGTTTGGTCAGCAGCAGGCCCAGTGTTTGTTGCGCGTTGCGCCCAGCGAATCCGTAGACGCACAGATGTTCACGCCCGTCGCTGGGAAAGCTCTCGATCAGCAGCCGATCACGCTGGGGCAGGCGGGACATCTGGCGCTGCAAATCCAGCCATTCAGACGTATGAGGGGGAAGCTGTGGCCAGCCCTGTTGGGCGAACATGTTCAGGATGCGGTCGCTGAGTTGCGTTGAGGTTGCGAATTTCGTGCCCGAAAAGGTCGCAATCTTTGGCTTTCGGTCAGCGCGCCGCGTGACTTCGACCACCATCTCGCGCAGCCCCTCATACCGCACGATTTGCCCGCCGATCAGGAAAGTGTCGCCGGGTGTCAGCGAGGCAGCGAACGCTTCTTCCACCTCACCCAAGGGTTTGCCGCCCCGGTTGCGTTTCAGACGAACCTTGAGCGTATCCGTGTCCTGAATAGTGCCCAGGTTCATACGAATTCGCGATGCGGCGCGCGGGTCGCGCAGCTGCCATTGCCCGTCGGCGCGGTGTTGCAGCCTTTGCCAACGATCATAGGCTTGCAGAGCATAGCCGCCGGTGGCGCAGAAATTCAGGCAGGCGTCAAACTCGGCCCGCGTCAGTAGAGCGTAAGGCCCGGCGGATGTCATCTCGGCATACAGATCATCTGCGTTAAACGCCCCGGCGCAGGCGGCAATCAGGATATGCTGGCACAAAACATCGCGCGGGCCGCGACCGCGGGGTTCCCCATCCAATTCATGGGCTTTGGCGGCCTCTAGCGCGGCGACGCATTCGACCACTTCGAAGCGATTGGCAGGCACCAAAAGCGCCTTGGAAGGTGCGTTATAGCGGTGGTTGGCCCGTCCGATCCTTTGCACCAGCCGTTTGACATTCTTTGGCGCGCCGATCTGGATCACCAGATCGACATCCCCCCAATCGATGCCCAGATCCAGCGAACCGGTGCAGACGATGGCGCGTAAGTCCCCCCGAACCATCGCCGCCTCGACCCGCTCGCGCTGTTGTCGGTCCAGACTGCCGTGATGGATACCGATGGGCAGACCGTCATCATTGGCCAGCCAAAGATTGTGAAAGAATATCTCGGCCTGGGCGCGCGTATTGTGAAAGATCAACGTGGTCTTGTGATGCTTGATCTGCTCCAGCACAGCTGGGATGGCATAAGCCGCGCCACCACCAGACCAGGGTGGCATCTGTGGCGTTTCCAGCATTCGGATATCCGGGTCCGGGCCGGGGTCGGCCTGTACAATCTGGCAGGGATCAGGATGGCGGGCCAGAAAGCGGGCAATCGCAACAGGATCTTCCACCGTCGCCGATAGCCCGACGCGGCGCAGATCGGGATTGAGGCGTTGCAGACGTGCCAGCGCCAGCATCAGCTGATCCCCGCGCTTGCTTTCAGCCAGTGCGTGGATTTCATCGACGATGATCCGCTGTACCCCTTCAAACATACGCGGCGCATCCTCGTACGAGGTCAGCAACGCCAGACTTTCCGGTGTGGTCAGCAGGATGTGGGGCGGATCGGCCCGTTGGCGTTTCTTTTGCGTGGCCGAGGTGTCACCGGTGCGATCCTCGATCCGAATAGGCAGACCGATCTCATCCACCGGGGTGCGCAGGTTACGTTTGATATCCGCTGCCAGCGCCTTGAGCGGCGAGACATAGATTGTGTGCAATCCATTGTGATCAGCATCCGCAAGTTCAGCCAGCGACGGCAGAAACCCGGCCATGGTCTTGCCGCCACCGGTGGGCGCAATCAGCAGTGTCGCCGGGCTGCATGCGCGGTCGAACATCTCTTGCTGATGCGGGTGGATGGACCAGCTTTTGGTGGAAAACCAAGTGGCAATCCGTGCGGGAATCTGCGTCATGAACGCAGACTACCCGCCCCGGAGTGGTAATGGCACGGCGTTATTTGACGATTTTCTCGTCTTTGACGAACATGTTGGCCCAAGCCCGGTCGATCAGTTCCGGGCTCATCTGATAGGGGATGCCTTCGAACTCGCAGATCGAGATCATCTGGTCGATCAGGAAGATCGGTTGATAGTTGGCGTAGATATTGTTGATGGTCGGGTACTTGACCTTCAGCAAATGCACCAGCGCCGCCTCATCCAGCGGCATCCCGCGTTTGCGCGCAACCATGGCGAAAATCTTCAGGAAATTTTCCTGATTCGGGCCGTCGATCTTGATCTTGAAGAAGATCCGGCGCAGGGCCGCCTGGTCAAAGATCTCGTTCGGGTGGAAGTTGGTCGAGAAAATGACCAACGTATCAAACGGAACTTCGAATTTCTCACCCGATTGCAGGCCAAGGATATCCTTGTTCTCTTCCAGTGGAACAATCCAGCGGTTGACCAGCGCCTGCGGCGGTTCGGCCTGACGGCCAAGGTCGTCCACGATAAAGATGCCGCCGGTGGATTTCAGCTGAAGCGGTGCCTGATAGGTTCTTGCCGTGGGGTTGTAGACCAGGTCCAGCATACTAAGCGACAGTTCACCGCCGGTGACCACGGTCGGGCGTTCACACTGTACGTAGCGTGAGTCGAACCGTTTGCGGCGGCGCAGGCTGTTCGGGTCGTCGGCCTCCTGCTCGATCGCGGTATGCACGATCGGGTCGTAGACTGTGATCACCTGCCCCGCATATTCGATGGCATAGGGTACATAGACATTGTCCCCCAACGCATCGCGAATGCCGTTCGAGATGGACGATTTACCGTTGCCCGGCGGGCCATACATCAGGATCGACCGGCCTGCGCTGACCGCCGGGCCCAGATGATCCAGCAAGCTGTCGGGCAGAACCAGATGGCCCATGGCATTGGTCAACTGGTCGCGCGTGACCTGAATGTTGCGGATCGACTGGCGCTTGACCTGCTCGCGATAGACATCCAGTGGCACGGGCATCGCACCGAAATACTCGGACTGGCTGAGGGCATCCAGTGCGCGGGCCTTGCCGGCATCAGTCAGCTGATATCCCATCTCGTTGCCACTGTTGGCGTTCAGCGTCCCCGTAGCCTCAAGCAATTTTTGTTCGCGCGCGATATCGATCAGTTCCTGCGTGACAGCGCCGGGCAGACATATGGCCGCAGAAACTTCTGACACTGTGCTCGCATTCTTGCGGAATATGGTCTTCAGCAAAATATCCCGCATCATCACCAGCGGAAGCTTCATTTCGCCTAACCCCTTCGGGGCAGGGGGGGCCATAACAGAGGAAGTCTGCATATTCATGCGCGGTGCTCGTTCGTCAAATTGTAACGCCAACTGCCCGAATAAGGGCGACTTGAAGGAAAAGTGACCCAGCTTTGTGGCGGGACAAAGGCAGCGGCAAGGCGCGCTGATGATAGTTTACGAACCGAGAACAGTACCCAGAATCAGATACATGGCCAGCGAGCCACCCAGTGCGAAACCCATGGGGAACTGTTTGCCCCGATCCCAGCTTTCCCAATGTGGCGCAATGGTGCGCAACTTTGTGATTTTCGCCAAACGGTGCGTGACCACGGCAGCCAGAATACAGGCGGTCAGAATAAGAAGCACCAGCTTTAGATCGCCAAGCCAGACAAATGGCGCGGACGCGGCAAGAAACTTCGCGTCACCTGCGCCCATTGCTCCTGACGCGTTCAGAAGAATGCCGAAAATCAATACAACAGGGATATGCAGAAGGTGCCAGAAGTAGATTGGCATCGACACATTGATCAGCAACAGATGACCGCTGACCGCACCGGTGGACCAGGGCGGGATGGCAATCAGCCCGACCACGACATAAATCAGCGCCAGGGCAACAACCGCATGGTTCTTGATCCGCATCTCACGCATATCCGTGAAGGCCACGTAAAAGCAGATCGGCAGTAAGAAGGGCAGGAACCATGCCGCCGCCGCAGCGGGGATTTGCATGTGTCAGGCCTCTTCAAGCGCGCGAAGCGAGCGAACCGCTTCATCGAAATGCTGCGGATGAGTGGCAATAGCCTCGCGGAACAGGTTTTTCGCGGTTTCTACGTCGCCTTGTTTGACTGCGGAAATACCCATCGTATTCAGCAGTAGCGCTCGTTCAACCTGGGTCATCGGCACCACAGGAAGGCTATAGTTGCCCTGCGCTGACCGGGCCAGCACCAGATTGTTCTTGGCAGTGAACAAAGAGCTGTCCTGACGGACTGCGTCGGTAAACAGGCGTTCGGCCTCGGCATACTGGCCACGGGTTAGTTTCGAATACCCCCAATTGTTCATCACGCTGCCCGGGCGGGTGGTCAGCCCAACGGCCGTTTCATAGAAATGATCAGCCCGCTTCCACTCTTTCCGGGAATCCGCGACCACCGCCTCAAGACGGTAGCGTTTGAAGTTTTCGAATGTTGGGGGAACCGAATCCAGAACGGTTTTGGCCTGAGACCAGTCGCCATTTCGCACCAGCGCATCGGCATACTCGACCTTGTCTGCGGCGTTCGTACCCTTCATTGTCGTCACGCGCTTCCACGCTGCTGCCGCTTCGGTGGTGCGTTTTGCGCGTCCCAAGGATATTGCCAATCCGCGCTGAAGGTCGATGCGATCAGGGTTCTTGAGTGTGGCACCGTGGAAATACGTCACCGCCTCATTCGGGTCGGCGGCACTCAACAACACATCGTTCAGGTTGGTTTCGTCAATGACGTTCACTTCCTGAAACGTCCGTTCCACCTTTTCCTCTTCGGTTTCCTTTGCACAGGCCGAAAGGATCAGACCGCTGACAATAACTGCCGGAATCAAGAATTGCTGGCGCATTTTTGCGTCCTTTACTGCTCTTGCCTCGATTACTGGATTTTGCGTAGCGCGAATTGCCCGTCGCCAAGCTGCTCCAGTGTAAATTCTTGTTGTTCTTGCGGGATATTATTAACAGGATTTTCCATTTTTGCGAGTGCTAAGCGCAGATTGTCGCGGATTGCGTCACTTTCGCCATTGTCCAGCGCGTAAGCCCGTTGAAAGACCTGCGCCGCTTCGGGGTACTCCTGTTTCTCCATCAGCAGAACGCCCAGATTATTCCATGCAACAGGCCAATCCGGATCGCCTTCCACGGCGCGGCGCAGCAATTTCTCAGCCTGCCCTAAACGCCGCAACCCAAGATTGGCCGTACCCAGAGAGGTCAGGACCTGTGTCGTCATACCTTGGTCCAGCGCGGCGCGCGTAAAGGTATCAAGCGCCAGTTCGTATTCACCGGCAGCCATCAGCCGGTTTCCGACCTCGATATTGTCTTCTGCTTGTCCCCTGGGATCAACTCCCGGCGCATCCAGGCCGTTCGGCGACAGGCCTTCTGTGCAAGAAGCCACCATGGTGCAAACCACGGTGGCCTTAAGTATTCGGCGAAACCCGGAAGGGAAGCACCAGAATTCAGCTTTCATAGGGGTTTATCATCCTGCGCGCCCGAAAGTCGAAATGACATTCGCCGACGGGCCGACCAGAATGATCAGCAGTGGCGGAACTGTCAGCATCATTGTGACAAGAGTCATCTTGGTAGGCAACTTGTTCGCAGCCTCTTCGGCGCGCATCACGCGTTTGTCACGCATCTCTGAGGCGTAAACCCGCAATGCCTCGGCAATGGATGTACCGAAAGTCGCCGACTGGATCATCACGGTGACGAATGAGTTCACGTCCTGTACGCCGCAGCGCACTCCGAAATCGCGCAAAACAGTGTCTTTGTCCTTACCGGCTTTCATCTCGTGTGCGACGGTTTCGAATTCCTGAGCAATATCTGGGTAGGAGGATTTCATTTCACCGGACACGCGCACGATGGCCTGGTCCAGTGATTGTCCGGCCTCAACACAGACCAGCATCAGGTCAAGCGTATCTGGAAAGCCTGCGGTAATCGCCTCTTTGCGTGCTTCGACCCGGCGCGTGATCCAGTATTTCGGCGCGAAATAACCGATTGCGGCTGGCACGAATACCCGAATTATCATCTGTTGGCCGGTGAATTCCTGACCGTTTGACAGGACCGTAATCAGCAGAACACCGACAACGATACCAATGATACCCAGCGAAAACTGCGCAAAGTGAAAGAACCGGACCGCATCTTTTGACCGGTATCCCGCCTGACGCAGCTTCAGTTCAACCGCCGAATACTCTTCTTCGTTTTTCGGCTCCAGGAAAGTCGCGAATTTCTCAAGCTGCTCATTGCGGCTGGAGTTACGCAGTTGCTCTTTCTTGCTTTTTTTCGTCGCCCGGGGCGCCGCATTCGACCGCTGAAGCTTTTTCAGAGGATCTTCCGGCTGGCTCATGATCAGTGAGACAGCGACAAGAACCATGATCAGGCCAAGTACACCCACCATGATCAGGGGGCCGAACTCACCCAGGTGTTGGGTCAGCAGGTCATTGATGTTGGTCAGAAATTCCATTGTGCTGCCCTCAGACCTTGATGTTGGTGATGATCTTCATGACGATCAGGTTCAGTGTCAGCAAAATGCCGACAACGAAACACGCAGGGATGAACCAGGGATGATCCAACACTTCGTCATAATACCCCGGATCCTTGACCAGGATGAAAATCAGACACGCAATTGGGAAGCCAGACAGGAACTTACCTGACCATTGGGCTTCGGCCGTGATCGCCTTGACGCGCCGGAACAGGCGGAACCGCGCGCGGATCACCTGTGCCAATCCAGCCAGAATTTCAGCCAGGTTACCACCGGACTGCTGCTGAATACCCACAGCAACCGCGAGGAACCGAAGATCCTGCATGTCCAGACGTTCGGCCATATCTTTGAGCGCCTCGCCCACATCGCGCCCATAGGCGCATTCATCCGCGATAATACCAAACTCGGTTCCCAGCGGATCCTGAACTTCGTTGGAAACAACCTGAATTGTCGAAACGAAAGGATTACCCACACGAAGCGAACGCACCATCAGCTCAACTGCGTCAGGCAGTTGCTCTTCGATCATGCCCATACGTTTCTTGGCCTTGTGGTTCACCCAAGCGTAAACACCGCCAATACCGATGGCGATTGAAATCGCGATGCGCAGCGCCGTATCCGTCGCGGTACCGATGCTCAGACCGACAAATGCCATGGCCGAGACCAGAGCCATGATCATGATCAGCTGACGGGGTGAAAACGCAATGGCGGCTTTTTGAGCCTTGTCAGCAAGCAGCGAATACAGAGGAATGCTCTGTGATTTCATGTGCTGCTGCATTTCCTTGCGCAGCTGCTCCAGAACCTGTTCGCGCCCGGCACCCTTTTCCAGCATGTCCAGACGCCGGTTGACCCGGCTGTTCAGGCTGATGGATTTGCCGAACGCAACCAGATAGATGCCCTCGACCAGGGCAAGAACCCCCACAAAGATGGCGACATAGATGATCGCCTCCATAGGCAATTGCATACCCGGTTCTCCTACATTGTGGTTGGGTCGTAGATGGATGCGGGCAGATCAAACCCCCACAGACGGAAGCGTTCCGAATAGTGGCTGCGCACACCAGTTGCCGTAAAGTGACCGATGATCTTGTTGTCAGGTGTCAGGCCAACACGTTGAAAACGAAAGATTTCCTGCATTGAAATCACGTCACCTTCCATACCGGTAATTTCGGTGATCGAGGTCATCCGGCGCGAACCGTCCTGCAATCGGCTGGCCTGAACGATCAGGTTCACAGCGCTTGCGATCTGGCTGCGGACGGCCTTAATGGGCATTTCGATGCCGGCCATCGCGATCATGTTTTCCAGGCGTGAAATCCCATCCCGAGCGGAGTTCGCGTGGATCGTGGTCATCGAACCGTCGTGGCCAGTGTTCATGGCCTGCAACATATCGATCACCTCGGCGCCGCGTGTCTCGCCGACGATGATGCGGTCAGGTCGCATACGCAAGGCGTTCTTCAGACAGTCGCGCGGACTGACCTCACCTTTGCCTTCCACGTTGGGCGGTCGGCTTTCCATCCGGCCCACATGCGTCTGTTGCAGCTGAAGTTCCGCTGTATCCTCGATGGTCAGGATGCGTTCGGCATCGTCGATAAAGCTGGACAGAGCGTTGAGCGTAGTCGTTTTACCGGAACCGGTACCGCCCGACACGATAACGTTCAGTCGGGTCGACACGGCAGCTTGCAAATAGGCAGCCATTTCCTCGGTGAACGCACCAAAATTGACCAGATCATCGATACCAAGCTTGTCTTTTTTGAATTTACGAATCGAAACCAGAGACCCATCAACCGCGATAGGGGGCACCATGGCGTTGAATCGCGATCCATCGGCCAGTCGGGCGTCAACATAGGGGTTGGATTCATCGACTCGACGGCCTACCGCGGACACGATCTTATCGATGATCCGCATCAGGTGCTTTTCATCCTTGAACGTGATGTCGCTGATTTCCAGCTTACCGGCACGTTCCACGAAAATCTGATGCGGTCCGTTGACCAGAATATCGTTGACACTATCGTCCTGCAGCAGCGTCTCAAGCGGGCCAAGGCCTGTTACTTCGTCATAAAGTTCTTTGTTCAGCTGCGATCGGTCGTCGCGATTCAGAACGATGTTTCTGGTTTCCAGAACTTCGCTGGCGATTGCGCTAATTTCGGCCCGTAGCTCCGCTTCGGCTGCGGTTTCCAAAGCCGCCAGGTTCAGGTTCTCCAGCAACTCGCGATGCAGTTCGATTTTGATCTCACTCAGCCGCTCTTTGCGTTTTCGATCACGATCGGCCCCGGCAACCTCGGCGGCTTTCTTCTGAGGTCTGCGTGCGACGGCCGTTGCTGCAGGGGTGGGGGCAGCTTGCGCGGCGGGTGCCGCTGTTTCGACCGGCTGTGCTGCCGCTTTGACGGGCTGCGCTGCCGGCTGTTTTTTATATCTTGAGAACACGGCGATCCCCCCTTGGGATGATGTTACGCAGCTTCAGCGCTGCTGCTGCCAAGGCTGTGAAGTGATTTGGCCAGCTTCGCGATTTCCCGGCGAAGCGGGTTCTTGGCGGCTGAATTGGCCAGCGGCAAACCATGGTCGCCACTTTGCATGACAGGTTTGCCCCCATCAGGCAGCAGCAGATCAATTGAGATGCCAAGGCTTTCCCCCATGCGTTTCACGCGGCTTTTTCCATTCAAATCGGTGAATTTTGGGGCCCGGTTCAGCGCAAAGCGCAGCTTGTTGAAGGGCAGTTCTTCGGCCTGCAACGCGCGTTTGAGGCGCAGGGCGTTCTGAGCCGATCGCATATCAAGCTCGATCATCGCAAAATAAACATGCGCCGCCTGCAAGACCGTTTCCGACCACAAGACCAGCGTCTTGGGCATATCCACAATCACATAGTCGAAATGCGTGCGCGCCATGTCAATCACGCGCTGGATGTCTTCGGGGGTAATCAGATCCAATGGCACCATATCGGATGGTGCAGTCAGGACCTGAAGTTTTTCTTCATAAGTTTGAAGAGCTTGTGAGAAAACCTCGCTGTCCATCGAATCCGTATCGGACAGCATTTCAAACACCGTCTCGCGGCGTGCCAGGTCCAGATAGGTTGAAACCGTGCCGTATTGCAGGTCCAGATCGATCAGACAGACGGACGGGGCATCCTTGTCCGATGCACAGGCCAGTTCCCAGGCCAGGTTTACCGCCAAAGTCGTGGATCCCACGCCACCGGCCAGTCCCTGAACGACGAACAGCGCGCCTTCCTTTGATTCGCCATTTGCCAATGGAACAGCCGCGGCTTGCGCCATGACAACCGGATCGGGCTGCTTCATGCGTTCTACCGCTTCCTGCAATTCACCTTCCGGAAGCGGGTAGGGGACAAATTCGTCCGCGCCCTTGCGCAGCAATTGGTGGAGCGAAGCAGGTGTGACGTCCTCGGCGATCAAGACGACCTTGATCTTCTTTTCCTTGGCCCTTGTGATGATTTCACCCATCAATGACAGGTTGTCTTCATCTTCCCCGTCGATTGCCAATGCAACGAATTCAAGCGCTTCGGCTTCTGGTTGGCTAAAAAAGGCCAGCGCTTCGGCAAAGCCCAAGTCGCCCCAGCGCTCGCCCAGAATGGTTTCCATGTCTTCGATCAAGAGATCAAAATTCTGGACATCCCGGCTTATGGTGCAGGCCAGGATTGCAGAAGTTTCGTCTTGCGGCGTTGCGCTGGTCATAAACACTATCCTCGTCGTGAGGGCTCAGCATGTCATATGAACGAATTCCGCCAGATTGATGTGCTGTCGCCCCAATACGGTCAAATTTGGCCGCAGGTCACCCTATTGTTCACAAAGTTGCTCTGAAGTTGGGCAAGAATTGGGCGCAAAAGAACCAATTGTAGGGAAATGGGCGACGATGTCGCCCATTTCGCGTATATTATTCACCCGCATCAGATGCGTCTGTCGCGGTCACCTGTTCAATCGTGCTCTTCCACGTCGCGCTTTCAACGTATTCGCGATAAATGACGTTGGCGTATTTGCCGTCCAGCAGTTGCGGGTGACGGTCAACAAAGCCAGAAACTTCCGTTACAGTCCGGCGGTTGCGGCGGTCCCGATTCGGTGTCGCGATCAACGGCTGCGTTTTTCCAAAGGATACAACGGCTTCAAGACGTGAACGCGAGATTCCTTGCCGTTCAAGGAATGCGACTACCGCTTGTGCGCGGCGCATCCCAAGACTCTTGTTGTAGCTTGTTGAGCCTACGGCATCCGTATGTCCGTAAACCCGGAACCTAGCTTCGGGGAACTGTTTGATCCAGTCAGCTTGCTGCAGCAGAATGCGTTGAGCTGATGCGTCCAGTTGCGAACTGTTGAAGGCAAAGTTCACTTGACTGGGCACATCTGCGGCAAATCTGCGACCGAGAATCTGAGCATATGTCAACTCGCCGTTTTGAACCTGTATATTGTTCAATGTCGCGTTTCCGAAGGTTCCGGCATCGATCTCGTATCCGGCCTCGCGCGTACATGCGGCAACGGCGACCGTAAGACCCAGTGTGATGATCCACTTCTGCATTGGTCCTATCCTCCTGATCAATCTAGGACGTAGCCGTACGAGCTGCCGAAGTCCTGTTTGGCAACTTCGGATGCTCCGCCGGCTCCGGGACGCTGTGTACGAGCAACCCGACCATTCACGAACAGGTCAAATTCGCTGGGCGGTTTGACACGATCGGTAGGAAGGGCTAGCGCCTCGCCGCGTGTCGGCGTTACAAGATGCGCCGTGATGATTATCACAAGTTCGCTTTGAGCGCGTTGATAGTTCGCGCTGCGAAACAATGCGCCCAGCACCGGTACATCTCCCAGCCACGGAACCTGATTGCTGAGATCAGAAAAATCATCCTGAATCAGACCCGCAATGGCAAAGCTTTCCCCATCGCGCAGTTCAATCGTGGTCGTCGCACGACGGGTAATGAAGCTGGGAACAGAATCGCCGTTGATCGTAAAGTCCGAGCTTTGATCGATGCTGGAAACGGCAGTTCCCATTTCAAGGTTGATCAGGTTACCATCCACAACACGTGGGATGAAGTCCATCTCGACCCCGAAAGCCTTATATTCAATAGCTACGACGCCATCATCCTGTGGTACAGGAATCGGAACTTCGCCGCCGGCCAGGAATGTTGCTTCTTGCCCAGACAGGGCAGACAAATTTGGTTCGGCTAGGCTGCGGGCCAAACCCTTGCTTTCAAGCGCTTCCAGCAACAAGCGAACCTGCGTCGAGCCCGCGCCAAACCCAAACAGAATCGCGCCTGTATTTGTTTGAACGTTTGGGATGTTGTTCGCGATAGCGTTGTTCAGCGAAAGCTGGTTGTTGAGTGTGTTGAAACCGCCGGTAACGTCACTGCCGCCGAAACCAAGCGACGCTGTCAGGTTTTTGGCAACAGTACGATTCATCTCGGCAAAGCGTACTTTCAACATCACTTGCTGCACGCCACCTACAGACATCAGGTTCGATACACGTTCGGGCGCGTAGCGTTCAGCCAATTCAAGTGCGCGGGCCAGTTTGGCGGCGCTTGAAACCGTGCCGGACAGTACGATGCCATCATTGGCGGTGCGCACTTCAATCTGCTCGCTTGGCAGGATCTGACGCAGACGCTCTTTAAATTCGGTTACATCGGGCGAGACCCGGACACGTACGTTGGCAAGCAGATTTCCTGCGCCATCAAACAGTGTCAGCGTGGTCAGGCCAGGGGCCTTACCCAAAACATAGATTGTGCGATCCGAAAGCGAAGAGATATCCGCAATGCCTGCGTTGGCAATGCTGAGCTCTGCAAACGGTTGTTCGCTTTCCACAACAATCGCGCGGTTCATCGGAACTTCCAGCGTTTCCACTGTGCCCTTTTTTACCACGCGAAGGGATTCAGCCCAGGCGGCATCGCCGACCGGGCCCATAACAAGCGACAACCCCAGCAGGGTTGCGCTGATCCAGGAACGTATTGTCATGTGACCTGCCTCTCCGATCACGCCTCGTTTTTTGGGTCTTATGCCCTATGTGCAGAGAGACTGCGCGAAATCCGAATTTATTGCAATAATCAATGGTTTCTGGAATTTTCCTTATGTGGAGAATTGGCAACAACAACAAGAAAAGAGCCGCATCTGAGATGCGGCTCCGATCTTGTAACACTCTGAATTGGCGTCAATTTGTACAGGGGATAGGCACGTTGACAATCTCGCCACCGCGTCGGATGCGCGTCGTGCAGACCTGTTCAACTTCTTTTTCGGGTTCCGGTGCGGCTGCCGTAATTCCAAGCAGTTTGCGCTGATCCACCTCGATTGTCGACGCAACTGAGTCATCCTGCACCCCTACAAGAGCCAGTGACAGGCGACCGGTGTTTTGGGCCTGCGCCAACGCAGCAACCTGTTCCGGCGTGGCTGCGACCGTGACTGTGCGCGCAATCGTTGCGCTTGCGACGTCCGAACCAGCGGTCTGGTCGACGGCGATGAGCTGAACGTTGGCTTCGATCAGTTTGGTGATGCCGCCGGTATTGCCCTCGACGGTGCCGCTCGATCCGGTCCAGTAGATGTCAACATTGTCGCCGGGGCGCAGGAACCCTGAAACACCGGAGGCCACGTCGACGCTAATCGCAAAGGCGCGCATACCTTTTTCAAGTCGCGAGGTCAGCCCGGCCGATTCGCCTGGCCGTGTGATCTTGACCTCCATAATCGCCTCGTCTTTTTCCATGGTCCTCAGAATATAACGCTCATTGGCGCCACTTTCGGGAAACAAGGCAGTGAGATCAGAGAACGTACCTTCGGGAATCGCGTTTTCCGGCCAGTCTACAGCGCGAATGTCTTCTTGCGTCAGGCGTTCACCGTATTTCAGAGGACGATTTGAAACGTAAACAGTTACCGTCGGAATGACGTCGACTTTGGCATTGGCCAGCGCTTCTTCTGCCGCTTGTTTCTGCCGTGCCAGTTCGCTTTGATAAGCCGCAATATAGTTGCGCGCCATGTAAACGGCGCCCCCAGCCAGAGCAACGCCGACAATCAGGACAAGTCCGAATACCGCTCGCATACATGCACCTCTTTCTTATTTAGTCGAATACTAAGCGGCCAAAGGGCCACTTTGAAACAGCCCAAGTGTTAAATGTAAATTGTGTCGAAATGTGGGACAAAAATGTCTGCTTGTTAGATTCTGCGTCAGCTTTCGCACAATTCCGCAAAACAACTGCTGTCATCTCCCTGCGGCAGGCCAGACGAAGAACAACGAAACAAACGCCGCGCCCAAAAAAGTCGCCGCGTTTATTTGCCCGACACGTTCACCAACAAGCTCAGGAAAGTGGGTGAATGTGAAAACTCGCTGTGGTTCAGTTGGTTCCCGCTGTGACGAGACCGCCAGGCCCGGTGTTCGAGCCGGTGCTGACAACAGAGGAACTCATGGCTTGGTTGATGTTACCGCCGATACCATCAACACTTGAGCTGATGACGAGGTAGGTCGCGCCTGACAGACCGATCAATACTGCGGTCAAAACCACCCAGTCAACGGTCACCGCTCCTGCTTCGTTCGATTTGAACCGATTAAGGAACTTTAGCATCTACATATCTCCAATACGACAATTCAGTGTTTCCCGTAACGTCGCCCAACAGTGGTTCGTTCGGATGGCGGAAATCAGGCCAAAAGTTGATTTTGGTGAAGATATCTAAGATTCAGCACTTTTTCACGTGTTCCTTATTGCGGTGAGACCTGAAAAGGGCGTGACTAATTCGGTGGCACTCGTGATGTGTCGGGCGGCGTCATGTCTATTAGCCTGTATTTTTGCCTCAGAAGTACCGGTACTTCTGAAACAAAAAAAGACCGCACCTGAAGGCGCGGTCTCGAAATCTTGCTAAACCAGAGGCTTAGTTGCTGCCTGCACCTGTGATACCGCCGGTTGTGGTGTTGCTGCCGGTGCTCAGCGTTGCGCCGTTCAGAGCGGTGTTCACGTCTGTTGCCAGGCCGGTCGCGCCAGCCGAGATCTGCTGGTATGCAACGGCTGCCAGGCCGATGACTGCAGCGGTCAGAACAACCCAGTCAACTGTTACTGCGCCGTCTTCGTCTTTGCGGAAGTTCTTGATGAACTTGATCATGTTACGTCCCTCCTAAAGGATCAAAAAGAGTTTAACAAACCTCGGCGTTCTTCAGAGCTTTCTCTCTCAGGCCGCTCATGTCCGTCTCGGTATGGATTAATGTTTGCCTGTTGTGCGTGGCAGGAATTGGGCCAAACACAGATTTTTTTTCGTGCGGCTTAACTTTTTAGTCACCAAATGCGTAAATCATTGTAAAAAAACGGAAAAAAATTTCTTCAATCCACACCAAGAGCTCCGCAGCGGTGCAAATTTACGCCAAATGAGGCGAAATTGCCCCAATTCGCTTTGTTTTTCTGGCCTTGGGCGAAGATTCGCGGTTCAAATCGCGTAAAAAGAATACATGAGGCAGGCACATGACTCTCCGGAACGCACTTCAATGCGCCGGTGTACTGGCGTTTCTACTATCTGGTGTCGCACCCGGGTCTGCGACCGAGGTTGAGCCGCGCGGAGTTTACAAGCGGATCAAGGCCCCCAAGCCGGGTGAGCGTCCACGTGTGACGATTCAGATCACACCCGAGGAACACGCGGCCAAGCCCTCAGCCCCCAGCACAGGGGTGGAGCTGGTGGTTCCAGAGATCATAGCAAGAACCAAAGTGGTTCAGCCCACAGTGCCGGGAATCGGTGCCGCGCCTGACCCGAAAGGGTCGTACAAGGCATTCTGGGACCGCATTTCACCGCATATCGATGAAGGTGGGGCCGGGCGGCTTGATGCTGCGATTAACGCGCTGGCGGCGACGAATGTAAGATCGCCCCGGCTGCAATCGCTGCAAAACATAGCAAAAGAACGCGGGATCGAGATTTTGCGGTCAACCGTGGGAACCAATGTGTCGCCAGCGCTGGTGCTGGCCGTCATTTCGGTTGAATCGGCCGGTCGCGCAGATGCCGTCAGTTCGGCCGGCGCGCAGGGGCTTATGCAGTTGATGCCCGCCACAGCTGCCCGCTTCGGTGTTAAGGACAGTCTGCAACCCTCGCAGAACATCGCCGGGGGCGTGAAATACCTCAACTGGCTGATGGAAGAGTTCGGCAACGACCCGATTCTGGTTCTGGCCGGTTACAACGCGGGTGAGGGGGCTGTACGTAAACACAGCGGCGTGCCGCCTTATGCCGAAACCCGGGATTATGTCCCCAAGGTTCTGGCCGCTTTCCAGATCGCGCGGGCTTTGTGCGCGACACCGCCGGATCTGATTTCAGATGGGTGCGTGTTCCAGACCTCAAATTGAAAAAGGCCCGCCTCGATCCGGCGGGCCTTTTCTTTTGTTCAGCCGACGATTGTCGCTTCGGTCGCAGCGCGCATTTCGTCTTCACTGACACCATCTGCTAGTTCGACGATTCTCAATCCGCCCTCGACCACGTCCAGAACGCCCAGATTGGTGATGATGCGATCCACGACGCCCTTGCCGGTCAGTGGCAGAGTGCATTCCTTCAGGACCTTGCTTTCACCGTGCTTGTTGGTGTGGTCCATAACCACGATCACGCGACCAACGCCTGCAACCAGGTCCATGGCGCCGCCCATGCCTTTCACCAGCTTGCCGGGGATCATCCAGTTTGCCAGGTCACCTTTCTCATCCACTTCCATGGCACCCAGAATCGCAGCAGCGATCTTGCCGCCCCGGATCATCGCAAAGGACGTGGCGCTGTCGAAATAGGCAGTGCGGGACAGTTCGGTGATCGTCTGTTTACCGGCGTTGATCAGGTCCGGGTCTTCTTCACCTTCATACGGGAAAGGGCCCATGCCCAGCATACCGTTTTCCGATTGCAGTGTGATGTCCTTGTCGCCGACATAGTTCGCCACCAGCGTCGGAATACCGATGCCGAGGTTCACATACATGCCGTCTTCCAGTTCCTCTGCCGCGCGTGCGGCCATCTGATTGCGGTCCCAGGGCATTATGCGTCCTCCTTCTTGCGGGTGGTGCGCTGTTCGATGCGCTTTTCATGATCGCCCTGAATGATGCGATGCACATAGATACCGGGCAGGTGGATCTTGTCCGGGTCCAGTGAGCCGCGCGGAACAATCTCTTCCACTTCGGCCACGCAGATCTTGCCGCAGGTTGCAGCGGGCACATTAAAGTTGCGGGCGGTCTTGCGGAACACCAGATTGCCGGTGTCGTCAGCTTTCCAAGCCTTGACGATGGCCAGATCGGCAAAAATGCCTTCCTCAAGGATATAGGTCTCGCCGTTGAAATCCTTGTGCTCCTTGCCTTCGGCAATCACGGTGCCGACGCCCGTCTTGGTGTAGAACCCGGGAATACCGGCACCACCGGCGCGCATCCGTTCGGCCAGTGTTCCTTGCGGGTTGAATTCCAGTTCCAGCTCACCGCTCAGGTACTGGCGCATGAACTCGGCGTTTTCGCCGACATACGAGCTGATCATCTTTCTGACCTGCCTGGTCTGCAACAGGATGCCGATGCCGAAATCGTCCACACCGGCATTGTTCGACGCAAAGCTCAGGTCCTTGACGCCCGAATCCCTGATGGCAGCAAGCAACAGTTCGGGAATGCCGCACAGGCCAAACCCGCCTGCGGCAATCAGCATGCCATCCGTCAGCACCCCATCGAGTGCCTCGGCGGCATTGGCATAGACTTTCTTCATGGAAAACTCCCCCAATGACATGGTGATGGGCAGGTTGTGCCGCCACGTCATGGGGAAGTCAATAAAACCAGAAGGTTCAGGTATTTCTACGGTAGTTCAGCTGACAATAGTGTCAGTCGGCGATCAGGATCCCACAGGCGATGCGCCCGCCAGCACCGCCAATGGGCTGGCTAATGTGATCGTCGCCAGCTTCGTGGATGATGAAAGTTGACCCGTCCGCATCCAGCAATGCATTCCCGTCACCCTCAAGCGAAACCAGGTTTGTAAAGGCCTCCATCTCGCCCACACCATCCTGTCCCACATATAGATTGGGCAGATCGCCGGGCTCGGGGCCTTCTGAGTTCAGCAGCCCATGTGCGCCTTCAACTTTGCCAACATGGCCTTGGGCCGTCTTGAACCCTTCACCGGCCTCGCAGACACCATGGCTGTGCAGGTGCAACCCGTGTTTTCCCGGCGGCAGGTCTGTGACGCGCACGTGCAGCAGAACACCATTGGGCCCTTGCGTCGCCTTCGCCTGACCAATGACGTCGCCTTGCGCGTTGATGATTTCGGCTGTGGCGGATTTGACGTGATGCGCGGCCTGGCCCTGCGTGGCAGCCGCAACGCTTATCGCCGCAACAAGAATGGCGGTTCTGAACATGTCTCAACTCCTTTACTGAACAACGCAATCCTGTATCGCGTCAGACTGTAAACACGCGGGCCGGTTCCTTTATTCAGAAACCGGCCCGCGCGTTTGGTGACATGTCCCGGTCAAAAGTCCGGTTTATTCAGCCGCTTTCTTTGCTGTCTTCTTGGCGGCAGCCTTCTTTTTGGGCGCAGCCTTTTTCTTGGTGCCCTTCTTGGATGCGCGCTCATTGACCAGTTCGATGGCCATTTCCTGCGTCACGTCTTCGGGCTTGATGTCTTTCGGGATGGTCGCGTTGACCTTTTCCCATTTTACATATGGCCCGTACCGTCCGTCCAGAACCTGCATCGCGCCGCCGTCTGGATGCTCGCCCAGGTCTTTCAAGGGTTTTGCCGCCGCGCGCCCGCGTCCGCCGGGATTGGCTCGTTTCTCGGCCAAAAGCTCAACGGCGCGGTTCATACCGATTTCGAACACATCATTAGGGTCTTTGAGATTGGCATAGACCGGCTTGGCTTCATCGGCCAGCTGATGCATCAGATAGGGGCCAAAACGCCCGAAGTTCGAGGTGATCATGCCGCCTTCGGGGTGCTCACCGATCTGACGCGGCAGGGACAGAAGCGTCAGCGCCTTGTCCAGATCCATGTCATCCTTGCTCCAGCCGCGTGGAAGCGAGGCGCGCGGCGGCTTCTTGTTCTCGGGCGTGGGTTCGCCTCGCTGGACATACGGCCCAAAGCGGCCGGACTTCAGCCAGATCTCATCCCCGGCGTCTTCGCCAAGCAATTGTTCGTCCCCTTCCGCGCCTTCACCGGCGATGGGCCGTGTATAGTTGCACTCCGGATAGTTGCCGCAGCCCACGAAGCCGCCAGTACGCGAGGTTTTCAGGTGCAATTGCCCCAACCCGCATTTCGGGCAGATGCGCGGGTCGGACCCGTCCTCACGCGGGGGGTAAAGCTGTGGCGCCAAAGCCTCGTCCAGCTTGTCCAGCACTTCCGAGATGCGCAGTTCGGATGTTTCGCCAATCGCTGCCGAGAAATCGCGCCAGAACTTGCCCAGCAGATCCTTGTAGTCACGATCACCGGCGCTGACGTCATCCAGTTGCTCTTCCAGATTCGCGGTGAATTCGTATCCAACGTATTGACGGAAGAAGTTCAGCAGAAAGATGGTGACGATCCGGCCCTTTTCCTCGGGGATCAGCCGGTTCTTGTCTTTGCGCACATATTCACGGTCCTGAATCGTGGTCACGATCGAGGCATAGGTCGAAGGACGTCCGATCCCCAACTCCTCCATCCGCTTGACCAAAGTGGCCTCGGTATAGCGCGGGGGCGGTTGCGTGTGATGCTGCAACGCCAGAACGGCTTCGTTATCGGCCATGATTGCGGCTTTGTCCGATTCGCTGGTGGCCTTGGCAAACTGATCACGCAACGTAGTTTTGGAAAAGCGCGCGGGGTCGCCCTGCATGATCTGTGGCAGGCGCTTTTCGTCATCATCAGCGACATCATCGCGGCCTTCCTCATAGACGCGCATGAACCCGTCGAACAATACTACCTGACCGGTGGCACGCAGGCCGACCTGACCGTCGTCACTGCCAATCTCGACCGTTGTGCGCTCCAATCGTGCTGCTGCCATCTGGCAGGCAATGGTCCGTTTCCAGATCAGATCATAAAGCTTGCGCTGATCTTCATCCGTGACCTTCAGCGCCTTGGCATCGCGCGTCAAATCCGTGGGGCGGATACATTCGTGTGCTTCCTGCGCGTTCTTGGCCTTGTTCTTGTACATACGCGGGCTGTCCGGCACATATTCTGCACCGTACCGGTCCGCGATGGTGTCGCGCGTTGCCGTCACGGCCTCGGGTGCCATGTCGATCCCGTCGGTTCGCATATAGGTAATGTATCCGGCCTCATAGAGGCGCTGCGCAACCTGCATCGCATGGCGCGCGCCCATGCCGAATTTGCGGCTCGCCTCCTGTTGCAGGGTCGAAGTCATGAACGGCGCGCTTGGATTGCGCGCGGCGGGCTTGGCTTCGACCGAAGTCACACGCAGCGCGCGGCTGGTGACGGCCTGAACCGCCAGTTCGGCTTGTGTTGCGTTGGCCAGATCGTGCTTGTCCAGTTTCTTGCCCGCCAACGTGACCAGCCGCGCCTCATAGGTCTGACCACGCGGTGTCTCGAACAGGGCCCGAACCGACCAGTACTCGACCGGCTTGAACGCTTCGATCTCCATCTCACGCTCGACGATCAGGCGCAGACAGACCGACTGCACCCGACCTGCGGATTTTGCGCCGGGCAGTTTGCGCCACAGAACCGGTGACAGGTTGAAGCCAACAAGGTAGTCCAAGGCGCGGCGTGCCAGATACGCTTCGACCAGGGGCATATCGACGTCGCGCGGGTTCTTCATCGCCTCGGTCACCGCTTCTTTGGTGATGGCGTTGAAGGTCACCCGGCTAACTGGTGTGTCTTTCTTGATCGAGCGGCGCTTGGTCAGCGCTTCCTGCAAATGCCAGCTGATGGCCTCACCCTCACGATCAGGGTCGGTGGCGAGGATCAGCGCGTTGTCTTCTTTCAGCGCGTCGGCGATGGCCTTTACATGTTTGCGGCTGTCATTGCCCACTTCCCATGTCATGGAAAATCCATGGTCCGGATCCACCGATCCGTCCTTTGGCGGCAAGTCCCGCACATGGCCGTAAGAGGCCAGAACGGTGTAGTCAGGGCCGAGATATTTATTGATTGTTTTTGCTTTGGCCGGAGATTCTACAACAACTACGGGCATTTAAGGGGAAACCTCGCTCGACGAATTTGGCGCCTTCTATGGTGGTGCAAAATGTGTGGGGCAAGCGGGGATTGTCAATGCGTTCCTTTGGCAGGCGGAAAAGCGACGTGATTTCAGCGGGATACCCGCACCTGATCGCAGGCAGAGCGTTCGATTGGGCAATCTTGTTTTCCGTCCAAATCAGCCTGCCAGAGACAACAGCCCGCCCGGCTGTCGCTGGATTCGTCCGTCCAGTTCAAGGTCGAGCAGCGCTGGCCCCAGATCCCCGGCCGAGGCCGCAATATCGCGCAGCAACTGGTCTTCGGCGATAGGGGAAGGTCCCAACCGCTCAAGGATTTGCGCCTGCAAGTCCAGTACGGCAGGCCGTGGCTGCATGGCGGGCGGCAGCTCGGGTTTTGCAAAGATCAGATCGCCTTGCTGCGGCAGGGCTTCGACAACGTCGTCTGCCGAACGGACCAGCGTCGCACCGTCCCGAATCAAAAGGTTGCACCCGGCAGCGCGGGCGTCGAACGGATGGCCGGGCACGGCCAGAACCTCGCGCCCCTGATCCAGGGCGTCACGCGCTGTGATCAGGCTGCCGGATTTTGCTGCGGCCTCGACCACCACAACCGCTTGGGCCAGGCCCGAGATGATCCGGTTGCGGCGTGGAAAATGCCTTGCCTGAGGTGTCACGCCCATTGGCTGTTCCGACAGCCGCAGGCCTTTGGTCGCGATATTATGCGCCAGTTCCGTGTTCTCGGCCGGGTAAATGACATCGACACCGCCCGCCATGACGGCAACAGTGCCGGTGTCCAGCGACGCCATATGCGCCGACGTATCAATGCCGCGCGCCAGACCCGAGACTATCACATGTCCCTTTTCACCCAAGGCGCGCGCCAGACCACGCGCCATCCGTGCGCCCAGCGAGGAACAGTTGCGCGCGCCCACCATCGCAATCGTCGGTTTCTGCAACAGCGACACATCCCCGATGGCCCAAAGCAAGGGCGGGGCATCGGATAGGTCGTTCAACGCGTTGGGGAAATCTGCGGACCCAAGGCACAAAAGCCGCGCTTTGGCGGCTTCTGCGGCCCTGAGTTCCGCCTCGATCACGCCGGGGGGACAGGTTTCATACCCTTCTATTCCGGCGGCGCGTGCCATTTCAGGCAGCGCGGCCAGCGCGTTCTGCGCCGAGCCATGTTCACGCAGCAGCCGACGAAACGTCGCCGGGCCGACCTTGCGCGAGCGCAACAGGCGAAGCCACGAAAACCGGTCCTCTTCCGTGGTGGGTGGGAGTGGGGGGTTATTGGAAGAAAGCTGCTCTTCGGTCATCCGTTGCTCCGCCTGATTGCAGAACTGGTTTACGGGACAGGGGGTTAACAGCCTCTGAATCGCAGATAATTAGAAGCGATTTATCTGTATTTCTCGGAGAATACACCGTTTAAGTGTCGGAAAATAAATAAAAGAATATTTTCTAACCGGCGCTCAAATCAATGGCGTCGGTTGGAATGCTATCGAATCAAAGTGGCGCATGGTTAACCCTGCGCCTGCCTTTGCGCTTCTCTTCCGCCTCAGGCTGCCGACCCGCCGACAGTCAGCCCGTCCATCAGCACTGTCGGTTGACCCACACCCACGGGCACCCATTGACCGTCCTTGCCGCAGGTGCCCATACCCGGATCCAAAGCCATGTCATTGCCAAGGCCGCGAATGCGTTTCAACGCCGAAGGCCCGTCACCGATCAGCGTGGCCCCTTTGACAGGCGCGCCGATCTTGCCATTTTCGACCCGATAAGCTTCGGTACACGAGAAAACGAACTTGCCATTGGTGATGTCGACCTGGCCGCCTCCGAATCCAACGGCCCAGATGCCGTCCTTGATATCAGCCACCAGAGCCTGCGGGTCGGCTTCGCCACCCAGCATGATCGTGTTGGTCATGCGCGGCATGGGTTTGTGCGCATAGCTTTGCCGCCGCCCATTGCCCGTAGCCGCAACGCCCATCAGCCGGGCGTTTTGCCGATCCTGCATGTAGCCGGTCAATATGCCGTCTTCGATCAGCACCGTGCGCGCGCTGGGCGTGCCCTCATCATCCACGGTGATCGAACCGCGACGATCAGCAATCGTGCCGTCATCCACAACGGTCACGCCCTTGGATGCAATCTGTTGTCCCATCAGTCCGGCAAAGGCCGAGCTTCCCTTGCGGTTGAAATCGCCCTCTAGCCCGTGACCGATGGCTTCGTGCAGCAAAATACCGGGCCAGCCGGGGCCAAGTGCAACCTCCATCACGCCGGCAGGGGCGGGAACCGCGTCCAGATTGACCAATGCGATGCGCAGGGCTTCGCGCGCCTTGGCCTGCCAGTCGGCAGGGTCGATCAGCCCGCTCAGGCCAACCCGCCCGCCGCCACCGGCCGATCCGCTTTCGCGCCGCCCGTCCTGTTCAACAATGACCGAGACATTCACGCGCGTCATCGGGCGCACGTCACGCACCATCACACCATCGGGTCGCAGAATTTCCACCTCCTGAACGGCGGCTGCGATCATTGCGCTGACCTGAACCACCCGCGGATCCAGATCGCGGGCAAAGGCGTCAATCTCCCGCAGGGTTTCGATTTTCACCGGGAAGGCGGCGGATTCGATTGGGTCTTCGTCCGTGTACAGGCGCGTATTCGTGGGCCGGGGCGCTTCGGCGAGCGTTCCGCCTCCATCGCCAACCGCCAGTCGCGCGGTTTCAGCAGCACGTTTCAGCGCGGCAATCGATACATCAGTCGAATGCGCGTACCCGGCCACTTCGCCCTGAACGGCGCGCAGGCCAAATCCCTCGGATGCGTCATAAGACGCGGTGCGAAGACGCCCGTCGTCAAACACCAGAGATTCGGATTTCCGGCGCTCGACAAACAGCTCTCCATCCTCGGCCCCGTTTGTTGCCGAGCGCAATATGGCCAGTGCTTCATCTTGCGGCAGGGCGCGCTCAAAGGGGCGAAACGGGGCTTCAGGCATGGGTTGCGACCTTTCGGGTTTGATCCAGATCAAAAATAGCGTCTGTTTGACGCAAGCATTTTGCTTTATCTACCTGCTGGAATATGGTTTTTAACGCGGCCAAAGACAACGGGAGAGGTGCGACCGATTCACACCTTTCCGTCAGGGACGCAAAGATCAAACGATCAGGACAGAACATGAAGAATGCTTTGATGCTTTCAGGGTTTATGACAGCCCTCTCCAGCCTACCCGCCATGGCTCAGGAGCTTGAGATTATTGGCAAGCCGGTAGACGGCGGCATGGGCTTCCAGCCCGCGGCCACCAGCCTTGCCCAGGGTATCCGGGATCTGGACAGCATGATTCTCGTGATCATCACCGCAGTCTGTCTGTTGGTTGCAGCTTTGTTGATCTATTGCATTGTGCGCTACAACCAGCGCGTAAACCCAACTCCGGCGCGTTTCTCACACTATACTCCGGTTGAAATCGCCTGGACCCTGGGACCGATCTTGATTCTGGTGTTTATTGGCGCGTTCTCGTTGCCGGTTCTTTTCAAACAGCAGGAAATCCCGGAAGGTGACATCACCATCAAAGTCGTCGGCAACCAGTGGTACTGGACCTACGAGTATGTTGATCACGATTTCGCATTCGACAGCTATCTGCTGGGCCACCCGGCGACCCTGGACGAGGGCGCACGCCCCGCAGATGCGGATGTAACGCCGTTTGTTCTGGATGACGCAATGCGCGCCAAGCTGATCGATGCAGGCTACAGCGATGATGAATGGCTGCTGGCCACCGACACCGCTGTTGTCGTTCCGGTCGGCAAGGTCATCGTGATGCAGGTGACTGCATCCGACGTGATTCACTCGTGGACCATCCCGGCCTTTGGCGTAAAGCAGGACGGTGTGCCCGGACGTCTGGCCGAGCTGTGGTTCCAGGCCGACAAGGAAGGCATCTATTTTGGTCAGTGTTCGGAACTGTGTGGCAAGGACCACGCCTATATGCCGATTACCGTCAAGGTCGTAAGCCAGGAAGTCTATGACGAATGGCTGCAGGGCGCGATCGAAGAATACGCGGGCCTGCCGCAAAGCTATCAGGTCGCCTCGAACTGAGTACGATAGGGGCGGGTGGAACCCCGCCTGACACAAGATGCAGGCTGCGCGGGCGATCCGCGCAGTTTTCGCCCCAGAAGGACCGGAAATGACCGACGCAAGCATCAATGCCAGCACTGCGACCGCCCAGGCGGACGAGGCCGGCTTTGGCGATTACTTCGCCCTGCTGAAGCCGCGCGTGATGTCGCTGGTCGTGTTCACGGCATTGGTCGGCCTGTTGGCGGCCCCTGTTCCTGTCCATCCCTTCGTCGGATTCTGCGCCATCCTGTTCATCGCCATCGGCGGCGGAGCATCAGGTGCGCTGAACATGTGGTGGGACGCGGATATCGACCGTGTCATGAAACGCACCAAATCCCGCCCGATCCCTTCGGGCAAGGTCGAGGAAGGCGAGGCGCTGGCCGTTGGTCTGGCTCTGTCGGGTCTGTCGGTGATCATGCTGGGCCTTGCGACCAACTGGTTTGCAGGCGCGTTTCTGGCCTTCACCATCTTCTTCTACGTTGTCGTCTACACGATGTGGCTGAAGCGTTCGACGCCGCAGAACATCGTGATCGGTGGCGCAGCGGGCGCGTTCCCTCCGGTGATCGGCTGGGTGGCGGCCACGGGATCGATGTCGGTCGAGCCCTGGCTGATGTTTGCCCTGACTTTCATGTGGACGCCGCCGCATTTCTGGGCGCTGGCCCTGTTCATGCGCTCGGACTATGACGACGCGGGCGTGCCGATGCTGACCGTCACCCACGGTCGCCGCGCGACACGTATCCATATCCTGGTCTATACAGCTCTGCTGGCTCTGCTGGCCGTTGGAACTGCGTTTTCGGGTATTGGCGGCCCGATCTATCTGACTGTTGCACTGGTTCTGAACATCCTGTTCCTGCGGGGCGCGTGGAAAATCTCGCGCCGGACCGAGGATGATTCCGAGGCAGATAACTTCAAGGTCGAGCGCGGTTTCTTCAAGCTGTCGCTGCTGTATCTGTTCCTGCATTTCGGTGCCGTTCTGGCCGAAGCCCTGCTGAAACCCTATGGTCTGGGGGGATGGTCATGAGCCTTCGCAAGGACCACGAGCTGCATCAGCGCCGGTTCAGCCGCAATCTGGGTGTCGGCCTGACGCTGGCCGCCTTTATCGTGATCATCTTTGGCCTGACCATCGTCAAGGTCTCGGGCACTGATTTCAACAGGGCGACGCAAGAGGTTCAGAACTGATGGCGTTGTCCGGTCCTCAGAAAACGGTTTTCCAGACCGTTGGCGTGGTTGTCCTGATGGGCAGTCTGGCCTGGGCGTCGGTGCCGTTCTACAACTGGTTCTGCCGGGTGACCGGATTTGGCGGCACCACTGGTGTTGCCGAAACTGCCCCCGATACCATTCTGGATCGCACCGTTACCATCCGTTTTGACGCGTCCAAGGCCAAGGACATGGAATGGGAATTCAAGCCGGTCGTGCGCGAGATGGATGTGCGCATCGGCGAAACAGGTCTCGCGTTTTACGAGGCCTTTAACCCGACCGACCGCCCCATTGCCGGGCAGGCGTCTTACAACGTGGCGCCCTATTCTGCGGGTGGGTATTTCCAAAAGATTGCCTGTTTCTGCTTTGAAGAGCAGGTGCTGCAACCCGGCGAACGCGTTGAGATGCCGGTGACTTTCTTCGTCGACCCGGAAATGGTCGAGGATCTTGAAGCCAAGTATGTTCATACGATCACGCTGTCGTATACATTCTACGAAATTGACCTGCCCGAGGGCTATGCCGCCCTCGATGCGCAGGCAGATACAAACACGAACTAACGCCTGTAGGTGAGGGACGCTGATGGCACACGCTAAAAACCACGATTATCACATTCTGGCCCCGTCGATCTGGCCTCTGATCGGCGCCGTCGGCGGCTTTGTCATGCTGTTCGGAGCCGTTCTCTGGATGCAAGGCATCACGCCCTTCATGTTCTGGGCCGGTCTGGCAGCGGTGCTTTACACGATGTTCGCCTGGTGGTCGGATGTGGTTGCGGAAAGCCGTCAGGGCGATCACACACCTGTTGTCCGCATCGGTCTGCGTTACGGCTTCATCCTGTTCGTCATGTCCGAGGTGATGTTCTTCTTCGCCTGGTTCTGGTCGTTCTTCAAACATCGCATGTATCCGATGTACGACTATGCCGGCACCGAATACATCCAGCCGGACATTCATGCGGTTGACCCGTTCCACCTGCCGCTGATCAACACTCTGGTCCTGCTGCTGTCGGGCTGTGCGATCACTTGGGCGCACCATGCACTGGTGCATGACAACGACCGCAAGGCGCTGATCAATGGTCTGGCCATTGGCATCGTGCTGGGCATCGCCTTTACCTTCCTTCAGGGCTATGAATACGCCGAACTGCTCAAGCATGAAGGCTGGGAATTCGGCGGCGACCAGTTCTATTCCAACTTCTTCATGGCAACGGGTTTCCACGGCGCACATGTGATCATCGGGACAATCTTCCTGACCGTCTGCCTGATCCGCGCGCTTAAGGGTGACTTCACCCCCGAAAAACACGTCGGTTTTGAGGCCGCCGCTTGGTACTGGCACTTCGTCGACGTGGTCTGGCTGTTCTTGTTCTTTGCCGTCTACATCTGGGGCCAGGCTCCGCTGATGTAACGCCGGTCAGGCTGATCAGTTGCAAAAGCCGCCCCAAGGGGCGGCTTTTTCTCTATGTGGGGCGCAAGATTGCGCCCCATACAATTGCGTGGTTGCAATTCAGCCCGCGCGCCCCTTAACAAGACGCCGGTTCCTGCAAAGAAGTTTGGTCCTGACATGCGCCGTATCCTGTTCCTGCTGATCTTCGGCCTCGCCGGTTTGGGCGTGCTGTTGTGGTTGGGTTTTTGGCAGGTGGATCGCTTGGCAGAGAAAGAAGGCGAACTCGCCGATATCGAAAGTCGTATCTCTGCCGAAGCGGTTTCTCTACCCCAGCAAGTTTTCGAAGACGAAGACAAATATCTGCCCGTAGCAATCAAAGGAGAGATGGTGCCGGGGGAAATCCATGTTCTGGTTTCTGTCAAGCAGGTGGGGGCGGGGTACCGGATCATTCAGGCTTTCAACACCGAAGATCGCACTATTCTAGTTGATCGGGGTTTTGTCCCGACAACTGCGAAGCAGACCGAACGTCTGACCGGCCCGATGGAAATCACCGGTAACCTGCATTGGCCGGATGAGATTGACAGCTACACACCTGAGCCAGACATGGATGCAAATATCTGGTTTGCCCGGGACGTGCCCAATCTGGCCACTGAATTGGGAGCAGAGCCGGTTATGTTGATCGCGCGTTCGCAAACCGATCCGAATGTGACACCGCTGCCGGTGGACACGGCAGGCATACCAAACGATCACCTGCAATATGCAATAACCTGGTTTGGTCTGGCTCTGGTCTGGGCCGCGATGACCGGATACTTCCTGTGGCGCAACCGTGCCAATTCTGAAAGTGACGCGACATGAAATACATCTCGACCCGTGGGCAGGCGCCCGAACTAACGTTTGAAGAGGCGATGTTGACCGGACTTGCCCGCGATGGTGGCCTGTATCTGCCCGCCGAAATCCCGGTGATGTCGCAGGACGAGATCGCGGCGCTGGCCGGATTGCCCTACGAAGAAATCGCATTCCGCGTGATGTGGCCCTATGTCAGCGGCTCATTCGCCGCGGATGAGTTCAAGGCGATCATCGCCCGCGCTTACGAAGGTTTCGGCCACGATGCTCGCGCGCCATTGAAGCAGCTGAACGAGAACCACTTCCTGCTGGAACTGTTCCACGGCCCCACGCTGGCCTTCAAGGACTTTGCCATGCAACTGATCGGCCAGTTGTTCCAGGTGGCGCTGAAACGCCGTGGTGACCGTGTGACCATCGTCGGCGCGACCAGCGGGGATACCGGTTCAGCCGCGATCGAGGCGTTCCGCGGGCTGGACGCGGTGGATGTGTTCATCCTGTTCCCGCATGGCCGCGTGTCCGAAGTACAGCGTCGACAGATGACGACGCCTGCGGACAGCAATGTGCATGCTCTGGCCGTTGATGGCGATTTCGACGATTGTCAGGCTGCGCTGAAAGACATGTTCAACGATTTCGACTTCCGCGACGGCGTGAAACTGGCGGGTGTGAACTCGATCAACTTTGCCCGCGTCTTGGCGCAGATCGTCTATTACTTCTCGGCTGCCGTCAGCCTTGGTGCGCCGCACCGCAAGGTCAGCTTCACGGTGCCAACTGGCAACTTTGGTGACATCTTCGCGGGTTATCTGGCCAAGCGTATGGGGCTGCCGATTGACCGCCTTGTGGTGGCGACCAACCAGAACGACATTCTGCATCGCTGCCTCTCGGGCGAGGGGTATTTCAAGGGCGAGACTATCCCCTCGATCAGCCCGTCGATGGACATTCAGGTCAGCTCGAATTTCGAACGCGCGCTCTATTATGCCTATGGCGAAGATGGCGGGGCCATCGCACAATTGATGGATGAGCTGAAACAGGGTGGCTTCAATATCAGCCAGGGCGCGATGGAAGCGCTGCGTGAGAATTTCGATTCGGGCCGTGTGTCCGAAGAGGAAACGCTGGCCACGATCAAATCCACGCTGGCGCACAGCGCCGAACTGGTCTGCCCGCACACCGCCGTGGGCATCAAGGTCGCAGAAGAACACCGCGCGGCAGACGTTCCGATGATCACGCTGGCCACCGCGCACTCGGCGAAATTCCCGGCCGCGGTCGAGAAGGCGAGCGGCGAACATCCGCCTCTTCCCTCCCGCATGTCTGATCTGTATGAACGTCCGGAACGGGTAACCCGCATCGCCAATGATCTGGGTGCCCTTGAGGATCATATAAAAAGGCACATCGCTGAGTGACTGTCAGACAAGACCAACTGAAGAACGGGTTTCGTATCGTCAGTGAACATATGCCGGGGCTGCAATCTGCGGCCATCGGCATCTGGGTAACCGCCGGTGGGCGGCATGAGCGGATCGAGCAGAACGGCATAGCGCATTTCCTTGAACATATGGCGTTCAAGGGAACCGAGCGCCGTTCGGCCTTGCAGATTGCCGAGGCGATCGAGGATGTGGGCGGCTATATCAACGCCTATACCTCGCGCGAGGTGACAGCCTATTACGCACGCGTTCTGAAGGACGACGTGGCGCTGGCGATGGATGTCATCGGCGACATCGTTCTGAACCCGGTTTTCGATCCGCGCGAGATCGAGGTCGAGCGGGGCGTGATCCTTCAGGAAATCGGTCAGGCCCATGACACGCCCGACGATGTGATCTTTGACTGGCTGCAAGAGGAGAGCTATCACGACCAGCCTCTGGGCCGGACGATCCTGGGTCCGTCCGAGCGGGTGAGTGCCTTTTCGCGTGAAGACCTGTCGGGCTTTGTGACCGAACATTATGGCCCCGAACAGATGATCCTGTCCGCAGCAGGTGCTGTGGATCACGACATGCTGATGAAACTGGCCGAAGAGATGTTTGGCCATCTGCAATCCCGTAAGGGTCTGATCCCCGAGATCGCACGCTTTACAGGCGGCGAAGCCCGGCAGGTAAAAGAGCTGGAACAGGCACATTTCGCCCTGGCGCTTGAAAGCCCAGGCTATCGCGACGACGCGATCTATACGGCGCAGATCTATTCGACCGCATTGGGCGGTGGCATGTCCTCGCGCCTGTTTCAGGAGGTGCGCGAAACACGTGGGCTTTGTTACACGATCTTTGCGCAGACCGGTGCCTATGCCGATACTGGAACAACCACGATCTATGCCGGGACCTCGGCCAATCAGGTGGCCGAACTGGCGACGATCACCATCGATGAGATGAAGCGCGCCGCCGAGGACATGAACCCCGAAGAGGTCGCCCGTGCCCGCGCCCAGATGAAGGCCGGGATGCTGATGGGGCTGGAAAGCCCGTCGAATCGGGCCGAGCGTCTGGCGCGGCTGGTGCATATCTGGGGGCGGGTGCCCTCGCTGGAAGATACGGTTGCCAAGATCGATGCGGTCAGCACCGACGACGTGCGCGCCTTTGCTGAAACCATGGCCGTTCAGGCCCCGGCGGCGCTGGCGCTTTACGGACCGGTCGCAGACGCACCGACATTGGCGGACTTGCAGGAGAGGCGTGCAGCGTGATGCTGTTGGGCAGACGCAAGTTGAAACTCGAGACCGCGCGGCTCAGCTTGCGTCCGCCTGTACATTCCGATTTCAACGATTGGGCGGCGTTGCGGCGCGCCTCAAAAAATTACCTGACCCCGTGGGAGCCGATCTGGGCCAAGGATCACCTGAGCCGCAAATCCTTTACCAATCGGGTCTACTGGGCGCAGCGCTCGGTCGCGAGTGGCACAGCAATCCCGCTGTTCCTGTTTCGCCGTGAAGACAATGTGTTGGTCGGGGCGATCACGCTGGACAATATCCGGCGCGGTCCTGCGCAGGCCGGAACTCTGGGTTACTGGACCGGTGAATCCTTTGCCCGTCAGGGATACATGCGCGAAGCGATCGGCGCGATGTTGCATCACGCCTTTACCCGTCTGGACCTGAGCCGGATCGAAGCCGCGTGCCTGCCGGAAAACCGGGCGTCGCGCGGTTTGCTGGAAAGCTCGGGCTTCAAATATGAAGGCGTGGCGCAGTCTTATCTACAGATCAACGGGCGATGGCGGACGCATGTTCTCTATGCCAGCCTGCGGTCCGACCGGCGTGGCAAGACGGACGCGGGCTAGGGGGCTCTGCCCCCGTCGCGGCAAGCCGCGCCTCCCCCGGGATATTTTCGGCCAGATGAACAAGGGGCATGACTTGGTGGCGATCTGCGCTACACTTCGGGTATGCGCTGGTTGGTTGCAGCATTGATGGTGATTTCGGGCGAGGCCGTGGCGCAGGAGCGGCGGCCGAGCCATTGTATCGCTATCGCCGATGCTGCGCCGGGGATCGAATATCTGCACAAAGCTGCGTGGCAGGACCCGGTACCGGAGTTTTCGGTGCGCATCAGCTATGTCGCGCATGCCGCCTTTATGATCCAGACCCGTGGCGGGTTGAATGTGGTGACCGATTTTACCGGGTTCATCGGGGGTGCCGATCTGATTCCCGATGTGGTGACAATGAACCATGCCCATGACACCCATTGGACGGCGCATCCCGACCCGGCGATCCCGCATGTCCTGCCGGGATGGGGAGAGTTCGGGCAGGGGATCGAACATCACCTGGATCTGGGCGAGATGCTGATACGCAATGTCCCGACCGATATCCGCTCGGCCTATGGCGGAGTTGAGGAGCGCGGCAATTCTATCTTCGTGTTCGAGGTCGAAGGGCTGTGTATCGGCCATCTGGGACATTTGCATCATGTACCGTCAGACGAACAGTTTGCTGCGCTGGGTCGGTTGGATGTGGTCATGGCCGCCGTCGATGGCGGAACAACCATGCCCTTGCCCGACATGATCTCGGTTCTGAAGCGGCTGAAAAGCTCGGTGATCATTCCGATGCACTGGTTCTCGGAGTTTTCGCTTGATCGCTTCCTCGTGGATATCCGGGATGAGTTCCCGGTTGAACGTGACGGCGTGTCCGAGATCACCGTCTCTCTGCGTGACTTGCCGGACCGTCCAACGGTTGTTGTGCTGGAGCCGCGTTATCTGATTGATCTGGAATAAGGCTTGCCGTGGCAGGATCGGTTGGGCATTGAAAGCGTATGAGTCTGAACCCCGCTGATGACCGCATTGCCACGCTGATCCGCTCGAAACTGGGCGATCAGGTGCTGCGCCCGGTGGCTGACCGGTATCTGGAAGAGCCGCGCGGGCGATTTGCCGGACAGGCTGGCCTACTGGCCTTGCCCCGCACAACCGAGGAGGTCTCGGTACTGGTGCAGGTGGCGTCCGAAATGCGTGTTCCGGTGGTGCCTTATGGCGGCGGAACCGGTCTGGTCGGGGGGCAGGTGAAGCCGCATGGGCCAGCGCCCCTTGTGATTTCGCTGGAACGGATGACCGCCATCCGGTCCGTCTATCCCACCGAAAACGTGCTGATTGCCGAGGCCGGCGCCATTTTGCAGGACGTCCAAGCCGCGGCCGAGGCGCAAGACCGCCTGTTTCCCTTGACGCTGGCGGCGCAGGGATCCTGTCGGATCGGGGGCAACCTGTCCACCAATGCCGGGGGCGTCAACGTCTTGCGCTATGGCAATGCGCGCGACCTGTGCCTTGGGCTCGAGGCCGTTCTGCCCAACGGTCAAATCTGGCAGGGTCTCAGCCGGTTGCGAAAGGACAACACAGGCTATGACCTGCGCAATCTGCTGATCGGGGCCGAGGGCACGCTGGGGATCATAACCGCAGCCGCGCTCAAGCTGTTTCCCCGGCCTGCCGCGATCGGGACGGCGATGTTTCAGGTAGCGTCACCCGAAGCCGCCATTTCCCTGCTGGCGCTGGCACGGGATCGCGTGGGCGAGGCTGTCAGCACTTTCGAACTGATCCACTGGCAGGGGCTGAAGTTCTTGTCTGAGGTTCTGCCGGACGTCCGGCAACCGTTTAAGACGCCGCCAGAGTGGAGCGTTCTGATCGAATTGGGGCTGGCCACAGGGCAGTCTCCGTCCGACGCGCTGGAGGATATCTTTGTCCGCGCGCAAGCGCTTGGGCTGGTGCAGGATGGCGTGATTGCGCAAAGCGAGGCGCAACGCGATGAGTTGTGGGCCGTGCGCGAGCGTATCCCCGAGGCCAACCGCCTGATCGGCTCGGTGTCGAGCCATGATATCTCGATCCCGATCTCAGAAATTCCGGAATTTGTGCGCCAAGGGGAAAAGGTGGTTTCCGGTCTCGGGCCGTTCCGGATCAATTGCTTTGGCCATCTTGGGGATGGCAATCTGCATTACAACGTCTTTCCCCCCAAGGGGCAGGGCAGGTCGGATTTTGAGGGTCAGAGCGCCGTGGTCAAGCGGGTCGTGCATGATCTGGTCCATGCCTTTGACGGTTCGGTCAGCGCGGAACACGGCGTGGGCCGCATGAAAACGGACGATCTGGAACGCTATGGCGATCCGGTAAAGCTGGATGCAATGCGGACCATCAAGGCGGCGCTGGACCCCTTTGGCATCATGAATCCCGGCGCGGTGCTGAAGGCGTGAACCCGGCTCTGACTCTTGTTAAGTAATCCGAAGGTTGCCGCGTTAAAGCCCTTCGAATTCGCACAGGACATGCACGTCCATGCCCATATCTTCCAATACTTTGCGCCCGCCGAGGTCAGGCAGGTCGATAATGAACGCGCATGAGACGATCTCACCGCCCAGACGCTCGATCAGTTTGATGCCCGCCGCCGCAGTGCCGCCTGTGGCCAGAAGGTCGTCAACGACAAGGATTTTTTCGCCTGGCTGGATGGCGTCATCGTGGATCTCGACGATCGCTTCACCATATTCCAGCTTGTAGTCCTGGCTGATCGTTGTGCCGGGCAGCTTGCCTTTCTTGCGGATCGGTACGAAGCCCAGACTCAGCTGATGCGCAATCGCCCCCCCAAGGATAAAGCCCCGCGCCTCGAGGCCGACAACCTTGTCGATGCGTTCCCCGGCATAGGGGTGCAGCATCTGGTCAATGGCCATCCGAAATCCGCGCGGATCGGCAAACAGCGTCGTCACATCGCGAAACAGAATTCCTTCATGCGGAAAGTCGACAATCGTCCGGATGTAGTCTTTGACAGTCTTGTTCCTTGACATGAACCAACCCTTTTCCGCTTCAAATACCAAAACGTGTTTGGCCCAAGAGGGTTAGCCATGCAAGGAACAATTCATTCACGCGATCACTAGCGGCACGAAACCACAGCCTTGGGCAATCCGTAATACCGGTGAAGCGTGGCAGGTGGCCAAGACAGGTGCGGCTTGTGCATTTGCGTTGATCTCGCAAAAGAAAGGCCCCAGACGGTTTGAAGGTTCATTGCCATTTCTGTTCCGGTGCTGTTAAGTGCCCGATAACGACAATCACTATGCTATGTATACACAATGCATCGCCTAAATTAACGAGCATTTGCTAGGAGCAACGCGCGTGCCAAAGAAAGACGGCAAGGGATCGACGAAGAAAAACAGCCAGCTGGTTCTGCGTCTGGACAAGGATGAACGCGACGCGTTTGTCGAGTTGTGCAGGGAGCTGGATACATCAGCTGCCCGCGAAATCCGCCGGTTTATCCGCGGGTTCATGAAGGAAAACGCCGAAAACTGAAGAAGGGGTCAGGCCGGGCGGCGCAGAACCGCCGTGGCGAAACCCATCCCGATCAGAGTCAGCCCGCCAAACCGCGTCATGCCGGTGATCACGCTAGCGCGGCCAATCAGACGCCGCAGCCGTTCGGCCAGCAACGCATAAGCCAGCGCATTCAGCCAGGCCAGTCCGACAAAAGTGGCAATCAGGATGGCAAATTGCGGCCCCAGTGGTTCAGCCGGGCGCAGGAACTGCGGCACAAAGGCGATGAAAAAGGCGATGGATTTCGGGTTCAGTGCTGTGACAGCGGCCGCATGTCCAAACACGCTGCCGGGGGTGACATCCCGCCCGGTCGCGACCGTTCCCAGGCCACTTGCCGGGGCGCTGCGCAGCAGTTTAACCCCAAGCCAGACCAGATAGGCCGCACCGACCCATTTAAGGACGGAAAACAAGGTGGCCGAGGCCAGAACAAGCGCGCCTAGCCCCGACAAAGATGCGGTCATCGCCACAAGATCCCCCACAGCGACCCCTGTGGCCGAGGCCACGGCAACGCTGCGCCCCTTGGACAGCGCATAGCTCAGCACCAACAGCACGGTCGGGCCCGGGATCAAGAGCAAGGCGGTGGATGCGGCAACAAAGGCCAGCCAGAGTTCCAGAGACATAAGGGTCTGCTCGCGATATGTTCCTTTGGTATCGCTATAGCCAAACTACCGGTGCTTGACAATTTTCATGGCGACCAGCTTTCGGGCCCGTCAAATCAGTCCGATCAGGCCCAGACTTGCACGAAAACTGATACCAGTGCGATCCTTCACAACCGTCGCATTCTTGCGGCGAGTATCCGGCAGAAAGAACCCGCATCCCCTGTGCCCGGACAGTTACGGGCGCAGGGTCGATGTCATGCTTGGACGCTTGCATAACGTGATCCGGGAACCCGAACTGCTGGCGGCGATGATGCCTGATGCGTCGCGCGGAACCTAGAGAATCCGCCCCGCCACCGCGTCCAGTTTGGCCAGCAGCACCGGATCGCGCTTTTCGGGCGCGGTGAGGATGGCATATTCTAGCGCCCGGTCACAGCCATGCGGACAGGGCGCGCGGTCGGTCCCCAACAGGACGGGAAGGCCTTTGACCAGTGCACGGCCCTTGTCGGCATTGCCGGTCAGGGTCGCAATGATGGTGGTCACATCCACCTCGCCATGATCCGGGTGCCAGCTGTCAAAATCGGTGACCATCGCGATTGAGGCATAACAAAGCTCGGCTTCGCGGGCGAGCTTGGCTTCGGGCATGTTGGTCATCCCGATCACGTCGCAGCCCCATTGCTCGCGATACATCTTCGATTCCGCCAGAGACGAAAACTGCGGCCCTTCCATCGCCAGATAGGTGCCGCCGCGATGGATCGTGATACCGGCAGCCTTGCCTGCGGTTTCACAGGCGTCCGACAGGCGCGGGCAGGTCGGATGCGCAACGCTGACATGGGCCACGCAGCCTGTTCCGAAAAAGCTCTTGTCGCGCGCAAATGTCCGGTCGATGAACTGATCGACGATGACAAAGTCACCCGGTGCCATGTGTTCGCGAAACGACCCGCAGGCCGAGACCGAGATCACATCCGTCACACCAAGCCGTTTCAGCGCGTCGATATTGGCGCGATAGGGCACATCGGTCGGTGAATGCACATGCCCGCGCCCATGGCGCGGCAGAAAGGCCATTGCGACACCGTCCAGCGACCCGGTCAGAATCTGATCCGAGGGCGCCCCCCAAGGGGTATCGACACTGACCCATTCCGCATTTTCCAGCCCATCGATGTCATAGATGCCTGATCCGCCGATAACGGCAATCCTGGTTTGGGTCACTGTCCTGCTCCGCATGAGATACTGATATTGAATTTGTGCGGGTTCGGCCCGAAATTGACAAGAGGTCTATTCCTGTTGCACCAGCAGGTTACGCTGTTGAGATTGCGTATTGAAATCCGCCCACGCGGCTCCAAACTCATCCAGCGGCCACGTCAGATCCTGCGATTGACCATGCCTGTCACGAAACTCAAAACGATACGCATCCCCGTTCAGCATGGCATCCAGCAGGCCGTAGGCGCGATGATCCTCGAATGTGCAGCTGAACCCTGTCAGGCACCCGGGGCGCCGCGTGCGCCAGATCACATCCTGATCTTTCTCTATGCGGAATCCAGAAGGGCTGAAGAAGGTGCCGGGCTCAATCCCGAACTCGATTTTGAAACCATCTGGTTCAGGTGTGATGAACATGAATTGCGCCGCAAATTTCGGACGCAAGGAAAACACCTCGGCGCGCCTTATGTAGCAGCGCTGCACCAAAGTACCGGCTTCTTCACGCTCGTCACAAATTGAATTCCAGATGCCGAAAATTTCATGGTGCGTGACACGCCAGTTTCCAGCCGTGTCATTCCCTTGCAAGTCCTGTGCAAAGGCGGGCAGGGCCGATAGAAATATGAGGGCAATCCAACGCATGAACTCACATTTGGGTGCTTGATCCGGGTGCCGCAAATCACGTTGCCGAGAGGTGAGTTATGCGCTGTGCGCATGGCTGCATCCCACCTCCTGCGGTGGCTTAACAGCGACGCGCCCGCTACAACGACCCCTTCGCGCGAACATAAAATCCTATAGGACTGTCCAATGCCCCGAGCCTTGCTGGCAAGTTTTGCCAACCGTATCGCCATACCCGATCTGCGCTGGGTGCCGGATGAGGGGCTGACCTTCTCTCGCCTACGGGTCGAGCTGCTGTCCGGCCTGACCGTGGCCCTCGCACTGGTGCCCGAGGCCGTGGCCTTTGCCTTTGTGGCAGGCGTGCACCCGCTGGTGGGCCTTTATGCCGCTTTCCTTGTGGGGCTCATCACCGCGCTGATCGGCGGGCGACCCGGCATGATCTCGGGCGCGACGGGCGCGCTGGCGGTCGTCATGGTGGCTTTGGTGGCCGAACATGGGGTCGAATACCTGTTCGCGACGGTGGTTCTGATGGGGATCCTCCAGGTTATCGCCGGAGCGATGCACTGGGGCCGCTTCATCCGACTGGTGCCGCACCCGGTGATGCTGGGTTTTGTGAATGGCCTGGCCATCGTGATCTTTCTGGCCCAGATGGGCCAGTTCAAGGTGCCGGGTACCATGGAAAACACCGGTCACGGCATGGGCGGTGGAGAATGGCTCTCGGGTGCGCAGCTATACACCATGCTGGGCCTTGTGGCACTGACCATGGCGGTGATCTGGGTGGTGCCGCGCATCACGCGCATCATTCCTGCGCCTCTGGCCGGTATTCTGGTTGTCGCTGCGCTGGTGATCGGTCTGGGGTTGGATGTTCCGCGCGTCGGTGATCTGGCCTCGATCGAAGGTGGTCTGCCTGCCTTCCACATCCCGATGGTTCCGCTGAACTGGGGCACGCTCGAGATCATCCTGCCCTACGCTGTCATTCTGGCCGCGATTGGTCTGATTGAATCCCTTCTGACCCTGAACCTTGTGGGCGAAATCACCGGCAAGCGCGGCGGGGCGTCTCAGGAATGTATCGCCCAGGGTGCGTCGAATATCGTGACCGGCTTTTTCGGAGGCATGGGTGGCTGCGCGATGATCGGTCAGTCGATGATCAACGTGAAATCCGGTGGCCGGACCCGTATCGCCGGGATCGCTGCGGCGCTGTTTTTGCTGACCTTCATCCTGTTCGCTTCACCGCTGATCGAGCAGATCCCGCTGGCCGCGCTGGTTGGGGTGATGTTCATGGTGGTCATCGGCACCTTTGCGTGGAACTCGTTCAAGATCCTGCGCAAGGTTCCACTGACTGACGCTTTTGTCATCGTTCTGGTCACCGTCGTGACAGTGATGGAAGACCTCGCGGTTGCTGTTGTGGTCGGTGTCATCGTGTCGGCTCTGGCCTATGCTTGGAACAACGCCAAGCGCATCCACGCCGTCACCCGTGAGTCCGCGACCGAAAAAGGGGCGAAGGTCTATGAAATCCAGGGGCCGCTGTTCTTTGGGTCATCGGATGGCTTTATCGAACTCTTCGATGTGCCGAATGACCCGGAAACCGTCATCGTCGATTTCGCTGAAAGCCGTGTGGTGGACCAGTCGGCGTTGCAAGCCATCGAAAATATCGCGGCCAAATACGAGGCAGCAGGTAAACGCGTCATGTTGCGCCACCTGAGCCGGGATTGTCACAAGCTGTTGAACAAGGCAGGCCACCTGATGGTCGACAGTGACGATGACCCGGATTACGAACTTGCCGTCGATTACTCGGTCCGTACCGGCATTCTGGGCGGGCATTGATCCTTTTGCGAGGCTCTGCCTCGCGCACCGGGATATTTGAAGCCAGATGAATGAAGGATCCCTGTTTCATCTGGCCAAAAAATATCCCGGGGGAGCCGCCCGGAACGGGCGGTGGGGGCAGAGCCCCCGACAACCTCAATCATCCGGGCGACTGAGCGAGAACAGCTCGGACACGACCGAATAGTCTCGGTACCCAAGCCGTGCCAGAGGTTTGAACGAGGTTACGTCGAACTTGCCCTCTCGGATGTGGTCGTCGAGCAGATGCACGCCTGTTACTTCGCCGAACACGACGCGGTTGGCCGCGCCGGGCAGAGTGACGATCTGGGTCAACTTGCATTCCAACGCCGCCGGGGCGCCTTGTACGCGGGCGCAGGGAATGGTTTCACATTCGACCGGGGTTAATCCGGCATGGGCAAACTCGTCCACCTCCTTGGGAAGGCAGGCCGAGCTGGCGTTCATCGCATCCTGATGCGCTAGGGCTACAACATTCACGCAGAATACACCTGTCGCCTCGATATTGGCGATACTGTCCTTGCCGCCGATCTGATCGTGTTTCGTGCCGGTTGTGGCAAACATTACCTGCGGCGGTGTGTAAGCAACCCCGTTGAAAAAGGAATAGGGTGCCAGATTGTTGATCCCATCCGCATCACGGGTCGAGATCCAGCCGATCGGGCGTGGCGTGATAATGGCGTTGAACGGGTTGTGCGGCAGGCCGTGGCCGTCTTCGGGGCGGTAGAACATCATATCTCCAAGCGTTTGCCCAAGGCGTAACGAAGTGCTAGGGCGATTTCCAGCAAGGAAAAGAGGGCGGGTGTGCAGCAATTCGGGATCAGGCCAGAAGAGCCGGACGATTGGTGGGAGGTCGAAGCCCTCTATGACCTGTGCTTTGCGCCGGGCCGTGAGGCGTTGTCTTCCTACCGGTTGCGCGATGATGTGCCGCCGGTTTCTGACCTGTCACTGGTCGCGCGCGACGGTCAGGGCATTCTGGCCGGGGCGATCCGCTTCTGGCCGGTCCATGTCGGTGAACACGACGCATTGCTGCTAGGCCCGGTTGCCGTACACCCAACCCACCAGGGCGAGGGTCTGGGCGGTTATCTGATCCATGCCGGTGTCGAAGCCGGGCGTAAGCGCGGGTGGCAGCGGGTCATGCTGGTCGGTGACGAACCCTATTACAGGCGATTTGGTTTTGCGCGGCTGCAGGATGTCGAGATGCCGCCGCCCACCAACCCGGACCGGGTTTTGGGGCTGGAACTGATGCCCGGTGTCTGGTCCGGAGTTCAGGGGGCCGTCACCCGCTGGACCCGCTGACCTATTGAATCGGCGTGGCTTAACGCCGATGTTGATAGGCAGGAGGACGCACATGCAGAACGTGGTTCTTGTCGAAAACGTGGATGCCGAGGCTGAACTGGATCGTTTGGCGGGTTATTACCGATCTGCCGGAGGGGCTGGTGTCAAACTGCTGAACAAGCTGGGCGGATCAGCCGAGTCACTGCTCGAGCAATTGCCCGATCCGGTTCGGAACGGCCTGACAGGGGCTACCGAGCAGGCGCTGTGGCTTGCGATGCACGCGGCTCAGGGGTCCCGGCGTGCGATCCCTGATCAGCAGCCCTGGGTCAATACCGCGCTTGCCACGGCCATGGGCGCGGCCGGCGGGTTGGGCGGTGTATCAACAGCCCTGATGGAGCTGCCTGCAACAACCGCCATGCTGTTGCGCGCCATTCAGGGGGCCGCCGCGCGCGAAGGTTTCGATCCGTCTGCCGAGAACGTAAAGTTCGACTGTGTGCGGGTTCTGTCCGCATCGGGCCCGCTGTCGCATGATGACGGTGCGGATCTTGGCTTTTTCTCGGTGCGCCTGACACTGACGGGTCCGGCCATGCAGCGTCTGATTGCTGCAGTGGCACCACGCTTTTCGATCGTGCTGGGGCAAAAACTGGCGGCACAGTCCGTCCCGGTGCTCGGCGCGTTGGCCGGTGGTGGAACGAACTATGTCTATTCGCGTTATTACCAGCAAATCGCGCGCGTGCATTTCGGCCTGCGAAGATTGGCGGTTGATGCCGATATCCCGCATGACGAGCTGGTGAAACAGCTGTCAGCCCGTATGTGATCAACAAATGCGCCATCACGCCGGACTTGGCGGACACCACTTCATATGGTAGTTTCTCAAGGGAAGGGCGCTAAATAGGCGTGTCCTGCGGGCCTATAACGCCAACGGGTCCTTTGCCCGAACAAAAGGTGCGTCGCGCAATGAATGCAAGACCGGTACTGCGTGAATTGGCTGAGACTGCGGAACACCCTGTTTTGCGGCAATCCTCTGCCCTGTGTTACCGGATACGGCGTTGCCAGCCAGAGGTTTTGCTGATCACGACACGCCGGGCCCAGCGCTGGATTGTCCCCAAAGGGTGGCTCATCCCCGGCCTGACCCCATCAGAAACCGCAGTGCAGGAAGCCTGGGAAGAAGCGGGCGTGACGGGGCGATGCAGCAAAGCGGGGCTGGGGCAGTTTCTGCACCTCAAGCACCGCCCAAATCAGCCCCCGACCTTGATTCTGGTCGATGTTTTTGCGCTGCATGTACAGGTAATGTCGCAGGACTTCCCCGAAAAGCACGAGCGCAGGCGCAAGTGGTTTGCACCTGAGTGCGCGGCCCAAAAGGTCAGATCACCCGAGCTTGCCGAATTGTTACGCGACTTTAAGACCCATACGCATTAAGATAGCGCCAGAGAGGCTTGATATTGTCGGTCTGGTCGGTATCTATTCGCCAATCGTAATTTTGGACTGAACATGATTCAATACGCGTTGAAATGCAGTGAAGGCCACACATTCGACAGCTGGTTTCAATCCGCAGAAGCCTTTGACAAGCTGGCCTCTGCCAAGATGGTGACCTGCGCGATCTGCGGATGTACGCAGGTTGCGAAGGCGATCATGACACCGCGTGTCCGACCGGCCCGGAATGCGCAGGGAAAGCCCGAAAACGCGCCTGCATCCAATGAACGGATCAACGTCGCCACCCCTTCGCCCGAGATCGAGAAAGTTCTGGCCGAAATACGCCGCCATGTCGAAAAGAACTCGGACTACGTTGGCAAGGATTTTGCAAGCGAAGCGCGCAAGATGCATCTGGGAGAGGCGCCAGAGCGTTCGATCTATGGTGAAGCCAGACCGGATGAGGCGAAATCGCTGATCGAAGATGGCGTGCCGGTGGCACCGCTGCCGTTTCTGCCCAGCAGAAAGACCAACTGATCCATGCATGTCGTGATCACCGGTGCCAATCGCGGTATCGGCCGCGCCCTTGCCACGCGCTACGACACCCGCGGTGACGCGGTTACCGGAACCGCACGCGATGGCAGTGCACAGGTCCGTCTGGACGTGTCGGACCCGGCCCAACAGGCAGCAATGGCCGAACAGCTAAAAGACCAGCCCGTTGATCTTCTGATCTGCAATGCCGGGGTCTATCTGGACAAGGGGCACACGATCGACGACTACCCCGCCGAAATGTGGGCGCAAAGCTTTGCCACCAACGTGACCGGCGTTTTCCTGACCGTTCAGGCCTTGTTGCCCAATCTGCGCGCCGCAGGCGGCAAGGTCGCGATCATCTCGTCGCAGATGGCGTCCCATACGCGGGCGCCGGGGGGCAGCTATATCTACCGCGCCTCCAAGGCGGCGGCGTTGAACCTGGGGCGGAATCTGGCGATGGATCTGAAAGCCGACGGGATCGCCGTGGGTATCTATCATCCGGGCTGGGTGCAAACCGACATGGGCGGCGCGGCCGCCGATATTGATGTCGATCAGGCCGTCTCGGGCCTGATGGAACGCTTTGAGGCCCTGTCAATCAGCTCTACCGGCTGTTTTGAAACCTATGACGGGCAGGCGCACGCTTACTGACCGGTCAGCGCCGCTTTGGGAATTTCATAGACCTCACCGGGTTCAATATAGACCACAAGCACGTCACCCAGCGTTTCATAAGTCATCTTCGAGGTCGAGCTGCTGGACTCCGGCGCACCATCCTTGAAATAGATGTTGCGCACCTTGCCACCCCCCAAAGCCACGGCCAGCGTCGTTGTGCCGTCATCATGGCGGCGCAGCTCTGCATTGCAGCTTTGCATCGGGTCACCGGCATTTGCGGCGCAGGGCACCTTGCCCAGTGCATTCTTTCCGTCCGTGCCGGCCACACTGGCAACCTGCGCCAATGCAGGCGATGACAACAAAGTAACGGCAAGGGCTAGGCGAAACATGGGGAACCTCTTGATTTGGTTGTTACTCGCAGGCTGACACCGCACCTGCGCAATGTAAAGCGGCCCTGTGCCACAGGCGGGTCCTGTTTGCGCTCTTGCTCTTGGGGTGCCCCTCGCTTATGAGGCTCGGGACCTCTAATCCAAGGCGCGGAGACATTTGCCCCCATGCCCGTACTCGTTATGAAATTCGGCGGCACTTCGGTCGCCAACCTGGACCGCATCCGCCGTGCTGCCAAGCGCATCGGTGTCGAAGTTGCCAAGGGCTATGACGTGATCGTCATCGTCTCGGCCATGTCGGGCAAAACCAACGAGCTGGTGGGTTGGGTGAACGAGACCTCGCCGCTGTTTGATGCACGCGAATACGATGCCGTTGTATCTTCGGGCGAAAACGTCACCGCTGGGCTGATGGCGCTGACATTGCAGGAAATGGATGTTCCTGCGCGCAGCTGGCAGGGCTGGCAAGTGCCGCTGCTGACAACCAGCGCGCACAGCCAGGCCCGGATCGAAGATATCCCGACCACGAACATCAACCAGAAATTCGGCGAAGGCATGAAAGTGGCCGTTGTAGCCGGGTTTCAGGGGCTCAGCCCCGAAGGCCGCATCACCACGCTGGGCCGGGGTGGCTCTGACACCACTGCCGTGGCTTTTGCCGCCGCGTTTGGTGCGGAACGCTGCGACATCTATACCGACGTGGACGGCGTCTATACCACCGATCCGCGCATCTGCGAAAAGGCGCGCAAGCTGGACAGGATCTCGTTCGAGGAAATGCTCGAACTGGCGTCGCTGGGCGCCAAGGTGCTGCAGACCCGCTCGGTCGAGCTGGCGATGCGCTACAAAGTAAAACTGCGCGTTCTTTCAAGTTTCGAAGAACAATCCGACGAGGCCGGTACGCTGGTCGTTGACGAGGAGGATATCATGGAATCCAATGTTGTGGCCGGTGTGGCCTATTCCCGTGACGAGGCCAAGATGACCGTCGTTTCGGTGGCGGACCGTCCCGGTATCGCCTCGACCATCTTCACCGCGCTCAGCGATGAGGGCGTCAATGTCGACATGATCGTGCAGAACATCTCGGACGAGGGGCGCACGGACATGACCTTCTCGTGCCCCACCGATCAGGTGGTTCGTGCCGAAAAAGCGCTGCTGGCGATCAAGGACAAGGGCGAGCTCAACTATGCCGAACTGGTCGCCGATACCGGTGTCTGCAAGGTCTCGGTGGTGGGAATCGGTATGCGCTCGCAATCGGGTGTCGCGGCCAAAATGTTCAAGATACTCTCGGATGAGGGGATCAACATCAAGGTCATCACAACCTCCGAGATCAAAATTTCCGTTCTTATCGACAGGAAATACATGGAACTTGCCGTTCAGGCACTGCATGATGCCTTTGAACTGGACAAGGCGGCCTGAGCTGATCGGCCAAGGGTTTCGCCTGACACACTGAATTGGTTGGGCCATGGCGGACGGCACGGAAACAGAATCCCGCAAGCTGCTGGGGCGGTTGCGCGAGGCGATGGCCAGCGAAGCCGCTGGACAGGAGCGTCTTGATCAGATCACTCATCTGATCGCCGACAGCATGCGCAGCGAAGTGTGCTCAATCTATCTGTTCCGCGATGATGAGACCCTGGAACTCTGTGCGACCCAGGGGCTTGCGCCTGAATCGGTACACCAGACCCGGATGCGCATGGGCGAGGGGCTGGTGGGCAGGGTCGCCAAGACCGGCAAGGTGGTCAACACCCCGGATGCGCCGTCTGAAAAAGGGTTCCGGTATATGCCGGAAACCGGGGAAGAGCGGTTTTCGTCCTTTCTCGGCGTGCCGGTGCAGCGCCTTGGGGAAAAGCTGGGTGTTCTGGTTGTCCAGTCCCGCAAAGCGCGCGAATTTTCCGCCGACGAAATCTATGCGCTGGAAGTGGTGGCCATGGTGCTGGCCGAAATGACCGAACTGGGCGCCTTTGTCGGCGAAGGCGCGGCACTGTCGCCACGGCACCAGCAATCGGTCCTGCTGCGCGGCGGCCCGGCGCAGGAAGGCTCCGCCGAAGGCCATGTCTGGCTGCATGAACCCCGTGTGGTTGTCACCAATCCGATTGCCGAAGACCCGCACCGGGAACGCGAACGTCTGAACGAGGCGGTGGAAGAGCTGCGCGTCGGTGTCGACAAGATGCTCGAGATTTCCCGGGATGGTGACACCGAACAGCTCAAGGTGCTGGAAGCCTACCGGATGTTTGCCAATTCCAAAGGCTGGATGCGCCGGATGGAAGAGGACATTGCCCTGGGGCTCAGTGCCGAGGCCGCGGTCGAGAAAGAACAATCTCAGGCGCGCGCCCGGATGGGGCAGGTGTCCGATCCCTATCTGCGCGAACGGCTGGCGGATCTTGACGATCTCAGCAACCGTTTGTTGCGCATTCTGACCGGGCAGGGAAAAACCGACAGCGCCGATCTGCCGCCCGATCCGATTCTGGTCGCGCGCAATATCGGCCCCGGCGACCTGCTGGAATACGGGCGGGCGCTGAAGGGGATCATCCTCGAAGAAGGTTCAGTCGGCAGTCACGCCACCATTGTGGCCCGTGCGCTGGCAATCCCACTGGTGGTCCATGTGGGCCGGATCACGACCGAAGCGCTGAACGGCGACCATGTGCTGGTGGACGGCGATCAGGGCGTTGTTCATCTGCGCCCCGAAGACAGCGTGGTAAGCGCCTTCCGCGACAAGATCGCGATGCAGGCCAAGGCACAGGAACGCTATACCTCGATCCGCGAAACCCCCTGTGTCACACGCGACGGAACGTGTATCAATCTGGTGATGAACGCGGGCCTTATGGCCGATCTCCCGTCGCTGGGAACGTCGGGTGCCGAAGGTGTTGGTCTGTTCCGAACCGAGCTGCAATTCCTGATCCGCAATCAGATGCCCAAACGGTCCGAGCTTGTCACCCAGTATCAGCGGGTACTGGATGCGGCGGGCGACAAAAGGGTGGTGTTCCGCACGCTCGATATCGGGTCGGACAAGGTGCTGCCCTATATGAAACACGTGGCCGAACCCAACCCGGCCCTAGGTTGGCGCGCCATTCGAGTCGGTCTGGACAAACGCGGCGTGATGCGGATGCAGTTACAGGCCCTTCTGCGCGCCGCCAATGGTCGCCCGCTGACCATCATGTTCCCCTTTGTCGCGCAGGCCGAGGAATATCGCGAAGCCCGCTGGGAGGTGAACAAAACCATCGAACGCGAAAAGCGACTGGGCCACGTTCTGCCCGAAACGCTTGAAGTCGGCGCGATGCTGGAAACTCCATCGCTGGCCTTTGCGCCGCAAAAGTTCTTTGACGAGGTCGATTTCATCTCGATCGGCGGGAATGACCTCAAGCAGTTCTTTTTTGCGGCTGACCGCGAAAACGAACTGGTCCGCCGCCGCTATGACTCATTGAATGTCAGTTTCCTGAGCCTAATGGAACGCATTGTCGAACGGTGCGGTCTTTCGGACACCCCGCTCAGTTTCTGTGGCGAGGATGCGGGCCGCCCGGTTGAAGCGCTGTGCCTTGCGGCCATGGGTATTCGCACCCTGTCGATGCGCCCGGCGTCGATTGGTCCGGTCAAAAGCCTGTTGCTGCGGTGCGACCTGATGGAGGTGCGCAAAATCATCGCGGACGCACGCCATCGTGGCGAACAATCCGTGCGCCCGGCCGTGATGGAATGGCTGCGCAGTCAGGTATAGCCCGCAAAACCTCGCTTTTTGGGGAAACTATGCTTGATTTTTTCGCGCAGGCTTTCTATCACGCAGGAAATGTTAGCGGTAACAGTATGCCGCAGAGCCGTTTCATGCCGTGCTGAACTGATATCGGCAAACTCGAGAAGGAGCCTGTGATGGTTTCACGCGTAATTCCGGTAGAGCCGTTCGATCTTGTGTTGTTCGGCGCGACCGGGGATCTGGCGCAACGTAAGATCCTGCCGGGCCTGTACCATCGGTTCGAGGTCGGCCAGATGCCTGATGGGGCGCGGATCATCGGCACGGCGCGCTCGGATATCGACAGCGATGGGTTTCGCGATCAGGTCCGCGCGTCGATGCAGGAATTCGCGCCAAAGTTCAAAAAGGACACGCTGGACCGGTTCCTGTCCCATGTTGAATACGTGCCGGTGGATGCACTGGGCGATGCCGGATGGTCCGATCTGTCCAAGATGCTGCGCCCTGACGTGGTGCGGGCCTTTTACCTGTCAGTAGGTCCCAGCCTGTTTTCGGGCATTGCGCAGCGCCTGCATGACGCAGGTCTGGCCACGCCGGACAGCCGCATCGTTGTCGAAAAGCCTTTCGGCCATGACCTGGCCTCGGCCAAAGCGCTGAACGAAGGCTTGCGGGCGTGTTTCAAAGAACACCAGATTTACCGGATCGACCATTATCTGGGCAAGGAAACCGTGCAGAACCTGATGGCGCTGCGCTTTGCGAATTCCCTGTTCGAGCCGCTTTGGAACTCGACTCATGTCGATCATGTACAGATAACAGTGGCAGAAACCGTAGGGGTCGAAGGGCGCGGGGCCTATTACGATCAATCCGGCGCGATGCGGGACATGATCCAGAACCATCTGGTGCAATTGTTGTGCCTGACCGCGATGGAACCTCCGTCAAAGTTCTCTCCCAACGCGGTGCGTGACGAGAAGGTCAAGGTGATCGAGGCGCTGGAACCGGTCGAACCCAGGGATATCGCCCGTGGTCAGTATCGCACGGGCAAGGGCGGTGACGGATACCTTGATCACGTTGGCAACCCGGCCAGCCGCACCGAAAGCTTTATTGCGCTCAAGGTCCATATCGGCAACTGGCGCTGGGCCGGGGTGCCGTTCTACCTGCGCACAGGCAAACGCCTTCGCGCCCGTGCCTCTGAAATCGCTGTGTTCTTCCGCGACCCGCCACACACGATCTTTCCCAATGTCGGCCCGTTGCATGGCAACGTGCTGGTGATCCGCCTGCAACCTGACGAAGGCATCACCCTGCGCACGACGATAAAGGAACCGGGGCAGGGCGGGTTCCGCCTGTCCGATGTCGCTCTGGACATGAGTTTTGCCGACGCGCTGGGTGATGACTCGCAATCCCCGGACGCATATGAACGCCTGATCATGGATGTCATCCGGGGCGATCAGACCCTGTTCATGCGTGGGGACGAGGCCGAGGCCGCCTGGGCCTGGGTCGATCCCATCATTCACGGCTGGGAACAGCGCGGGGACAAACCCGCCAAGTACGATCAGGGCAGTTCAGGCCCCGAAGAAGCACTGATGCTGATGCATCGCGATGGGCGTCGCTGGCGTCAGATCGGAGGGTAATCATGGTTCACTCTGTCATTTCCGACGTCACCAAACGGATCATCGACCGCAGCGCCGGTCTGCGCGGCCCCCATATCGACCGGATGGAACAGGCCAGATCCAAGGGCCCCGCCCGTGCGCACCTGTCCTGCAGTGGTCAGGCCCATGCCTATGCGGGTGCGGGTGAAGACCAGCAATCCATGGCCACCGGCACGGCGGGCAATCTGGGCATCGTCACCGCCTATAACGACATGCTGTCTGCCCATCAGCCCTTTGAACGGTACCCCGCCCTGATCCGCGATGCGATCCGCGCTGCCGGAGGCACCGCACAGGTCGCGGGTGGCGTGCCAGCCATGTGCGACGGTGTCACCCAGGGCGAAGCAGGGATGGAATTGTCGCTGTTTTCACGCGACGTGATCGCTCTGGCAACTGGCGTAGCACTCAGCCACAACACTTATGACGCGGCTGTCTTCCTCGGCGTCTGCGACAAGATTGTCCCCGGTCTGATCATCGGTGCGCAGGCGTTCGGGCATCTGCCTGCCGTGTTCCTGCCCGCAGGACCAATGACCAGCGGTCTGCCCAATGACGAAAAGGCCAAGGTCCGTCAGAAATTCGCTGCCGGAGAGGTCGGGCGCGACGAACTGATGGCCGCCGAAATGGCCGCCTATCACGGCCCCGGCACCTGCACTTTCTACGGCACCGCCAATACCAACCAGATGCTGATGGAGTTCATGGGCCTGCACCTGCCGGGCTCCAGCTTCGTCAATCCCAACACGCCCTTGCGCGACGCGCTGACACAAGAGGGCGCGCGCCGCGCCCTGTCGCTCAGCGCGCTGGGAAACAGCTATACCCCGGTTTATCAGGTGCTCGACGAACGGGCCTTTGTGAACGGTATCGTCGGCCTGATGGCGACCGGAGGCTCGACCAATCTGCTGATCCACCTGATTGCCATGGCGCGCGCTGGTGGTATCGTGCTGGATTGGCAGGATTTTTCCGATATCTCCGCCGTTGTTCCACTGGTCGCGCGGGTCTATCCCAACGGTCTGGCCGACGTGAACCACTTCCACGCCGCAGGCGGGCTTGGGTTCACCATCGGCACGTTGCTCGAAGAAGGTTTGCTGCACCCCGATACGCTGACCGTCGCCGGGCAGGGCCTGCACAATTACACGCGCGAGCCCAAGCTGATCAATGGTGAGCTGACCTGGCAAGACGGTGCAGGCCAAAGCCTGAATGACAAGATCGTCCGTCCCGCGCGCGATCCGTTCCAGCCCACCGGCGGCCTGTCGCGCCTGACCGGCAATCTGGGCACCGGGGTCATGAAAGTATCAGCCGTCGCGCCAGAACATCAGGTGGTCGAGGCTCCTGTCCGCGTTTTCCACGACCAGGACGCGGTCAAGGCAGCCTTCAAGGCTGGCGAGTTCACCGGTGACGTCATCGTCGTCGTGCGCTTCCAGGGCCCCAAGGCCAACGGGATGCCGGAACTGCACTCGCTGACGCCCATGCTGTCGATCCTGCAGGGCCGGGGCCAGAAAGTGGCGCTGGTCACCGATGGCCGCATGTCTGGCGCGTCCGGCAAGGTGCCCGCCGCCATCCATGTCGTCCCCGAGGCGCTCGACCGCGGCCCCATTGCATACCTTCAGGACGGTGACATCCTGCGCGTTGACGCGGTCGGGGGTGATCTGGAAATCCTCACCGCAGGCGTTCTGGACCGCGCGCCCGTCACCGCCGACCTGTCCGCCAATCAACACGGTACAGGGCGCGATCTTTTTGGCGCGTTCCGCCAGAATGTCGGCTCGGCCGACACCGGTGCCAGCATTTTCGGAGTTTAACCTTATGTCCAAGTCCCAACGCACCCGTGAAATCTGCGCACTCGCCCCGATCGTTCCGGTTCTGGTTGTCGATGACGTCGCGCAGGCCCGCCCGTTGGCCGAGGCATTGGTCGCCGGCGGTCTGCCAGCGCTCGAGGTCACCTTGCGCACGCCCGCCGCGCTCGACGCGATCCGCGCGATGGCCAAGGTGCCCGGCGGCGTGGTCGGCGCAGGTACGCTGGTCTCACCCGAAGATGTCCGCGCCGCCAAAGAGGCGGGCGCGCAGTTCGGCGTCTCTCCGGGCGCAACCGACGCGCTCATCGCGGCGTGCGAGGCCGAGGGCCTGCCGCTGTTGCCCGGCGCGGCCACGGCCAGCGAAGCGATGGCATTGCTGGAAAAAGGCTATGACATGCTGAAATTCTTCCCGGCCGAGGCCTCGGGCGGCGCGCCCGCGCTCAAAGCCATCGGCGCACCCCTGCCGCAGATCAGCTTTTGCCCGACAGGCGGGGTGTCGCCGTCCAACGCCCGTGACTACCTGTCCCTGTCCAATGTGGTCTGCGCCGGTGGCAGCTGGGTCGCGCCCAAGCAGATGGTCGAAAGCGGCGACTGGGCCGGGATCGAAACACTTGCGCGCGAGGCATCGAAGCTGGCGGATTGACGCCGCGAAGCCCCTCGGTAATGTGGGCGTCAACTCAGACAGGTTGACCCCATGACACAGACATCTGCCCTCTCCCAGGGGCGAACTTATTTGGCGATCCCGGGCCCGTCGGTGATGCCGGACGCAGTCCTGCAGGCGATGCATCGCCCGTCGCCCAATATCTATGATGGCGCGCTCATCGACATGATGCCCGACTTGACCCGCAACCTGCGCCGGGTTGCACGCACAGGCCATGACGTTGCCATCTATATCGCCAACGGTCACGGCACGTGGGAGGCCGCGTTGTCCAACGTGATCGCCCCCGGCGAAACCGTTCTGGCTCCTGCCTCGGGCCGGTTCACCCATGGCTGGGCCGAGATGGCCGAAGGCATCGGGGCAAAGGTGCAACTAATCGATTTCGGCACCTCATCCGCCTGGGATCTCGACCGAATTGCCGACGCATTGCGCGCGGACAAAAGCTACCAGATCAAGGCCGTTCTCGCGGTTCATGTGGACACATCAAGCTCGATCCGCAACGATATCCCGGCACTGCGCAAACTGCTCGACGATCTGGACCACCCGGCGCTGTTGATGGCCGATTGCATTGCCTCGCTGGGATGCGACCGGTTCGAGATGGATGAATGGGGCGTCGATGTCACGGTCACCGCCTGCCAGAAAGGCCTGATGACCCCCGCAGGCACAGGCTTTGTCTTTTTCAACGACAAAGCACAGGCCAAGCGGGCCGCCATGCCGCGTGTGTCGCGATACTGGGACTGGCAGCCGCGCGCCAATCCCGACCTGTTCTACCAGTATTTCGACGGTACCGCGCCGACACATCACCTTTATGGTCTGCACGCCGCGCTCGACCTGATCCATGCGGAAGGGATCGAACAGGTCTGGGCCCGCCATGAGCGTCTGGCTACTGCCATCTGGGCGGCCTGTGAAACATGGGCCGAAGGCGGCGCGCTGCATCTGAACGTTGCCGACCGCGCCCACCGCAGTCATGCCGTCACTGCCCTGCGCCTGAACGGGGGGCGCGGCACAGCCCTGCGCGCGTTCACCGAACATCAACTGGGTCTGACGCTGGGCATTGGCCTTGGGATGGAGGATTACGACAGCTGTTTCCGCCTCGGGCATATGGGCCATGTCAACGGGCAAATGGTGATGGCGATGCTGGGCGGTATGGAAACGGCCATGGCCGCGCTTGATATCCCCCGTGGCAAAGGCGCGCTCGAGGCCGCCGCCGCCGTCCTGGCCGCCTGATACACGTCAGACGAACAGCGCTGATCCGCCCCTTCATCTGGCCAAAAATATCCTCGGGGGGAATCGCGCATTGCGCGATGGGGGGCAGACAGCCCCCCCTTTGCCCCGAAGGCAAGACAGACCAGCGCTAGGCAGTATTTGACCGCACCTCCGCTAGCGCCTTGGGCAAGGCGGCCGCAAAAGCATCCAGATCTTCTGTTTCACCACAGCTTACCCGGATGCACCTGTTCTGGGGCGCTGCAAACGGCATCCGAACAAACAGACCCCGCGCAACCAAAGCCTCCAGTACCGCTCTGGCGAATTCTCCATCCCGCCCGCAATCAATCGTCACGAAATTGGTGGCCGAGGGCAGGGGCTCCAACCCGTTCTCGCGGGCAATTGTCCCTATCCGCTCACGCGCCTCTGCGATCTGCGCCTGAATGTGTTCCAGCCACGCACCATCCTGCAACGCGGCCAGCGCCCCGGCCTGCGCCGCGCGGTTCATGCCGAAATGGTTGCGCACCTTGTTGAAGGCTGCGATCAGGTCGGGCGCTCCAATGGCATAGCCAACCCGCGCGCCCGCCATGCCATAGACCTTGGAAAATGTCCGCATCCGGATCACGCGAGGGTCGTCTGCGCTGACGGGTGCCGCTGTCCCATCTGGCGCGCATTCCACATAAGCCTCGTCCAGAATCAGCAGGCAACTGTCGGGCAGGGCATCCATCGCCGCCACGATATCCGCGCCGGAATGCCAGCTGCCCATCGGATTGTCCGGATTGGCCAGATAGACCAGTTTTGCACCCACCTCGGCCGCCTTCGCAAACAGGGCCGCCGGGTCTTCGTGATCCCCGGCATAAGGGACCTTGTGCAGAACGCCACCGAACCCGGCCACATGATAATTAAAGGTGGGATACGCCCCGTCCGAGGTCACAACCGCATCCCCGGGCCCTACAACCAGACGCACAAGATAACCCAGAAGCCCGTCAATCCCTTCGCCTACGACGATATTTTCGGGGGTTACCCCATGATACTCGGCCAAAGCATGGCGCAGATCGTGGTTCTCGGGATCGCCATACATCCAGATATCAGACGCGGCCTGCTCCATGGCCCGGATCGCGCGGGGCGAGGGGCCAAACACGCTCTCATTGGCGCCAAGACGGGCAATGAACGCCGCGCCGCGCTGACGCTCTTGCGTTTCGGGGCCCACAAAGGGCACGGTGGCGGGCAGGGATTGGGCAAGCGGGGTGTATCGAGGTCCTGTCATGCCTGCAGATAACCCCAAGCCCGAGCTTCGGGCAAGCGCGCACCTCATCCCGCGCGTCAGAACGTATTGAAACAAAAGTAAGGAGCGCAGATGCGCATACTGTCTGCCATTGTTCTTCTGGGCCTTGCCTATCTTCTGTTCTGGCCCGTTCCCGTTATCCCCGTCGCTGTTGAGATGCCGGAAGATGCCGGTTTCACAGGAGATTTCGCAGAGAACACCGCGCTGGACGCCGCGCAGCTGATCCGCCTGCCGGATGGGGAAACCGGCCCCGAAGATATCGCCATCCTGCCCGACGGCGCGGTCTATACGACCAGCCGGTCCGGTACGCTCTATCGGATTGACGGGGCTGAACCTGTTGTGGTCGACCAACTTGGCGGGCGTCCTCTGGGCCTCAGGGCCGGGCCGGATGGCGCGCTATATATTGCCGACAGCTTTCGCGGGGTGATGCGCTGGACCGGGTCGGGCACGCTTGAATCCGTGGTGGCAAATATCGACGGTGCACCCGTGGTCTATGCAAACCAACTGGACGTGGCGCCGGACGGCACGATCTATTTTTCGAACTCCTCTGACCGGTTCGACCCCGAAACCATGGGCGGAACCAAGCCGACCTCGGTCCTGACCATCTGGGAACAGTCCGATACAGGCTATGTCGCCCGTCACACACCCGACGGCAGAACCAAAAAGATTGCCACTGGATTCGTCTATACCAATGGCATTGCCCTCTCGCCCGATACAGATTTCCTGCTGATCGCCGAGACCGGCCGCGCACGGGTGCACAAGCTGTGGCTCAGCGGGCCGAAAGCCGGTCAGCAAGAGGTCTTGCTGGACAATCTGCCGGGCTATCCCGACAATCTCGAAGCACAGGGCGATGGCACCTACTGGATGGCCTTCGCCAGCCCGCGTGTGCCGTCCGAGGCGCTGATGCCGTACCCCTTCCTGCGCAAGGTGATCTGGCGGCTGGGCCCGGCTGTGCGCCCGGCGCCGATCCATCGGGGTATGCTGGTGCAGTTCGATGGTGAAGGCACGATCCTGCGCACGCTACAGGATCCGCAGGGCCGTATTGGCATCACAACAGGGGGCCGGATCGTGGGCGATCAGTTCTATGTCATGACGCTCGATTCTCCCTGGTTCGGGCGGATGCCTGTCAGCGATATGCCCTGACGTCGCAGTGGAAATCGGCGTCCCGTCCGGGCATGGTCGCCGCAACTGAAATTCGGGAGGTCCCCCATGTCACGCGTATCCGTCACCTATCAAGACCATGTTGCCCATGTCACCCTGACCCGGGGTGACAAGATGAACGCGCTGGATGACGCGATGGTCAAGGCATTGCTCTCTGCCGGGCAAGAGGTCGCCGCCTCGGACGCCCGCGCCGTGGTTTTGTCGGGCGAGGGGAAAAGCTTCTGCGCCGGGCTCGACATGGCAAGCTTTGCCAAGATGGCCCATATGGACCCCACCAAATGGCTGACGACCCGCAGCCACGAAGATGCCAACGAAATGCAGGAGCTTGCCCTGATCTGGCGTCGCGTACCGGTGCCGGTGATCTGCGCCATTCAGGGTGTCGCCTATGGTGGTGGCCTGCAAATTGCGCTGGGCGCGGATATCCGTATCGCGCACCCCGAGGCGAAACTGGCGGTGATGGAGATGAAATGGGGTATCATCCCCGATATGGGCGGCATGGTTCTGTTGCCCCGGCTTGTGCGTTCGGACGTGCTGCGTCTGCTGACCTACACGGCCCGGCCCATCGGTGCGCAGCAGGCGATGGATTGGGGGCTGGTCACGCAGCTTTCAGATGATCCGCTGACCGAAGCTCTGGCCATTGCCGAGAATATTGCCGGTCAAAGCCCCTCGGCTATCCGTGCCGCCAAGCGGCTGATCGAAGTGGCCGAAACCCAGCCCCGTGCGGATGTTCTCAAGGCGGAATCCGCCGAGCAGGTGGAGCTGATCGGCAAGCCTCATCAGATGGAGGTCGTGATGGCGCAGATGCAGGGCCGCAAGCCCGAGTTCAAGTGATCAGCGCATGAAAGCCCGCCGTGCATCGCGGGCCATGTTGTAACGCATTTCCAGATCAGCGATCTCCGACATCGCGGCCCGGCGTTCCGCGGGGTCGGTCAGGGCCGGATACGCTTTGCGGGCCGCATCCAGTTTCTTTTTGATGTCGAACTCTTCGGGAAGAACCCCGGCTTGCGCCATGATCCGGTGCCCGGCGGCGATGGCTGGATCGCCCTGCGCCTCGCCGGACCGGTCGGGCAGGGGGTGACCTTCGCCGACAAGGCCCTGCAACTGCCCCTCGGCCTGTGCCTTTTTGATCTGGCGCTCCACCAGTTTTCCAAGTGAACCGAACATGGCGCAACTATACCCGGTAAGGGCGGGATACGAAAGCGGCTACCGAATTCTGTTGCTCACCAGATAGGCCAGCCCGCCGACCAGAAGGCCCCAGACCGCCGCGCCCAGCCCAAAGACCGAGATACCCGATGCGGTGATCGCAAAGGTCAGCATCGCGGCCTCACGCTCGGCCGGAACCTCAAGTGCTGCGAAAATCGAATTGGCCAGAACGCCGATCAGGGCGACACCGGTCAGTGTCCCCATCAACAGCGGATCGGCATGGGATGCAAAGCCGGTAATCGCCACGGCAAAGATACCGAATACACCATAGAACACACCACTCATGATGGCCGACCAGTACCGTTGCGCGGGGTCAGGGTGGCTGTCTTCATTGGAACACATCGCAGCCGTGATCGCCGCAAGGCAGGTGGCAGGTGCACCAAATGGCGCAGATAACAGGCTCGCCCCACCCACGGATGAAAACAGCCTGCCCGATGCCGGGGTATAGCCAAAGCTGCGCATCACCGCGATGCCGGGAATATTCTGGGTCGCCATCGTGACGATGAACAGCGGGATGGCGATCCCGATGGTCGAGGCCAGCGAAAAACTGGGCGTGGTCCAGACCGGTGCCGCCAGCCATCGCGCCGGGGTCACCGATGCGTCGCCTGCGTTCAGCACCACAACCAGCGCGGCGGCGACAACAGCCGCCGGAACAGCGAACAGCCGGTTGATCCGGCCCGCGATGAACCATGTCAGGATCACCGGCAGGGCTTGCGCGGGCAATTCGACTGCGGCCTGAAAGGGCAGAATGCAAAGCGGCAGCAGAACGCCCCCCAGCATGGCCTGTGCCAGAGTCGTCGGAATGGCGGCCGCCAGCCGCCCTAGTGGCCGCCAAAGCCCGGCCAGAACCGTCAGCGCCCCTGCACACAGGAAGGCGCCCGTCGCCTCGGCAAACCCCAGCGCCGGTGTCGCGGACACCGCCAGCAGCGCCGCCCCCGGCGTCGACCAGGCGACGCTGATCGGTTGCCGGTACCACAGGCTCAGCACAATGGCGGTCAGTCCCATTGCGATGGCCGCCATCATCAGACCCGAGGCCGCCTGCGCCGGAGACGCACCCATCGCGGCCAGCCCCTGAAACACGATAGGAAATGAACTGAAGAATCCGACAATGGCGACAACAAGCCCGGTCGAGACTGTCTGGAGCGGTGGGGCAAACTGGGTCATGACAGCCTCGGGCGGTTGGGGTTGGTGATTGCTAACAAGCGGCGGCAGGGACGGGCAAGGTCTGAACGCGCAAAAGAAAACCCCGCCGGATCAGCGGCGGGGTTCGGGGTATGAGTATTTTTGAAAAGATGAAGATCAGGCGATCTCAGCCAGACGGGCCAGCGCCTCGTTCAGCTTGGCTTCTTCTTCCTCGCGTGCGGCGAGGTTGGCTTTGGCTTCCTCGACCACCTCATCCGGGGCCGAGGCCACGAATTTGGGGTTGTTCAGACGCCCACGCAGGCCACCCAGTTCCTTGGCTAGCTTGCCCTTTGCTTTCTCCAGCCGCTCCTTTTCCGCGCCAATGTCGATGATATCCGCCAGCGGCAGGCCGAAGGAGGCTCCGGGGGCGGCAATCGAGATGGTGCCCTTGGGCAGCGCGTCCGCGCTGGTCAGGCTGTCGATGCGGGCCAGACGTTTGATCAGCGCCTCGTTGCGGTCCCACGCAGCTTGTCCGTTTGCGTCGATCTCGGTCACCAGCATCGGCACGTAAAGACCCGCAGGCACCCGCATCTGCGCACGGGCCGAGCGGGTGTTCTCGATCACCGAGATCACCCAGTTCATTTCACGATCCGCGTCGGCGTCGACCAGTTCGGTACCATAAGTCGGCCAGTCAGCGTGGACGACCATTTTCGCGCGGTTGCCGGTCAGGCCCCACAGCTCTTCGGTGACGAAGGGCATGATCGGGTGCAGCAGAACCATGCACTGATCCAGAACCCAGCGCATGGTGGCGCGGGTTTCGGCCTGTGCTTCGGCGTCGTCACCCTGCAGCAGGGGTTTTGACAGTTCCACGTACCAATCGCAGACCTTGCCCCAGACAAAGGCGTACAGGCCGTTGGCGGCATCGTTGAAGCGATAGCTCTCCAGCGCCGCGTCGACCTCCGCCCGCACACGGGCGGTTTCACCGATGATCCAGCGGTTGACGGCCGCCTTGGGCTTCAGGTCAGCCACGTCCAGTTGCGGAACCGAGTCCGTGAAGACCTCGTTCATCTCGGCAAAGCGGACGGCGTTCCACAGCTTGGTGCCGAAGTTCCGGTAACCGGTGATGCGCTCGCGCGACAGTTTCAGCACGCCGCCAATCGCCGCCATCGAGGCGTTGGTGAACCGCAGCGCGTCGGCGCCGAATTCGTCGACGATTTCCAGCGGGTCGATGACGTTGCCGGTGGTCTTGGACATCTTCTTGCCCTTCTCGTCGCGGACGAGCTGGTGCAGGTAGACGGTGTGGAACGGGATTTGGTCGACCACGGCAAGCTGCATCATCATCATCCGGGCAACCCAGAAGAACAGGATGTCGAAACCGGTGATCAGAACGTCTGTCGGGAAATAGCGGTGCATCTCCTCGGTATCTTCGGGCCAGCCCAGCGTGCCGATGGGCCAGAGGCCGGACGAGAACCAGGTGTCGAGGACGTCGGGATCGCGCCAAACCGGGTAGACCAGCTTGGTTGGATCCTGTTCGACTGCATATTGTGCCAGGCTTTCCGCAAATTGATGGATGGCTTCCTGCTTGTCAGCGACTTCGATAACCGTCGCGTGGCTCAATGGACTTGGAATGTTTGCATTGTCATCCAGGAACTTCTCGGTAACGGCTTTCAGGTTCGCTGCACACTCCATGACGTTACCACGGTTCAGCATGCCGCCTTCGTTCAGTAAACGGCCCAGTTCGACTAGATCAAGGTCGCCATCGTTTTCGTCGTCCTCGAAGTTCTCAGCCGAGAGATCGAGGCCATACCAAACCGGAATCTGATGCCCCCACCAAAGCTGGCGCGAGATGCACCAGGGCTCGATGTTTTCCAGCCAGTGGTAATAGGTCTTCTCGCCCGATTCAGGGATAATCTTGACCGTGCCGTCCTTGACCGCGTCCAGCGCCGGGCCGACGACCTTTTCGGCATCGACGAACCACTGGTCGGTGAACATCGGCTCGATGACGACTTTCGAGCGGTCGCCAAAGGGTTGCATGATCGGTTTGCTCTCGACCAGTGGGACAAGTGCCGGGCTGAAGTCTTGCCCACCGTCATCGTCCTCTGTAGGCCGGGCTTCAGCCCGGCTCGATCCCAGACGCGGATCGTCCGCTGGACACATGACAGCCAGACCTTCGCGGGTGATCTCTTCGACCACCTTGGCACGCGCCTCGAACCGGTCCAGTCCGCGCAGGTGATCCGGGATCAGGTTGATCGCGTCGATCTCATTCTCAGAGAACGCTTTGCCGCGCGCGTATTCCTGCGCCTTGCCCGCCTCTTCGGCGTAAGGCGCGCCATCAGCCCGCATCGCGCCTTTGGTGTCCATCAGGCGGTACATCGGAATGCCGCAGCGCCTGGCCACCATATTGTCGTTGAAGTCATGCGCACCGGTGATCTTCACCGCGCCCGAGCCGAAATCGGGATCGGGATACTCATCGGTGATGATCGGGATCTGGCGGCGATGCTCTTTCGGGCCAACCGGAATTTCGCACAGTTTGCCGACGATCGGCGCGTACCGCTCATCTGACGGATGGACGGCCACGGCACCGTCGCCCAGCATGGTTTCAGGGCGGGTCGTCGCGATCGAGATATAATCCCGCTCTTCGCGAAGGATTACATTCCCATCTTCATCTTTTTCCAAATACTCATATGTCTCGCCGCCCGCCAAAGGGTACTTGAAGTGCCACATGTGGCCCGGCGTTTCAATATTCTCGACCTCAAGGTCCGAAATCGCCGTCTCGAAATGTGGGTCCCAGTTGACCAGTCGCTTGCCGCGATAGATCAGGCCCTTCTCGTACATGTCGACGAAGACCTTGATAACGGCATCATGGAAATTCGGGCTGTTCTCGTGCCCGGTGCGCGGGTCACCTGGCGCGCCCGCCATGGTAAAGGCATTGCGCGACCAGTCGCAGCTGGCGCCCAGGCGCTTGAGTTGTTCAATGATCGTGCCGCCGTATTCGCCCTTCCACTCCCAGACTTTCGCAAGGAATTTCTCGCGTCCCAACTCGCGCCGACCTTCGTTGCCCTGCGCCGCCAGCATCTTTTCCACTTGCATTTGCGTGGCAATGCCCGCGTGGTCCTGACCGGGCTGCCATAGCGTGTCAAAACCACGCATCCGGTGCCAGCGGATCAGGATATCCTGCAACGTGTTGTTGAACGCGTGACCCACATGCAGCGCACCCGTCACGTTGGGCGGCGGGATCATGATGGTAAAGCTTTCCTCGCGCGAACGGTTCGCGCCTGCCTTGAAGGCTCCGGCCTGTTCCCAGGCCTCATAGATACGGGCCTCGGCCTCGGCCGCGTTGAATGTCTTTTCCATCGCCATGGGATGCGTCCTGCGTCAACAAATTCGGGTCAGCGCCTGCAATAGCGAATGGAGACGGGAAGGGGAAGGCCCTGTGCGGCGACGATTGCCGAAGTCACCCCGTGCCGGTCGCCTCGTTTCCGTACAGGTGCGTGCTTTGTGCCGCGCCTTGTGTCATCGCCTTGGCCTGATCCTCCCGGATGCGGGCATGAAGCACCAAGGCTGGCGGCGAAAACAACTCGGTCGGTGGTTTGATGAGGATGAAATTGCCCACCCGGTCTTCGCCCCGCGCCAAGACCGCGTAATCGCGATCCGCCACTTTTTGCTGCGCGTTCGGGTTCAGATACCGGATCGCCAGCCCGATCCGCCGATCGTCCGACATATTGGGCCCCGAGCCATGGATTGTGAGGCCATGGTGCAACGACATCTGACCCGGCTGCAATTCGATATGTGTCCTGTCCTCGTCTGCCACATCGACAGCCACCTCCTGCCCGCGCGACAGCAGGTTGTTGTCTGAAAACGTGTCGTTATGGGGCAGGATCGGGTTTTTGTGGCTACCCCTGACAAAGTCCATGCAGCCGCTTGCAACCGTGGCAGGCGACAATGCGATCCACGCGGTCACCTGATCCGGTGTTTCGCCCATCCCCCAATAGGTCAGGTCCTGATGCATTCCCACCACCTGGGTCGTGCGTGGCTCTTTGATGAACAGTTCCGCAGACCACAGCAGCAAATCCGGCCCCAGTATTCCTTCGACGACGTCCAGAACCCTGGGATCCAGTGCGATACGGGCGACCAGCGGCATCACCACATGGGCGTTCAGGCGTTTGTACATGTTCAGCGGCAGCGGAAGGTCAGCCACGCGCCAGGTCTTCTCGATCTGCTCCAGCTCGGCCCGGAACTGTGCGGTCTCATCCGGCGAAAAGACAGTGATGGGAAAGGCAAACCCGTCTTGCCAATACGCGTCGACCGATGGGGCGTCCAGGCGGCCCTGTGACAGGGAGTTGGGTTCGGGCATGGGGAACCTCCGGCAGGCTGTATCTTCAAACAGCCTACGAATCCCTCTGCGGCCCCCGCAATCCTGTTTACGACATCGGTGTCGCCACGCGCTTTCAAGCAAGGCGCTGGACATAAGCGGGCGCAGGACTAGTGTCGCCATCAAGGCAGCGATAGGAGCATCCCATGGAAAAATTCGGCAAAAGCCAGCCCGTCAAACGGACCGAGGATCAGCGGTTCCTGACCGGGCAGGGGCGCTATATGGACGATGCCGTGCCCGACAATGCGCTGTTTGCCGCTTTTTTCCGCAGCCCTGTAGCCCATGGCGATATTACAGCGCTGGATCTTGAGGCCGCGCGGGATGCTGACGGGGTGCGGCTGGTCATGACACTGGACGATCTTGCCGCCTCGGGCATCGACACGGTGATGAATGCAGCAACCTTGACCAACCGCGACGGGACCGGCTCTGCCGCGCCGGATCGGCATATGCTGGCCAAGGACCGTGTGCGCTTTGTGGGCGAACCCGTGGCCGTTGTCATCGCGGATACGCTGGTACAGGCGCAGGACGCGGTCGAACTGATCTGGATGGACATCCGGGAACGCCCCGCCAAGCTGGACGTGAACGCGGGGGGTGAGGCCCTGCACCCGCAAGCGCCCGACAATCGCGCGTTTGATTGGGGTCTGGGGGATGAGGCCGCGACCAAGGCCGCCTTTCAGGCCGCCGCCCATACCGTGTCGCTGAACGTGCACGACAACCGCGTCATCATCAGCTCGCTCGAGCCGCGGGGCTGTCAGGCCGACTGGTCCGGCGGGCGTCTGCACTTTTCCTATGGCGGGCAGGGTGTCTGGGCGATGAAGGCACAACTGGCGCAAAAGCTGAAACTCGATGCGGATGCGATCCGTGTCACCACCCCGGATGTGGGGGGCGGGTTCGGCATGAAGGTGATGCCATATCCCGAATATTTCTGCGTGGCCGTGGCTGCGATGAAACTGTGCCAGCCTGTGCACTGGATGTCCGACCGGTCCGAGGCAATGCTGTCCGATCACCACGGCCGCGATCTGACCTCGCTGGCCGAGCTGGCCTTTGATGCAGACCACCGGATCACCGCCTACCGCGTCCACAGCAAAGTCAACCTGGGTGCCTATAACAGCCATTTCGCGCAGGCGATCCAGACAAGCCTGTTCAGCAAGGTGCTGATGGGGGTCTATGACGTTCAGACCACCTATCTCCGGGTCGAGGGGTTCTATACCACGACAACACAGGTTGACGCCTATCGCGGCGCCGGACGCCCCGAGGCGATCTATGTGCTGGAACGCGTGATGGACCGCGCCGCACGCGAACTGGGCGTTGACCCGTGGGAGTTGCGGCGCAAAAACTTCATCAGGCCCGGCGATTTCCCCTACACCTCTGCCACGGGTGAAACCTATGATGTCGGCGATTTCGACATGGTCCTGCGCCGTGCGGCCAGCCAGACCAGCGGGTTCGAGGCCCGCAAGGCCGCCGATGCCGAACGCGGTCTGATCCGGGGGCAGGGTCTTTGTTACTATATCGAAAGTATTTTGGGCGACCCTTCCGAGAACTCGAAGGTCGAGTTTTGCGAGGATGGCACTGTGAACCTTTATGTCGGCACACAATCGAACGGGCAGGGGCACGAGACGGTTTATGCCCAGTTCCTGTCCGATCAGACCGGCGTTCCGATGGACAGGATCACCGTCATTCAGGGGGATACCGACCGGCTTGGCCATGGCGGCGGAACGGGCGGCTCGCGCTCGGTGACGGTGCAAAGTACCGCGACCCTCGCCACCATTGACAAAATGATCGCCGCATTCACGCCTTATCTGGCCGATAAGATGGGGGTCGAGGACAGTGATGTGCGATTTGACCATGAAACATTCCGCGCGCCGGGCTCGAACCTGACGCCGACCCTGACCGAAGCCGCGGCCATGGCCCGCGCTGACGGGCGATTGGACTTGCTGACGCATGAGTCCCGCGCGCAACTGGATGCCCGCAGCTATCCTAACGGCGCGCATGTTGCCGAGGTTGTGATCGATTCCTTCACCGGCGAAACCCGTGTGGACCGCTACACCGTGGTTGATGATTTCGGAAATCTTATCAACCCGATGCTGGCCGAAGGGCAGGTGCATGGCGGGGTGGTTCAGGGCATCGGGCAGGCGCTGTCGGAACATGTGGTGCATGATGATCACGGACAGCTGCTCACGGCATCGTTTATGGATTACGCCTTGCCCCGCGCTGTGGACGTACCCATGATAAAGTTTACCTCGGCGCCGGTGCCGTCAACTTCCAACCCGATGGGGATGAAAGGATGCGGCGAGGCCGGCACGGTGGGCGCTTTGGCCGCTGTGGCGAACGCGGTTCAGGATGCGCTCTGGGATCACGGGGTGCGGCAGGCGGATATGCCTTTCACACCTCATAAAGTTTGGGAATTGCTGACGCATGAAACTGTCGCGGCTGAGTAGGAAGGTTCTGGGATGGCTCGGGCGGCCCTTACGGTCCGAGCACTCCGCCGAAACGCGGCACCGCGAGCCGATCAGCCACGTCATTATTTTAGATGGCACCATGTCCACCCTCGAACCGGGGTTCGAGACCCATGCCGGTCAGACCTATCGCCTGTGCTGCGAAATGGGCAGCAAGGTGTCGGTGTTCTACGAGTCGGGCGTGCAGTGGGAAAGCTGGAAATCCACCATGGACGTGATGATGGGCCGGGGCATCAACCGCCAGATCCGCCGCGCTTATGGCTATCTGGCGTCCCGCTACAAACCCGGTGACCGCATTTATTTCATCGGTTATTCCCGTGGCGCCTACGGCGTGCGCAGCCTGGCTGGGGTGATCGATATGATCGGCCTGCTCAAGGCCGAACACGCGACCGAGCGGAACATCCTGCAAGCCTACCGCCACTATGAATGCAATGTCAGCGGCACCGCCGCACGCGATTTCCGCCGCAAGTTCTGCCATGACAACGTCAAGATCGAGATGGTCGGTGTCTGGGACACGGTCAAGGCGCTGGGCCTGCGTCTGCCGCTGCTGTGGCGCTGGGCCGAGGATCGCCATGCCTTTCACAACCACCAGCTGGGCCCGGCAACGCTCCATGGCTATCACGCGCTGGCCCTCGACGAAACGCGCGAGGTGTTCGAGCCGGTTCTGTGGCGATGCAAGCCCGAGTTCAAGGGCCATGTGGAACAGGTCTGGTTCCGTGGCACCCACGGCGATATCGGCGGCCAGCTGAACGGTTATGAAGAGGCCCGGCCGCTCAGCAATATCTCGTTGATCTGGATGCTGGACAAGGCCGAGATGCACGGGCTGCCGATGCCCGAAGGCTGGCGCACCCGTTTCCCGACGGATGCCCATGCGCAATCGGTTGGAACCTGGCGCGGCTGGGGCAAGATCTTTCTGCTGCGCAAACACCGCAAGGTCGGGCGGGACCAGTCGGAACGCCTGCATGTCTCGGTCGCGCCGGATGAATTGCCGGGCTGGGTGGCGATGCCGAACCTGCCGACACATCCCGCGCAGTGAAAGGCTACCATGTGCCAGTGGCACCAAGATCACCGGCACTTCAATGTCAGGTTCGAGCCCAAAGCAGGACCCAAATTACAATGTAACCTAGGCCTTGTAGACTTGCCGCCCGTCCATCCACGTCTCGGCCACTTTGATGTCTTTAAGGCTGTCCGGGTCGACAGCGCGAGGGTCATTGTCGAGGATCACCAAGTCGGCGAATTTGCCCGGCTCCAAACTGCCGATCTCATGGTCGGAGAACAATTGCCACGCAGCCTCGGATGTGACCGCCCGGATGGCCGATTCAACTGAGATGCGTTCCTGAGGGGCCAGAACATAATCTGGCTCCTTCCATGTTTTCCGAGTGACCGCCATCTCGATCATGTGCAGCGGCACAGGGTCCGTCACCATGAAGTCCGAATGCAAGGAAAAGCCAACACCAGCGTCCTCGGCACTCTTGCATCGGTCGAGCAATTGCGCCTTTTCCTCACCAAAGACCTTATCGCGCATTGCAACACCCCAGTAGTGCACGTGCCCGATCAGAAAGCTGGCCGAAACCCCAAGGTCTTTCATACGCGCAATCTGTTCATCGTGCAGGATCGAGCAATGCTCGATCCGCGCCCGAACCCGTGACATGTCGACACCCGCGTCGCGGACGGCCTCACAGGCGTCGAGCACGTTGTCGATTGCAGCATCGCCGTTGCCATGAATCGCGAGCTGCCAGCCCTTGGTCGCTCTGTCCACGGCAAGGTCGATCAGGTCTTCACGGGCAGTGTAAGCCAGTCCACGACTGTTGGAATTCAGGTAGGGCTCTCGCTGAAGCCCAGTATATCCTTGGTTCGAGCCGTCAGCCACCAGCTTGTAGCCCGCAACGCGCGCGATGGCGTTTCCGGTGCCGGAGACCACACCAGCTGCGTCCCACGCCTCTACGCCGATGGTATAGAACGGATAAGCCCGGATGCGCGCCGGAAGCCGCCCAGAGGCGGCGGCGCCAAGGAGCACCTGCGTATCCACAGGCGACTGCGAAAGGCCACCCAGACTCAATTCACTGACTGTTGTGAGACCATGTTGGCTCCACTTTGACAGCAGGCCGACGACAGCGTCTACCGGGTCCGTCGTGGCAAGCGCCGGGTACGCACTGAGGACTTGTAGAAAGGATACGTTGTTTTTCATGACGCCGGTCAGTTTGCCGTTGGCATCGCGGACGAACTCGGCACCCGGCGGGTTATCAACGTCTGCAGGTACTCCAGCAACTTCGAAGGCTGTCGAGTTTGCATACGCGAGGTGCCCGGAGGCATTGAAGACGAAGATCGGATGATCCGTCGAGATCGGGTCGAGGTCGGCGAAGGTCAGTTCATCCAGACCTTCCTGCACCGCGGGATCGAAATTCCGAAAGACGAGCCATTCCCCGGCGGGCGTTTCGGCGACCCGCTGGCCAATATGGTCCAGAACCTCAGCCACCGTGGCGAACCGCGCCATCCCGACATATTCCATCACGGCGTCAACGACGGACCCGGCAATCACATGGGTGTGCGGATCGACAAAACCGGGCAATACGGTCTTGCCGGCCAGATCGACGACAAGCGCATCTGCACCGGCGACGGCCCGGACTTCGCCATCGGTTCCGACAGACAGAATACGGTTGCCGCGGATGGCGATCGCTTCGGCCTCGGAGAAGTTATCGTCCACGGTCAGGATAGTGCCTCCAGTGAAGACGATCGTCGTGTTGGATTGTGCTTGAACCTGTGCGGGCACAATCGCCGCGAGGCCTGCCGCTGCCGTACCGCCTTTCAAGAAGTCGCGCCGCCCGAGGCTGCCCAGATCAAAGCCCCAATTGCAGGACCAGCCGTCGCCCGATGCTGCCTTCTCCCTGAGGTCGCCGACAGCAACATTCGAGCGAAACAGCTTTCCGAAATCCGCGCTACAACAAGCGCATCCATAAACATGTTTGGTCATTTGGATCGGCTCTCAGTAACTTCTCAATTTGACGTGGCGCCTAGAAACCGCAGCAGGGTGGTCGCCGCAGTTTGGCAGACGATTGGCGACGAGTTAACGCTATAATCATTTGGAAAGTCAAAGGCAGCTTCGTCCGCAAAGTTGACGCTCCGAACTAAAACACCCTCGCAGCATTCAGCGAGGGTGTTTTCTTTGTAAGAGCTCGTTACGTCTTGCGTCGGTCTTGACTATGCAACGCTTCCGGCAAGAGGCGTGGCGAAACGCCTGCGCCCTTTTCACGTTCTATAGACATGATTTAGGTTCTGGTGTTCGCAATTACCGCCGCCGGTCGCGGCGCGAGCTCATGGGTTGGAAGGCCACGCCCACATGCGCCTCGCAATAGGGTTTGCCAGCCTCAACCGGCAGGCCGCAGAACCAGAAATCCTCGGTCGCGGGGTCGCCCACGGGCCACTTGCAGGTCTTCTCGGTCAGTTCCATCAGCGTCAGCTTCTTGGCTTTCTTCTCGATCTCGTTGACCTTGGCCAGCGCCTCGGGGCTGATCTCGTTGGCCGAGGGCTGTGGCGGCAGCGGCTGACCGGCGGGGATGATCTGGCGGCGGGCCGGAACGGCGGGTTTCGCCTCGGCAGCAGCAGCCGGGCGCGCCGGTTCTGTCTTTGGCATGGGTCTGGGCTTGGCTTCGGCCTTGGGCGCGGGCGCCGGTTTCTCTTTCGGTTCGGACTTGGCCGGGGCTGCGCCTGCTGTCCGGTTGGACAGGCCCAGGCGGTGGACCTTGCCAATCACCGCGTTACGGGTCACGCCGCCCAGTTCCTTGGCGATCTGGCTGGCCGACTGGCCTTCGCCCCACATCTTCTTCAGCAGTTCTACGCGCTCGTCTGTCCAGGACATCGTCAGCCTTTCAAAAGCGGAAAGCGGCCCCGGATTCGGGCCGCCTTGGGAATTCGTCTCAGCCCCCTATTCTAAACACTGCAGCCCGAGTTACAAGCTGTCTTCGAATCAGGTTGAGGGCAAAGCATGCAGAATCCCGCAGAACAGACCGCACGCAGCTTTGGGGCGGTCAACTGGATGGGGCTTTACACGCTGGCGCAGCGCGAAACCCGGCGCTTTCTTTCGGTCTGGACTCAGACCGTTCTGGCGCCTCTGGTCACGGCTGGCCTGTTCCTGCTGATCTTCACCATCGCCATCGGGCCCAGCCGCCCTGACGTCATGGGCGTGCCGTTTGTGGTCTTTCTGGCACCGGGAATCCTGATGATGACGGTGATCCAGAACGCCTTTGCCAATACCTCTTCTTCGATGGTGATTGCCAAGGTGCAGGGCAATATCGTCGACACGCTGATGCCGCCGCTGTCCCCGCTCGAGATCCTGCTGGGGTATCTCGCCGGTGGCATCGCCCGTGGCCTGATGATCGCGCTGGTGATATCGGTTGCGTTGCTGGTTTTGCTGTCCATCGCGCCCCAGCACCCGTTGATTGCACTGATCTTTGTTGTTCTGGGGGGCGCCTTCATGGGCGCGCTGGGCCTGTTTGCCGGGATCTTTGCAAACAAGTTCGATCAGATGGCCGCGATCACCAACTTCATCGTCACACCTCTGGCTTTCCTGTCGGGCACCTTCTACTCGGTCGAGGCGCTGCCTCCTGTCCTGAACCGTCTGACCCATCTGAACCCGGTCTTCTACCTGATCGATGGGCTGCGTTACGGCATGATCGGTGTGTCCGACAGCTCACCGTGGTTGGGCATGGCAGTTTGTGGTTTTGCCACGCTGGCCATCGGGCTGATCACCTGGCAGATGCTGCGCACCGGTTATCGGCTTAAGGCTTAACCGGTCTCTGCCAGCGTACCGGGCGGCAGGGCAGGCTTGGGTTCACCCAACCGCGGATGCAAGCGGGCCGAGACAGCCCATGCCCCGAACAAGGCAATCCCGCCTGCCGCAAACACACCGGCCACCGGTGCCGCCAGCAGGACCAGAGCTGCAACACCGGGCGTCAGAATGCCCGAGACATCGCGGTAACTGGAATAAATCGCCGACATCTCGGTTCGCTCAGACGGTTTAACGGCCATGAGGAAGGGCAATCCGGCGCAGATATCCAGAACGATCAGCCAGACAGACCCCAGAACCAGTGCAGCGACCGAGGCGACCGGCCATCCCGCCACCAGACCGGCTGCGAAAAAGCAGCCTCCCGCGGCTGCAAACCCGATGCGAACAGCCGACCTGAGCGACCGCGTCTGGACCCAGCGCAGGATCAACGGGGCGGCCAGCAGCATGGCGTTAGTGCATGACAGAAGGATGCCGCCCAGTTGTTCTCCCAGCCCGTTTTGGATGGCGAAAATGGGCATGTAGACCACATATATCCACCACCCGCAGGACCGGATCATTGCAAACAGATATCCGGCAACCAGTCGGGGTTGTACAAAGAACCGGGGAAGAAAGGCCAACGGGTTGTTGGCCGGACCACGAGCCTTGGTGATCAGCTTGCCATTGCCCAGACGCATGCGCCAGAACTGCGCCAGCATGACCAGCGCCGCTCCGGCACTGATGACAAACGGGGCAGGGCGCCAAAGCTCCATCAGCAGAACACCGGCCATTGGGCCGCCCGTCCATCCCAAAGCGCTGTAGAACATGCGGCTGGTCTCGCACCGGCCAAGTTCGATCTTGCTGATGTAATCCAGCACATAGGTGTTGAAGCAGATGAAAGTGACAACCGCGGCCATGGTATTCAGGGCCAATGCGCCGACCACGGCCTCGGGGCTGCCCACGATCGCCAGCGATGCACCGCAGATGAACATGACGCAACCGGTGGAATAGGCCCATCTGCGCGGTACAAAACGGATCAGGAGCGGCACCATCAACCCGACCAGCAGGGACAGGATGCCAATCAGGAAATACAGGAATGACACGGACGAGGCATCGCCCAGCGCCCGGTACATCGCCAGCGGAAAGACCGAAATCAGAATACCGCGCACCACGGCTTCGATTCCGGCCAGAATCCCGAAATCGCGCACCGATGGGGCAGGCGCGTGGCGTACCCATTCAGGTATTCGGCGTTCATGCATAACAAACTCGCAAATCAACTCAGCCCAGAATGCGCCGGCCGAGCTGCCGTTCATGGGGATTTGCGACACAAAGGTCGCCCCTGAACCGCAGGGGCGGTTTTTTCTGTCAGGTCCGGCGGTTTACGGCCTCGCGCCAGACCAGGATCAGCCCTCCGGTCAGAATCGTGATCGCACCAATCAGGCTGATCCGGTCAGGGATCACATCAAACACCGCAAAATCGTACAGCGCGGCAAAAATCAGTGTGGCATAGCTGATCGGGGCCACGAATGACGCGTCCGCACGTGCCATGCCGTTGATGAAACAAACCTGCGCGCAGGCCATCAGCAGGCCGATCCCCACCAGCGCAACCCATTGCTGTGGCGTAGGCATGTGAAACACAAAGCTGACCGCGACCGTGGCGATCACCAGCCCCATCGTGTTGTTGATCAGCAGAATCTGGATCGGGGCCTCGCGCCCCGACAGTTTCTTGATAAAGATCAGCTCCATCCCGATAAACGCCGCCGCAGCCAGCGCCAGAAGGGCGGCGGGCTGAAAACTTGCAGGTGTCGGGCGCAGCAGGATTACCGCACCCACAAGGGCCACGGCCGCCGCCAGCCAGCGCCACGGGCCGACGCGTTCCCCCAATAGCGGAATGGCCAGGACCATGCCAAAGACCGGGTTCAGAAAGGAGATCGCCGTCGCATCCGCCATCGGAATGAACGCAACGGACGCGAACATCAACGTCACTCCGGCCCAGCCAAAGCTGGTTCGCCCGACATGCAGCCCCCAATGGGGCCGCCCTAGCCGGGGACGAAACACTGCGACTGCCGACAGGATGGCAAGCAGAGCAAACAGAAACCGTCCGTGACTGATCTGCATCGCGTGCAAGGGAGGCCCGAGTGTATCCGTCCCCAAGGCCTTGGCCAACAGCGTCGTCGCCGCGATAAAGGCGGTCGCGACAAAAATCAGCCCTGCGGCCAAAGCAGGATTTTGCGCCTTCGGGGTGAACATGGGCGAAAGCGGTGCGCAAAAACGGGGGCCTTGGCAAGACGCAATTCAGCGCTCAGCGCAAAACCGGAGCGGCCGCCAGCGCCGCCTTGGCTTGTTTGAGGCTGTCCAGAAACCGCTCCGCACGCACAATCCGTGCTTCGACCTCGTCAATCCGGTCCTGCAAAAACGCCTCGCCGTCAAAGCTGTCGGGATCGGCGGCTTCCAACTGCCCCAGCAACATGACCAGTTCTGCAATGCTGATGCCTGCCGCCTGTGCATCGGCAACTTGCTCCAGCGTGATCAGCGCGTCTTCGGGATAGTCGCGGTAGCTGTTGGTGTTGTCCGGACCCGGGCCTGACCGGATCAACCCCTGCCGTTCATAAAACCTCAGCGTGTCGCGGCTCAGCCCGCTGCGCCGCGCAAGTTCCCCGATCCGCATGTTTCAAAACCGTTGACTCAACTCCATGGTTTTGATCCTATGTCAGACAGTCATTCTCTGCAAGGACAAGCATCATGGGTCCCAAATGCCAAAGTTGCGGCATGCCGCTGTCAAAAGATCCTCAGGGCGGCGGGTCCCAAGCTGACGGCGGGCGCAGCACGCGTTACTGCTCGCTGTGTTACGAAAACGGTGCGTTCCGCCACTCCGACGCTTCGCTGGAAGAGTTTCAGTCTCATTGCGTCGATGCCCTCGTCGCAAAAGGCATGCCCCGCATCCTTGCTTGGGCTTTCACCCGCGGTATGGGCAAGCTCGACCGCTGGCGCTCGGCGGGATGATCCGGCGGCAATTTTGACCCTGCGGCAATAATAGGGTTTTCAGGCTGTCTTTTCACGTCTATAGAGCGGCCATGATCAAACGCGCACATATCCAGCTGCTCCGACGCCGACGCCTCTCTGCGTAATCGGCCTGTTTGATCCCATGTGCCTGCCAAATTGGCACAAATCTCACCAAATCTGTTGACGAACCGGGCCTTCGTGTATCACTCACGAGGCTCAAACGACCCGAAAAGGATGATCCCATGATCCCGTCCGTTCTGCCGACCTATAACCGCGCGCCCCTGTCATTTGTAAAGGGCGAAGGCGCCTGGCTGACCGAGGCGGATGGCCGACGTTTTCTGGACCTCGGCGCAGGGATCGCGGTGAACGCGCTGGGCCACGCCCATCCGGCGCTGGTGGCCGCACTGACGGAACAGGCCCATGCGCTGTGGCATGTCTCGAACCTCTACAACATCCCGCAACAGCAGGCACTGGCAGATAAGCTGGTCGAACACACCTTTGCGGATACGGTATTCTTTACGAATTCCGGTACCGAAGCCTGTGAACTGGCCGTGAAAATGGCCCGCAAGTATTTCTATGACAAAGACCAGCCCGAACGGGTTGAGATCATCACCTTCGATGGTTCCTTCCATGGCCGGTCGTCGGCGGGCATCGCAGCGGCCGGCTCCGAGAAGATGACCAAAGGCTTTGGCCCGCTTTTGCCGGGCTTTGTCCACGTCACCTTTGGCGATCTCGACGGTGTCACCGACGCCATCACGGAAAATACCGCAGCCATCCTGATCGAACCGATTCAGGGCGAGGGTGGCATCCGCCCCGTACCCGATGCCGAACTCAAGGCCCTGCGTGCCATTTGCGACGAACACGGTCTGCTGCTGATCCTGGACGAGGTGCAATGCGGCGTCGGTCGGACCGGCAGGCTCTTCGCCCATGAATGGGCCGGGATCACCCCGGATATCATGATGGTCGCCAAAGGCATCGGCGGTGGTTTCCCCCTCGGCGCTGTGCTGGCAACCGAAGATGCGGCGTCCGGTATGACCGCAGGCACGCATGGCTCCACCTATGGCGGCAACCCGCTGGGCTGCGCCGTGGGCTGTGCGGTGATCGATCAGGTCGCCACACCCGCCTTTCTCGAAGGTGTCAACCGCAAGGCTGGCCTGTTGCGCCAGAAACTCGAAGGCCTGGTCGCCGATCACCCCGAGGTCTTCGAAGAGGTGCGCGGATCGGGCCTGATGCTCGGCCTGAAATGCAAGGCGCCAAATATAGATGTGGTCAATGCGGGCTATGACAATCTGGTCATCACCGTCCCCGCCGCCGACAACGTCATCCGCCTGCTGCCCCCCCTGACCCTGACCGAGGATGACATCGCCCAGGCCGTGATCCGCCTCGAAAAGGCCGCCAATCAGATCGAAACCCAGCTCGCAACTGCCTGAGCTTCATCTTTTCCCAAATACTCCGGGGGTGTGGGGGCTGGCCCCCACCGCCCGACCAGCCAAAAGCGAAGCGATATGAACCATTTTCTCGACATCCACAAAACCGATGCCACCGCGCTGCGGTCCATGATCGATCAGGCGGGCGCGATGAAACAGGCGCGTCTGGGCCGTCCCAAGGCCGCCCCTGACGACGAACAGCCGCTGAAAGACCGTATGGTCGCGCTGATCTTCGAAAAGCCCTCGACCCGGACGCGTGTGTCCTTTGACGTGGGAGTGCGCCAGATGGGTGGCCAGACCATGGTGCTGTCGGGCAAGGACATGCAGCTGGGTCACGGCGAAACCATTGCCGATACCGCCCGTGTGCTGTCGCGCTATGTCGACATGATCATGATCCGCACCTTCGATGAAACCATCCTGACCGAGATGGCCGAATATTCCGACGTGCCCGTCATCAACGGCCTGACCGACCGCACCCATCCCTGCCAGATCATGGCCGATGTTTTGACGTTCGAGGAACACCGCGGCCCCATTGCGGGCAAGAAAGTGGTCTGGACCGGCGATGGCAACAATGTCTGCGCCTCCTTCCTGCACGCCGCCGGTCAGTTCGGCTTCGATCTGACCTTCTCCGGCCCGGCCCAGCTTGACCCCGAAGAAGAATTCATGGGGTTTGCCCGCCAGAAGGGGTCCAGAGTCGTCATCGAACGGGACCCGCACAAAGCGGTCGAGGGCGCCGATCTGGTGGTTGCCGACACCTGGGTTTCGATGCATGACAGCCAATCCGCCAAGGAACGCCGCCACAACATGCTGCGCCCCTATCAGGTCAACGCGGAACTCATGTCACATGCCAAACCCGACGCGCTGTTCATGCACTGCCTGCCCGCGCATCGTGAGGAAGAAGCAACCTCCGAGGTCATGGACGGCCCGAACTCGGTCATCTTCGACGAGGCCGAAAACCGCCTGCACGCACAAAAGGCCGTAATGCGCTGGTGTCTGGGCGTTTAGGATCATCATGCAGTTTCGAGAGGGCCATCAGGCTCTCTCATGACCCCCGGAGCATTCAATGCCTCACGTTACCTTGGAATTCTCCAAATCGCTGGACGACACCCATGATTTCCAGCTGATTTGCGAGCGGCTGCATACCGTTCTCGCAAAACATGATGAAATCGACGCCTCAGCGCTCAAGATCCGTGCCACACCGATTGCCTATTCCTACATCGGAACGCAACCGCAGACCTTCGTGCATGCCACGCTGCTGTTGATGCGTGGCCGGGATGAGGCCACGCGGGCCGAGCTTAACGCCATCATTCTGGACGTTCTGGCCCAGACCATGCCCGAGGTCGGCAGCATCACCGTGCAGGATGTCGAGATGACCCGCGCCACCTATGCAAAGCGCCTCTCAGGTTGACGCGGACCCGGTAGCGTGCCTCGGGGGTTTAACGCCGTTGCACCTCCCAAATCCGCAACCTGGCGAGTGTTCCCACGCTCACCAATACCACCAGCGCGCACAGAGCGACCTTGGTCATTGTCTCCATCGTACCTTCGATCAGCAGTGCGTGAATGACGCTACCCAAAATGGTTGCCATGGCCAGTCCTGCATGACCCAAGCGCCAGACTCGAAACCGCAAGTTTAGTCGCTGCCGAAATATCCCCATTGCCGCCGCCGCAAAACCCGCCCACATGGCGATGACCCCCCATGTCGAAAAAGGTGTTGCAGACACGAAAAGCAATGCGTCCACCACATCAGGTGGGCTTGTGATCCACAAGCCGGTCACATGGATCATAATGCTTGCAACAAGGGCCAAGCCACACCGCCTGTGCCAATGGCGGCTGTTGACCGGAGAAAGTCCGAGCAGCCAGCGCCCGGCCAGCAAAGGTTGCAGAAGAAGAAGACACATCCCGATGATGCCTGCAAACCCGGCGACGATATAAATCGGATCTCGCGACGCCAGATAGGGGCTGAAAGCCGCTGCTACGACCGGTACCAGAAGTGCGGCGATCAATGCTGCCCAGATCGCGACGCGCTTTAACACCTGTCAGACAGGTTGCAGCACGAAATGTGCAGCAAGGGTTTTGTCCTTCGCGCTCGACATCACAGGGCGCAGGAACACAGTCTCAAATTCACCGCTGTCATAGGCCAGATGCCCGTGCGGTTGACCAAAAGCAGGCACAATCTGAGGCATTTCCAACCGGAACTCTCCGTTCGCATCGGTTAGTGTCGCCCCATGGCTGCGCTGGTCACGTTCATGCCCTTCGGTCGTGTGGGCCCATATCTGGATGCGCTGGCCGGGCAGGGGGGCCCCGTCGCCCGCACGCCGCACGGTGCCGGTCATCCAGAACCCGCCGCCGCCGATGCGCTCCACGATCGGCGCACCGGGCCTGTAATTGTTCGACCCGCCCCGCATTGACGGTGTCGGCGCAAGACCGGCGGCGTGCGCAGGTGTGATAAAACCGGCCATACCGGCTGCAATTGTACCAATCCCGGTCGCAACAAGCTTGCGGCGGTTGATTTCGAGTCGGGCCATTGCATCCACTCCTGTCGGTTGAATCCCATCTTCGACCGGCTTCCTTGAACCGGCGACACCCGATGTCTAAAGATAGCACGATTGTTCATGATTCCGAGAGTCGCGAAGGAGCGTACCAAATACGCTATTCCACGCCTTTGTGAGTATCTGCAAATCGTTCCAGGGGCTTCACGATCACTGTGCAGAAATGCACTTTTCATGGGACACTTTCCCAATACCTTCAGTATGGGCGAACATGAACCCGTCTCGCAGGACCAAAAAAAGGAGATCAGGATTGAGTTGGAACCCCACCCATGACCCCGAATGCGCCTCCGAAAAAAATGCGCTGGAAACACTCATCATTCCCCGCGCCCGCGATCTGGGCGGGTTCGAGGTGCGCCGCGCGCTGCCCTCGGTCAAACGTCAACTGGTTGGCCCGTTCATCTTCTTTGATCAGGTCGGCCCGGCGGAATTCGTCACCGAAGGCGGCATTGACGTGCGACCGCACCCGCATATCGGTCTGGGAACCGTCACCTATCTTTATCAGGGCGAATTCGAACATCGCGACAGCCTCGGCACCCACCAGATGATTTACCCCGGCGAGGTCAACTGGATGGTTGCAGGCCGTGGCGTGACCCATTCCGAGCGCACCAGCGAAGAAACGCGCGGCAAAGGCCACAAACTGTTCGGCATTCAGACCTGGCTTGCCCTGCCCGAAGCGCAGGAGGATATGGCCCCCGAGTTCGAACACCACAAGCAAGGCGCGCTGCCCCATATCCAAGACAAGGGCGTCAGCGCACGGCTGATCCTCGGCACGGCTTATGGCGAAACCAGCCCCGTGACGATGCTGTCCGAGACCTTCTATCTGGATGTTCAGCTCGCCCCCGGTGCGTCTTTCCCGCTGCCCGACGACCACGAGGACCGCGGTGTCTATGTCACGCAAGGGTCGATTGAGATTGCAGGCGACACGTTCGACGAAGGCCGCATGATGGTGTTCCGCCCCGGTGACAGGCTGTCGGCCCGGGCAGGGGCGCAGGGCGCGCGGCTGATGCTACTGGGCGGCGCCACTCTGAATAACGATCGCTATATCTGGTGGAACTTCGTCTCGTCCTCGAAAGAAAAGATCGAAGCGGCGATTCATGAGTGGAAAAGCGCCGATTGGGTCAATGGCGCATTCCACCTTCCGACAGGGGATGACCGCGAATTTATCGCTATTTCAGAACAGTTTGAGGGTACAAAGCCCCGTCTGGCCCGCCCGCGCACGGCGTCAGGGGCGGGTGGGCTTGTGTAACCGTCCGTTTGCGGTGATCCTTTCTGGTATACCAGAGGGGGTATCATGAAACTTGTCATCGCAGGCGCGGGCAGCATCGGCTGCTACTGCGGCGGTTTACTGGCCCGCTCAGGGCATGCGGTGACCTTGCTGGGTCGTGCCCGTGTACTGGACCCCATCCGCGAACATGGGCTGACGGTCACGGATTACGATGACCTCAATGCCCATGTTGCGGCTGAAGCCCTGACACTCAGCACCGATCCCGCCTGCCTGGATCAGGCTGAACTTGTTATCGTCACCGTCAAATCCGGGGCGACAGCGGATATGGCCGGTCATATCGCGGACGCCGCCTGTCGGGACGCGCCCGTCCTGTCCTGGCAAAACGGGATCGAGAATGCGGCAACCCTGCGCAAGGCGTTGCCCGGTCGGGATGTGCGCGCGGCTATGGTCCCCTTCAACGTGGTCCCGAACGGCCCCGCCACCTATCACCGGGCCACGTCGGGCGAAATTATCATCCAGAACGGCCCCGGTGATCTGGCCAACGCCCTCAGCAGCCCGGACCTGCCCGTTATCGCAACTGACCGGATTGAGGCGGTGCAATGGGGCAAGCTGGTGATCAATTTGAACAATGCGCTGAACGCGCTGTCGGGCCTGCCGCTTGTGGATCAGCTGCTCAGCCGTGACTGGCGCAACCTCATGGCCGACCAGATGGCCGAGGCGCTGTTGGTTCTCAAGGCGGCCGGGCATCCGGTGGCCTCGACAACGCCGCTTCCGACGTGGCTAACGCCGCATATCCTGCGGCTGCCGACACCCTTGTTCAGCCGGATCGCAGCGCGGATGCTCACCATCGATCCCGCCGCCCGGACCTCAATGGCCTATGACCTGATGGCCGAGCGGCAAACGGAAATCGACAGCCTTCAGGGCCATATCATTCGGCTGGGGCATGAAACCGGGGTGCCCACCCCCCTTTGCACGAAAGTGTCAGACCTGATCAAACACGCGCCAGATCATCCGCTGTCCCCGGAACAGATCAGGCTCTGATCGCGGTCGTCAGACGAATCTGGTCAATGTCCAGAAAATCACGGCCGACATGGCGGCTGCGGCAGGCACGGTCACGACCCAAGCCGCAACGATCGTCATGAAATGCGACCGCCGCACCAGCTTGCGCCGCCGGTATTCTTCGGGGGCCAGCTTCTGGGCTGTCGCGTTTCGCCCATTGTTCTGTTTCCGCCTACGATCCGACTGCCACTCACGATAGAACCCGACGCCGAAAATTGCGCCAACGGCGATATGCGTGGAACTGACCGGCAAGCCCAGCCAGCTGGCGACAATGACCGTGATCGCCGCTGACAACGCCACGCAAAACGCCCGCATCGGGTTCAGCTTGGTGATCTGGCTGCCGACCATCCGGATCAGCTTGGGCCCGAACAGGAACAGGCCGAATGATATCCCGAACGCGCCGATGATCATCACCCATAGCGGGATAGAAACCTTTTGGGCGAAATCCCCGAACTCCGCCGCGTGGACAATCGCCGCCAGGGGGCCGACCGCGTTGGCCACGTCATTGGCACCGTGGGCAAAGCTCAGAAACGCGGCCGATATCACCAATGGCAGGCCAAACAGGGTTTTCAGCGACCGGGTCCGGTTCTCCAGTCCCTCGGACTTGCGACGCACCCAGGGAACCGTCAGCGCCCAGACCAGCACACCGCTGCCCAGACCGATCAGCAGCGCCATCTGCAGATCAATCTTCACGATCCGCTTCAGACCCTTGACCGACAGGTAGGTAGCGAACGCTGCCGCCATCACCGCCACAAGGATCGGCACCCAACGCCGCGCGGCGGCGATCTTGTCGTCCTGATACTGGATCTTGGTCTTGATCAGCGCCAGGAATGCCGCCGCAATGACGCCCCCAAGAACCGGAGAGATCACCCAGCTGGCCGCAATCGCGCCCATCGTGCCCCAGCTCACCGCGCTCAGACCGGCAGCGGCAATCCCCGCGCCCATGACTCCGCCCACAACCGAATGCGTTGTCGACACCGGCGCGCCGATCCAGGTCGCCAGATTGACCCACATGGCGGACGAGATCAGCGCCGCCATCATGGCCCAGATGAACACGTTACTGTTCTGCACCGAGGCCGGGTCGATGATCCCCTTCGAGATGGTCGAGACCACATCGCCCCCCGCAAGCAACGCGCCCGCGCTTTCGGCAACGGCGGCAATCACGATGGCACCGCCCATGGTCAGCGCGTTCGCACCCACCGCAGGGCCCATGTTGTTGGCCACGTCATTGGCGCCGATATTGATCGCCATATAGGCCCCGAACGCGGCCGCAGCCACAACGATATAGGTGCCGTCGGCCCGACCGAACAGCACCGCTGCCATCAATCCGGCAAGCACCATGAACGCCAGTGCAATTCCCGGCGCCAGCAGCGGGCGGGCGACATGAAGATTGGCGATTTCTACGCGCGAGATGCGTTGCAGGTCGCTGTCAAGCGACTGCCAGCGCGGTTTTGAATTTGTGTCAGACATGGGCTTGGTCAAAGATTGGCAGATCGCCCGCAGCTAACGGTTTCCCGGTTCAGGGGCAAGCGCGCAGCCATCAAATTGTTGCGAAACGGCTACATCTGTCGCAGCAGCGCCTGCAACTCGGGCTCCTGAACCCGTTTGGCGGCTTCTGCCGGTGAAAACCACTGACGTTTGCGCTTGTCCACTTCGGGAAAATCATCCGCCAGCTCGTGCACGGAAACCCGGTAGACACGGGTCAGGACCGACTGTGCCGACCCGCCCTTGAAGATCTTGTCATAGGTGAATTGGCCGACGGGCTCCTTGTCGACCGCTTCTGCGCGCACGCCAGCCTCTTCCCATGCCTCCAGCAGGGCCGTCTCCAACCCGTCCAGACCATTGACAGGCCAGCCTTTCGGGATGATCCAGCGCCCGGTTTCGCGGCTGGTGATCAGCAGAACCTCGTCCTGATCCTCATGCCTGCGTGTACACAGGGCCGCAAACTGCACCCGCTGGGGGCGCAGAAACAAGGGGCGTCCGACCTCTTCCCAGATATTTCGCAGCCAAGCACTCATAAGATGTTCTTCAAATCCTGTTTCTGTCTTCGAAACCTGTGTGACGTAACAACAATAATGCCAGACTTCAATGAAATGTCCGCTTATTTCTGATTATGACCGGATTTTCGGTCAATTTACTGTGATTTGTGAGATTTCGCGCAACAGCCCCGAATGCCCGAGCCGCTTGCCGGAAGCGACGCAGTAATGGGTCTAATCCCGCCTGCGTTTGGCCCTCAGCGTCGGGTCGGCCTGTGTCGGGTCTTCGGGCCAGGGGTGTTTGGGGTATTGCGCCCGCATATCCTTGCGTACATCCGCATAAGACCCGGCCCAGAACCCCGGCAGATCGCGGGTAATCTGGATCGGGCGCTGCGCCGGGGACAGCAGGGTGATCTTCAGGGGCTGTCCGCCGACCACCGGATGCCGGGTCACGCCGAACAGCTCCTGCAACCGAACCGAGATTTCGGGGACCGCCGCGCCATAGTCGATCGGCACCTTGCGCCCCAGCGGTGTTTCAAACGATCCCGGCGCGCGGCGGTGCAGCTCCTGGGTCTGGGCCCAGTCCAACCGCGCGCGCAAGGCGGGCAGCGGGTCAAACCGTTTCCAGTCCTCTGCGCTTTTGACACCGGACAGCATCGGCAACAGCCAGTCGTCCAGCTCGGCCATAAGACCTTCGACCGAAAAGTCGGGCAGGTCCACCCCGTCGGCACGCACCAGTTCTACCCGCGCGGCCAGCCGTGCGGCGGCCCCGTCCAGCCGCAACCCCAGATCGCGCACCCCGTCCAGCATCGCGCGCGCCAAGGCGTCGTCCGGGACATCCTTCCAGATGCGGTCGTCCAGTGTGATCGCCCCGAACCGCTCCTGCTGCCGGGACACGACCCGCCGTTCGCGTTTCGACCAGGCGCAAACCTCGACCCAATCGATCTGATCGGCGAACAGTTCGCGGATCTCGCGTTCCGAAATCTGGGTGGCCATCCGCACCTTTGCCTCGCGCGGGTTGCCATCGGTGTCAGTGACAACCAGAAAAGGCGCGGCGGCCAGCGAATCGCCGCTGTCCAGCACGACACCCTTGCCCCCCGACAGCACATAACGCGGCGCATCGCCCTTGCGTCGCTGTCCGATACGGTCGGGATAGGCGAGGGCGGCCATGGCGGCCGGGCTCAGATCATCCGTCTTGCTTCCGGCCTGTTTCGTCAACCGCTTGGCCTCGGCGTTGATCCGATCCACGGCCCCCAAGTTCACCTGCCAGACCCGGTTGCGCTGAAAGGTGCGCACATCCCGCAGTGCCTCTTGCCGCAAGGCGATATCCACCGGCGCGCCGCGCAGGGGGTCGCGCTCGGCCATCAAGGCGGCCAAAGGCGCGGCACTCGGTCCGGCCCGCACCAGCATATGCCCCAGCCGGGGATGCAACGGCAGCGCCGCCAGCGCCCGCCCGTGTTCGGTGATCCGCCCCTTGCTGTCCAGCGCGCCCAGCATCGCCAGAAGCGCGCGCGCCTCGACCATCGCGCCTTCGGGTGGCGGGGTCAGAAAGGCCAGATCGGCGGCATCCGCGCCCCACAGCGCCAGCTCCAGCGCCAGCCCGGTCAAATCGGCGGCTTCGATCTCGGCAGGCGGGTACGCGGCCAGCGCGCCATCCTCCCCCTTTGACCACAGCCGGTAACACAGCCCCTCGGCCACACGGCCCGCACGACCTGCGCGTTGCGTGGCCTCGGCCCGTGTTACCCGCTCGGTCACCAGCCGGGACATGCCCGAGCCCGGATCGAACCGCGCCCGCCGTGCTTGCCCCATATCCACCACCACCCGGATATCGGGGATCGTCAGCGAGGTTTCGGCAATCGACGTCGCCAGCACCACCTTGCGCCCGGTCTCAACCGGGGCAATCGCCGCGCGCTGGGCCGCAAAGGGCATGGCCCCAAACAGCGGGCGCACCGTGCAACTGGCGGGCAGGCGTCCGGTCAAGGCTGCCTCAGCCCGCCGGATTTCACCCTCACCGGGCAGAAACACCAAGATCCCGCCACCGGTGGAGCGGGTCTCGCGCTCGGCCTCAACGACCAGATCGACCAATGCATCCAGCCGCCGCGCCTGTGGCCCCAACGGCCGATCCAGCCAGCGCATCTCGACGGGATAACTCCGCCCTTCCGACGTAACCAGCGGCGCAGCCATCAGGCGCCCCACCGGGTCTGCGTCCAGCGTGGCCGACATGGCCAGCAGAATCAGATCGTCCCGCAACGCGCCCGTGACCTCAAGGCACAGCGCCAACCCCAGATCCGCGTTGAGTGAGCGTTCGTGGAATTCATCAAAGATCACCGCGCCGATGCCCGGCAGGTCAGGGTCCGATTGCAGCATCCGGGTCAGAATGCCCTCGGTCACCACCTCGATCCTTGTGTCTTTTGACACTTTCGCGTCGCCCCGCACGCGATAGCCAACACTCTGGCCTGCGCGCTCTCCCAGTGTCTCTGCCATCCGCTCTGCCGCGGCCCGTGCAGCCAGTCGCCGGGGCTCCAGCATCACGATCCTGCCGCGGCACAGACCCGCCTCCAGCATCGCCAGCGGAACCCGCGTGGTCTTGCCCGCACCGGGCGGTGCTTGCAGCACGGCCCGCCCCTGCGCGCGCAGGGTGTCCAGCAGGCCGGGTATGGCATCGTCTATGGGCAGGCGTAGGGTCATCCGGCCCTTATCCGCGATCCCGCAGGTGGCGTCCAGTTTCCGCGCTCACATCAGCAAATCGCCCCGCACGAAATGACACAGGCTGCGCGATCTTCGCATTTCCTGCCGCCTCCGGTCTGGACAAACACCCTCCAAGCACGGCAACTGTTCCTGCCTCTAGGATCGGGACAAGAATGCAGACAGACAGCCTGAGCGACAGAATTCTGAAGGGCGAGCGTCGGGCGCTGGCGCGTGCGATCACCCTTGTTGAAAGCAACCGCGCCGATCACCGGGCACAGGCCAGCGACCTTCTGGCACAGCTTGCCGGTTCGGGCCGTCAGGCGCTGCGCATCGGCCTGTCCGGCACGCCCGGCGTGGGCAAGTCCACCTTCATCGAAAGCTTAGGCATGATGCTGACCGGGCAGGGGCTGCGCGTCGCGGTTCTGGCGGTCGACCCCAGCTCGGCCCGCTCGGGCGGCTCGATCCTGGGCGACAAGACCCGGATGGAACGCCTGAGCCGCGAACAGAACGCCTTCATCCGACCCTCTCCCAGCCAGAGCCACCTTGGCGGGGTCGCCCGCCGCACCCGCGAGGCCATCGCCCTGTGCGAGGCCGCAGGCTATGACGTGGTGCTGATCGAAACCGTGGGCGTGGGGCAGTCGGAAACGGTGGTGTCCGAACTGTCTGACCTGTTTCTGCTGCTGCTGGCCCCGGCGGGCGGTGACGAGTTGCAGGGCGTCAAACGCGGCATCATGGAAATGGCCGATATCATTCTGGTCAACAAGGCCGATGGCGACCTGAAAGCCACCGCCACCCGCACCTGCGCGGATTATGCCGGCGCACTAAGGCTGTTGCGCAAACGCCCACAGGACCCCGAAGGCTTCCCCAAGGCGATGACCGTATCCGCCGTCGAAGAACACGGGCTGGAACAGGCCTGGGACGAAATGCAAACCCTGACTAAATGGCGCCGCGACACCGGTATCTGGGAGGCCAACCGCGCTGCCCAGGCCCGCTACTGGTTCGATCAGGAGGTCCGCCACGCCCTTCTCGCCCGCCTCGACACACCGCAGGCCCGCGCCGAGATGGAGCGCCTGAACGACGAAGTCTCGCAAGGGCGACTCAGCCCGGCGGTCGCTGCCGGTCAGCTTCTGGACACGCTCGGCTAAAGGGCCGTCATAGACGTTTCACCTTTTGCCAAATACTCTTGCCAACGGCATGGCCCGTCCGGGCCATTCCTGCATGGCAGGCAAAATGAAAGATTTCGCGCAGCCCGTCTTGACCCTCCGTGCGATTCCCACTACACGCATCCAACCAGTTTTCGGGCGCGACTTCGGGTTGCGCCCCTTGTGATTTGGCCGCGGGTATCCAGCCCGGCCTCCAGAAACAAAGGAAGAAACCATGTCGCGCCGTTGCGAACTGACCGGAAAAGGCCCGATGACTGGCAACAATGTCAGCCACGCCAAAAACAGAACTCGTCGTCGTTTTCTGCCGAACCTGAATGACGTTACCCTGCAGTCCGAAACTCTGGGCCGTGGCGTCAAGCTGCGCATCTCGGCGGCTGCGCTGCGTTCGGTTGACCACCGCGGTGGTCTGGACGCGTTCCTGGCTAAAGCCAAGGATGATGAGCTGTCGGCAAACGCTCTGAAAGTGAAGAAAGAAATCGCCAAGGCGCAAGCTTCGGCCTAAGGTCTTTCACTTACCAGAATTTCGGGCCCTGCACCCTCTCGGTGCGGGGCCTTTTCTGTTGGGCCAGCCCCTTTCGGCCCCCATTGTTCTCAATCTGGAACTAATTTTTTGCCATTGGTGAACTTCTTCACATACAGGATTGCGAATCTGACCTAACGTCACTGTCATTCATCAGGCGGGGGCCACATTATGACGTTAAAAAGTTTTTATCTTTTCCTGTTTCTGGCCGCGGTATTCCGCAAGGCGATTGCAACCTGCACACGGATGCAGCGCTGGGTGAACCGGTCTCATACCAGCTTCACTACAGACAGGGTGAAAAGACCCGGACTGGATTATTGAAAAACAGCTTCAAGCGCGACCCTTTGGCGCTTGAAGCTTTTCCCGCTGCTGACCTATAGCTGGGTCAGGATGAGACCTGTTGTTACCAGATTTCTGCCTTATGCGCTGTCCCTGCTGCTGGTTCTGACCGGGCAGGGGCTGGCCATGTCGCGCGGCATGGACAATGCCGTGGGCCAGATGGTGCTGTGTACGGGCACCGGCCCGGTCGTCGTCTATATGGACGAAAACGGGCAACCGACTGCACCGCCGCATTATTGCCCGGACTACGCGATATCCCTGCTGGGGGCCGTTGCAGTTGCCGAACCGGCACTGCCAGCCGCACCGGAACAGGCGCAGCCGTCACCGCTGCGGCATCTGGGCAACCAGATCGCCCTGCCGGTTCCCGCAACCCCGGCCCGCGCGCCTCCTGTCAGCGTTTGAAACCCACCCTTTTCAAACCTTTATACAGGAGAGGCGCGATGTCCCTCAAAACCACTCTGCTTGCAACTCTGGCCGCCGTGTCGCTGGCCATCCCCGCCTTTGCCGAAGGCCCCATCACGGTTGACGACGCCTATGCCCGGTCCTCGGGCAAGACCGCCATCGCCGGAGCCGCGTTCATGATGATCCACAATCAGGGCGACGCCGATGACCGGCTGATCGGTGCAACCTCGGACGCGGCAGCGCGCGTGGAATTGCACACCCACAAGGTCGATGAAAACGGCGTGGCCAAGATGGTGCATGTCGAAGAAGGCTTTGCCATTCCGGCCGGTGAAACCCACATGCTGAAACGTGGCGGCGACCATGTGATGTTCATGGGGCTGACGGCCCCGTTCGAACAGGACGCCATGGTGCCGGTCACGCTGATCTTTGAAAAGGCAGGCGAGGTCGAGATCGAGATCCCCGTGGATCTGGAGCGTCAGGACAAAGGCGGCCACGGATCACATTCGAACTAGGGCAGCGCCTGTCTTCCGGCCGCGCTGCGGCCCTCATCCATGCGTCAGGCCGGGCTTTGCCCGGCCTGTTTTCCATGCGGCTGCGGACAGTGCTATTTGTTGATGGTTTTCATACCGACACGGTCACCGGCCTGGCGGAATCGGGACGCCAGCCAGAACATGACCGCGGCAATGGCCAGTGCCGAAAAGGCGATGCCCCATCCAAGTGCTGCAAGCGCGACCGCCGGCCAGATCATCAAAACAAGCCCGACCACAAGCGCGACAAAACCCGAGGCGCGCATGGAGCCGCGTTGAGGGTCTCTCTCGTGCATTTGCCCAGATGCCGCCAGCGAACCGATCCCGATAATCAGCGCCCATGCGCCCATGAGGAAAAAGGCCAGTTTGACCGTGCCTTCCGGCCAGATCAGCAGGACAAGCCCGATCAGAAGCGCACCGATTGCAGCGCCGCCCATTACCCCGCGACGCCCAACGCCCAAAAGTGTCAGGCCACCATCGAGGATCAGCAGCACGCCAACCAGCCGCAGCAGCAACGCGATGCTGCCAGACGGCCAGAACAGCGCTGCAATACCGACAAGCCCGGCCAATACTCCGCGCAGCAGAAAGGTCCACCACAGGCTGGAAAGCTGCTCTCCCAGCATGTCGCGCCCGGCCATGCTGCCTTCACCCAGAATTTCACCGGTCCGGGGGTCCTGATCCGTCATGTCTTGTCCTCCAGTCGTTTCGGGGCATTCTAACCGAATTAAGCGAGTGTTGTCTGTACTTTAACTATGCGGCGCAAGCAGGTGCCCGACCCATCGCGGAACTGTCTGGGTCGCTTTGCCGACAACTCTTTCATCAAACCCGGATGCGCCCGGCGACGGTTCCAGATTGATCTCGATCGTCCGAGCGCCCGCCGCTTGTGCTTCGTGCACGAACGCTGCTGCCGGATAAACCTGACCCGAGGTGCCAATGGCGGCAAAAAGCCACGCGCTGCTCAGGTGGTCATAAATCTCGTCCATGAAATAGGGCATTTCACCAAACCAGACCACATCGGGCCGGGCCGTGGGCCGCGCACAGGCGGGGCAGGATTCTCCAACCGCCATTTCGGGCGGGGCAGTCCAGCGATGGCCACAGGCTGAACACAGCGCGCCCGCCAAAGTTCCGTGCATGTGGATGACATCCTTTGCGCCGCCCGCCTCGTGCAGGCTGTCCACGTTCTGGGTTACGATCACGACGTCTCCGGGCCAGTCCCGTTGCAGCCGGGCCAGTGCTTCATGTGCGGCATTGGGTTGAACTTTGGAGGCCTGAACCCGCCGCGCATTGTAAAACCCTTGAACCAGTGCGGGGTCGCGGGCGAATCCTTCCGGTGTGGCGACATCTTCGATGCGGTGCTGGGCCCACAATCCACCCTCATCGCGAAAGGTGCTCAACCCGCTTTCGGCGGATATACCGGCCCCGGTCAGAATCACGATCTTTTCCATTTCTCCTCCGCGCGGTACAGCTTGGTGCATGACACACCGTATCCTCTTTGTCTGCCTGGGCAATATCTGCCGCTCTCCCGCGGCCGAAGGCGTCTTTCGCGCCCGCGCACCGCATCATGCAACCGACAGTGCCGGAACCATGGGCTGGCACAAGGGCAATCCGCCCTATGGCCCGATGCAGAAGGCCGCAATCCGCAGAGGCATCGACCTCGGCGACCTGCGCGCGCGCCAGTTCACCGTCGCGGATTTCAACCGGTTCGACCTGATCATCGGCATGGATGACCAAAACATCGCCGATATCGAAGATCTGCGCCCGCCGGGTAACGGCACGCCGGTTCGCCTGCTGACGGATTTCGCCCCTCAGACCGGTGCCGATCATGTACCCGATCCGTATTACACGCGGGATTTCGACGGTGCTCTGGACCTGATCGAAGCAGCGGTTGACGGGCTTGCCGCCCATCTGGACACCTAGCCGCCGGTCACCCGCAACTGGCCACTCAGCCAGGGCAGCTTGGCAAGCGCCGGGTCCACGATCTGGTTCTGCATCAGACGCCGGGTCATACTCGCAACCTCCTGCGGGACCTGATCGGACCACTCGGTGCGCGCCAGCAGCGATATGTTGCGCGAGAAATCCCCGAACGGGGCAGGGTGCGCCTCCAGCCCCTCATGGAACCGCGCCGCGCGCATGAAGCCCAGCGGCGTGGTGATCGCCCAGCCCAGACCCCGCGCCACCATGGCCATCAGCGCCATGTGCGAGCCGATCTCGAACCGTTCCTCGAACACCTGCGAGCGGCGCGCCAGATGCGCCTCGATCTGGCGGCTGATCAGCTGTTCGCGGGCATAGCGCAGAAACGGAAGCCGCTCCTGCACGGCCTCGACGCCCCCCGATCCCTGCGGGGCCACCAGAATGAACGGATCCCGGACCAGAGGGTATTCGACCACCCCCTCCAGCACTTCGCCGCTATGGGCGGTGACCGCCATATGTAGGCGCTGCTCGGCCAGCGCCTCGAACAGATCAAGGCTCGACAGGGTGATCAGCTTGAATTTCGACCGGGTCAGGCTGTCGGCCAGCAAGGTGGCCAGCCGCGGCGTCAGATCATTGTCGAAATCATCGATCAGCCCGATCGACAGCGTGGTCAGATGCCCCAGATCCATGACCGACAGCTCGCTCTGGGCCATGTGCAGCTCGGACAGAACCGCCTCGGCCCGCGCAAGGAAGCTGCGCCCCGCCTGCGTCAGCCGCATCGGTCGCCGCCCGTGATCGACCAATTCGGTCCCCAGCGCGTTTTCCAGATTGCGCAATTGCTGCGAAACGGATGGCTGGCTGAGCCCCGTGATCTCGGCAGCCTGCGCCACCGATCCCGTCCGCGCCAATGCCTCGAACACTTCAAGGCCCCGCAGGGTCAGCCCTTTCATTACCATGCAATACACCTTTCGCTGCGCCTTTCTGGGGCGCAGCGTGGATCAGGTCAAGCATTCTGAACGGGTTAGCTGCAGATCGCCTGCGCCATCTGACCAAAGTTCTGGTACCGATCCCACAGCGCATCATCGCGCGCGGTTTTCGACATCTTCAGCACCTGCGCCTGATGGGGGTCCTTGAACCATTTCGCCACGGTTTTCTGATCGCTGCGCGTCAACGCCTGATCCGCCACACGCTGAATGCAGCTGCACCGGTCCCGCGTCGCGGCCGAGCGGTCCGACGCCATGCACGCCTGCCTGATCTGCGCCGCATCCGCGACCTGAGCCACCACCGTCAGCGATGCCGCACAAAATGCGATAATGAGGAACTGTTTCATACTCGAGCCTCGTTTTTGCCTGCCCGGACGGGTCTTGCGCCCCTCTCGGTCTGCGGCGGAGTATGAATCAAACGGGCGCGCGGATCAATCATACGTTGCGAAAAAGTGATTGCACGATCCGGAAACGATACAGTCCCACCACCCCCGTAGGCCGGGCTTCAGCCCGGCATTGGTCAGTGCAAGTATGGCAGCCAGTCTTCGATGGCTTTGATCATACGTTGTGAGAAAGTGAAGCTCTGAGCTTTTCGCGACTGGTTTGATCTCAAACCGGCCTCACTTGAGGCGGTAATCGCCTTTCCCCAGGAACTCTATATGCCCGTTGTCCCGAAGCTTTTGTAATTGCTGACGTATCTTGGCTCTAACATTATTGTTGTCTGGGTACTTTGCTTGGAGTGCACCTTCGAACGCATAAATATCAGGTAAAGATAAATGCGGCTGCCCGATTTTATCCACGCAATTTAACACATCCAGAAGCCAGCCACGGGCTTGTATGCTCTGGTGTCTCAGAAACTCTAATCGTTTCCAGTCTTGTAGTACAATGCTCCGTTCCCGTACCAAGCCGCCCTTCACTATGCCTATTATCCCGGACGGCGGAATCTTGTTTAATAGGATGTTAGATCCAACCCAACCCGCTCTTCTTGCTGTGGGCTTTAGAGGAGTTCGTTTTTCGATCGCCGAGATTGTAAAGAAATGCTTCGGAACAACATTCAGATTTACGACTTTCTGTTCACGAAGATCGTATTGTAACAGGATCAGATTTGGAGAAGTGTCGGAACTGAGACGTTCAATCTTCGATGAATACGCTCCATCTGCTACCTTTTTACCAAAGGCGCGGCTTTGGCTTTTTAGTTCGAACTCGTCACCGCATTGCTCGCAGTAAAAATCGGCGACGGGCCGATTTGCGCTAAACTGTGAGAGATGGGAGTTGCCGCAATTTGGACAGAACATCCAAGTTTTTGCCCAACGTTCCGTGACAACGCGAGCGGTTTGGCTGGCGCTTTTGAAAGCTGTCTGCGTCTCTTCAAATCCTGTTCTCACGGACTTGCCTTGGAGATTTCAGCTTTCTGCCGTTCGTTCGTTGGCCAGCTTCGAACCTTAAAAGACATCGCCCGCACGTAGTTGGCGGATTCTCCAGCATCTTCACTCGAAATCAGGATTGAGAACTGGTCCGGTCCCGAGCGTTCGACAATGGCGCTCAAGTCTTCACTTTCGAATGGCGTTATTCCCTTTATGTCACTGTCTCCACAGCGGTCATCGCACATGCTCGACCACTCGTCGTCCCAAAATCTATTACATTCCGGGCAGACATATCGATTGCGAAACCAAGCCATTTTTGCAGCACCCTTGCGGTAAACCTCTGCGCCAAAGGAAGTCATACAAATGTCATTTGATCAAAGGCTTTTTGCCAGCTGGCATAGGTCGCTTCGTGATCGTGGTATTGATGGAGCCAATCACTTGATGCCCATTGACCACAGCCCATTTCCGACGCATATCCCCACTCCATGACAGACCTCGCTCATATCCGCAATTTCTCCATCGTCGCGCATATCGACCATGGCAAATCCACCCTTGCTGACCGGCTCATCCAGGAGACCGGGACAGTGCAGGATCGTGACATGAAGGAACAGCTGCTCGACAGCATGGATATCGAGCGCGAGCGTGGCATTACCATCAAGGCCAACACCGTTCGGATCGACTATACCGCCGATAATGGCGAGACATATGTGCTGAACCTGATCGACACCCCCGGCCACGTGGATTTCGCCTACGAGGTCAGCCGGTCGATGCGCGCGGTCGAAGGCTCGCTGCTGGTTGTGGACAGCACCCAGGGGGTCGAGGCGCAGACGCTGGCCAACGTCTACCAGGCCATCGACGCCGATCATGAGATCGTGCCGGTCCTCAACAAGATCGACCTGCCCGCGTCCGACTGTGACCGCGTGGCCGAACAGATCGAGGACGTGATCGGCATCGACGCAAGCGACGCCATTCAGGTCAGCGCCAAGACCGGGCAGGGCATCCACGAGACGCTGGAAGCGATCGTGCACAAACTGCCCGCGCCGCAGGGCACTCTGGACGCGCCGCTCAAGGCGATGCTGGTGGATTCGTGGTACGACGCCTATCTGGGCGTCATCGTTCTGGTCCGCATCATGGACGGCACGCTGAAGAAGGGGATGCGGGTCAAGTTCATGTCGAACGGCACCCTGCACCATGTCGACCGCGTCGGCGTCTTCCGCCCGGAAATGCAGATGATCGACAGCCTCGGCCCGGGTGAGATCGGGTTTCTCACCGCCTCGATCAAGCAGGTCCGCGACACCCGCGTCGGCGACACCATCACCAATGACCGCAACGGCACCGAAGTCGCACTGCCGGGCTTCAAACCCGCGCAGCCGGTGGTGTTCTGCGGCCTCTTCCCGGTGGACAGCGCCGAATTCGAAGACCTGCGCGACGCGATCGAGAAGCTGGCGCTGAACGACGCCTCGTTCTCGTATGAGATGGAAACCTCGGCCGCGCTTGGCTTTGGCTTCCGCTGCGGCTTCCTGGGCCTGCTGCACCTCGAGGTCATCCGCGACCGGATCGAGCGTGAGTACGATATCGACCTCATCACCACCGCGCCCAGCGTGATCTATCACGTCTACATGAAAGACGGTGAGATGATCGAGCTGCACAACCCCGCCGACATGCCCGACCTGTCCAAGGTCGACCACCTTGAGGAACCGCGCATCAAGGCGACCATTCTGGTGCCCGACGAATATCTCGGCGACGTGCTGAAACTCTGCCAGGACCGCCGCGGCATCCAGATGGACCTGACCTATGCGGGCCAGCGCGCCATGGTCGTCTACGACCTGCCCCTGAACGAGGTCGTCTTTGACTTCTACGACCGCCTGAAATCGGTGACCAAGGGCTATGCCAGCTTTGACTACCAGATGACCGGCTACCGTCAGGACGCGCTGGTCAAGATGTCGATCCTTGTGAATGACGAACCGGTCGATGCGCTGTCGACCATGGTTCACCGCGACCGGGCCGAGATGCGGGGCCGCGCGATGTGCGAAAAGCTCAAGGACCTGATCCCGCGCCACATGTTCAAGATCCCGATCCAGGCCGCCATCGGAGGCAAGGTCATCGCGCGTGAGACCCTGTCCGCCCTGCGCAAGGACGTGACCGCCAAATGCTACGGCGGCGACGCCACCCGGAAACGCAAACTGCTGGACAAGCAGAAGGCGGGGAAAAAGAAGATGCGCCAGTTCGGGAAGGTCGATATCCCGCAGGAGGCGTTTATTTCAGCACTTAAAATGGACAGCTAAGGCTGTCCATTTTAAGTGACGGTGGGCGAAAGCGGTTGGCGCAGCCAACTGCGTGCCCACACAGTGGGTTTGAGAAATTTCAAAAAGCGATCGAAAAATGATGGAAGCAAGCTTGTTGTAATATGACAGAGTATTCGATACCGGCGCGACTTTATCGCTACCGATCTTGTTCAACAGCCTATTTTGAAGACGAATTGCGTGCAGTTATAGAGCGCCAAGAGCAGTTTTTTTCTTCGATTGAAACCCAAAATGATCCATTTGATTGCAACCCCAATTTTGTAGCTTCATCAGATGGAGAACTGTTTCAGCTCTACAGCAAAATTGGCAAAAGGTTTTTAGTTTCGCTCGATACACTTCGCGAGCATTTTCCGAACCTTAAGCGAGCCGAACTTCGGCGAAAGCAAAAGCAAGAATTCAGCGTCACACTTGAGAATATTTCTAAGTCAAATGCCACGCTTCTTAGATTTGTTGACACAGTGCGGGCACACTCTCGGATTATTTGTCTCTCCGAAAACTGGAATAATCCCTTGATGTGGGCCCACTACGGCGCGGGTCACAACGGAGTAGTGCTCGGCTTTGAGCCAACGTGGCAAGTTGCCATGGATACTGGTGACGATATTCCGTTGAAAGTAAGCTATGTGGAGCGTCGACCCAAGCTAAGAACTAGCAACTTGATATGTTGGATGGAGCAGTCCAAGATTTCGGATGCTTCTCTAATTCGTCAGGGCGATCAGGCCTTCGAGGCCCTAGTTCTAACAAAGCCAAAAGTCTGGGAATACGAAGAAGAGTGGAGGATACAAAAAAGGTTCGAGGGTCCAAGTTCTTACCAAAAAGTTCCTTCACTCTTGTTAAGTGAAGTTTTGGTTGGAATGCGAGTGTCTGCTAATCTGCTTTCCAAGATCGAAAGAATATGTGGGGACAAAGTGCCCGTATCTAGGATTGAATTGGATTCAGAAACCTTTGAACTAAAGAGATCCTGACTGTCGGCAACCGTAGGATGGGTGTTTACAACCGTCACGTCACCCAACACCACTCTCAAAACAACCCACCCGCCCGGCGGCACCGCCGGGCCGCGCCGACCCGCCCCCGTCAAACCATAGGTTTGCCTTCGGCAAAACGGGCGGCGCGTTTGCGCCTCCCTTCGGGCCGGCGCCGCCCTCCGTTCGCTGATCAACCGCCTAACCCACACCTCACCCGCGCGGCACCAAATGCAACCATTGCATCGGAAAACCGCGCCCCTCGGACAGGATCGGCCATTTGAAATCATCCCCCAACCGGATAATTTCATCCATCTCGGATGTGTCGCGCACGCTTCCGTCCACATAGGCGACATCGAAATACCCGGCGCAGAACGCTTCGATCGCTTTCAGTTTCGCATCGCCATCCTCGACCATCTGGGGGTGCAGTTCGATCAGGAATTCCGATCTGCGGAAATGCGTCAGAAAATCTTCGGTCAACAGGCGGAATTCGACGCCCTCGATATCGATCAGAAAGAAGATGTCCGCAGGGTCAGGGGCCACGCTTGCGATATTTTCAAACGTGTCCGTCAGCGCATCCCCAAACACCGTCACGCGGTCGCCCACGCCGTTATGCTCCGCCGTTTCCCGGATCACATCCCGGCCTTTTGCCGAAACCTCAAAGCACACGCTTTTTTCGAACTGCCCGGCAGCCACCAGCCCGACGCCCCAAAAGCCGTCCGCCGCGCCGATATCCACCAGCACCGGCTTGTCCGAGTTGCTCAGCACCTTCAGGTTCTGCTGCTCATACAGGCCAAAGATTTTCGTGGCCGTATCCGAATGCCCGCCCCAGAATGCGTTTTCGACAAAGCGAAACCCCTTCATCGGCCCGCACAGCACCTGTCCGCGGCTTTGTTCCAGCACGAACAGCGAAAACTCGTTGCGGAACCTGCGCACAACGCTCTTGAACTCTCGATGTTGTCGCTTTGGAAATCGCATGTTCTGTCTGGGGCTTTTCAAGTTGGATCGGACGCCCCCGGATGAGGGCAGTTGCGTGAAACCCCTGTTTAAGTTGTGGCGCGCGGTGTTGGAAGGAAAAACGCAATGCACAATACCGGGCAGGATGGGGTTTACTTCTTGTCCACCTTTCCCGCGCATAAACCCTTGATGAAGTTTCCTTCATGCAGGTTGCAACCGCCGCGCGCGCATCCAATCTCAGTCACAGGCCAGCACGGCCCGCATCCCAAAGGGGGTGCCGATCATCAGATCAGAGATTTCCGTAGCCTGCGCACCGGGACTGTTTTCGACCCCGTTCCGGCCCGTCAGGTGAACTGAAGCGTTTCCGGCCCGGTCGGGTTGTTAAGGGGTATGAACCGCCGTTGCTCACGGATTGCGGCGGAGGGGGTGTTGGTACCACCGCCGGGCCGGAACGCTTCTCAGAAACGGAACCAGCGTCTCCATCGTGCGGAGACAGGCCGAGCGGCCAGTTCACCGCCTGCGACAGGGTCCAGACCGCCCCGCGCAAGAATGCGGCGCTCCTCGGCGCGGGTCATCTGGATCTCGCGGACCTTCAGCGCGGCCTCGCGCGCGGTGACGTAACGGCCGTCCGGACCCGGTTCCATGCCGGGGATGTTGCGCCCTTTCGACCACATCCCGCGCAGCCCCGACAGCGGGTGCTTCCATCCGATCTCCTCATCATCCTGCAACTGCCAGATCCGGTTGGCCTCGGCCATCGAGACCAGCGCGGCCAGCGGCTTGCCGTGCCGGGTCAGGATGATCACCTCGCGCGGGTCCTGGGCACGGGTGATCAGCGGCCCCAGATGGGCGCGGGCATAGGAAATGGTGCAGCGCATCGGCGAATCTCCGTCTGTACGATTCGTAAGATTGGGGGTCCGAGCGTTGTACAAATCGCACAATTTTGCCCTAACGGCCCGCGCGAAGCGTTTTGCACCCGCAGCATCGCAGGAATTTCGGGGGTCAGGTTTATGTCCGGATTTTTCCGCCCTCAACCCTTCGCGGGATGGGCATTTCTCAGGTTATCCACAAAATTCTCCCGCCGGATATCAACATCTTATCCCCGTCTAATTTTCATGCTGCAGTGCTATTTTCTTGTCGGATGCAGGGTGTGGTGCAACAGTCATCTTACCGCACAGGGTCTTCGGAACCGGGGCGGGACGCAAAGGCCAAGGGGGTCTGGGCAGAGAAGGGCGGATCTTAGGATTTGCATTTAACTGCAAAGGCTTACCGGTGGGTGATCAGCCAGATATGGGTCTCAGACCCAGGTCGGGTGGCCATCTTCTCAGACGGCCAATGCATGTCGCGATGGACCTTAGGGGACAAAGCGGCGGCTACAGCCTCTCAGGGGGCTGGGGCGACTGGATCGGAGTGCTCCTCGGGGTACGTCGACCCGGTAAGGCGTCAGGGCGTATCCGAAAGGGTACATGCAAAGACCGCGTCTGCGCACCTGACGCCTTTTCCTTTGCCGAAATTCGGTTTCATACAGGCTACCACTCACCCCTGCCGAACGGGAACGGGGCTCTTCTGCGTGCGCGAAAGAGCCCCGATATAGTGTCAGATATGCAATGCCGCGTCTATGCACCTGTAGGGCTAGACTACTGCGTATGGGCGCACTCTTCAACCATATATTGCGTTAATGTCCGGCCCGCCCGCAAGATAAGCGCGTATTACAGGCTTTCCTGCACGTCCGAAGCTGCGTTCTGGATTGCATCCCCGGCCTTTTCGATATCTTTGCCCGCGCCTTTGGCGGTTTCGCAGGCGGTCAGTGCAAACAGGCTCAGGCCAATCAGAATTACGCGGATCATGTGTGTCTCCTCAGTGCTCGATACGGATTCGGTAGCACCTTTCTCGACACCAAGCCAGAGCTAGCCTTTGTCCTCACCGCAGAACAGCTCGTACACCACCTCAAGCATCCGGCGCGGGCGGTCATCGGCCAACCGGTAGAAGATGGTTTTGCCCTCTCTGCGCGGTATCACAAGCCCCTCCAGCCGTAGGCGGGAAAGCTGTTGTGAAACAGCGGCTTGTCTGGCGGACAACAGCTCCTCCAGCTCGGTAACCGACTTCTCACCGGACACCAGGTGGCACAGGATCATCAGCCGGCCTTCGTGACTGATTGCCTTGAGGAAGTTGGACGCGCGTGTCGCATTATCGACCATACGATCCAGGTCGTGTTGCGACATGTCCTGGGACAGCTGTGGAAGTGCCATCGAATGTGTTCCTTGTGAACCCGTTGACCGGGCGTAGTTTCCGTTACGTAAAGCTCGTCGCCTGCGAGCCACTTCAGTACATGTTTCGATCAATTATTGCTATATGTATGAATCAAAAAACCGTGATTAAAAAAGGGGAACCCCCGGCCGTTTTCCCCGCAGCCCCTTTAGCGGGGCGCAATCATGGATAGGGTACTGCTGCGGAACAGCGGCAGGTGTGACAATCTTATTGACGGCGATCCACATTCATTCCGCGTTCTCACCGACACCCCCTTGCAGCCCCCCGGAGCCAACACTAAGACTCAGGTAACACTTGTTGGGATAATGTCCCGATCCACAGCAAAACAGGCAGGTTACGAATGTTCGATCCCGTAGATACCTACATGAATACGCTTGTTCCCATGGTCGTTGAACAGACCAGCCGGGGCGAGCGCGCGTATGATATTTTCTCCCGCCTGCTGAAAGAGCGGATCATCTTCATCAACGGCCCGATTCACGATGGCATGAGCCATCTGGTCGTGGCGCAGCTGCTGCACCTTGAAGCGGAAAACCCCAACAAGGAAATCTCGATCTACATCAACTCGCCCGGTGGCGTGGTGACCAGCGGTTTGTCGATTTACGATACAATGCAGTATATCAAGCCGAAATGTTCCACATTGGTGATCGGTCAGGCGGCCTCGATGGGATCGGTTCTGTTGGCCGGTGGCGAGAAAGGGATGCGCTTTTCGCTGCCCAACAGCCGGATCATGGTGCACCAGCCCAGCGGCGGATATCAGGGTCAGGCCAGCGATATCATGATCCACGCGGCCGAGACGCAAAAACTCAAGGATCGCCTTTATGATATCTATGTGCGTCATACCGGGCAGACAAAAAAGGCAGTTGAAAAAGCGCTGGACCGTGACAATTTCATGAGCCCGGAAGAGGCCAAGGAATGGGGCCACATCGACGAGATCGTGGAAAATCGCGCAAAAATGGACGCGGATGAGGTCTGAGTTTCGGAGCCTGCGCCTTCGGTGCAGGAACCATTTTGAGATTGTAGCGGCCAAAGCGCTGGCCTAAGCTGCACGAACAGGCGAAAACGCATCCCCGCCGGGGGTGCTGGGATGAGGCCCGAAAGGTAGATCATGGCGACGAATTCAGGCGGTGACGGGAAAAACACGCTCTACTGCAGCTTCTGCGGCAAAAGCCAGCATGAGGTGCGCAAGCTGATCGCAGGCCCGACCGTTTTCATCTGTGATGAATGTGTCGAACTTTGCATGGACATCATCCGCGAAGAGACAAAGGCCAGCGGGCTGAAATCCTCGGACGGCGTTCCGACGCCCAAGGATATCTGCGAAGTGCTGGACGATTACGTGATCGGTCAAGCCACCGCAAAACGCGTCCTGTCGGTTGCAGTCCACAACCACTACAAACGTCTGAACCACGCCCAGAAGGCGGGCAATGATATCGAGCTGGCGAAGTCCAATATTCTGCTGATCGGCCCCACTGGCTGTGGCAAGACATTGCTTGCGCAAACGCTGGCCCGGATACTGGATGTTCCCTTTACCATGGCCGATGCCACAACGCTGACGGAAGCCGGCTACGTGGGCGAGGATGTTGAGAACATCATTCTCAAGCTTTTGCAGGCCAGTGAATACAATGTTGAACGCGCGCAGCGCGGCATCGTCTATATCGACGAGGTCGACAAGATCACGCGCAAATCCGAGAATCCGTCGATCACGCGCGACGTGTCCGGTGAAGGTGTACAGCAGGCGCTGCTGAAACTGATGGAAGGCACCGTGGCCAGCGTTCCGCCGCAGGGCGGCCGCAAACACCCGCAGCAGGAATTCCTGCAGGTGGACACCACGAACATCCTGTTCATCTGTGGCGGCGCTTTTGCGGGTCTGGACAGGATCATTGCGCAACGCGGCAAGGGCTCGGCCATGGGCTTTGGCGCCGATGTGCGTGACAATGACGAGCGCGGCGTGGGCGAGATATTCAAGGATCTGGAACCTGAAGATCTGCTGAAATTTGGCCTGATCCCCGAATTCGTCGGTCGTCTGCCGGTTCTGGCAACGCTGGAGGATTTGGACGAGGAAGCACTGGTCACCATCCTGACCAAGCCGAAGAACGCCCTGGTCAAGCAATACCAGCGCCTGTTCGAGTTGGAAGATGTTGAGTTGGGCTTTACCGATGACGCGCTGAAGGCGATTGCCAAGAAAGCCATCGAGCGCAAAACCGGTGCGCGCGGCCTGCGGTCAATTCTCGAGGATATCCTGCTGGACACCATGTTCGAACTGCCGGGCATGAAAAATGTCAGCGAAGTTGTGGTGAACGAAGAGGCGGTGATGTCCGACGCGCAGCCGCTGTTCATCTATGCCGATGCGGCCAAGGAATCGGCCTCGGCGGGTTGAGGCCGGTCATTTCGCGGCGGCGGGACTTCAGTTGAACAGGTTCAGGGGGCTCTGCACCCGCTGCCCTTCGGGCATCTCCCCCGGGATATTTATAGCCAGATGAAGCTGGGGATCCGTCGCTCGCACGCGAAGGCATGCGCAATCAGGCAGCGGGAGCTTAAGCAAGCTTTCGAACAACAAAGGTGACGGTTTATGACAGTGAAGCGCATTTCTTCGGGCGGTGAGTTTGAGGCGAAAGTCGGCTATTGCCGTGCGGTGGTTGCGGGCGGCTGGGTTCATGTCGCCGGGACCGTCGGGCAGGGCGACGACGTGGTGGCGCAATGCCGGTCAGCGCTGGACATCATCGGCAAGGCACTGGCTGAGGCGGGCGCGGGTTTTGAAGATGTGGTGCGGGTCACCTACATGTTGCCGGACCACAATGAGTTCGCGCCGTGCTGGCCGGTTCTGGCCGAGACGTTTGGCGCCAATCCACCGGCTGCGACGATGATCGAATGCGGTTTGATTGATCCGAAGTACCGGATCGAGATCGAAGTGACCGCCATCCTGCCGCAGTGACACTGGAAGCCCAAGGGGCACTGGACCTTGGCGAGCCTTTGGTCCATACCTTCTCTCGACCGAAATGCCGGAGGCAGCCGATGGGAATCCTGAACAGTCTTTTACGAGCCGTGACCTGGTGGAACGGGTCAACACTGAACACGCAGCTTTATACGGCGCGCAAGGGTGTGAAAGTGGGCGAAGACAATGAAGGCAATGTGTTTTATCGCACCGCCGACGACAGCAGGCGCTGGGTGATTTTCAATGGCGAGGCCGAAGCCAGCCGGGTTGACCCCGAATGGCACGGCTGGTTGCACCGCACTTGGGACGAACCCCCGACCGACAAACCACTGCCGCACAAAGCCTGGGAAAAACCGCATCAGGAGAACCTGACAGGTACGGCGCTGGCCTATGCGCCTGCCGGGTCGCTGCGGCGGGCCAAGCCGGTTGAGCGCAGGGATTACGAGGCCTGGAGCCCGGAATAAACGAGGCGAAGATGTCGACCCATAACTGGACCGAAGTTCTTGTCGGAGGCGTCGTTTTGGCCGGTGCCATCGCGTTTGGCGTTTATGCCAGCCAATCAACCGGCCTGTCGCAAGGTGCTGCGGGCTATGAGCTGGGCGCCTCGTTCCGGTCGCTGGAAGGGGTCGGCGTTGGCACGGATGTCCGTCTTGCCGGGGTGAAAATCGGCACCGTTACCGGGGTCAAACTGAACCCGGATACCTATCGTGCCGACACGACTTTCTCTGTTGCCGAAGGCGTGCTTGTGCCCGATGACAGCGCCATCGTGATCTCGTCCGAAGGGCTGTTGGGTGGAAACTTTGTCGAAGTCATGCCCGGTGGTTCACCCTTCTTTTTTGAACCTGGCGATGAGATTCAGGATACCCAGGGTGCGGTCAGCCTGATCTCGCTGCTGGTCAAGTTCGTAGCCGGAGATGGCAGCGAATGATGCGCGCCGCCCTGATTGCCCTGTTGTTGGCTGGAACCGGCGCCGCCGCGCAGCAGAAAGTCAATTCTGGCCCCGGCGCCATGCTGCGGGGGCTCGACAAAGTCAGTGGCCAGACGGTTGATATCGAATTGCAGACAGGTCAGACCGAAGCTGTTTTCGGGCTGGATGTGGCGCTGGGGGATTGCCGGTATCCGGTGGATAACCCGACAGGCGATGCCTTCGCCTATCTGACCATTTGGGAAACGGGCAAAGCGGACCAGCTGTTTGATGGCTGGATGATTGCGACCTCTCCGGCGCTGAATGCGCTGGATCATGCGCGGTATGACGTTTGGGTCATCCGCTGTATCACACCTTCTGCGGATTGAGTGATCGGCGCGGCAAAGTCAGCGCTCTGGTTCAGGGCTTCTTCCAGTTCTTGCTTGTAGGCACCACGCGGGATTTCGATCGCCCCAAGGGACGCCAGATGCGCGGTCAGGAACTGCGTGTCAAACAGGTGAAAGCAGGTTTGCCGCAGCCGGTCCACAAGATAGGCGAGCGCGATTTTCGAGGCATCCGTGCGGCGCGAAAACATGCTTTCGCCAAAGAACGCGGCCCCCAGCGTCACGCCATAAACGCCGCCCACCAGTGCCGCTCCGTCCCAGACTTCCAGAGAATGCGCATGACCGGACTGGTGCAGCTGGCGATAAAGGGCGTGCAGTTCCGCGTTGATCCAGGTGTCGGACCGGTCAGCGCACCCATCAACAACGCCAGAAAAATCCCGGTTGATTGAAATCCCGAACCCGCAGTTCCGGATGCGGCGGGCCAGACTGCGCGAGATGTGGAACCCGTCCAGCGGAAATATCCCGCGAAACTTGGGATCAACCCAGAACAGTTCAGGATCGTCGCGGTGTTCGGCCATCGGGAAGATACCGATGGAATACCCGTGCAGCAGCAGTTCGGGGGTCAGGCTCATGCCGGTGATAGGGCGACCAGAGGGCGCGGGCCCTCTGGCACTTGGCCCTTATTTTTCCATGTTCTCCGCAAGCCAGCGCTCCAGCCAGTGGATGTTGTACTCGCCGCTGTGCAGATCGGGCTCCTGCAACAGGGCGTGGAACAGGGGCACGGTGGTGTCGATGCCGTCGACGATCAACTCGCCCAACGCGCGTTGCAGACGCGCCAGCGCCTCGGCCCGGTCGCGGCCCTGCACGATCAGCTTGCCAATCAGCGAGTCGTAATAGGGCGGGATCGAATAGCCGTCATAAAGTGCCGAGTCCATCCGCACGCCTAGGCCGCCCGGCGCGTGATAGGCCGTGATCTTGCCGGGGCAGGGCGAAAAGTTCGGCAGCTTCTCCGCGTTGATCCGAACCTCGATGGCGTGGCCGTTGATCTTCAGATCGTCCTGACCGAATGACATCGGTTCACCCGCTGCGACAAGGATTTGTTCGCGCACCAGATCGACGCCAAAGATCCCTTCGGTGACCGGGTGTTCCACCTGAAGGCGGGTGTTCATCTCGATGAAATAGAACTCGCCCTTTTCATACAGGAACTCGATGGTGCCAGCGCCGATATAGTTGATCTTGGCCACTGCGTCGGCGCAGATCTTGCCGATCCGGGCGCGCTCTTCGGCGGTAATGCAGGGGCCGGGGGCCTCTTCAAAGACCTTCTGGTGACGGCGCTGCAACGAACAATCGCGCTCGCCCAGATGCACCGCATTGCCCTTGCCGTCGCCAAAGACCTGAATCTCGATATGGCGCGGCGTGGTCAGATATTTCTCGATATAGACCTCGTCATTGCCAAAGGCGGCCTTGCCTTCGGCGCGTGCGGTCATGAAGGCGCTTTCCATCTCGTTCGCGTTCATCGCGACTTTCATGCCGCGCCCACCGCCGCCAGCCGTGGCCTTGATGATGACGGGATAGCCGAATTCCTCACCGATGCGCTTGGCGTCGGCCAGCGTGGGAACGCCACCGTCCGAACCGGGAACGCAAGGCACACCCAGCGCCTTCATCGTGTCCTTGGCGGTGATCTTGTCGCCCATGACGCGGATATGTTCCGCGGTGGGGCCGATGAACGTGATGCCATGATCTTCGACGATCTGCACGAACTCGGCGTTTTCGGACAAAAAGCCATAGCCGGGATGGATCGCCTGCGCGCCGGTGATCTCACAGGCCGAAATGATCGCGGGCACCGACAGATAGCTTTGCGGGCTGGGCGGGGGGCCGATGCAGACCGATTCGTCCGCCATGCGCACATGCATCGCGTCGCTGTCGGCGGTGGAATGGACGGCAACCGTTTTTATCCCCATCTCGCGCGCGGCGCGGATGACGCGCAGGGCGATCTCGCCTCGGTTGGCAATCAGGATCTTGTCGAACATGGGCCCGCCTTACTCGATGATGACCAGAGGGGTGCCGAACTCAACAGCGTCGCCATCGCCCACCAGCACGCGCTTGACGGTGCCCGATTTGGGGGCGTGGATGTGGTTCATGGTCTTCATCGCTTCGACGATCAGCAGCGTGTCGCCTTCAGACACTGTCGCGCCGACGGAAATGAACGCGGGCGCGCCGGGTTCCGGCTGCATATAGACCGTGCCCACCATGGGCGAGGTGACAGCGCCCGGATGGCTGGCCGGATCCTCGGCAGCAGCAGGGGCCGCCGCGGGGGCCGCAGCCGGTGCCGCAGCAGGGGCGGGCGCTGCCGCAGGAACAGCCATCTGAACCGGAGCGGCCACGGTCTGTGTCATACGGCTGACGCGCACGTTCAGGCTGTCTTCTTCGCCGTATTCGCGTTTGACCTGCAACGCGGTCAGATCGTTTTCGCGCAGCAACTCGGCCAGAGCCTTGATGAATGCCACATCCGCTTCGTGTTTGGTGTCTGTCATGAGTATCCTCGACGGTTCCCCTTTGGCCCGTCTGTTCCTTGCGGGCTCTGATCAAATTACGCAGGGTTATAGGCTAAGCGGCGGTGCATGAAAAGCGCCGACTCGCACCATCTGGCATGCGTTTCACTCGTAATTTAAGGGGTCGGACGCGTCACAGGGGCATCCCCGATAATTTGGCGACCAGTTCAGACAGCTTTCGTGCGCCGAATTTTTCAAGCAAACGGGCGCGGTAAGCCTCGATTGTGCGGTAACTCAGGCCCAGCTCTGCTCCTATTTCCTTGGCCGACAGGCCGCGGCAGGACAGGATGGCCACTTCGCGTTCACGGATGGTCAGTTCAACCAGCGGTCGTTCCTCGGATATGTCGGAAAAGCTCCAGATACCGTGGCGGAACGGGTCGTCGGGCGTCAGCGACCGGCCCCGGGCGCGGCACCAGAATAGATCCCCGCTACGGCGGCGCATGACGCGCTCATCCGTGTAATACCCGGTGCCGCGCATCACCTGCAGGCTGCGTTCGCCGATCCTCTCCCAATCCGCGACCGAAGGGTAAAGGTGCAACAGCGGCATGTTGTGATAGTCGTTTTCTTCTCCGCCAAAGGTGCGGGCAAATTGCAGGTTGCAGCGCCGGATGATCCGGTTTTCCAGCTCAACAAGCCCGATCGGCGCGTATTCAAAGGCGGGGTCGCTCATGCGTGTATGGTGCCGGGAAAGCGCGCGAAAATGAAGGGGGGATGCGATGTCTTGCGCCAGATTGACGCTCGAACCCGATGCTGTGGTCTGCGCCAGTTTGTGAAAGTTGTAAATTTCAGTTGAAAAGAAATGATTAACCTATGGAAACAGATGCTATAATCTGAAAGCGAGCGTTAAATTCGACGGGTCTGAATTCAGGGAAAGTAAGCATGCGCGACACGTTGACAGGCAGTCGCATTCGCGAAAGACGGCAGATTGCCGGGCTGCGGCAGGCGGAACTGGCGCGGCAGGCCGGAGTATCGGCGTCTTATCTGAACCTGATCGAACACAATCGCCGCAGGATCGGGGGCAAATTGCTGGTCGATATCGCGGCGGCGCTGGGCGTTGAACCTTCGGTCCTGACACAGGGGATCGAGGCAACTCTGGTTTCCGCCCTGCGCGAGGCGGCCGAGGATGCGGTCGGGCAGAAGGCCGAGGTTGACGGGCTCGAGGAGTTCGCCGGGCGCTTTCCCGGCTGGGCCGGTGTTCTGGCGCAAATGCATCGCCGTGTCGTGTCTTTGGAGCGGAACGTCGAAACCCTGTCCGACCGCCTTACGCACGACCCGCAACTGGCCGCGTCGATGCACGAGGTTCTGTCAACCGCCGCCGCCATACGCTCGACCGCCGCGATCCTTGCGGATACCCAAGATATCGAGGCCGAATGGCGCGAGCGTTTCCACAAGAACCTGCATCAGGATGCCGAACGGCTGGCAGGCAGTTCCAAGGCGCTGGTGACCTTCCTCGACGAAAGCGACTCGGCGGTTGATCCGCGTGCCGTTCCCCTGGAAGAGGTCGAAGCCTTCTTTGAAGCCCGCGCCTACACGATTTCCGAACTGGAAGACGGGGGTGATGTGGACGCGGTTGACCTGAGCGGGCTCAATACCTCGGCGGCGCGCACCGTCGCGCGCGAAGTTCTCAGGATCTATCGCGCAGACGCACAGGCGCTGCCGCTGGAGGCCGTCAAAGCGGTTGTTCAGCAGGGTGATCCGAACCCCATCGAACTGGCGCAGCGGTTCTCGGTTGATTTTGCCACCGTCCTCAGGCGCCTGGCCTTTCTGCCAGATGGCATCCTGTCACAACCGGTCGGCATGGTGCTGTGCGATGCGTCTGGAAGCATCCTGTTTCTCAAGCCGATTCAGGGGTTTACCTTGCCCCGACACGGAGATGTCTGCCCGCTCTGGCCGCTGTTTACGGCCCTCAGCCGTCCGCTGGTGCCTGTGCGCAAGCAGGTCGTCCTGACCGGAAGGTCCTCGGCCGTGTTCGAATGCGTCGCTTATGCGTGGCCGCATGCGGTGTCGGGATACGATCAGGACCCGGCTTATCGCTCGGTCATGGTGGTGCGCCCGGTCAGGGACCCGTCAGACGGGGTGCCGGTCACTCAGGTCGGGCCAAATTGCCGTGTCTGCCCAAACCGCGATTGCAAGGCCCGGCGCGAGCCGTCGATTTTGAGCGAAGGTTTTTGACACGTTCATGACAGACCGCTTAATCTGGCGGGAACCGGTCTCGGGATGGAAGACCGGTTATGGGAGGAACTGAACATATGAGCCGAAAGGTTCTGCTGATTGAGGACGAACCGAACATCGCCGAGGCTATCCGGTTCCTGCTGTCGCGCGAGGGATGGCAGGTCGAAACGCATGGCGATGGAACGGATGCGGTTCAGGTGATCCAGGGGGCGCAGCCCGATCTGGTCATTCTGGATGTCATGCTGCCGGGCAAGAACGGTATGGATATCCTTCGGGAACTCAGAAAAATGGAGGAACTGGCAGGCTTGCCGGTTCTGATGCTGACTGCACGGGGGCAGTCGCGCGACCGGGAAATGGCTGAAAACGCAGGCGTCAGCCGCTTCATGACCAAACCGTTTTCCAATGCTGAAGTTCTGACAGCCGTGCGTGACCTTCATGCGCAGGCGACGCGCTTATGATGTCCGGCGAGGGCAACAAGACCAAACCACCGGGCGCACGCCCCTCGCTTTTTCTGGAACGTCAAAGCTATCGCCGTCACAGGTTGACGGATGCCGCCCGGATTTTGCCCTTTCTGGGTGCGGCTCTGCTGGCCCTTCCGCTGCTGTGGCCGGACCCGTCCGGCGGCGATGCGGCGGTGCCCTTGTCCTCGGCGATGTACTATATCTTCCTCTGCTGGGGCGCGCTGATCCTGGCCGGGTTTGTCTTTGGGCTGGCCGCCCGCCGCATGGCCGCGCGCGAGGGATCGGACACGGGCGCTGAGTGATGGCCACCATAAACGTTCTGATTCTGGTTTGCCTTGCCTATGTCGTGTTCCTGTTCGCAGTGGCCTTCGCCGCGGATCGCATGGCTGCGGCCGGGCGCGGCAAATGGTTGCGTTCACCCGTGATCTACACGCTGTCCCTGTCGATCTATTGCACCGCCTGGACATTTTATGGCGCGGTGGGCAACGCCGCGCGGTCGGGGCTGGAATTTGTCACCATCTACCTCGGTCCGACGCTGGTGATGGTCGGCTGGTGGTGGGGGCTGCGCAAGCTGGTGCGCGTCGGGCGCAGCCAGCGGGTCACCTCGATCGCCGACCTGTTGTCGTCCCGGTATGGCAAGTCGAACACGCTGGCGGTCTGCGTGACCATTCTGGCGGTGCTGGGTGGCACGCCCTATATCGCGCTGCAACTGCAATCCATTACCCTGTCATTCTCGATCTTTGCCGAGGCTGACCCGTCAGGCCTCTATCGCGAAGGGTCCAGCGTGTTCTGGGTCGCGGCTGGACTGGCCGTGTTTGCCATCCTGTTCGGCACCCGCAATCTGGACGTGAACGAACGTCATCACGGTGTGGTCACGGCCATCGCGGTCGAGGCCGTTGTCAAACTGTTTGCGCTGATCGCCGTGGGCGTTTTCGTGGTGTGGGGGATCGCGGGCGGCATCGGCCCGATGATGGACCGGATCGATGCCTCGGAAATCGGCCAGTGGAACGTCGATGCCGGGCGCTGGACGACGTTCATCTTTCTGTCGGCCGCCGCCTTCATCTGCCTGCCCCGGATGTTTCAGGTGATGGTGGTGGAAAACGATGACGAAGGCCATCTCAGAACCGCCGCCTGGGCCTTCCCGCTCTACCTGCTGTTCATGAGCCTGTTTGTCGTGCCCATCGCCGTGGTCGGTCTGGACCTGCTGCCCCAGGGCGCCAACCCCGACCTGTTCGTTCTGACCGTGCCGCTGTCCCAAGGCAATGACTGGCTGGCAATGCTGTCCTTCATCGGCGGGTTTTCCTCGGCTACCTCGATGGTCATCGTCAGTGCGATGGCCCTGTCGACAATGGTGTCGAACCATGTGGTCATGCCCATCTGGCTGAACACGCAGGAAGGCACCGGCTCGGTATCGGGCGATGTGCGCAACATTGTCCTGATGGCACGCCGTGTTTCCATTGCCGCCATCATCGCGCTGGGCTTTTTCTACTACCGGCTGTCCGGGGGCGGTGCCGCGCTGGCCTCGATCGGGTTGATCGCCTTTGCCGGTATCTCGCAGATTCTGCCAGCGCTGGTTGGGGGGCTGTTCTGGCGCAGGGCGACCCGGACCGGGGCGCTGGTCGGGCTGACTGTGGGCTTTGTGCTGTGGATTTACACCCTGCTGCTGCCGGGAATGGGCGGCGCGTGGATGCCCGAAACCGTGCTGCAAAACGGCTTGTTCGGCCTTGGCTGGCTGCGCCCTCATGCCCTGTTCGGGATCGAGGGGATCGATCCGATGGTGCATACGGTGATGTGGTCCTTGTCCCTGAACACGCTTGCCTTCTGCGTCGCGTCCCTGCTCAGCTTTCCCAGCCCGTTGGAACGGTTGCAAGGGGCGCAGTTCGTCAACGTCTTTGATCACTCGGTCGCGCCGCGCGGGTGGTCCGGGTCGGTGGCGCAAAGCGAAGACCTGATGATCATGACGCAGCGCATTCTGGGCACCGGCCCCACGCAGGAGTTCTTTCAGGCCGAGGCGCAAAAACAGGGTGGCCGTTCGCACCTGCCAGAGCCGACGCCGGGCTTTCTCAACCGTCTGGAACGCGAGCTCAGCGGCTCGGTCGGTGCGGCCATGGCCCACGCGATGATCGGCCAGATCGTGGGCGGATCGTCGGTCTCGGTCGAGGATCTGCTGGCCGTGGCAGACGAATCCGCGCAACTGCTGGAATACTCCGGCCAGCTCGAGGAAAAGTCCTCCGAACTCAGCCGAACCGCTCGGCAATTGCGCGAGGCCAACGCCAAGCTCACCCAGATTTCCGAACAGAAGGACAGCTTCCTGAGCCAGGTCAGTCACGAATTGCGCACGCCGATGACCTCGATCCGGGCGTTTTCGGAAATCATGCGCGACACCGATGGCCTCAGCCGCCAGGAGCAGACCCGCTATGCCGCGATCATTCATGACGAAGCCCTGCGTCTGACCCGGCTGCTCGATGATCTGCTGGATCTGAGCGTGCTTGAAAACGGGCAGGTCAGCCTTAATCTCAGCGATGACAGCCTGCGCTCGGTTCTGGACCGCGCCGTGCCCAGCGCTCTGGCCGGGGCGGACCGAAAGATCACTGTCCGCCGGACCCGCACGGCCGAGCGTATTTTCCTGCATACGGATCTGGATCGGTTGGGGCAGGTGTTCATCAACCTGATCTCGAACGCGCAGAAATACTGCGATGCGGACGATCCGGTGCTGGTCATTTCCGCCCATGATGTCGGCGGGCGAGTCATCGTCGACTTCATCGACAATGGCAGCGGCATCCCTCCGGGCGCGCGTTCGATGGTGTTTGAAAAGTTTGCCCGCGTGGGCGGCGACAAGGCTGGCGGAGCGGGGCTTGGTCTGGCCATCTGCCGCGAAATCATGCAGCGGCTGGGGGGTGAGATTACCTATCTGCCGGGGCAGGGCGGCGCGGCCTTCCGGATCAGCCTGCCACAGGCCTATCAGCAGGCGGCGCAGTGACGCGGCCATAAAGGACTTGGTAACGCCCGAGGGTGTAAACCGGTTGCCAGGTTCTGGAACAATTGGTGATCGGGCGTCATGTCACAAGATGTCAATTCCGCGTTGGCGCGCAAACTGTCCGTTGGGCAAAAGGATCTGGGGGATCGCCCACGCTCGGTTCTGCGGGCGCTGCGCCTTGGGTTCGCACGGGCGGCGGGCGACCGGCTGAACCTGCCGCTGGCGGTTATCGGGGCAAAACAATCCAGTCAGTCGCAGGAGGTGCCGGGGGACGCGGCGGGGCAGGATTGGCTGCTGCTGGTGTTTGACGGCCCCGAAGGCCGCGCCGCGGCCTGTCTCAACCCGAATGTGGTCTCGGCCATTGTTCAGGCCCAGACCATTGGTCAGGTCCTGCCCGGTGATCCCGGCGCACGCACGTTCACGGATACCGACGCCGCCATCGTGGCCCCCTTGATCGAAGCCGCGTTGACCGGTTCCGCCGCTTTGTTCGACGCCTCAAGCGATCAGATTTGCCTTGCAGGGCTGGAATTTACCTCGCGCGCCAAGGATTTGCGCACCCTGTCACTGGCGATGACGGAAGAGGCGTACCGCATTTTTGAACTGACCGTCGATCTGGCGAACGGAGAGCAGCAGGGCCGCATATCTGTGTTTCTGCCTGAACATCCCGCCGCCTCGGATGAAGCAGAAGATAACGGGGAAAAGGCTGATCTGCGTATGGAGCAGTGTTCAGGCGTGATGCGGGCGGAACTGACCGCCGCGCTGTGCCGCATGTCGCTGCCGCTGTCCGACCTGTCCGGAATGCGGATCGGGGACATTCTGCCGTTGCGCGGGGCGCGTCTGGACCGGACCGAGGTTCTGACGATTGACCGGACACGCGCCGGTATCGGTCGCCTTGGGCAATGCGGCGGCCTGCGGGCCGTACGGCTGAATGAAACCGCTGCATTGCCGGCCCTGACCGGCGCTGACGCGCAGGACTTCATCGCCAGCAAAAGTGGAACACCACTGCAGGATCATCCGGTTGAACCAGCTGAGCATGATGCGTACGCCCAGACCGTCCCGGCCGGGGTGTCAGATCTGACAGATAGCGATCTGGTCGTGAACGATTCCGAACGGATGGTCGCGGAAATCACACAGCTTGCGGGGCTGGGGCCGACGGACCTTGGCAGCAGTACTGAGTGACGCTCAGCCGCCAGTGCCGCGGATCATCTGGTCCAGCATGGGGCGCAGATTGTCCAGCTGATACCCGGCTTTGCCGGTCGCACTCAGGATGTCGTCCGTGCTCATGTGGTCGCACTGGCCCAACGCCCAAACCACTGAACACCGCGTGCCCGAGGCGCAATAGGCCAGAACAGGACCACTGCCGTTTTCCGCCATGTCGCGCTGCCGCTTCACGTTCTCAGGCGTCATCGTCTGGTGGGTCAGCTCCAGCACCTCATATTCCATACCGGCGGCCCGCACCGCTTCGCCGATCGCGTCGGATTGCATGGCCGGGGGAACTTCGGCATTGGGCCGGTTGCAGATCACCTTGGCAAAGCCAGCCTCGGCGATGGCCGGAACATCCTCGACCGTGATCTGCGGCGAGACAGCATAGCGGGGGGTAATCTGACGAATCTCCATGCCAATTCCTTAGGCCGCGTTTGCCGCCCTGTCCAGTTGTGCGCCCAGGGGTGGTGCCACGAACATCCCAGCCGCCATTGCAACCAGAAAGACCAGCCCGCCCAGCCCGCCATAGCTCAGCGAGGCCATTGCCGGTCCGGGGCACAGCCCGGCCAGTCCCCAGCCCATCCCGAACAGAACCGAACCCACGATCAGCCTGCGATCAACCTCGGGCTTTGCAGGGGGTGGAAAGGCTCCGCCGGTCAGGGCGTTTTGCCGTCCGGTTGTCATCCGCCACGCCACAAGCATCGGCAGGATGGCACCGGCCATCACAAAGGCCAGCGTCGGATCCCAGTTGCCAAACACATCCAGCCAGCCCTGAACTTTTGTGGTGTCTGTCATGCCCGAAATCAGCAACCCGGCGCCGAACAGCGATCCGGCGATCAATGAAATGAAAAGGCGCATCAGATCACTCCCAACACATGACGCAGCAGCACAAGGGTGACGCCCCCGGCAAGGATATAGAAAACGGTGGCCACGATGCCGCGCAGCGAGAACCGAGAGATCCCGCACACCCCGTGCCCCGAGGTGCAGCCATTGGCGATCCGTGTACCGATACCGACCAGCAGCCCGGCCAGAATGACAACACCCAGATTGCTGGTAAGATGCGTCTGGGCCTCGGGCAGGATCAACGGGCGCAGAAGAAGGGGCATTCCGACAAGCCCCGCAATAAAGGCCAGCTTTTCGGCCATGCTCCCCTTGGCGCTGCCATCGACAAGGCCGCCCAGAATGCCGCTTGCGCCCATGATCCGGCCATTGCCCAGCAGGTAAACCGCCCCGGCCAGACCGATCACCAGACCGCCGCACAGCCCCCAGATCCACTCTATATTCATGTGGGATTTCCCTTTGTGATTTGTTGTGCCCGCGTCACAGCTTGTTGACCGGCAGTTTCAGGAAAACATCGCCCTGTTCATCCGCCGGGGGCATCTGACCGGCCCGCATGTTGACCTGCAAAGACGGCAGGATCAGGCGCGGCATGGCCAGCGTGGCGTCCCGCGCGTCGCGCATTTCCACGAAGTCTTCGATGGTGCGCCCCTGTCCGATATGGACGTTCAGCGCCTTCTGCTCACCCACCGTCGTTTCCCACGCGTATTCGTCGCGGCCCGGGGCCTTGTAATCATGCCCGACATAAATGCGGGTATTGTCCGGCAGCGACAGAATCTTCTGGATCGACTGGAACAGTGTGGCCGACGATCCTCCGGGAAAATCGCAGCGCGCCGTGCCGAAATCGGGCATGAACAGCGTGTCACCAACAAATGCCGCATCGCCAATCACATAGGTCATGCAGGCCGGTGTATGGCCGGGGGTGTGCAGCACGTCGCCCCGCATCTGGCCGATGTGAAAACTGTCGCCTTCCTTGAACAGCGCGTCAAACTGGCTGCCATCGCGCTGAAATTCGGTTCCTTCGTTGAAAACCTTGCCAAACGTGTCCTGCACGGTGACGATCTGATCGCCAATCCCGATCTTGCCGCCCAGCTCCTGTTGCAGATAGGGGGCCGCGGACAGGTGGTCGGCATGGACATGGCTTTCCAGAATCCACTCGACCTTAAGGTCCTGCGCGCGCACAAAATCGATGATCCTGTCCGCCGAGGTTGTCGACGTCCGCCCCGAGGCATGGTCGAAATCCAGCACGCTGTCGATGATGGCACAGGCTCGCCCCTGAGGTTCATGAACCACGTAGGAAACCGTAAAGGTCTGCTCGTCAAAAAACGCTTTCACTTTCGGTGTCATGATCTTCTCCGTTTCGGTCACGCATATCATATATGTGAATTGGAATGTGATGCAATATCGAACCTGCATTTGATGCCGGTCAAAGCAACCGCTGAAATCCTGGCTTAATCTTTAACCTATCCGCGTCAGATTGCCGAAACTTCGACCATGGCAGGCAATTTCCCGCACAAGGCTACGATATTATCTGCGGGTCGTAATCCCGTTACGTATATTGGGGATACTGGCGCCACTTGGGAGGATGGTTATGACACCGACTGGTCTTTATTCCGAAGCCGAGCAGCTTGAACGTAAGCTTGTGAACGCGGGTCTGGAAACGCGTTTGGCGCTTCAGCCGAGTGTGAGTAAGATTGTTGACCGGATGCGGCAGCAGGGGATGGAGGTGCCTTCGCGCCTGCGTCGTCTGGATGCGGCCTTGTGCGAAGATGCGATTGAAGCGCAGTTTGATAACTTGCCGGTGTGAACCGGATGGTCATCCAAGGGAAATCCCGAGGATGACCAGCATCAATCCAAGCACCGACAGAAACAGCGAGGCCAGGTTCCAGGGCAGAACCCCCTGAACCACCGCGCGCAGCTCGTCATCCGACAGACCGGCCTTGCGCGCCCGCATCACGCGAAGAATGCACCAGACCAGACCGGCAAGCCCGGCCACAGACAGGGCCGCACCGCCCCAGGTGATGATTTCGAACATGGTTCCCCGCATATCCTCGTGACCTGATCACGCGCTTAACGGATCGGTTGGGGTCATACAAGTGCGCCGGCCCAATGGGTGCTTGCGACCCGGGCGGCAGCACTGTATCCGGCATTCCACACCAGGGTTTCAGCCTCTGGGACAGGCGTGCTTCGAAGGTGCCCCCGATGATCGGGTCACCGCCGTTCACCGCCAGCCGCAGGCTGACCTCTTCTGGTTGCAGGTCCATAACCGGGAACAAAAAAGATGAGCATGTCTGAAGAAGCAGAAGCAAATTACAAGGTCACCGCGGGCGAGCTGCGCCAGTTTGTGGAACGTATCGAGCGCCTGGAGATGGAAAAGAAAGACATCGCCGACCAGATCAAAGAGGTCTACGCCGAAAGCAAGTCGCGCGGCTATGACGTAAAGGCCCTGCGCAGCATCATTTCCCTCAGAAAAAGGGACAAGGATGACATCGCCGAGCAAGAGGCCGTCATCGAAATGTACAAAGAAGCGCTGGGCATGAACTAAGCCCGACCGCCACGAAACGATCTATGGCTCTGGAAAGGGTTCAATGCCCTGAAAGAGCCACTGGCCGGGGGGATGCAACGGGCGCGCAGCGGCTCCCCTTGCCAAGCGCATGGTACTACCACGCACAGCGCTCGACGCCTCCGTGCTGTATCGAACCGCCCATAAACCAAACGCACACCACAAAAGTCTCTGACACGCCAATAGCCAAAGACGCCGGAACACCCAAACCCTTCCGGATGAAAGCGTGCTTTTTCACAGGAAAATGAAGGATGGTGCTGCTGGAGAGAATTGAACTCTCGACCTCTCCCTTACCAAGGGAGTGCTCTACCTCTGAGCTACAGCAGCGCTGTGGGCGGGTGATTAGACTCAAACGAAACGCGGCGCAAGGGTGTCTGGACGGTTTTTTTCGCCTCCTGTAGAGAAAGATCATGACGGATAAAAATTCACCCAAAAAACAAGGTAAACCCGGCGATGCGCGCGAGGCGCGGCTGAAGGCGGCGCTGAAGGCCAACATGGCGCGTCGCAAGGCGCAGGCCAAGGCGCGTGCGGCAGCAGGGGACAAGCCTGACAAGGACGAGGGATAAGAGCAGATGGATTCGATTCTGGTAACGGGCAATGGCCCGCTGAACGGTCAGATACCGATTGCGGGGGCCAAGAATGCGTGCCTGACACTGATGCCCGCAACATTGCTGAGCGAAGAACCGCTGACGCTGACCAATGCGCCGCGGCTGAGCGACATCAAGACCATGACCGCGCTGCTGCAATCGCTGGGGGCCGAGGTGTCGTCGTTGCAAGACGGTCAGGTGATTGCAATGTCCAGCCACAGCCTGACCAGCCAGACCGCCGATTATGACATCGTACGCAAGATGCGCGCCTCGAACCTTGTGCTGGGCCCCTTGCTGGCGCGGTTCGGGCAGGCGGTTGTTTCTCTGCCCGGCGGGTGCGCGATCGGCGCACGGCCGATGGACCTGCATGTCGAAGGGCTCGAGGCGCTGGGCGCCGAGATCGAGCTGAAGGACGGCTATCTGCACGCCAAGGCTCCGGGCGGTCTGAAAGGCGCCGTGCACCAGATGCGCTTTGCCTCGGTCGGGGCCACCGAAAACATCGTCATGGCGGCGACGCTGGCCAAGGGCACCACGGTTCTGAAAAACGCCGCGCGCGAGCCCGAGATCGTCGATCTGGTCGAATGCCTGCGCAAGATGGGGGCGCAGATCTCTGGCGAAGGCACCCCAACCATCGAAATTCAGGGCGTCGATCGCCTGCACGGGGCCACACATCAGGTTGTCACCGACCGGATCGAGCTGGGCACCTATATGCTGGCCCCGGCGATTTGCGGTGGCGAGGTGGAATTGCTGGGCGGTCGCATGTCGCTGGTCGATTCCTTTGCGGCCAAGCTGGATGCGGCAGGCGTCAGCGTTTCAGAAACCGAAGGCGGTCTGAAAGTGGCCCGCAAAAACGGGCGCGTGCGCGCGGTGGATGTGGTGACCGAACCTTTCCCCGGCTTCCCAACCGACCTGCAAGCGCAGATGATGGCGCTGATGTGTACGGCCGAAGGCACCTCGGTTCTCGAAGAACGCATTTTCGAAAACCGCTTCATGCACGCCCCCGAACTGGTGCGCATGGGCGCGCAGATCGAGGTGCATGGCGGCACCGCCACGGTGACCGGGGTCGAGCGTCTGAAAGGCGCGCCGGTGATGGCGACCGACCTGCGGGCTTCGGTCTCTCTGATCCTTGCCGGATTGGCGGCAGAAGGGGAAACAACGGTCAGCCGGGTCTATCATCTGGACCGCGGATATGAACATGTGGTGCGCAAGCTGGAAGGCGTGGGTGCAAAGATTGAACGGATCAAGGGCCAATGACAGACGCAAGTTTTGAAGACGGGCGCGAGGCGCCGCTAAATCTTGGGGCCGAGGATGCAGATGACCTTCAGGTGATCTCGACCCTCGCGCAGGATGCCGTGTTTCCGGTGACCGAGATGAAGTGGCAACCGTCGCAGCGCCGCTTTGGCCTGCTGCTGAACCGCTTTCGCTGGGAAGACAAGGATGCCGCCGCCCGCCGCGACCGCCCGTTTGAACGGGTGCAATCGATGCTGGTCTTCGGTTCGGTTCTCTCGGTGTCCAGTCAGGGCATTGATCGCGGTGACACCGACATGATCATGTCGCTGATGTCGGTCGTTTTCGAACCCGGCGAGGATGGCGCGGGCCATGTCCTGCTGACGCTGGCCGGTGATGGCGCAATCCGCCTGACGGTCGAGGCGCTGGATGCCACCCTCAAGGACGTGACGCGCCCTTATCAGGCCCCCTCCGGTCAGGCCCCGCATCACCCCGAATAGATGCAGAACAAGCGCGGGATTTCTCAGGCGTTTTCAACGACGCCCGAAGGCATTGCACTGCGCCCCGCCACTGTGTTCGACGTGTTCGACCTCAGCCGGGTTCTGATCCGCTCAATCACGCAGCTCTGCGGGGTCGATCATAAGGGTGACCCACAGGCCATCGCGCAATGGACCGATAACAAGGACCCCGCCACGATCCGGGGCTGGTTCAGGCCCGGATCGCAGATCTGGCTGGCCGAACACCGGGGGCATGTGGCCGCTGCCGGGGGGCTTTTTGAAACCGGGACGGTCACTTTGCTCTATGTCGATCCGGATCATACGGGGCAGGGGGTGGGGCGTGCGCTGCTCAACCGGCTGGAACGGCAACTGGCCGTGTACGGCTGTGCCGAGGCGCATCTGGATGCCACCAAAACGGCGCGCGCGTTCTATCTGAAACAGGGGTGGCAACCGGCAGGCCCGCCCGGTGACTGGCACGGCATCCCGCAATACCCGATGCGCAAATCGCTGCACCCCGGTGACTGAGGGTTGAGGCGGCGCGCTCCGGGCGATATGTCCCAATGCGCAACGCCCGGAGTGCCAGATCATGCCCGTTTTCCTAGATACCACATCGCCCGATTTCGAACCCGCCTTCCGGACTCTGCTCTCGGCCAAGCGCGAGGACAGCGCGGATGTGGATGCGGTCGTGGCGCAGATCATCGACGATGTGCGCAACCGGGGCGATGCGGCGGTGATCGAACTGACGGCCAAATTCGATCGGCTGACGCTGACGCCCGAAACGTTGGCCTTCAGCGCACAGGACATCGCGGATGCGGTGGCGCAGGTCTCGGACGAAGATCGCACGGCGTTGGAACTGGCGGCTTCCCGCATCCGGGCCTATCACGAAAGGCAGATGCCCGAGGATCAGGAATGGACGGATGCAACGGGCGCAACACTCGGCTGGCGCTGGTCTGCCGTCTCGGCCGCAGGGCTTTATGTGCCGGGTGGGCTGGCGTCATACCCGTCATCGGTGCTGATGAACGCCATCCCGGCCAAGGTGGCGGGTGTGGAACGGCTGGCCATCGTGGTGCCCACGCCCGACGGGCAAGTGAACCCGCTGGTACTGCTGGCGGCACAGCTGTCGGGTGTGGACGAGGTTTATCGCATCGGCGGCGCGCAGGCCGTGGCGGCGCTGGCCTATGGTACCGACACCATCGCGCCGGTCAACAAGATCACCGGGCCGGGCAACGCCTTTGTCGCCGCCGCCAAGCGGCGCGTGTTTGGCAAGGTCGGTATCGACATGATCGCCGGCCCCTCGGAAATTCTGGTCATCGCCGACAAGGACAATGACCCCGACTGGATCGCGCTGGACCTGCTCAGCCAGGCCGAACATGACGAAAGCGCGCAGTCGATCCTGATCACTGACGACGCGGCATTCGGCCAGTCCGTCGCGCAGGCGGTCGAAAAACGGCTGGAAACCCTGCAACGCCGCGCCATCGCCGGGGCCAGCTGGCGCGACTACGGCGCGGTGATTACCGTGCGCAACTTGGACGAGGCCGCAGCCTTGTCCAACCGCATTGCCCCGGAACATCTGGAACTGTGCGTGGCCGACCCGCGCGCGCTGAGCGAAAAAACCATCCACGCCGGGGCCATCTTTCTGGGTCAGTACACACCCGAAGCCATCGGTGACTACGTCGGCGGCCCCAACCACGTGTTGCCCACCGCGCGTTCGGCGCGGTTTTCGTCTGGCCTCAGCGTGATGGATTTCCTCAAACGCACCACGCTCAGCCAGATGACCCCCGAAGCCCTGCGTGCCATCGGCCCTGCTGCCGAACAGCTGGCGCGCTCGGAAAGCCTCGAGGCGCATGGCCTCTCGGTCACCGCGCGCCTGAACCGCCTGAATGGCTGAAATGACGCAAAGACCGGGCGCATATGGCGTTTCTGTGCGTTGCCCGTTGAATATCATTGCTATAGGTCTGTGCTGACGCAAGGAATGTGACTGTAAAGATGACCCGCATCTCGCATATCGAACTGGATGATAGAAATCTGCCGCCGCCCACGCCTGAGATCGAGCAGGAGCGCAAGGTCGCCATCTATGATCTGCTGGAAGAAAACAGCTTCTCGCTGCCCAAACGCGACGACCGCGTTGTGCCCGAGGGCCCCTATCGCCTCCAGCTTTCGATCCGCGACAAACGGCTTGTCTTCGACATTGAAACCGAGGCCAACGAAAAAGCGGCCGAGTTTCACCTGTCGCTCGGTCCCTTCCGGCAGGTGGTCAAGGATTACTTCCAGATCTGCGAAAGCTATTTCGATGCGGTGAAATCGCTGCCGCCCAGCCAGATCGAAACCATCGACATGGCCCGCCGGGGTATCCACAACGAAGGCAGCCGCGTGTTGCAGGAACGGCTGGAAGGCAAGGCAGATGTCGACACCGACACTGCCCGTCGCCTGTTCACGCTGATCTGCGTTCTGCATTTTGGGGGCTGACGCGTGAAGCCTCTGCCGCAGTCGGTCTTGTTCTGTTGCGACCACAACGCGGTTCGGTCCCCGATGGCCGAGGGGCTGATGAAGAAATTCTATGGCACCGGCACCTATGTCCAGTCCGCCGGTGTGCATAACGATCTGGAAATCGACGGCTTCAGCATCGCGGTCTGCCACGAGGTCGGCGTGGAACTGTCCCGCCACCGCTCGCGCTCCTTCGACGAGATGCAGGAATGGGGCGACGACCTCAGCTCGTTCGATCTGGTCGTGGCGCTTTCACCCGCCAGCCAGCGTCAGGCGCTGGAACTGACCCGTGTTTTTCACCTCGATGTCGATTATTGGCCAATAATGGACCCTACCGGGATGGGCGAGACCCGCGAACAAAAGCTACATCACTACCGACAGACCCGCGACCAGATCATTCAGCATCTGAAAGACCGCTGGGGCGAGCCAACGGAGGGGACATGAACCAGACCGTCAAAACCTATTTCGATGCCTTCAACGCCGGTGACGTCGATGGCATGCTGGCCTGCCTTTCCGATGACGTGGCCCATCACGTGAACGAAGGCCAGATTCGCGTCGGCAAGGACAAGTTCGCGGCCTTTTGCGCCCATATGAACCGCTGCTACCGCGAAAACCTGACCGACATCGTCGTGTTCGAGGCTCAGGGCGGCACCCGCGCCGCGGCCGAGTTCATCGTCAACGGCACCTATCTGGAAACCGACGAGGGCCTGCCCGACGCCCACGGCCAGACCTACCGCCTGCCTGCCGGATCGTTCTTTGATCTCAGGGACGGCAAGATCACCCGCGTCACCACTTTCTATAACCTTGCAGACTGGACCAAACAGGTCTCGAATGGCTGACGTCAGTGACGTCCGCCCCCTGACCGGAGCGGCACTCGGGGCCGCTCTGGATGATGTCGCCCGCCTGCGGATCAGGGTATTTCACGCCTGGCCCTATCTCTATGACGGCGATCTGGAATACGAACGCAAATACCTGCAATCCTACCGCGACAGCGACCAGGCCATCGTGGTCGGCGCCTTCGATGGCGACCGCCTGATCGGCGCCTCGACCGGTGCGCCGCTGACCGACCACGCCGACGATTTCGCCGCGGCCTTCGCAGACACCGGGCTGGACCTGTCGCAGATCTTCTATTGCGCTGAATCCGTCCTGCTGCCGGACTATCGCGGGCAGGGCGTCGGCCACAAATTCTTCGACACGCGCGAGGGGCACGCCCGCGCTCTGGGCTTTGCCAAATGCGCCTTTTGCAGCGTGCAACGCCCTACCGACCACCCGCTGCGCCCCGACCACTACCGCCCGCTGGATACCTTCTGGCGCGCCCGCGGATACAAGCCCTTACCCGGCGCAATCGCCCAATTCTCGTGGAAGGATATCGGGGAAGAGGGAGAAACGCTGAAGCCGTTGCAGTTCTGGATCAGGGATTTGTAGGGTTCGGGTTGGGGGAGCAGGGTTTTTCTGTGTGTTGCAAGAAGTGAGGCCACCAAGCGGTCCTTCGCTGCTGGTGCAATGTTGATCATCTTAATTGACAGCAGTGCGGGACATTGCGGTCATCCGAGGTTTCCCGTGCGACGGGGTTAGCTGCCTGTTGATCGCCAAGCAGGAAAATGGTCATGTCTGTGCGTAATTGATATACTGGCTGGCGTGAAAATTCGGAGAAAATCATGCTTTCAAGACGGGATTTTCTGGGCTCGACGACGGCGAGCCTCGTGTGCGCGACTGTCGGAAAACAAGCTGCAGCGCAGGTTTCGGACATCCGGCAACTGCTCTTGACGACGGACGGGCTGGGTCTCGCCGCCCTCGTCAAATCAAGAGAAGTGCAACCTTCGGAGCTTTGCGAAGCCGCAGTCGACGCCGCTCTCGCGCTCGATGGGCGTATCAATGCGATAACGACCCCGATGTACGAAGCAGCACGAAACAAGGCTGCGGACATGCGCCCCCAGGGCCCTTTCGCAGGGGTTCCGTTTGTGGTGAAGGACAACCTCGATATTGCAGGGCAATACACGACCAGTGGCTCGCGCGTGTATCGCGACAATTATCAGCAAAGGTCTGCGCCGCTGGCGCTGGCCCAGGAGGCCGCCGGGCTGAACCTGATCGGCAAGAGCAATATGCCAGAGGTCGGAGCACTTCCCGTCACGAACGGACAACTGCTCGGACCGTGCCGCAATCCGTGGAACCTCGGCCATTCCTCCGGAGGCTCCAGCGGGGGGTCCGCGGCTGCGGTCGCGGCGGGTATCGTGCCGCTCGCTCATGCCAGCGACGGCGGCGGGTCCATCCGGATGCCTGCATCCTGCTGCGGTGTCTTCGGGTTGAAGCCGAGCCGGCGGCGCATGCTGTGGGGCTCCAGCGACCAGACGACCTATGCGGCCGACAATTGCGTCAGCCGTTCGGTGCGCGACAGCGCGATGCTCTTCGCGTTAGGGCAGGATCGGTCGCCGACCGCGCCGCACACGCCGATCCCTTTCGTCTCGGGTCCGTCCACCGACCGGCTCAGGATCGGCTTCGACCTCCGCAATTATCACGGCGACCTGCCCGATCCCGAGGTGCAGCGCATCATCGAAGACATGGCGCAACTCTGCGAAGACCTCGGTCATAGCGTGATTGACACGCAAAGCCCCGTGGACGACGAGTTCGAGCTTCGCTTCAACCAGATCTTCGGCTTCCGCATGGTGGGCCTCGCCGACGCTGCGACGGCCAAGGCGGGCCGGCCGCCAGAAGAAACGGAACTGCTAGACGTATTCGTCCGCGAATGGGCTGCCTTCGCACGCAAGTTCACGCCTGAAGACCAGGAAGCTGCTGACGCGTACATGCGTGATCTGGGCGCCAGATATGATGCATGGCTGTCGGAGTTTGATGTGTTCCTGTCACCGGTTAACCCAGGCCCTGCGCCGGCGATTGGCACGCTTTTCGATGAGAGCGTCCCTTTCGAGGAGATGTTCGCGCGCGTTGGAAGGTTCACCTCCTACACCCCGATCCAGAACGCACTTGGATTGCCTGGCATGTCTGTGCCCGCAGGGCTGACCAACGAAGGTCTGCCCGTTGGCAGCCATTTCGTTGCACCAACCGGTCGAGAGGACACGCTTTTCGCTCTGGCCTATGAAATCGAACAGGCGAAGCCGTGGTGGGACGACTGGGCGCCTGTTTCGTTGGCCAGTCTCTAGCGTTCAGTTCAAATGCAATAAGTGCCTAGAGATCGAGAACGACCAAGGAGGCTTTGGCCCCTTCGGGCTCGGTGCTGTCAAACGCACTTGCAGCATCCTGTTCTAGTGGCGACGGCTGCCTAGGGCTCCTCCATCCCCCTCTCACCCATCCCCCACACCAGATTGATCTGTACACGCGGCGGCTCTCACGGTTTAGTGCCTCGACACATCGGCTCAGGGGATCCCATCAATGAAAGTCGCAACTGCCGCATATGATCTCGACTGGCTCGACAGCTGGGCGCAGTACGAGGACAAGCTGGACCGTTGGGTTGCCGAGGCTGCCGGGCAGGGGGCCGGGGTGCTGGTGTTCCCCGAATACGGCGCGATGGAGGTGTCGACGCTCGATGGTGCCGAGGTGGCGGGTGATCTTGAACGCTCGATCCGCGCGGTTTCGGACCGGTTCGAGGATGTACAAAATTTGCACTCGCGTCTCGCAAGCACGTACAAAACGTACATTCTGGGCGCATCGGCCCCGGTTGTGGATGGGTCCGGCCGCCCGGTGAACCGCGCTGCGTTCTACGCCCCGGACGGTGGCCGCGACCATCAGGACAAGCAGATCATGACCCGCTTTGAACGCGAGGACTGGGACATTGCGCCGGGTGGTCCGCTCAAGCTGTTCGACACCGCGCTGGGTAAAATCGGTGTTCTGATCTGTTATGACAGCGAGTTTCCCCTGCTGGGCCGCGCACTTAGCCAAGCGGATATGATCCTTGTTCCGTCCTGCACCGAAGCGCTGTCGGGATATTGGCGTGTTCGCATCGGGGCGATGTCAAGAGCCTTGGAAAATCAATGCGTTACGGTCATGTCGTCACTGGTCGGAGCCAACGGCTGGTCCGAAGCTGTGGACATGAACACCGGCATGGGCGGCGTTTTCGGCCCGCCGGACAAGGGGTTTCCGGCCACCGGAGTGCTGGCCGAAGGCACTCTGAACCAACCCGGCTGGACCTATGCGGATGTCGACCTGTCCGCCATCGCCGAGGTCCGCGCCGATGGCCACGTGCTGAACCGGACCCATTGGCCAGAGCAGGACGCCCGAGTCGAAACGGTCACATTATCCATCCTTTAGATGAATCCGCCCTTGAAATAAGGGAAAAATAGGCTCATTTAAGCGCACATCCCCGCAGATTCTGCGGGCGCAACCTAATGATGGAGACAACATGGCCAAGGAAGATACGCTCGAATTTCCCGGTGTCGTGAAGGAACTCCTGCCTAATGCGACGTTTCGGGTCGAGCTGGAAAACGGCCATGAAATCATCGCACATACGGCAGGAAAGATGCGCAAGAACCGCATCCGTGTTCTGGCCGGCGACAAGGTTCAGGTCGAGATGACCCCCTATGATCTGACCAAGGGTCGGATCAACTACCGCTTCAAATAACGCCTGCCGAGATGGCGTTTATCTTGGGATCGGGCAGCCCAAGGCGGCTGGACCTGCTGGCGCAGCTTGGCGTGCAGCCCGATGCCATCCGCCCCCCTGACATCGACGAAACACCGCTGAAGGGTGAGCTGCCGGTTCCATATTGCAGTCGCATTACGCGTGAAAAAGTAAAGGCAGTTCAATCGGATAGCGATGACATCACGCTTTGCGCGGACACGACAGTTGCACTGGGGCGGCGTATTCTGGGCAAGCCAGAGGACGAAGGTCAGGCCGCAGAGTTCCTGTACGCTTTGTCCGGTCGCCGCCACCGGGTGATCACTTCGGTCGCCGTTCGGCGCGGGGATCGCATCCTGCAACGCGATGTCGTCTCGCAGGTCAAGGTCAAACGCCTGTCTGACGTTGAAATCAACGCTTATCTGGCGACCGGTGATTGGCGGGGCAAAGCCGGAGCCTACGCGATCCAGGGCCCTGCTGGCGCATTCATCCCATGGATTTCGGGCTCGTTCACTGGCATCGTAGGGCTGCCCTTGTCCGAGACCGCCGCCTTGCTGCAAGGGATCGGCTACCCACTATATCGCGAGGCATCATGAAGGGTCGCACCATCGTTCTGGACCATATCCAAGGCCGCGAGGCCGCGGCATTGATGGTCGACGGAAAGCTTGATGATCTCCTGATCGCCGCCGACGCGCCGGCACCGGGCACCATTTATCGCGCCCGTGCCGATCGACCGGTAAAGGGGCAGGGCGGTATGTTCCTGACCACACCCGACGGCCCGGCTTTTCTGCGACAAGTCAAAGGGTTGGCGCCGGGTTCCACGCTTTTGGTGCAGGTGGGCGGATATGCCGAGCCCGGCAAGGCCATTCCTGTAACCAACCGTATCCTGTTCAAAAGCCGCTTTGCCATTGTCACACCCGACGCACCGGGCCTGAACATCTCGCGCAGCATCAAGGATGAAGACAAGCGGGATCAACTGCTTGAAATCGCTCATGAACAAATGGGCGACAGCCCCTACGGGTTGATCCTCCGCTCCTGCTGCATGGATGCGGATGCCGGTGATATTGCCGACGACATTTCGGCCATGCTTGCGCAAGCTGAACAAGTGATGACGGACGAAGGGTTCGACGTCGAACTGCTGAGCGAAGGTGACAGCCCGCATATCCTGGCATGGCGCGACTGGACCGATCCTGCCGAGGTTGTGACGAAAACCGGCAGTTTTGAAACCCATGGTGTGCTGGACGCGCTGGATGTCGCCCGTGGCATTTCCGAACTTCTCCCCGGAGGCGGATATCTTTTTATCGAACCGACCCGCGCATTGGTGGCCGTTGACGTGAACACAGGCGCGGATACGTCGCTGGCGGCAGGAACAAAAGCCAACTTCGCTTGTGCCAAAGCTCTGCCACGTGCATTGCGTGTGCGCGGGCTGGCGGGGCAGATCACACTGGATCTGGCTCCGATGCCCAAGAAAGACCGACGAGGGTTCGAATCCGCCCTGCGTGCGGCCTTCAAGTCGGATCCGGACGAGACGATACTGGCGGGATGGACACCTCTGGGGCATTTCGAGTTGCAGCGCAAACGCAGCCGGTTACCTGTCGCTGAGGTCCTGAAATGAGCTGTCCGATCTGCGGAGAAGAAACGCAAAGGAAGTTCCGCCCGTTCTGTTCGAAACGCTGCGCAGACATTGATCTGGCCAAGTGGCTGAACGGCTCTTACGCGGTTCCGTCTCAGCGCGAAGACGACCCTGAGACCGAGGCCGATGCGGACGAACGCAATACAATGCGACCGCACTGAAAAAATGTAAAAAAGCCTCTGGACACTGCCGGTAGCAAGTCATAGAACGCCTCCACCCAACGACAAACGTCGTTCCCGTGCCCGGGTAGCTCAGGGGTAGAGCAGTGGATTGAAAATCCTCGTGTCGGTGGTTCGATTCCGCCCCCGGGCACCATTCAAACTCTTGATAATGCTCAATATTCATCCTTGAACCATTCAGGGTTTGACAGTTTTCTTGAAGGGTTTGACAATTTTTGATCGGCGTTCGTTCTCCTTCTCCAGAGTTTCCATCGTTATCCGGTTACGCTCTGCCAAGTTGGCGGATCGGGAATAATGGCGAGCCATCGATGGGGTTTTTTGCCCCAGCAGGTCCGCAATCTGGCGTTCCTCAAGCCCTGCTTCTCGCAGTGTCGTGGCCACGGTATGCCGCAGCCCCTTGAGTGTCAGGCCGGGTTGCACAGCGCCCTCAGCTTCCAGCTTTTTCTTGAAGCGGTACCAGACCGTCGAAAAGCCGTTGTAGGTCCAAGGCTTTCTGTTTGATGAGGCAAGGACGGTCACGGCGTCGTGCGTGGGCGCAGCATCCAGAGCCGCTTGCAGCGTCGGACCGATTGGAACGGCAACTTCCTGGCCCGTCTTGCCCCTGACGCCCCAGATCGTGTCGCCGTCTATCTGGCGACGGGTCAGCTTAAGCGCATCGGACGGATCAAGGCCGGTATTCATAATCAACGCCACCGCCACTCGAACGTGCGGGTGAGCCTCCCCAACTGAACTGGTCCACCGTTATGTTTAGGAAACGGAGGACCACGAATGGCAAACAAGAGACCGAAG
>NZ_JBXWQP010000041.1:0-36770 GCF_059612445.1 Ruegeria sp. TASC047
CTTCGGTCGCTTGTTTGCCATTCTTAGTCCTCCGTTTCCTAAACATAGCGTCGGACCAGTTCAGTGGGGGAGGCTCACCGTGACGCAGAGTTGCCGGTTTATCCTTGGCATGGTGATGTTTCCAGCAGCGTGAAATCCCGCGCAATGAAATCGCCAAAAGGCATTTTGTTGATCACACCTGAATCCCTTGAGGCATTGTTCGTCCGGCGCGGCCTCGAAATTCCACGCCTCTTTGGCGCAACGCGGGCAGTTGTGATCGATGAACTACATAGCGTTTTGGACAGTGAGCGCGGCGTGCAAATGCGCTCACTACTGACTCGGCTGGAAATAGCTATGAAGCGGCCAATCCGTCGTATCGGCTTGTCAGCAACTCTTGGTGATATGAACATGGCCAGGGCTTACCTGCGGCCGGACAACGCCGATGCTGTCAAGTTAATCAAAGCTGAGGGAGGAGAGGCCGAACTTCTCTTGCAATTGCGGGGATACGTGTCTGGTGGTGAAGGTGAAAACACACCTTCGGCAACGGATGCCGTCTCTGAGCACTTGTTTCAGCACTTGCGTGGCAGCGACAACCTCGTTTTTGCAGGCAGGCGTGACCATGTCGAAGTATACGCAGACCGGCTGCGAGAGCTCTGTGAGAAATCACACCTGCCACAGGAGTTCTATCCACATCACGCCAGCCTTTCCCGGGAACACCGGGACTTCGTTGAAAAGCGGCTGAAAGACGCAAACCAGCCGACCACCGCTGTTTGCACTTCGACGTTGGAATTGGGGATCGACATCGGCGATGTGACCTGTGTCGCCCAAGTCGGAGCGCCTTTCAGCGTAGCGGCTTTGCGACAAAGGCTGGGGCGGTCAGGGCGCCGTGAAGGACAACCCGCGATCCTGCGCCAATATGCAATTGAAGCAAGGCTCGATAGCAAAAGCAGCTTTGTGGATCAGCTAAGGCTCGGTTTGGTCCGGTCCATTGCGATGATCGAACTGTTGCTCGAGGGGTGGTGCGAACCCCCGAGACCGGATGCTCTCCACCTTTCCACGCTGGTTCACCAGGTTCTTTCCGTCATTGCAGAACGCGGAGGAGCCCAAGCAAGCAGGCTCTATCGCCTTTTATGTCAGGAAGGACCGTTCCGACAGGTCGGCTCGGACTTGTTCCTGGATGTTCTCAGGGCGATGGGACGAACTGACGCCGGTCTGATCGAACAATCTTCCGACGGTCTTCTGTTGCTGGGAGCGACGGGAGAGCGCCTGGTCGAGCACTACAGTTTCTACGCTGTGTTCAAGACGCCCGAAGAATTCCGCCTTGTAGCAGACGGGAAAGAGCTTGGGACGCTGCCTATTGAGAACATCCTGTCTCCGGGTATGCTCCTCATTTTCTCTGGGCGCAGATGGTTAGTCCAGGAGATCCATGATTTGGAAAAAGTCATCATTGTGAAGCCTGCAAAGGCTGGCGTTCCCCCATTATTTGGTGGTGACCCCGGACTGATACATGATCGCGTCATTGAAAAGATGTTTGAAGTCTTCGAGGGCGATTTTGAACCGGCCTACATGGACCAAGTCGCTTTAGGGCTACTCAAAGAGGCTCGCAGCAGTTTTCGGCGCTGGGGTTTCTCAGGTGCAGCTATCGCGGAACTCGGACAAGCCTCGCACGCTCTCGCAACCCGTTGCGGAACTGTCAAATCGACCACATTGGCCTTGGCACTGGGCGCTGTCGGATTTGAGGTCGAGCAGCATGATGGCTTCCTCTTAGTGAACACTGGAGACGCTGAAATGCAGCTGAATCAAGCTCTTGCACGACTATCATCAAATGAGGCTATGGATTTGTTTGCGCATTCGCCAAGTCTGATATTCGAAAAGTTCCATGGCTATCTGACAGAGGGTTTGCTTGCGCGGGACGCTCTTTCGTCGCGTGTGGACATTGCGATTCTTGACAACATCTTCGCCGCCACAAGGAACGCGGGAAGCGCTATACCTGAGGAGCCATTCAACCCATAAAAAATACTGGAGAGCGGCCATGAATGACGCGCAACTGATGCAAAATTTGTGCTTGAGCAAGAACTTCCTGCATTTAGAGGACAACGAACTCGATCAACACATCTATAGGATTATGAAAGAGCACCATGTCATCAAAATATTCCAAGATAACGAGAACGTGCTAAGCCAAGTCCAAAATTGGAAGGACAAGTTTGAGAACTTTCAATTAAACCTTGGTGGCATCCTCAATGGTGAACCTTTCACATACAGTTTCCGGGATGAATTTGTAGGCCAATGTTGGACGCGTGAATACCTATCTGAAGCAATGTGGGGCATATATGCAAATGATCCCGAACAACGGTACCTCAGAATTCGTTCGACACCGCGTAAGCTTCTTACTTCTCTTGCTGAAGCACATCCCAAGATGCCGCACGAAACCTGTTTTGTAGGGAGGGTTTTATACAAAAAAGAGGGCGATCTCGAAACTTACGTAAAAAACGGTGGCGAACTACAACTGCAATCAAACCGGTTTGCAGAGAGCCTGCTGCTCAAAAGGCGAGCCTTCAAACATGAACGCGAAGTAAGGCTCGTATTTTTCGGTAACACCGAATTGTACGATACTAAGGGATTGTACAGGTATGGGATTAACCCACACAGTATGATCACTCAGATCATGGCCGACCCCAACCGAGATCGCAACAAATGGACTTCAGAAAGATTGAAACTACAGGCCGCCACTGGGTTTAGAGGCAGAATCAAGCGGTCCAAGATTTACGACGCTCCTGCCTGGGCCTCTCCGAGCTTTGGCACCCAAAAATCACCCGATGCACTTTAACGAAAGCCACCTTCATGGATTGCGTTTTAATAATCTGTACTTCGTTACTCTGAACCTTTGGGCAGGGGCTACTTGGTCCCTACCTAATAGAAGCGAGCGCAGCCAAGCCTTTACCAAGCTCAGTCCTTAAGCGTGGTTCAATTGAGCAAATCATTTCTACTGAAGTGCGCAGTTCACCGGATACTTCGGCGCTGACAGAAAAACAGAGTTCATTGATCCATTCTCCGACAAAGTCTTTCCAAGCTTGAAACTCCCGGAAGGCGCCAGCGGACCTCAAGCATATGATCACTTCTTCACTATAACTCCGCTCCGCTTCGGAATCGTCTCTATATGTGCGAGACACAGCCCGTACACTTCTGGCAAGACTTTCGCTTCTCAAACGACTTGCGGCCCCGGCAAGACCGTTCAAAAGATTGATCCTCTCACCACTACTCAACTGGTCAGCAAAGCGAAAATTGCTGGCCCTGATGATCTTAACTGCGCGTTCAGCCTTTTCATCCTGAACAAGGAAAAGCCCTGAGCTATTTATGAGAGCTAAAACACTCTTAACTGTAAGTTTTTCTTCAGAAAGATTGTGATCAAGAATTTCTTCGATTTCTGATGGTATCGGATTCCGAGGAGATGCTTCGCTCCCTTCCAGAGGCCCAGGACAGTGGCTCTCCAATCGACGAAGTGTGTTGAAAGGAGCCTCGACACTCTGCAGATCAAGGGTATCGCGCAATGGTCCTTCTCCCAATCCACCTTTGAGTTTTCCAACTGCGTTGCTCAACCTCCCCAACAACTCTTGCTTCAAGAGATCTGGGTGAATTTGCTCTGGGAACCAGCGTGGCTCAGCCTGAAGGTCCAGTAGGCTTTGAAGGTAGAAACGCATGCCATGGTGCTGCATTATCCAGGCAGACAAGCTTTTTACATCCGCGCCGCCTGCCGCTTCCCTTGCCAGCAATGCGGCATGCGCAAATGTCGCCAACCTCCTCTTAAAGGGTGACCAATCTCTAAGTGTACGCGTTCTGCTAATTTCACTTTCAACAATTGCGACAGCACCCATCATCATTTGTAGAGGCCCAGATTTGTCTTCCGGGTCGAGAGCAATGATTTGCTTCACTATTTCATCCAGGACTTCTCCCAGACCCCGTGAACCAGCGACAGTTGGAAGCGCGGCTTCAACAACCCCTACTTTAGCGAACACGTCACCATGGTCCCGGCACCATTCTGCCAGCACAATGAGTTGCTGTTCGCTGAGGCCTAACTCTCCAAGCTGTTCGCTAAACAGCGGGTGGCTGGAAAGCAGCAGGGCCATTCGCGCACCTTCCACAGTGTCCCATTTCAAATAGTCCGATAGCACCTGGGCGACCACTTCAGATGATAAGTCAGAAAGAGTGCTTGAACAGCCTCTTCCGCACAGGCTTTCGTAATACTCGATGTCACTTGGAACCATGTCTGTGGCATCGACGTCCTCTTTTGACGCCTTCTTCCGAAAACCTTTTAGAAACGCCTGCGGTGTCTTCACGATATCTTGGGAGAACTTCTCCAGTTCGTCATCCGTAAAAGAGCGGTCTCGCAGAATTTTCCTCCAAGAAGCTAAACCATCTGGCGGAAAACCATGCTCGCGTAAAACTTTGGAAAACTCACTGAGTCTTTGCTCCGAGTTGGGTGAAAATGGGAAAAACTCAACCGCGCAGAAACTCTCTTCGGCACTTGAAATTTTCAAGGCAATCCGCCCGTCTGAGATTTCACCACAACTGAAGGTCCAAGGCCTGTTCTCTTTATCGAAGACTTCCGCATGAGAGCTTGGCTCACTGAAAACCGCTCTCACTGAAGCAAAAAAATCTGATCTCGGAAAGGCAATCTGACATCCGTAGGTTATAAACTCCTCTGCTCCAAACCCTACAGATTGGCGAAACTTCCGATCTTGCACCAGCTCTTTGCGTAGAAACATTGGTAGAATGCCGAGCAGAACTGTTCCCTTTTGCACCTCCGCAATATCTTCGCAGAGCCCGTCAGTCATTACTGCCTCCTTCGACCAGGTGACGGGACAAAAGCATCTCTTTAAGAGTTCTGATCAACCATTCATGAACGAACGGATCTTCTGTTCGCAGGTCATCAAACACTTCGTCCTGTAGCCAATCAGAATAACGGTCAGCGGATGCATCATCTTGGATAACAAGGTGTGCAAGAGCCAAGCTGTTGCAAATTATTCCCCAGCCGAATTCTGCCAATCCAGAACCATCATTTTCGGTTACGGAGTCAGCCCAGTTTCGGATATCGAGAAGACCCATCATCCATCGAGATCGAGCTCGAGCCTTTTCGTCTGGAACCTCCTTTTTCCACTGAGACACCAAAACCGAAATAATATCTTTCCTAAATTGCTCAAACCAATACGCCTCTTTCGGCAACACCAGAAAGCGCCGCATCTGACAACAAAGAATATTCTCTCGAAAAGCCTTCAAATCTGCAGTTTCCACCAGTGCTGCGTCTTTGATCTGAGCAGTATCGACGAGCTGAAGCAGCTCTTCCCGACTTGTAGGAAAAAGCATGTATCCCGCCCGCCTTAGGGTCGATCGGACATTCTTCAATTTCACTTGAGAGATTGAGTTTTTTCGGCTCAGCCCCGCGAGAATGTCGAGGGATGTCAGAACAGGTGTTTGGTAACCATCCTCACCTGCATGCTGATACTGGTTCAGATATCGGTCATCACTGACGATACCCTCAACACTGCCAGCAAGCTGCAAAACAGCGACATTGGGGTGCGCCGTGTGCTCTTCGTCACCAAAAACTCTGTCAACGCGAACTTTGCCCGACGAAATACCGTCGCAAAGGACCTTTCTCATACGCTCGATGATGCGACCAAATTCTTCAGAGTTGTCAGCCAATTCGACGAGGGCATTTGCTTCTCGAACTGCACTTGGAGGAACAAACACCTTAAAACCGACATCAGAGAGAGACTTGAGAAGGTTTGTGGATTGGAGGTACGAGACCGAAAGGTCATCCAACAATAGATGTGCCCCATCTTCGATTTTTGGCTCAACAGTCCATCGCTTTTCTTGACGCGAAAGAAACGCCCGTGCCCTGTTTTCCTCGTCCTCCAGAAGAAAGCCAACTTCTGCAAGCTTGTCGACAACAGCCTGACAACTCGCCAAGCATGCTTGATAATGACTGAGGTCTACGGCTGCATCCATTAGGGAGCCAATCTTGTGAACGGGTGCGCTTCTTACAACAACAATTTGGTCGTCGCCCTCGTCAGCATTTGCTGATGTGAGCATTTCCGCCAGCTCGAAATCTACGAGCGTCGCAAGCTCTGCATCAGGTGCCATTGGCGCAACAAACTCAAATACCTTCTTAGTTGTAAGTGCAGTCAACAAAGACCGAGCAGACTTAACCCTGCTCGGCTGGTGAAACGCGAGTTTCTGTCGCTCGGCAAACAACCAGCTAAATGTCGAATGAGGTATGTGTACTTCTTCATAATGCTGAACCACGTCATCAAGAAACCCGACGCTTGCAAGAGTCACAAGCGCTGTGCTGTCAAGAGCCACAGTTCTTACGTCCAGGTTAGTAGCTCCACGGGTGCCACTGAAGGCTGAAATCACGCTTCGCCTTCGAGGATCAGCTTGCTTCTGATTGGCGACAAAGGAGGAAATTTGCATTTCGAGTGACGATCTACGAAGCTGTGCAGCCACCAGGGACAAAGGCATCTCCCCGGACATGTAGCTTTTCCAAACCTCTGCTGAACGCTCATTCCATTCCGGCTGAAGCTTCACAACCTCGTCGATTGAGAAGGATTGGACAGGTCCATCTTCTCCTGACAATTCCGCAGCTTTCTCAAACCATTTGAACACCTCTTCGCCTTCTTCAATTCCGCATTCCGTTGCCGTCATATAACAACCAAGGAGGATATCAGGATTGTCTTCACCTGCAGTAGCCGCTGCCTGAAGAAAGTCACTTAGACGCGGACTGTCGATTGCTCCCGCAAGTCTCGCCACCACGAACAACTCATCCGCAGCCCGTTCCTCTCTGCTTTGCCATTCGCTCTCGACAAAAGCGCTCAACTCCTCCCATCGACCAGAAGCTATCAGCAAATTCTGATACAAGATCCGATCGCTTTGGACGTCTCGTTCAACTCGCAGCTGACGAATAGCAGCGAAAGCTCCCCCAAAGTCACCATTCCGAAACTGAAGCCACGCCTTAGCACCTCGTAAATCATCGGATAATTCAATTAGGTCAGCGGCATCCGAGAGAACTATCTCAACTTCCTGATCCCGTTCATTAGCTGTTAAAAGACGAACCACGCGTTCTGTCTCTTCTATGGAACGTGTTTCATCGATCAACTTCCGAGCCAGCACAAAGAAGCGCTCTGAATATCCCTGCTGTCCAAGCCGGTGAACCAAGTTTGCTAAGGCTACAGTTGTAGAGGTTTCAGTGTATTCTCTTTCCAAGTCTTCAAGGTCGGGACCGGTGGCTCCCTGCTTGATAACCTTTTCAAGTCGTTGTCTTTGATGTGAAGTGACTTTGGGCGATTTTCTACCGAGTGCGTCTTTAGCTGGCTCTATCATTCCAGCTTGGATGCAAGCTCGCACCTCGAACTCCAATACGAAGTCAGCGTTCAGGTGTGCTTCCAGAAGGTCCCTATGAGACACGAAATAGGCCAGCGCGCTTTTTGGTTCTTCAATAGAGTTTGCCATAACAAAACGGCAAAGAGCGACTTCAAAGCTGCCACCAGGGTTTCTTGCCTCTTGGCTCGTAAGAACCTCCTCGACTTTTTCCCGGTCCACTTTCAATTCAAAACCCAAACCAAGTGGAACATAGTGAAATGCTGTTTTCTGGTCGTTTAAGAATGAAGTTAGACGATCTTGTGCGGATTGCTTGTGGTCCGGGTCATGTAGCTCTACCCAGAGAGCTTGGGACTCATATGTGTGCTGAACCTCCAGCCCATACTCTTTTGCGGCATCTCCCGCTTTCCGAAAGAGGTTTATGGCAGTTCTTCGAATCTCTATGGAAGCGTTGTCATCCCACATCGGCACTTGGCCTCGGGCAAAAAGAACTGAACTTCCGATGAGCCTTCTAAAGTCCTGAGGGACTACACTTGAGAGATGCGCAATCCCAGCAAGATTGAACAAGGCCGGCGCTTTAACAAAGTCACTATCGGTTAGAGACTTTACGAAATTCAGTGCCCCTTCCCAGTCTTGGGCTTCCAACATACAACCAAGTAGAACAACTTTTCCGTCTGAATCAAAATCGTCGGCCGCGAAATTTGCGTTTTTTAACCACTTCAACGCTTCTTTCGCGTTCTTTTCGTGAAGAACCATCAAAAAGGCGGCAGTGACTCTGACTGGACTTTCCAGAGGCGCGAGCACTCTTAGGCCCTCTCGCCAGTTTGAGAGACCGGCTAAGTTCGCTTTTGCAATCGCGGCTCCTTGGGAGACACCGAGTTCTTCAGAATCCTTGATGGCTGTTTCTACAACCTCTCTGTTTTCAGACCGCGACAACCACCTTGCACATGCACCAAGAGCCTCAGCACGAACTTGATCAGAAGCCTGTGCAAATTCTCCACTTCTGAGTTTGGCAATCATTTCCAAAGCAGACTTAACGACGTTGCTGCCCGGGAAGAAACGAGATTTTCTTAGCGTTTCAGTTTCTGATTGGACTTCATCGTCGAGTAACTGGCGAGCTTTTCCGCTTGGCTGCTGTCCAAGTCCATGTTCTCTCACCTTTCGGTCAAAGAGCTCATCAAAGGCCTCCTCGCTCTGGACAAGGCGATGTCTAAAAAATCGCGCTCTTACACGTGGCAGCTCATGTAGGAGCATATCAATATCGGCAGGCCGAAGAAGTTCATAAGAAAAGGCGTGGAGCCGTTGCTTCACAAGATCCAGTTTGTCCGCCCCTGTAAACCCCTTAAAACTCTCATAGTTTTCGATCACTTCTTCAAGAAATCCCAATATTCTGTCGTCATTCTTCTCGAGCCACTGAGCAGGTGATGTGAAGAAATCAACAGTCGTGCCGGTCGGATCAGAAGAAACCGCAAGAGAATATTTGAATGGAAGGCCATCACAGAGCAGATCGGGGAAAAGATCCGCAAACAATATGAACTTGATGATCTCTCTTAGTGTCTCTGGGGCACTAAATGAACTCTTTAGCCGCTTGCATTGAATCAGCCCAGCAGGCTTGCCATTCAGCGTCAGCCAAACGTCCCTACCTTGGTCTGCGCCAACAACCATAAGGGTAGCCTTATCGTAGTACTCCTGGTGCTGTGTTCGCTTGCGAGAGAGTTCCCAAAGCAAGAGCTCAAAACCCTGGTCGGTAAGGCTGTTTAGCGGGGCTTGTTGCGCACCCGCTTCAATGTCCTCAATTTTTGAAACTGCTTCGAGCTCTCTATCGATTGCATCGGCACTTAGAATTTCTAACAAGCCATTATTATCCTTGCTAAATTTCACCCTTAGATCTTGCCTTAGCTTCTATGATCTTGGGCGCGAAGCGAAAGTCAAACATCCACCCACTAACTGTGGCACATCCCTCAAGCGAACCGAAAGCTAACGCCACCTGACAAATTGGAATCACGTTTTTCCGCGTATTTTCAGCGCACAAGCTATTGGCACTTGGCGGCATCCGCAATCGAGGATTGCACGTGGACTGAGTGCCAACACGAGCTTCAGCCTTAACAAAGAGCATTCCGCTGTACCTTTTTTCAACAGGTACCGAACATCCGAGCCATCGCGGATCTCTCAGCGATGGCAATCTTTTAGTCGTCAGAATTGGATTCTGAACTGGTCAAATTGCAAACTGATGCGTGCTTTCACAGCGGTTCACGTTCAGCGCTTCATACCTATCCGCATTTGGAATGACCGCAGCTGCGGCAGGTCATGCAGCCTTCGATCATGACCATGTCGTACTGACCGCAGGACGGGCAGGCTTTGCCGCGTGGCGCGTCCAGGTTCACCACTTGCGCCTGGGGATCGGATTTCAATCCCATCCCCTCGCCTTCCAGAAAGCCGATGGCAACCATGTGCTGTTCGATCACGCCCCCGATCGCGGCCAGGATCGATGGGATATACTTGCCTTTGACCCACGCCCCGCCGCGCGGGTCGAAAACGGCTTTCAGCTCTTCGACCACAAAGGACACGTCCCCACCCCGGCGGAACACGGCCGAGATCATCCGCGTCAGCGCCAGTGTCCAGGCGTAATGTTCCATGTTCTTGGAGTTGATGAACACTTCGAACGGGCGGCGGCGGCCCGAGATGATGATGTCGTTGATGGTCAGATAAATCGCGTGCTCGCTATCGGGCCATTTCAGCTTGTAGGTCGACCCCTCCAGTGATTGCGGGCGATCCAGCGGTTCGGACATGTAGATGACGTCGCCGCCTTCAATTTCATGAGGCGCATTCGCGCTTTCCCCCGGCACCTTGTCATCGCTTTCAGAAACGGTCAGAACCGAGCCGGTCACATCGTTGGGGCGATAGGTCGTGCACCCTTTGCAGCCCTGATCCCAGGCCTGCATGTAGACATCCTTGAAGGCGTCAAAGCTGATATCTTCCGGGCAGTTGATGGTCTTGGAGATCGAGCTGTCGATCCATTTTTGCGCTGCCGCCTGCATCTTGACGTGATCCGACGGCGTCAGGGTCTGGGCATTGACGAAATAGTCCGGCAGCGCTGCGTCGCCGAACTTGTCGCGCCACATCTGAACGGCGTAATCCACGACCTCTTCTTCGGTGCGCGAGCCGTCTTTTTGCAGAACCTTGCGGGTGTAGGCATAGGCAAAGACCGGTTCAATCCCCGACGACACGTTCCCGGCATAAAGCGAAATCGTGCCCGTGGGCGCAATCGAGGTCAGCAGAGCGTTGCGGATACCATGTTCGCGGATCGCATCGCGGACGTCGTCATCCATTTGCTGCATCGTGCCGCTGGCCAGATATTTCTCGGCGTCGAACAGGGGGAACGCGCCTTTCTCCTTAGCCAGATCGACCGAGGCCAGATATGCGGCTCGGGCGATTGCGTGCAACCAGCGTTCCGTCTGGCGCGCCGCCGCGTCGGACCCATAGCGCAGGCCCAGCATCAGCAGCGCATCCGCAAGACCCGTCACGCCCAGCCCGATGCGGCGCTTGTCCTGCGCTTCCGCCTCTTGCTCGGCCAGCGGGAATTTTGACGCGTCCACGACGTTATCCATCATGCGCACGGCTGTCGCGACCAGTTCCTGCAACGCCGGTTCATCCAGATGCGCGGCATCCCCAAACGGTTCGGCAACCAGCCGCGCCAGATTGATCGAGCCCAGCAGGCAAGCCCCGTACGGTGGCAAAGGCTGTTCGCCACAGGGGTTCGTCGCGGCGATGGTTTCAACATAGCTCAGGTTGTTGGCCTGATTGATGCGGTCGATGAAGATCACGCCCGGTTCAGCATAATCATATGTGGCCTGCATGATCTTGTTCCACAGATCGCGCGCCTGAACGGTATGATAGATCTTGCCGTCAAATTGCAACTCCCACGGGCCGTCGGCCTTGACCGCCTCCATGAAGGGATCGGTCACCAGCACTGACATGTTGAACATGCGCAGGCGGGCCGGGTCGGATTTGGCGGTGATGAACTGTTCGATATCAGGGTGATCGCAGCGCATGGTGGCCATCATCGCCCCCCGGCGCGAACCCGCGGACATGATCGTGCGGCACATTGCGTCCCACACATCCATAAAGCTGAGCGGGCCCGAGGCATCTGCCGCCACACCTTTCACATCCGCGCCACGCGGGCGAATGGTCGAGAAATCATAGCCGATCCCGCCCCCCTGCTGCATGGTCAGCGCGGCCTCTTTCAGCATGTCAAAGATGCCGCCCATGCTGTCGGGGATGGTGCCCATAACGAAGCAGTTGAACAGTGTCACCTGCCGCGCGGTGCCTGCGCCAGCAGTGATGCGCCCGGCGGGCAGATATTTGAAATCTTCCAGTGCCTCGTAGAACCTGTCTTCCCAATGATCCGGGTCGTCCTCGACCCGCGCGAGGTCACGGGCGATGCGTCGCCAGCTGTCTTCAACCGTCTGATCGATGGGCGTGCCATCCGCCTGTTTGAAGCGGTATTTCATGTCCCAGATCTGCTCGGCGATGGGGGCGGCAAAGCGGCTCATTGGTGATTCCCTGTGCTGAAAGAGGTATCCAGACTAACACCCACTACACCTTGATGAAAGCCAATCCTGAGCTACAATGGATAGATAGCAAAGGGACGACTCTGTGGGAAAGCTGTGGATAAGTACGTGAACCTCATCAAACTTTCGGTTGGTTCGGAAAGCGTGGACTCTCTGATCGCGTGGCAAGACAGCCGCAAACCGCTTTATGAGGACGGATATCCGCGCCACGTAACCCGCATGTGGCCCAAACGTGATGCCGAGATTCTGAATGGCGGATCAATCTATTGGGTCATCAAGGGTGTCGTACAGTGCCGTCAGCGCATTCTGCGCCTGGACGAGGTGATCGGCGAGGACGGTATCCGCCGCTGCGCCATCGTTCTCGACCCTAACGTACATCGGACCCAGAACGCCTTGAAACGCCCGTTTCAGGGGTGGCGATACCTGAAGCCCGAAGATACACCAGCCGACTTGCCGAAAGGGCGCGCGCAGGATGACACCCTGCCCGATGATCTGAACCGCGCCCTTGCGGATATCGGTGTGCTGTAGTTACCGCAGCCGATCCAGCAATTCCGTCAGAACCGCCTTATCCGCCGCGTCGACCTTTGCAACCCGGCTGCGCCACAACGTGGCCTGCGATTGCAGGATCAGACCGTCCGACAGGATCTTGAGGTGGTTTGCCCGCAGGGTTTCACCTGAGGAGGTGATATCAGCAATTGCCTCGGCTGTTTCGTTCATGACCGTACCTTCGGTCGCCCCCTGGCTGTCGACCAGAGTGTAATCGGCCACGCCCGCGTCGGTCAGGAACTCCCGCACCAGTCGGTGATATTTGGTGGCGATCCGCAGCCGGTGGCCATGGGTGTTGCGAAATGCTGCTGCTACCGCATCGAGATCGTCCAGCGTGTCCACATCGACCCAGCAGGCAGGTGTCGCGATGATCAGATCGGCTTTGCCAAAGCCCAGTTGCGCAATCTCTTCGACCTGCTGTTCCCAGCGTGGCAGCTTCTCATGCACCAGATCGATGCCGGTGACGCCCAGATGAATACGGCCCGACGCAAGTTCGCGCGGAATCTCACCCGCCGACAGCAGAACCAGCGAGACGCCGTCAATCCCGTCAACCCTACCCGCATATTCCCTGTCCGAGCCGTTGCGGGACAGCATGATGCCATGTTTTTCGAACCATGAGACGGTCTTTTCCATCAACCGGCCCTTCGAGGGCACGCCCAGTTTCACACTCATTGCGCGGCCTCCTCGATTTCAAGCATCAGGTCCGGGCGGATCACGCCACCGATTGCGGGGATTTCGGCCCCATCCCCCAAGCGGCGCGTCAGCGCATCATAGCGCCCACCGGTGGCGACGGGCGGCAGGTCGGGACGGCCTTCGGCGTAGAACCCAAAGACAAACCCGTCATAATATTCCATTGATGTCCGGCCATAAGACGCTTCGAAATCCAGCCGTGCAACATCGACGCCACGCGCTTGCAGGGCTGCGATCCGCGCCTCCAATCGGTCCAGCGCCGGGGTGATCTGCGGCAGATCCACTGCCACATCCATCAGCTGTTCCAACGCGAAGGGCATGGTTTCACGCACATTCAGCAGCGTTTCCAACCCGGCCAGCTCATTGTCAGAGATCGGCGGCGCAGCGCGATCTTCGCGCAGGGCTTTAATCCGGTCGGCAATCTCGGGCGCGCGACGCTTGCCGATCATCGGAACATCAATCGCCATCGGGTCGTCCGCGTCCAAAAGCGCGTCACGGCCTTCGGGCCCCGGTTTACGCCCTGCAAACCGGTCCAGCAGCGCACGAAACCGGCGCGGCCGCCACAGGTGCCGCATCAGCGCGGCCTTGCGGCGGTCTGTGGTCCGAAGCCCTTCGACAGCCGCGGTTAGGATACCGATATCCCCGGTCGCTGCGCGCAGAGGCAGCCCGCGCAGTTGCAGTGCCATCAGCGAAAACACTTCGGCATCGGCACCAGCGGGATCATCGCGGTCAAAAACCTCGTACCCCACCTGAATATATTCGTTCGAACGGTCCGGGTCGTGTTCCTGACGGCGGAACACCTCACCTGAATAGGTATAGCGCGCTGGCTCGGCCCCGTCCCGCATGTGCATCTGAACAACAGGCAGGGTAAAGTCCGGGCGCAGCATCTGCTCGCCCCGCAGCGCGTCCGAGGTCACGTAGGCACGGGCGCGGATATCCTCGCCATAGAGGTCCAGCAACATTTCAGCGGGTTGCAACAGCGGGGTATCCACCACCTGCGCGCCCGCAGCCTCGAACCGGACACGCATCATCGCGGCACGGGCCTGTATCTGGGAACGGTTGGGCATGGGTCAGTCCTGACTGTTCAGAATTTCACGCACTTTCGCGACCAGATCAGCGCGCGATACTTCGAACTGGCTGGGGCGTTCTTTCCATTCCTCCAGCGTGGCGCTTTCGGCGATCTTGGCCCCAAGGATCAGGTCCTTGATCTGCACGATGCCTTTTGCCTTTTCGTCCCCGCCTTCGATCACCGCAACCGGAGAGTTGCGCTTGTCCGCGTATTTCAACTGATTGCCAAAGTTCTTGGGATTGCCCAGATACACCTCGGCCCGGATGCCCGCATTGCGCAGCTCGGCCACCATCGCCTGATAATCAGCCATCCGGTCGCGGTCCATCACGGTGACGACAACGGGGCCTTTGGCCTGGGCGCTGATCCGGCCCTTTTCGCGCAGCGCCGCCAGCAGCCGATCGACGCCGATGGACACCCCGGTCGCGGGCACTTCCTGCCCGGTGAACCGCTTGACCAGATCGTCATAGCGCCCGCCACCCGCAACCGAGCCGAATTGCCGCTTGCGGCCTTTCTCGTCGAAGATTTCGAACGTCAGTTCGGCCTCGTAGACCGGACCGGTGTAATAGCCGAGGCCGCGGACGACGGAGGGGTCAATGACAATACGGTCGGGGCCGTAGCCGCCAGCGGAGAGAAGTTCAGCGATCTGTTCCAGTTCAGCAATCCCATCCGCCCCAATCTTGCTGTCACCCACGGCAATGCGGAGGTTGGCCAATGTACCAGCGGTATCGACGGCCTTGGAAGTCAGGAAGGCGATAACCGGGTCTGCCTGATCATCGCTGAGACCAACGCCGTCGATAAACGCGCCCGACGCGTCCAGACGGCCCTTGGTCAGCAACTCGCGCACACCCTGCTCACCCACCTTGTCGAATTTGTCGATGGTGCGAAGAACATTGTCTCGTGCGGCTTGATCATCGCCAAGCCCCATCGCCTCCAGCACACCGTTCAAAACCTTCCGGTTATTCACCCGGATCAGGTAGTCACCGCGCGGGATGCCAACCTCTTCCAGCGTGTCGGCCAGCATTGCACAGATCTCGGCATCAGCGGCCATCGAGGCGGTTCCGACCGTATCCGCATCGCACTGATAGAACTGCCGATACCGCCCCGGCCCCGGCTTTTCGTTGCGCCAGACCGGACCCATCGCATAGCGGCGATAGGGCGTGGGCAGGTCGTTGCGGTGCTGGGCGTAAACCCGGGCCAGAGGCGCGGTCAGGTCATAGCGCAGGGCCATCCAGTCGCCATTTCCGCCCTCGTCAAACTCCTGCCACGCAAAGACGCCCTCGTTCGGGCGGTCCACGTCGGGCAGGAACTTGCCCAGCGCCTCGACGGTTTCGACCGCGCTGCTTTCCAGCGCGTCAAACCCGTACCGATGATAGACGCCCGCAATTGTCCGCAGCATCTCGGTGCGCTGCGTGACTTCCTCGCCGAAATAGTCACGGAACCCTTTCGGCGTTTCGGCCTTGGGGCGGGGCTGTTTCTTGGGCTTGGCCATGTGGGGCGTCCTTGGGAGTGTACCTGTTCCGCGCGCGGTCTATCCCATGGCCCGCATCTGGGCAAGGCGCGCTTTCTCTGGCCAAGGCGTCACAGGGTCGCTATGTGCAGCCTGAAAGACAGGAGCATTCCATGCAGCATCTGGAAGAACAGATTGCCCATCTGACCCGCACGGTTGACGATCTGAACGCGGTTGTCACCAGGCAACAGGCCGAGATTGACCGGCTAACCCGCCGTGTCGAGATGCTGCTGCACCGCGAGGCCGAGCGCGCGCAGGAAGGGTCAGGCGGCGTTGTCCTTGGTGACGAACGCCCGCCACATTACTGACGGCTTACAGCCCCAGCGTTGATTTCACCGCGTTGTCGACAACGCCACCCAGCAGGGCGTTTTCATCCCCGGCGCAGCCGTCTTTCAGAGCCGCCACAAATGTTTCGCGCAGCGCTGCCTTTTCCTCGTCCGAACTGGCATGGGCTTCGAGATCGACCTGGCGGTTATAAAGTGACAACGCCGTCATCTTGCCGACCACGTCCACAATGTATTCTTCATTCCCGTCAGCCTCTTCGATGACCGACGCGCATGTGTGATACATGAGCGGCAGCGCCGCTTGCACCATCTGTTCAGCTTCCTCGTCCGCAATGGCAATGCCAGGCCCTGTAAGCAGCGCGGCGGTCGTGATCACTTTCATCGCGTTCAAACGCATCATCCCGCCCCCGCTTATTTCGAGTTCGCGCCAATCAGCGCACCAGCAATTGCTCCAGCGGCGGCACCCTTGCCGTCGCCGATCAAGGCCCCGACCCCGGCACCGATCACAGCACCTTTGATCGTGTTCTCTTTCTTCTTGTCGTCCGCTAGCGTGGCTGTCGCCGAAACCAAAGCCAGCGATGCCGCCGCCGCCAATACAATCGTTCTGAGATTGAGACCTGCAATCGTCATATCAACGCCCTCCCATGGCATGAGTAGAATACATATTTGCAAGGTCAGCCTAGCGGTGCGCTAACTGTCTGGCAACAAAGCGATGTCAAATCTCTTCGACGGTCATCACACCTTCCAACGATTTGATCGCGCCCTTGATTTGTGGGTTGATCGGGAATACACGCCCAAGGTCGATTTCGACGTCGCCGGGCAGGCCCGGGTCCAGCAACAACAGTTGGATCGGTCCGCGGGCCGCACCCTTGGCGGCGGTTGCGGCTTCTTCAAGAACCGTTGCAATCGTTGGCACCGCCCGCGCTTCGTCTACAAAGATGCGCAGTCCCGTCGCCCCGGCTTCGGCCACTACAGAATCCACCGGACCCACGGAATTAACTAGCAGTTTAAGCTGGTCGGCTTCCATCTCTGCCTTTGCAGTCAACACTACTTGCGATCCGCTCTCTAGATACTGGCGAGAGTTCTCAAGTGTCTCCGAGAATAGAGTAACTTCATATGCCCCAGTTGGATCGGAAAGTTGAACGAACGCAAAACGGTTACCTTTAGCCGACTTACGCTCTTGCCGCCCTGCAACTACACCGGCCATCTTCACAATTTTCAAACGCTCTTGCCGCAAGCGTTCTGTCACTTGCTCCAATGTCAATACGTCTTTGCGTTTAAGTGCAGGCATATAGTCATCCAGCGGATGACCAGAGAGGTAGAAGCCAATGGCCTTGAACTCTTCGCTCAGACGTTCAGCCGGCAGCCAGTCGGGGGTCGGCGACAGGCGTGGTTCGGGCAGGTCATCTCCGGCCTCGCCAAACAGCGACACCTGGTTCGAATTCTTCTGTTCATGGATCGCGGCCGAATACTGCACCAGCGCATCTAGGCTTTCAAACACGCGGCGGCGGTTCCGGTCCAGCTCATCAAAAGCCCCGGCGCGGGCCAGCATCTCAAGCGGGCGTTTGCCCACTTTCTTCAAATCCACGCGGCGGGCGAAATCGAACAGGTTGACAAATGGCTTGCCCGCGCGACCCGCAACGATCAGGTTCATAGCCTCGACACCCACATTCTTGAGCGCGCCCAGCGCATAGACCAGATGTCCGTTATCAACATCGAACGTGGCCTGAGAGCGGTTCACACAAGGTGGGATATACGGCAGTTCCAGCCCTTTTCGGACCTCTTCGAAATAGATCGCCAGCTTGTCGGTCAGATGAATATCGCAATTCATGACACCCGCCATGAATTCGACCGGATGGTTCGCCTTCAACCAGCCGGTTTGATAGCTGACCACCGCATAGGCGGCGGCGTGGGATTTGTTGAAGCCGTAATTGGCGAATTTTTCCAGCAGGTCGAAGACTTCGCTGGCTTTCTTGGCATCCACCCCGTTTTCTGCCGCGCCTTTTTCGAATTTGGGGCGTTCGGCATCCATCGCCTCTTTGATCTTTTTACCCATCGCGCGGCGCAGCAGGTCCGCGCCGCCCAGGCTGTACCCAGCCATCACCTGTGCGATCTGCATCACCTGTTCCTGATAGACGATGATGCCCTGGGTTTCCTCAAGAATGTGGTCGATCAGCGGATGAACGGATGTGATCTCGCGCAGCCCGTTCTTGACCTCGCAATAGGTCGGGATGTTCTCCATCGGGCCGGGACGATAGAGCGCGACGAGGGCCACGATATCCTCGATACAGGTGGGCTTCATGCGCTTGAGCGCGTCCATCATGCCCGAGGATTCAACCTGGAACACCGCGACCGTCTTGGCCGCTGAATAGAGCTTATACGTCGCTTCGTCATCCAATGGGATGGCGTTGATCTGGTTCTCGGCCCCCTCGGCAGGTTCGTAAAGCTCGGTGCCATCGGCGGCGATATGCAACTTCCGTCCGGACTTGAAGATCAAGTCCATCGCGTTCTGGATCACGGTCAGGGTTTTCAGACCCAGAAAGTCGAACTTTACCAGCCCGGCCTGTTCCACCCATTTCATGTTGAACTGGGTTGCAGGCATGTCGGATCGCGGGTCCTGATAGATCGGCACCAGCGCGTCCAGTGGCCGGTCGCCAATCACAACCCCAGCCGCGTGGGTCGAGGCGTTGCGCAGCAGCCCTTCGACCTGCTGGCCATACGTCAGCAGACGATCCACCACCTCTTCGTTGCGCGCTTCTTCCCGCAGGCGCGGCTCGTCCTTCAGGGCTTTTTCGATGGAAACCGGTTTTACCCCTTCCACAGGGATCATCTTGGACAGACGGTCCACCTGCCCGTAAGGCATTTGCAGCACCCGCCCGATATCGCGTACGGCGGCCTTGGACAGCAAGGCACCAAAAGTGATGATCTGCCCCACCTTGTCGCGCCCGTATTTCTGCTGCACGTAGCGGATCACCTCTTCGCGGCGATCCATGCAGAAGTCGATATCGAAGTCGGGCATCGAAACCCGTTCGGGATTTAGGAACCGTTCAAACAGCAGGCTGTAACGCAGCGGATCGAGGTCGGTAATTGTCAGCGCATAAGCCACCAGCGAGCCCGCACCCGATCCCCGCCCCGGTCCAACCGGAATATCGTGATCCTTGGCCCATTGGATAAAGTCGGCAACGATCAGGAAGTAACCAGGAAAGCCCATGCCTTCGATGATGCCAAGTTCGAAATCCAACCGCTCCTGATACTCCTCGGGCGTCACCGCATGGGGGATTACCGCCAAACGTTTCTGCAAGCCTTCATTGGCGATGCGGCGCAGTTCAGCGACCTCGTCATCGGCGAATTTCGGCAGGATGGGATCGCGGCGATAAGCCATAAAGGCGCAACGGCGCGCGATCTCGACCGTGTTCTCAATGGCCTCGGGCAGATCAGCGAACAGCGTCACCATTTCCTGCTGCGACTTGAAATAATGCTGCGCGGTCAGGCGGCGGCGACCTTCCTGCTGGTCGACATAAGCCCCTTCGGCGATACAGATCAGCGCATCATGGGCCTCGTACATATCCGAGGTCGGGAAATAGACGTCATTGGTGGCAACCAGCGGCAGGTTCTTGGCATAGGCCATCTCGATATGGCCGCGCTCGGTCTGGCGTTCGGCCTCGGGTTGGCCGTCTTCACCTGGGTGACGCTGGAGTTCGATATACAGACGATCCGGGAAAATCGCGGCCAGCCGGTCCACCAGCGCCTCGGCCGCCGGACGTTGCCCCTGTTGCAATAGGCGGCCCACCGGCCCGTCAGGCCCTCCGGACAGGCAGATCAGCCCGTCGGCGCGGTCCGCAAGCTCGTCCAGCGTGACCTGCGGCAACTGCCCGCCCTTGTCCACGTAAAGGCACGTGCTCAGCTTCATCAGGTTCTCGTACCCCGCCTCGGACTGTGCCAGCAGAACAAGCGGCGCGGGCGATTTTTGTTTTTCCCCCGGTTGCGACTGCACATAAGTCAGATCAACCTGACATCCCATGATCGGCTGGACACCGGCCTGACTGGCTGTCACCGAAAATTCCAGCGCTGAAAACATGGAATTCGTGTCAGTCACCGCAACGGCAGGCATCCCCATCTTCTCGCACAGGGCAGGCAGTTTTTTCAGCCGCACAGCCCCTTCCAGAAGGGAATATTCGGTGTGAACACGAAGGTGAATGAATCGGGGGGTACTGCTCATGAACGGCAGGCTACCCTAGCCGCGAGGCATTCAAAAGTCGGAACCTGCGCCGTTGTTTGGCAAAATAATCGTTTTCGATTATTCGGATTTTCCAGAAGGTGCTTCGGAAAGCGGTATCTTCACTGACAAAAAAACGCTTTAGTTTCAAGCAACTGATATTTACACAGGGTACGCAAATCCACGCCATTTGGCTGTAATGATGCATCATACAGGCAGTTTTTCTTGCCAGATCACGCATGCTGTTTCTAACATCCATTGGCAAGCTATCCGCCCGCCACTCTTTCTACGTCGCATCGAAGGAGGGCACCACCAGGGCGCAACCGGGTAAGGCGACGGGTTTCTCGAATGGACATCACGTTTCTTCTGAACGGAGAGACAGTGGAGCTGACGGATATCAATCCGACGGCCACTCTGCTGGATTGGCTGCGTGAAGATCGTGGCCTGACCGGCACCAAGGAAGGCTGCAACGAAGGCGATTGCGGTGCCTGCACTGTCATGGTGACGGATGCGGGTGGCGCAAAGGCCCTGAACTCGTGCATCCTGTTCCTGCCGCAGTTGCATGGCAAGGCGGTTCGAACCGTCGAAGGCGCCAGCAGCCCCGATGGCGAGGTCCATCCGGTTCAGCAGGCCATGGTTGACTTGCACGGTTCGCAATGCGGCTTTTGCACGCCCGGTTTTGTCATGTCGATGGTGGCCGGCCACACCAATGGCGCGACGGATCACGATACACAGCTTGCCGGTAATCTGTGCCGTTGCACGGGTTACGCTCCCATTATTCGCGCAGCTGAAGCGGCTGAGAAGCAGCCCGTGCCTGTCTGGGTCAAGGACAAGCCTGTCGCGACGCCTGCCGCCTCACCCATGCTGCCGGATTCGTCCGACGCGCTGGCTGCCGTATATGCCGAGAACCCGAATGCCACTTTGGTTGCGGGCGCAACTGATGTTGGGCTTTGGGTGACAAAGCAACTGCGCGATCTTGATCCGGTGATCTTCCTGAACCGCTGTGACGATCTGAAAGAGATCACGATCACCGAAGAAGAAATTCGTTTCGGTGCCATGGTCGATATGAACCGCATGGGCGACGCCTTGGCGGACATTCACCCATCCTATGCCGAAATGATCCGGCGCTATGCCAGTGTTCAGGTCCGTCACGCGGCCACTGTGGGCGGCAATATCGCCAATGGCTCACCAATCGGAGACAACCCGCCCGCGCTGATCGCATTGGGTGCGACGCTGCACCTGCGCAAAGGTGATGAACGCCGGTCAGTCCCGCTGGAAGACTTCTTCATCGATTACGGCAAACAGGACCGCGCACCGGGTGAGTTTGTCGAAGCCGTCAGCTTCCCGCGTCAGGCGGACCGACTGAAATGCTACAAGCTGAGCAAACGGTTCGATCAGGATATCTCGGCCGTGTGCGGATGTTTCAACATTGCAATTTCGGACGGACGGGTGGCGGATGCGCGCATCGCGTTTGGCGGTATGGCTGGCATTCCGAAACGGGCAGCCCATGTCGAGGCCGCGCTGATCGGCAAGCCGTGGGCGCGCGAGGCGATTGACGCCGCTCTGCCCGCTTTTGCCGACGATTATTCACCGCTTACGGATATGCGCGCCTCGGCCACGTACAGGCTTGAGACCGCCAAAGCGATGCTGGAACGGTACTTCCTTGAGGATCAGGGCCAAGTGACCAACGTGCTGGAGGTATCGGCATGAGCGTAACCAAACCCCTTCCCCATGACGCGGCACCGCTGCACGTATCCGGTTCCGCCCGGTATGTGGACGACATCCCGACGCCAAAGGGCACATTGCATCTGGCCTTTGGCCTGAGCCCGATCGCCAAGGGCACGATTACCGCGATGGACCTGTCTGCCGTGAAAGCGGCACCCGGGGTCGTCAGGGTCATGACGGCACAGGACCTGCCCTTTGCCAACGATGTTTCGCCCTCGATCCATGACGAGCCTTTGCTATCCGACGGGACGGTTCACTATATCGGCCAGCCTGTTTTCCTAGTGGTTGCCACCAGCCATCTGGCCGCCCGCAAGGCGGTTCGGTTGGGCAAGATCGACTATGCCGAGGAAACACCGATCCTGACGGTTGAAGAAGCTCTGGCCGCAGACAGCCGATTTGAAGACGGGCCCCGCATCTATGCCAAGGGCGATGCGGACGCCGCGATTGAAGGCGCCGCCCACGTCATCGACGGAACGTTCGAGATCGGCGGTCAGGAGCATTTCTATCTGGAAGGTCAGGCTGCGCTTGCCGTGCCGAATGAAGGCGGTGACATGCTTGTCCACAGCTCGACCCAGCACCCGACCGAGATACAGCACAAGGTGGCGGACGCTCTGGGCCTGCCCATGCATGCGATCCGCGTCGAAACCCGGCGCATGGGTGGCGGGTTCGGCGGCAAGGAAAGCCAGGGGAATGCGCTGGCCGTTGCCTGCGCAGTGGCGGCGCGGGCGACCGGCAAAGCCTGCAAAATGCGCTATGACCGCGATGATGACATGATCATCACCGGCAAACGCCACGCCTTCCGGATTTCCTATCGCGCGGGATTTGACGAACAGGGTCACATTCAGGGCGTGTCCTTTCTGCAGTACGCAATCTGCGGCTGGGCGCAGGACCTGTCCCTGCCCGTCGCCGACCGTGCGATGCTGCATTCGGACAATGCATACCTGTTGCCCAATGCCCGGATTGAAAGCCATCGGTTGAAGACCAACACGCAGTCAGCCACCGCCTATCGCGGGTTTGGTGGCCCGCAGGGGATGGTTGCCATCGAACGTGTGATGGACCACGCCGCGCATGAACTTGGGCTGGACCCGGTGGAATTGCGCCGTCGCAACTATTACGAGCCCGCGCATAAGGTTGCCGAAGTCCAACCCCACGAGAAACCGCTGGGTCATCCCGACCCGCACGAAGACCTGACCAGCCGTGGCGCAGTGGAAACAGGGACCGCCCCGGTCCGCCCCCTGCCCGCTGGTGGCAACACGACGCCCTACGGCATGGAGGTCAGCGATTTCGAACTGCATGGCATAACCGAAGCGCTGATGAAGTCCAGCGACTATGCCGCGCGCAAAGCGGCCATCGAGAAATGGAATGCCGAAAACAGCGTGATCAAGAAGGGCATCGCCTTCTCTCCGGTCAAGTTCGGAATTTCCTTCACACTGACCCATCTGAACCAAGCCGGTGCGCTGGTGCATGTGTATCAGGATGGTTCGGTCCACCTAAATCATGGTGGCACCGAGATGGGTCAGGGTCTGTTCCAGAAGGTCGCGCAAGTGGCCGCGTCGCGTTTCGGCATCCCGCTTGAGATGGTCAAGATCACAGCCACCGATACAGCCAAAGTGCCCAATACCTCGGCCACGGCGGCGTCTTCAGGCAGCGATCTGAACGGTATGGCGGTTAAAGCGGCCTGCGACACGATCCGCGACCGGATGACCGATTATCTGGCAGAACGGCATCAGGCCGACCCCTCTGCCGTCACGTTCACGGATGGCCAGGTTTTGGTTGGTGAAGAAAAGTACACGTTCGCCGAAGCTGCCGCACTGGCCTATCAGGGTCGCATAAGCCTGTCGGCCACCGGCTTTTATAAAACGCCCAAGATCGAATGGGACCGGATCGCGGGGCGCGGTCGCCCGTTTTACTACTTCGCCTATGGCGCTTCGGTCACCGAGGTCGCTGTGGACACGTTGACGGGCGAGAACCGCATTCTGCGCACAGATATCCTGCATGACGCGGGTGCTTCGCTGAACCCGGCGTTGGATGTCGGACAGGTCGAAGGCGGTTACGTGCAGGGCGCGGGCTGGCTGACGACCGAGGAACTGGTCTGGGACGGCAAGGGCAACCTGCGCACACATGCACCCTCGACCTACAAGATCCCGGCCTGCTCCGACCGGCCCGACATTTTCAACGTCGCACTTTGGGATGGCGAGAACCGAGAGGACACCATCTATCGCTCGAAAGCCGTGGGGGAACCCCCATTCATGCTGGGAATATCGGCCTGGCTGGCGCTTTCGAATGCGGTGGCGGCCTGCGGGGACACTTATCCGGCGCTCAACGCGCCCGCCACCGCCGAAGAGGTCTGGCGCGGCGTCCAGAGGATGAAGGGAGGCATCTGATGGGATTTGACCTTGAGGCTTTGAGGGAGGCGGTCAAAACCCACGGCAAAGTGGTCCGGGTGGTCATCGCCGGGATCAAAGGGTCGTCTCCACGTGAAGTTGGTGCCGCCATGCTGGTCTGGGACGGCGGGCAAAGCGGCACAATCGGCGGCGGAACACTGGAATACCAGGCGGCACATGCCGCACGGTTGCAAACCACGCCAGCCCGCCTGACGCATCATGCGCTTGGACCCGAGTTGGGGCAATGCTGCGGCGGTGCCGTGTCGTTGCTGAGCGAGGTCTACGACGCAAAGACCGTCTATGATCTGGACGATGCCGTCATCGCGCGCCCGACCAAGGATGGCGCGATGCCCCTGTCGGTCAAGCGAATGCTGGCGACGGCGCGCGGACAGGGGATTGCGCCCGAACCGCAGCTGATTGACGGCTGGATGGTTGAACCCGTTCACAAGCCGACACGCAATCTGTGGATCTGGGGCGCGGGCCATGTCGGCCGGGCGCTGGTGGATGTGCTGCCCCCGCTTCCAGATCTTGCGATCACCTGGGTGGATACCAGCCGTCAGCGCTTTCCGGCCGCTGTGCCAGCGGGCGTGACAATTGTTCCGACGGCAAAACCGGCGGAGCTGGTCCGCCATGCCCCATGTGACGCTGAACATCTTGTGCTTACATACTCGCATAGTCTTGACTTTGAACTGTGCAACAGACTGCTTTTGCACGATTTTGGCTTTGCGGGGCTGATCGGCTCGGCTACGAAATGGGCGCGATTCCGGTCACGGCTGGCCGCCCTTGGACATCCGCCTGAACGGATAAGCCGGATCACCTGCCCGATCGGTGACCCGTCGATGGGGAAGCATCCGCATATGATCGCCGTGGGCGTCGCTGCACAATTGCTGCGCCCGGCCCTGCAAAACAAGTTGAAGAAGGACCTGAGCGCGTGACCATTCCACTTTTGAGCTTGCAAGGGCTGACCAAAGCCTACCCCGGTGTTGTGGCCAATGATCAGGTGTCCTTTGACATCGGTGAAGGCGAAGTGCACGCGCTGCTGGGGGAAAACGGCGCGGGGAAATCCACGCTGGTGAAAATGATCTATGGGCTTGTGAAGCCGGACAGCGGCACCATGAAACTGCGCGGCAATCCGTTTGCGCCGCCCGAACCCCGCGCGGCCCGTGCGGATGGGATCGCGATGGTGTTCCAGCATTTTTCGCTGTTTGACGCGCTGAACGTGGCCGAGAATATCGCGCTGGGGATGGAGAACCCGCCCCCGATGGGGGATCTGGCATCGCGCATTCGCGAAGTTTCGGAAACTTATGGCCTTCCGCTGGACCCGTTTCGCACGGTTGGCGACCTGTCCGCAGGCGAACGCCAGCGGGTCGAGATCATCCGCTGCCTGTTGCAGGACCCCAAACTGCTGATCATGGACGAACCGACCTCGGTTCTGACCCCGCAGGAGGTCGATATCCTGTTTGAGACGCTGAACAAGCTACGCTCCGAGGGAACCTCGATCCTGTATATCTCGCATAAACTGGAGGAAATCCGAACGCTATGCGACCATGCCACGATCCTGCGTCTGGGCAAGAACGTGGGCGAATGCGTACCCGCTGAAACCTCGGCGCGTGACATGGCCGAGATGATGGTCGGGTCAACCTTGCAGACGCCCGAACGCTCGGGCCGGGAACTGGGCGAGGTCGCGCTGGATGTCAGCGGGCTGTCAGTCCCCTCGCCTTCGGAATTCGGCACCGCATTGCGCAATGTGCACATGACGGTGCGCAAGGGCGAGGTTCTGGGCATCGGCGGCGTTGCCGGAAACGGGCAGGATGAATTGCTGGGCGTGCTGTCCGGGGAAATCCTGACATCGGCGGATGCAATCAAGTTCAACGGTCAGGCGATCGGCAAGCTCGGCCCGACAGCGCGACGTAAGCTGGGCGTTCTGACCGCGCCCGAGGAACGGTTAGGCCACGCAGCGGCACCCGACATGAGCCTGACCGAAAACGCTTTGCTGACCGGATCTGTGCGGGAAGGGCTTGAGAAAAATGGCTTCTTGAAATGGACCGAAACCCGGAGTTTTGCCGAAAAGATCATCGAAGCCTTCGACGTTCGCACGCCCGGGCCCGAAAACGCAGCGCGGTCCTTGTCCGGCGGCAATCTGCAGAAATTCGTGATTGGACGCGAAGTGCTGCAAAACCCTGATGTGTTGGTGGTAAACCAGCCGACCTGGGGGGTGGATGCCGCGGCGGCCGCGTCGATCCGGCAAGCCATACTCGATCTTGCGGCGAAAGGCACAGCGGTGATCTGCATCTCGCAGGATCTGGATGAGCTGATGGAAATCTCGGACAGTTTTGCGGCCTTGAACGAAGGCAGACTGAGCGCACCGCGCCCGACCACCGGCCTGACCGTGGATGAGATTGGCCTGATGATGGGCGGCGCCCATGGCATGGAGGTGGCACATGTGTGATCTGCTAGGCCGCCTTCGGCGAGAGTATTTGCGAAAAGATGAAACATCTGGGGGGATGAGCAGATGATTGTGTTGGAGAAACGGCCACAGCCGTCCAGGGCCTGGTCTTACGCGACCCCCCTTGTGGCGGTGCTGGCGACAATGGTGTTTGGCGGGTTGCTGTTTGCCATCTTGGGAAAAAATCCGGTCGAAGCCATCGGTACCATCTTCTGGGAGCCGCTGTTTGGCGAGTTCGCATTCTATTACCGCCCTCAATTGCTGGTCAAAGGCGCGCCCCTAGTGCTGATCGCAATCGGATTGTCGCTGGGTTTTCGGGCCGGTATCTGGAATATCGGGGCCGAAGGACAATACATCATGGGCGCCATATTCGGCGCGGGCGCAGGTCTGGCCTTCTATCCGCTCGACGCCTGGTACATCTTCCCGATCATGGTGGTCGCAGGCGCATTTGGCGGGTGGCTGTGGGCAACGATCCCGGCTTTGCTGAAGGTGCGTTTCGGCACCAACGAAATCCTTGTGTCGCTGATGCTGGTCTACGTGGCCGAGCAGATGCTGGCCTCGGTCTCGCTAGGTCTTCTCAAGAACCCTGAAGGGTTCGGCTTTCCCGGCTCGCGCAACCTGCAATCCTATGAAAGCGCGCATAATGCCGAGCTGATTGCCGGCTCCGGGATGCATTGGGGTGTTGTCGCGGCCTTCATCGCGGTGATCTTTGCCTATGTATTGCTGAACCGTCACATGCTGGGCTTCCATATACGTCTGACGGGTGAGGCCCCCCGCGCCGCAAAGTTTGCAGGTGTGAATCCGGCGCGCCTGATCCTGTTCTGCCTTGGGATTTCGGGCGCTTTGGCCGGGCTGGCCGGTATGTTCGAGGTGTCCGGCCCGTCCGGTCAGATCAGCATCGATTTCAACGTGGGCTATGGCTTTACCGCGATCATCGTCGCGTTTCTGGGCCGCCTGCATCCGGTGGGTATCCTGTTGGCCGGGGGCCTGATGGCGTTGACCTATATTGGCGGCGAAATTGCACAATCGCAGCTGGGTCTGCCTGCTGCTGCCATTCAGGTGTTTCAAGGAATGCTGCTGTTTTTCCTGCTGGCCTTCGATCTTCTGACAAACTTCCGCATCCGTGCGGCGCGTAGCGAGGTGGCGTGATCATGGACCTTGGTCAAATCAATCCCGTTCTTCTGGTTGCCTCGCTTATGGTGGCCGCAACCCCTCTTCTGCTGGCCGCGATCGGAGAGCTTGTCGTAGAAAAGGCAGGCGTTCTGAACCTTGGTGTCGAGGGCATGATGATCGTTGGCGCGATCAGCGGTTTTGCGATCTCGGTCGAAACCGGCTCGCCCTGGCTGGGCTTTGTTGCTGCCGCAATTGGCGGGGCCGTCCTGTCGCTGCTGTTCGTCCTGCTGACACAGTTTGCATTGGCCAACCAGGTTGCCAGCGGCCTTGCGCTGACCCTGTTTGGACTGGGTTTCAGCGCCTTGATGGGGCAAAGCTATGTGGGCGTCAAACCCCCCAGCATGGGCGATATCCACATCCCTTTGATTAGTGATATTCCGGTCATCGGCCCGATCCTGTTCCAGCACGACCCCATCCTGTATCTGGGCATTGCGCTGACCGCTGTGGTCTGGGCCGTCCTGAAATACACTCGCGTCGGGTTGATCCTGCGGGCGGTTGGTGAAAACCATGATGCCGCCCATGCGCTTGGCTACAAGGTCATCAAAATCCGTATCATGGCGATCCTGTTCGGCGGGGCCTGCGCGGGCCTGGGTGGGGCTTACATCAGCCTGATCCGTGTACCGCAATGGACCGAGGGCATGACCGCAGGTGTCGGCTGGATCGCGCTGGCGCTGGTGGTGTTTGCCAGCTGGAAACCATGGCGGGTCCTGCTTGGTGCATATTTGTTCGGCGGCATTACCGTCTTGCAGCTTAATTTGCAGGCAGCGGGCGTTGCCATTCCCGTCGAGTATCTGGCAATGTCACCCTATCTCATCACGATCCTTGTGCTTGTGATCCTTTCGGCCGACAAGAGCAGCGCACCTGCCTCACTGGGCCGGACCTTCCACGCCTCACACTAGGGGCCAACTGAACCAACTTGGGGAGTAACTACATGAAATTCAAATCACTTCTGACAACTGCCGCGATAGCGCTTGGTCTTGCGACCGGTGCAGTGGCGCAAGACAAGACCAAGGTCGGTTTTGTCTATGTCGGCCCTGTCGGCGACGGTGGCTGGACCTATGAACACAACAAGGGCCGTCTGGCGATCGAAGAAGAGTTCGGCGACAAGGTCGAGACTGTATTCGTTGAATCGGTGCCGGAAGGCCCGGACGCCGAACGCGTGATGACACAGATGGCGCTGGAAGGCGCGGATCTGATCTTTACCACCTCGTTCGGCTATATGGATCCAACCATCAATGTGGCCAAGAAATTCCCGAATGTGAAGTTCGAGCACGCGACAGGCTACAAGACTGCCGACAACGTCTCGGTCTATTCGGCGCGTTTCTATGAAGGCCGCGCGGTTCAGGGGCATATCGCGGGTAAAATGACCAAATCGAACATCATCGGCTATATCGGATCCTACCCGATCCCCGAGGTGATCCGCGGTATCAACTCGGCCTATATCCACGCCAAGAAAGCGAACCCGGATGTCCAGTTCAAGATCGTCTGGGCCTATACCTGGTTCGACCCGGCAAAAGAAGCTGACGCCGCATCTGTTCTGATCGAACAGGGCGCCGACGTGATCCTGCAGCACACTGACTCGACCGCACCGCAGGCCGCCGCACAAGAGGCGGGCAACGTGATCACCTTCGGTCAGGCTTCGGATATGAGCGAATACGCCCCCAAACCGCGTGTTTCCTCGATCATCGACAACTGGGGACCCTATTACATTGCGCGCACGCGAGCTGTGATGGACGGCACCTGGACTTCATCCAACACCTGGGACGGTATCGGGCCGGGCATGGTAGAAATCGGTGAGATTTCGGACGCGGTTCCGGCGGACATCAAGGAAGAGGCACTGGCGCTGAAAGCGGCCCTGGCCGATGGCAGCCATCATGCCTTTACCGGGCCGTTGAAAAAGCAGGACGGCAGCGACTGGCTGGCAGAAGGAGAAGTGGCCGACGACGGTACGCTGGCCGGTATGAACTTCTATGTCGAAGGGCTGGAAGGCGATATCCCGCAGTAAACGGCGCGGATAGAAATGCATCAAGGCCCGCAGGATTGCGGGCCTTTTTTCGTGGCGTATTCGCTTCGGTCACATTGGCGGATGATCGGGATGTTACGGCTGCGACGACCTACGGAACCTTTAGGCCCTGTCCTGCGTTCGCCACCCGATCAGGCTGAGACACGCAAAAACGATCGCGGCAACGCAGACGATCGAGGGCCCTGCCGGAGTGTCGAATACATACGCGGCCCTTAGCCCTGTGATGGCCGAAAGCGCACCTATTCCCGCAGCAATCAGGGCCATCGATTCTGGTGACCGCGCGAGGTTTCGCGCAGCGGCCGCCGGAATGATCAGCATTGCGGCGATCAGCAATACGCCCACAACCTTGATCGCCACCGCTACGGTCACGGCAAGTGACAGGGTCAGGATCAGTTGTTCTCGCCTTGGATCGAAGCCGCTGGCATAGGCCAGTTCTTCGTTCAGTGTCGCGGTCAGAAGTTGCGACCAACGCCAGACAATCAGCGCCACGACAAGCGCCGCACCGCCCCAGATCACGACCAGATCCGAACGGGAGACCGCCAGAATATCCCCAAACAGATATGCCATCAGGTCAATCCGGACACCGGACAGGAATGAAACTGCAACCAGCCCGAAGGCCAGCGCAGAATGCGCCAGAACCCCCAGCAGCGTGTCCATCGCATAACCGCGACCGGCCAAAAGCGAAACGGTCAGCGCCATGACTAAAGCGACAGCCAGCGCACCCGTGAAGATCGACATCTGAAACGTCAGGGATAGGGCCACGCCCAGAATTGCGGCATGTGCGGTTGCATCGCCGAAATACGCCATGCGACGCCATACGACAAAACACCCAAGGGGGGCCGCGGCAAACGCCACGCCAATACCTGCGAGCGTTGCCCGCATCATGAAATCATCCAGCATTATTCCGCCGCTTCCTGTGGGTTTGCATCATGGTCATGATCATGTTGGTGATCATGTTCATGACGATAAAGGGCAAGCGCGCCACCTGTTCCAGTTCCGAACAAGGCCCGATATTCGGGCGCCGAGGCGACCACGGCCGGCGATCCTTCGCAACAGACATGCCCATTGAGGCATATCACCCGGTCCGACGCACTCATGACCACGTGCAGTTCGTGGCTGATCATCAGAATGGCGCATCCGGTCTCGCGCCGGACAGCCTCGATTTGCTGGTAAAAGCTGGCCGATCCCCGTTGGTCCAAACCCTGTGTCGCTTCGTCCAGCAACAATATGTCCGGGCGGTTGATCAAAGCTCTGGCCAGCAGCACCCGCTGGAACTGTCCGCCGGACAGCTGCGACATCTGGCGTTTCAACAGATCCGGCACACCCGCCGATTCAAGCGCCTCGACACATTGCCTGCGCGACACAGGATCGGTCAGACGCATGAACCTTTCGACGGAAATTGGCAAAGTCGGATCGACATGCAGCTTCTGCGGCACATAGCCGATTTTCAATCCGGGCTTCAGTGACACTTGACCGGCACAAGGCCGTGTCGCACCGATAATGGCGCGCAGCAGGCTGGTCTTGCCTGATCCGTTCGGGCCAACGATGGTCACGATTTCACCCGGTTCAATGACCATATCCACATGATGCAGCACGGTATGCGCGCCATAGCGGACGCTGAGTTTCTCGACGGTGATCAGGGCCATCTTTATGCCTTTTCGGTGCAGTCGGGGCAGAGACCTTCAGCCTCTACAACCGTTCGCTCGATCTCGAAACCCGCCGCGCGCGCGGCAGCGCCAAGAACACCTTTGGACGGGGCAGATTGCGCCTCGGCTACGGCGTCGCATTTTCGGCAGATCATGAAAGCAGGAGAATGCGCCGCGCCGGGATGAGAGCAGGCGACAAACGCGTTCAGCCGCTCGATCTTGTGGACAAAGCCGTTTTGTACAAGAAACTCCAGCGCCCGATAAGCGACCGGAGGCTGGGACCCGAACCCTTCGTCGCGCAACCGGTCAAGGATTGCATAGGCACCAAGGGCGCGATGTTCCTGCAATAACATCTCAAGAACCTTGCGGCGAACCGGCGTCAACCGCAGCCCTTCCTCTTTGCACCGGGCTTCGGCGGATGCCAGAGCCGTTGCGACACAACTCTGGTGGTCATGTTCCTGAAACCCGACCGGGGCGGTGTCTTTGCCAGATACTGGGTGCACATCACTTGTCATGTTATTTCATATCATGTATTGCCACTCGAAATGTTATAAAATCACACAGAGGGCCTGATGTCCAGAACGCTTCTTCTTCCATTGTCGATCACAGTTGCACTGCTGGGTGGACCGGCCCGCGCAGATGCGCCAAACGTTGCCGCGGACATTGCCCCTGTTCATTCGCTGGTGGCCCGTGTCATGGAGGGTGTCGGCACACCTGCCCTGATCGTCACACCGGGTGCCTCGCCGCATGAATACAATCTGCGCCCGTCCGAGGCGGCCGCGTTGCAAAACGCCGATCTGGTGTTCTGGGTAGGAGAAGACCTGACGCCATGGTTGGAAAGCGCGATAGAAACTCTTGCCCAAGGCGCGACCGCCACTGCCCTGTTGGACGCAAAGGGTACGGCGCTTCTTGAGTTCCGGGAAGACGCATTGTTTGAGGCGCATGATCACCCGGACGATGCGGGTCACGACGACCATGACGATCACGAAGGCCATGATGATCATAATCACGAATCCCATGACCCACATGCCTGGCTGTCGCCAACGAATGCCAAAGCCTGGCTGACCCTGATCGCGGATCAACTGTCGTCAGCGGATCCCGACAACGCCGCTGCGTATTTGGCAAATGCCAAAGCAGCGCGCGAAGAAATGACCGCGCTTTCCGCAGAAGTTGCAGAGTTGCTTGAACCGCTTCGCGGCGGCAGCTTCGTCGTGTTTCACGATGCCTACCAGTATTTCGAGGTCGCGTTTGGATTCCCCGCATCGGGCGCGATTTCCCTGAGCGACGCGTCCGACCCAAGCCCCGCGCGCATTGCCGCCATTCAAGGTCGCATTCACGCCGAAGGCATCAACTGCGTTTTGTCTGAACCACAGTTCAATCCGGGCATCGTCGAATCCGTGTTGGGTGGAACATCGGCGCAATCCGGTGTGATAGATCCACTGGGCTCGGCACTGGAACCCGGGCCGTCTCTGTACCCGCAAGTCATTCGTAACATGGCGCAAACCCTGTCGGAGTGTTTGAAAACCCGTTGAACCGGGACTGGAATCGGGACGCGGGAACCTGCCGGGGCGCACCCAAAAGGACCAAGTCCCGACACGCGCATCAGGTTTGGAACATTGGAGAAGCGCATCAGACCATGGTCTGTAGCGCGTCAAACAATTGTCGTTCATAGTCGATTGCGAAATGAGACCCAAAATTACCGACCTGACAATTGGCAACTGGTCTTTGTCGCGCGTTTTTCTCGCGGCAAGTGTTGCAGTCATGGGGACTGCTACGGTGTTTGTTGGTCACTGGGTATCGAACCGGATCGAAAACGCGGTTGTACAGAACTCCGCCAATTCGGCCGCATTGTACATGGAAAGCATTTTGTCCCCACTCAGCCAGGAGCTGGCGCATGGAGACCGCCTTTCCGAACAGGCCAGCCGGGCGCTGGACGAGATTTTCATGACCCAGCCGATGCGCGAACGCATTGCCTCGTACAAGTTCTGGAAACAGGATGGCGAGATTGCATACGCATCGGATTCCGCCATCATCGGTCGCCGATTCGAGCCAACAGACGACCTGAAACGCGCATGGGCTGGAGAAATCTCGGGCTCATTTGAAGAGCTGGACGATGAAGAAAGCGCGGCAGAGGCTGCACTTGGCATTCCATTGCTGGAAGTCTACAGCCCCATTCGCGAAATCTGGTCGGGGAAAATCATCGCGGTCGCCGAGTTTTATGAAAAGGCCGATCAGCTGGAACTGGACATGGCCAGAGCCCGAAGAACAAGCTGGTTGATCGTTGGCTCGGCCTTTGCGGCAAGCACGATTGTTCTGTTTTCCATTGTCGCAATCGGCGACAACACCATTCGACGGCAAGGGCGCCTTCTGAACGATCGTCTTGCCGAAAGTGAAAAGATGGCCGCACAGAATGCCATGCTGCGGTCGCGCGTCATTGATGCATCGGAAAGATACGCCGCGCAAACGGACAGGTTCCTCAGGAAACTCGGCGCGGAACTGCATGACGGCCCTGCCCAATACCTGTCCCTCGCCGCCCTTAGACTGGAGGCTGCATTCGGCGACAAGCCGGAGATGCCCACCGAGGCCGAAGAAATTCAGCAATCTTTGCAGAAGTCTTTGGCAGAAATTCGCGCCTTGTCACGGGGGTTGTTCGCGCCAGACATCGAAAATCTGGCGCTCGTTGATGTGGTAAAAAGAGCTGTCGAGGACCATTCTGAACACAGCCCTTTTCGCCCCGGTATTTCCTTTCAGGGCAATCCGTCGCCTGATTTGTCAATCTCGGGCAAGTTGTGTGTTTTCCGGTTCCTGCAGGAAACGCTTTCCAATGCCGCAAGATATGCGCCCGCGTCCCAGTGCACTGTCACCTGCGACGTACAAGTTGATCGCATCACCGTTCAGGTCAGCGACGACGGCCCCGGGTTCGCTCCCTCCGGCGAGACGGTTCTGCGTGAGGACGGGGGCCAGGGCCTTGTCGGCTTGCGTGACCGGGTCGAAAGCATTGGCGGTCGGTTCGAGGTGACATCAACCCCGGGCAAGGGCACCACCGTTGCTATGACATTGTTTCCCAGAAAGATGAGTGCATCATGACAACATCCGTCGTTATCGCAGATGATCACCCGATTTTCAGGGACGGTTTGCACCGCACTTTAGAGGAAGCCGACGGCTTCAAGGTTCTCGCCGCCGGATCAAATGCGGATGAGGCCGTTTCCCTTGTCCGAACCCATCAGCCTGACATCGCCATCCTCGACCTGTCGATGCCCGGTGGCGGCATTAGCGCGACCCGTCGAATTGCTGCAATGGCGAACCCGCCTTTCATTGTGATATTGACGGTCTCTGAAAACAGCAGTGACGTTGCAGACGCTTTGGAGGCGGGTGCCATTGGCTATATCGTCAAGGGCGTGACAGCACGCGAATTGACAGCTTCGCTGCGCAGTATCGCCTCGGGCGAAGGGTTCGTCTCGCCGGGTCTTGCTTCGCGTATGCTGCTTCAGATCAATCGCGGAAACGGGTCGCAGAAAGAAACTGACGCCATAGATGATCTTACCCATCGCGAGGAGGAGATTCTTCGGCGCGTCGCCAAAGGGCTCAGCAATCGGGAAATAGCGGATGAGTTGGGAATTCAGGAGAAAACCGTCAAGCATTACATGACGGCGATCCTGTCCAAGCTCCATGCGCGAAACCGGGTGGAGGCCGCTCTTATCGCGCATGAGGCCTGGAACAAGAAAGACTAGGGGTCGGGCACTCAAAGACCGGGGCGATCTCTTAAGAAAAGAAACCGCCCCGAACATTCGTCAACGTTCATTGCTCAGTTGGCGACCGACTGAAGCCTTTGGCGGTCCGCTGCAGTTGCGTTTCTTTCAACAACGGTCCGGTTGAACGGGTCTTTCAACTCGTAACGCCCGCCCTCGATCTCTTCTTTCCAGCCGTTTGCGTAACTGACTTCGATATTGTTGCCCTGAATTTCGATTTTTGCCGGGTTACTTCCAGCGCCACCGCTCTGCCCGGGCGAGCGCACGCTGTCGATTGAGATACCGTTTGCCAGTGACCGAAGGCGCGAAACGTCGGCACCGGTGGCCGGTCGTTCCTCGACTGTTCGGTTCTGCGCGTTCTTTCTTTCGTACCGGCCGTTTTCAATCTCTTCCTTGGTGCCGTCAGCATAGCGTACTTCTATGCCGCTCGCGCTTGTCTCGACCTTTGTTATTCCAGCCGACCCCGATGACTGCCCCCCAGACTGGGATCGGTCCTTCTTATCGCCGCCCCGGCCCGAGCGTGACGAACCATCGTCATCATCATCATCTTCGTCGTCGTCATCATCGTCGTGACCACCTTTACCCGATCCGGAATTGTCGTCACGATCACCGCCGCTGCCCGACCCGGAATTGCTGTCATGGTCATCATCCCCGCCGTTGCCGTCACTCCCCTTCCCGCTCTTTGCAAACGCGTAAGCAGGGTCCAACCGCAGATGACCGTCTGCGTCAAAAGCCGGCACATAGGGTGTCATCACAATCAGCGACGCCAGCGCTACCGTGCTGAGAAGCTGACCAGTTCTTTTCCGGGTATTCATTTTCGTCTCCAATCCTGTTCGAGGCGTTATCCTGTATTGGAGGCAGAATATCCCAGGCCCGGCTTCGCTACATCGGGCTTAGGTCTGATGATTTTCCGGCCGATTGTCCGGGTCCGAGGAATGAGAGTTTCAAATATCCATCACTCAAATGGATCTGGTAATCTGATTTTGGCCTTGGGCAATGAGGTGTTGCCGCGTTGCTTTCCATGTATTGCGGAACTCGGCTTCAGCGGTTGGCGGGTCTTGATTTGACAGCTGTCGTTTTCTTCCTGCTTAGCGCCATCGGCGAACTGAATAGAAATATACTATTTTAGAAGGAATCTGACGATCGCAATTGACCACGACAGTTACCACAATGCGAACAAACAGACGGATTCATCTTGTTCGCCCCACCGTCCGATACCTAGGTGTTTAGTCCGATGGTCTACGTAAAACTTTAGTTGCCCCGACGCCATGGCTCGCGCTGCCATCGGCTTCATCATTTGTTGAAGAAACCAAGCTAGGTGTTCAGTCCCGGCATTTGGTGGATCGGATTTAGGATGAATCGATCTGGCTCTAAAGTCCAGATCTTGCAGA
>NZ_JBXWQP010000042.1:0-13290 GCF_059612445.1 Ruegeria sp. TASC047
TGAAGCCATCATTCCGATGGATCAGAGGCCGATCATGCACTAACAATCAAAATGGACCAGTCAGATGAGGCTGCTCACGACACCAATGGCTGCATGTGACGCTTTGCGGCCACCGATAGTAGCGCCTCGGGCGGGAGGCGAAAGTTCGTTACGGTTGCAGTGCGTGACGCAAATCAGGGTATGCGACATTGAGACTTTGGATACTAATTCTTGTCTGCGTTGATCAGGAACAAGGCAACAACAGCGCTTCTGTTGATTGTTTTGCTACTAGACGAGGGGAATCTCGCCCTTCTAAAAGGGAATTTACTCTATTTCCGAACCCGGTAACCTGAGGCAATAACCTAGTTTATCAAAGCAGCGGCGGTCCGGTGCATTTCCATTTCATCGTTATTTCCGGTCGCCGACTCGTGGGCGGCGGCGGCGTCACGAAGAAGCCCTACGATCTCATGTTCAGGGAGGAGCTCACGATCATTCATTGCAAGCAAAAGCGCTTCACAAATTGAGAGAGCGGCCATTCCTGAGTAGTCTTTCTGATCGGCCATGGCAGAGGTCCCTTTTAACAGGCGTCCGGGCAAGGAATCGTTACGGTGAATTGCGCCATCCTGGCATAGAGTGCTGTATACTTAACTGATCGAAAGCAGTTCTCGCGTCGATTTGCTTCGCAGACGGGTTTTCGATGAAGGATGAACATTTTGGTCAACATTGAAAACAGTCCGCTTACCCGAAAGCTCTCGAACTTTGTCGCCCTGTCTGAGGTTGAACTTGCGGTTTTGGCGCGTCTGCACAAGCGTCGCAGAACCTTTGTAGCGGGACATGATCTCGTACATCAGGGACAATCTGAGCAGGCCGCCTACATTCTGGCATCGGGCTGGGTTTGTTCGTACAAAACCCAGACTGATGGGACGCGTCAGATAGTCGACTTCCAAATTCCCGGCGACTTTCTAGGGTTGCGTAGCGTTTTGCTGCACACCTCGGACCACAGCATCGAACCACTCATGGAAATTCAGGCCATAGAAGTCGTAGTGGGAGATCTTCTGGAAGCATTTGCGCAAACACCTCGCCTCGCGACGGCAATTCTTTGGGCTGTATCCCGAGACGAGGCGATGGTGGTTGAACATCTGGTTAACATCGGGCGGCGTGACGCGGGCGAGCGCATGGCGCATTTTCTGTTGGAACTTGGAGTCAGGCTGACCCAGGTCGGGATAGCAAGCAAGGCGGGATACCTTTGCCCACTGACACAATACCACCTTGCCGATGCGCTTGGATTGAGTGCTGTGCATGTAAATCGTGTTCTACGTCAACTGCGGGAGGGGGGGTTGGTTACTTTTCAATCCGGGCAGGTAACATTTGATGATTATGACGGATTGGTGACGTTGGCCGGTTTTGATCCAACTTACCTGGATCAGGCCGGGCCATTTATGAAGTAATAGGGACACCCCTTTGGCGATGGCGAGCTTTCGACGGAGATTACCTGGTCAGGAACTCTGTTTGCTTTGACAGATCGGGAAATGCCCGGCACCACATTTACTAAAAAAGAAGCGCAAGATAAATACAGTCCAATTGCGGTGCTGTATTTCCCGCGCTTCTCAAATACTAGTTAAATACACGCCAGCAAACATCCCGCCAACACACACCACCTTGTCGGAATTCGGGCATCTTAGCACTGACGCAGGTTAGTCAAGAACCGGCGATACTTATCCGTTCTGCGCGTATCGCATAGGAAATTCCAACAAAATTCCAGGCAATTGGCCAAAGGCTAACATCGATCAGCGCATGTCTGCCGTTTCCACATTATCGTAAATCTCAGCACCAGTCCCACCGTCACGCCGCCCTACGGTGTTTTGCGGCAGACTGCGCCGGGAAGATCCACAAAATTTCATGGAGGGATAAGGTGAGCGCAAGATCGTCTAGTTCTTTGGTGACGTTTTCAAATCCGTTTTCTTTGTCTGGCTACCCGGATGAACTCCCTGCAGGCGAATACGAAGTTGTAGTTGAAGAAGAACTTCTACAAGGCCTGAGTTTCGAGGCATATCGACGAACCGGAACCTACCTGACAGTCCAGAACAAAGGCGGCAAGCCAGGCTGCACTGAAATGCGTCCCATCGACCCAACAGATTTCGAACTGGCGCTTAAGCACGACCAAACCTTGGTCACACCAAATATTGACAGCGAGGCGGCGCTTTCCCCGCAGGAGGAATAAATTATGAACACGCCCGAATGGCTTAAACCCGGAATCTACGGCGCCCTGATCGGAGGGATTTTCGTAGGCATAGTAGGATTTTCCTGGGGTGGATGGATGACCGGCAGTAGCGCGGACAAGATGGCCAACGCCATGTCCCGTGATAGCGTTATCGCAGCGTTGGTTCCGGTCTGTCTCGACATGGCGCGAACCGACACTCAACGCGCTGCAAAAATCGCAACAATCAAAGAGGCGTCTTCTTTCAAACGGAAGGACGCTGTTATGGAGGCTGGCTGGGCAACGGTACCTGGCTCCCAATCCCCAAACAAGGAACTGGCGCAGGCCTGCATCGAGGGGCTGAACGTGGATGGATCGTAACCAAATCACTCAACTTCCGCGTAACCCTATTGGCACAACGCCCATCCAGAAAAAACAACACCAGTCTCGCGCTCCCTTCATGACTGCGCTGTTTGCTGTTGTTTTCTTCGTTTTGTTGGCTTCACCCACCCCGTCAAATTTTGTGATGGCCGAAACAGTTTCCATCCCAGAAAACGCGCATGCCAAAAAGTATGGCGTGGGCTGGGAATGCGATTTATCCTACCGGTTGGATGGCGATGGATGCGTTGCCATTGCTGTCCCTGAAAATGCCTATCCCACAAACAGAACCTATGGCTCAGGGTGGGCATGTTTGCATGGCTTTGTTGAAGTTGGCGGCACCTCTTGCACCGAGGTAATTGTGCCCGAGGGCGGATATCTCGATCCGTCAGGTGAAAGATGGCGGTGTCTGCGTGGATACACAAGAATTGACGATAGCTGCCAGGAAATTGTGGTGCCGGATAACGCCTACCTGACGAACAGCACCTATGGATCTGTATGGCTTTGCAACCGCGGCTACGAGATCGACGGAGATGCATGCGTGGCAGTTGCGGTGCCAGAAAATGCCTTCCTGAACGCATCAACCCGCGGGCGTCCGTGGACGTGCGAACGTGGGTATTTTGAGCAAGACGGACGGTGTGATGCCGTAATCGTACCCGAAAATGCTTTCTTCGATGACGCGGCCCACGGAGTTGGATGGAAATGCGATCGTGGTTACGAGGCCTCCGGTAATCGCTGCAGTGCAATCGAGCTGCCTACAAATGCCCACCTCGACCGGTCGGGCAACAAATGGGAATGCCATAGGAATTATCACCGGTCGGAAGGGCTGTGTGTTCTGAACGACTGAGGTTCCAGCGGAAAGCACGCTTTTCGAAACTTCACCACTTGCGTCAGTTATTACCATGAACGGCGCGTTTCTCACTCCAAAAGGAATAGATATGAAACCCGCACCCATTGTGCCAGCGGCTAAAAAGTTCATTGCCAGCGATGCGCAAACGCAACCCCCTGAACACGCTGTTTTTCCAGAACTTCACCGTAAGACATTAGTGACAAAATCACCGACGGCAATCGTGTATTGCGAGGGGAATTTCGCGAAGATTGATGGCAAAACCGCAAACGGTCTGGTCCGGCATTCACAAGCTTATCGTGTTCTTTCGGTGATCGACAGTAAGCATGGTGGATGTGACAGTGGCCACGTCCTCGACAACGTCGCCAATAATATTCCTATCTTCAATAATCTCGAATCTGCCGTTGCTCATGAATCTACGATCCCTAACACCTTTATTTTTGGAATGGCACCGGCCAGCGGACGGATGTCACTGAAGGATCGCGAGATCGTAGTGGAAGCGATAACGCTCGGTATGAACGTTGTCAGTGGGCTTCATGAATTTCTTAGTGATGATCAGGAACTCGCCGATTTTGCCAAAATTCACGGCGTTACAATACGCGACATTCGCAAGCCGCGGCCCAATAGCGACCTGCGTCTTTTTGATGGAAGTGTCAGCGACGTCAAATCGATCCGCATCGCGGTGTTCGGTACCGACTGTGCAATTGGAAAGCGTACAACCGCGACTATTCTGACAAGCGCACTTAATGCACATGGAATCAAAACAGTTTTGGTAGGCACTGGCCAGACAGGGTTGATGCAGGGTGCCAAATATGGCGTCGCGATGGATTCGGTACCGCCGCAATTTTGCTGCGGCGAGCTTGAACGCGCTGTTGTTGCAGCATCCAAAGGTGAGCGCCCGGATGTCATAGTGATCGAAGGACAGGGCGCACTTAGCCATCCGGCCTTTTGTACATCCGCATTTATTCTGCGAGGCAGTCAACCACACGCGGTAATTCTTCAACACGCGCCCAAGCGCGAACGTCGATGCGACTTCCCAAACATGGCCATGCCCGATCCTTGCGACGAGATAACCCTGATCGAGGCTTTTGCGGACACAGAGGTGATTGGCATGACAATCAACCACGAAGGAATGAACGAAACTGAAATTACAAAGGCCATCACAGACTATAACTGCAGATTGTATCTTCCAATCACTGACGCATTGAATCGGCCTTCATCGAACTTGGTGAACATGGTTCTTTCTGCATTTCCCCGCTTGCAGCCTATACCCGTAGCGCCGAGGGAATGACCGCGCCGCGCATCACTGTTGATCTGAGCAAAATTCGTCACAACACCCGATGCCTTGTTAATCGCCTTAAGCCACGCGGAATCACCGTCACAGGTGTGACAAAAGCCGTATGCGGTCATCCTGAGATTGCGAATGCCATGCTTGAAGGTGGCGTGACTGGACTGGCGGACGCGCGGATCAGCAATGTCGTGCGGTTGCGCAATTCTGGGATCTTGTGCCCCTTATCCTTGATCCGAACCCCCATGTTGAGCCAGGTCGAGCAAGTCGTTGCTAATTGCGATGACAGCTTCAACACAGAAATGGATATCATCGCAGGCCTTGCCATCGAGGCGCGGCGAAAGAACGTTGTTCACAATATAATTGTGGTAGTGGAAATGGGTGATATGCGGGAAGGAATCCTGCCAGAACACCTTGAAGATACTGTGTCTCAAATCGTCAAAACGGAAGGAGTCGCTCTGAAGGGGATTGCCACAAATTTCGCATGTCTGAGTTGTGTGGCACCCACTCCGGAAGCAATGACCATGCTTTCTTCGCTTGCCGTCGACACTGAGCGCACAGGTGGATCCATTCTTGAAACTGTATCAGGCGGTGGCTCTGCCAACTTACCTTGGGCACTTGGCAAAGAGACGACCGGTCAAATCAACAACCTGCGTCTGGGTGAGGCCATCCTGCTGGGTACCGATCCCATATCAGGGCACCCGATCGACGGTCTTTATACAGATGCTTTCAAGCTTTTGGCGGAAGTAATCGAAACCAAGGCCATAACAAAACAAAATCCAGTGCTTTCAATGGTGTGCATGGCCACAGACATACCCTCGAATACTCGGTCGATCCTTGCCATTGGACTCCAGGACACCGATGCGGCCGGTCTTACCTTTCCCGCTGGCGTCACCTTCATTGGAGCCACCAGCGATCATATCGTCATTGAAACCACCAATTCCCCGCTTCGCGCTGGTGACGAGATGACATTGCATATGAAGTACAGCGCACTCACGCGCAGTATGTCTGCGCCCGATGTTGCAAAGATAGTCCGTAGGGAGAAAATTCTGACGGAATGCATCGCTGCAAACACTGATCTTCCATCCCCGAATTGAAGGTACCACAGTCGGGCTGCAACGTAATTGATCCGGGCCTCAGCAAAGGTCTTATTCTGCGGCATAACGTAGTAAATTGAGACCTCAATCACTATATTGGAAGTAGCCGCATTTGGTTTTCATGCTCATCCTGGGCATGAAAGTGTTGCGGACAATCAAAGGATCGAAAGCATGTCTTTCAAAGACCTGACGACCAGAGCGGATGCCGCGCTGAAGGCCAATCATGCGGACAAGCCGCAAAAAGATCTGGATTCCGAGGGATCTGACGCCGGCCCCAAAAAACCAAAGCCTAAGCCTCAAAGTTCATAAGACCCTGCCGGGAGTGGGCGACTTGTCTTTGTATACGTCTCCGAACGAGCGGTATCAGCTAAGGAGACGTACGCAAATGGACCAGATTACCAGTAAGACCACCGCAGTTTTCTCCCGACCGTTCACATTCCCGGGATTTGACGAAATGCTCCCGGCTGGTGAATACGAAATAGAAACCGAGCTTTCTGCACCGCCTGACTATTTCGACCCAGAAGCCTGGAAGGCCTCGGTATTGATTTACCTGCACCCGCGAGAAACCCATCCCGGGTTGGCGCGAACCTTGACCGTTTCTCTGGCTAATCTCGACAGTGCGCGTGCTCAGGACAAATTGTCCAAGAAGGAATTGTCGAAGTTTTTGCTTGATCAACTTCTGGCCGATCCGATGGTGCAACTGATCATGGAAGCTGATGGTGTGTCCGAGACTCAACTTCGACACCTTTACTCGGGATCGGATTTTCTGAGGCATCCGGCGGATTGTCGGATCATGGAGCCAAACGCCCAACATGCGGAGGTGACTTCCAGGACACCTTCGCAATCGAAGTAGCTGAGAATGAAGGAATGCCCATCCGTGCCGTTAATCGTTCCTCAGATTGCAGGCGACCCCTCGCATTCGATTGAACCTGACGTTGCCTGCGCATTCTCCAAGCAACGAGAGTGCTTTTTCTCAACTCTTTCTTATAGAGCAACTGAATGACCCAAACGGAAACCGAGGTGTGACCTGATGAAAGAACCCGACAACGATACAGAAGCGATCTTGGAGCGCGCGTTTAATGACGTGCCGAAAGAACGCCTGTGCCTTCGTTGCAGAGTTCCGTTCTGGAGCGAAGGGTTTGGGGAGCGGATTTGTCGGCGCTGCAAAGGACTGAGCGCTTGGCGAAACGGTGTGTCGGTTAGTCCTGGGTTAGCTCGACGTCGCTAGATTCTGACACCAGTACAATCGCCCAAGTTAGAGCAAGTCTCAGGCGATGTTATTGATGCACATAGCTGTCTCAGCCTATTTCCACTGTCCCGGCTTTTCGGTGCGACTTTTCTTTCCAGGATCAGGCAACTCTTCGGGGTGTCAAGGCTTGTTTGATACTCCCGAGCAACCCATCAATGAATGGCTAACGTTTTCCTTTTTGACCTGCTGTCTCCTAAAATCGGCCTTCATCTTTCGATTCAGACCGACCAAGCCGAGCCGTCGCAATAGTGCGGGCGGCTGATATTAGGAGACTTACACCATGGCAAATGGCACCGTGAAATGGTTCAATTCAACCAAAGGCTTCAGCACTATAGAACCTGAAAATGGCCAGAGGGTCACGTTTGATTTGGAAACTGGTCGTGACGGGCGCGACAATGCCGCTAACCTGGCGCTGGCCTGAACGTCTTCCGGGCACCCTTGTGGGTGCCCGTTCGGACATTTGGGTCCGATGAGAGATCGGAGGGCCAACAGGTTGCGGGTATAGGATGGCGTCGGCATGGCAATGTCAGCTCTGTACACCACATCGCACTCGTTCGTGCCTCGCGCAGCATTCGTTATCCTGGGCTCGATCCGAACCGCTGCTGCGGCGCGAACGTAGATCCGGTCCGGATTGGCGAACGGCACGTACCGCCCGCCAACGTGGTTCAAATGTCGATTTGCTCTGCGATGCTCAGCGCATCTTCAAGTTCGACGCCCAGATACCGCACTGTACTGTCGACCTTCGTGTGACCGAGCAAGAGCTGAACCGCACGCAGGTTTCCGGTTTTCCGGTAGATCTCCGCCGCCTTGGTCCGGCGCAGGGAGTGGGTGCCGTATCCGCTGGGATCCAGCCCAATCGCGGCCACCCAATCCCGCACAAGCAGACCGTATTGGCGCGTTGAGATATGAGGGCGGTCGTGAAACCGACTGGGAAACATGAACCGGCACCCAATCATTTCCGGAGACTTGATCCATGCAGCAATCGTATCCCGCGTGTTTTCAGAGAGTTCGAACTGAACGGGTCGTTTGGTTTTGCTTTGGATCACGGATACCCTTTCGCGAACGCGATCATCCCTGACCAGGTCGGTGACGGCCAGTTTCACCAAATCACATCCACGAAGCTTGCTATCGATCGCCACGTTGAACAGCGCAAGATCGCGAAGATTCCGGGCCAGTTCGAGCCGCGCGCGGATCGCCCAGACCTGTTTTGGCAAGAGCGGACGTTTCTGGCCAATGATCCGGCCTTTGTTCCAGGTTCTTCGTTTCGGGGTGACGGCGGGAAGTTGGACTCTTGACATAGTTTACCCTCCAATCCTCCCGCCAAGCCCTGACATCAGCACCGCGCTGACACCTGAGTTTTACTGGTGGTTTGAATGGTTGTAGTCCGGTTGTACTTAGTATTGAAAACGGCGCGAATGCATTGAGTCGGTCCGAGCCCGAACTGTACTTAGTTTATTAGCTGAACGTGCTCGCAGAACGATAGATACCACAATCACGTGAGGTGTTCCGCTCCCGCGCAGCGATAAATGCAGCGTTTGATCGAAGATCAGCGAATGAACAAGCAAACATGTGCAATTCAAGAAACCCCATGACTATTCTTGTGATCAACTCCACTTGAGTGGCTCAGTCCGAGTGTTAGTGCGTGATCGGCCTGGCTTTCATCGGGATAATAGTCTGTCAGCGATGGGCGGATTGAACGGCTTTCATGGCTTCAAGGTTGCTGCGCGATGTGCGAATGGTCGAAATCGACGCCGCACTGCATCACGGATTTTTACACCGTTGCAGCAAAATTGGCGCTGCGCGAGCTAGTCGTACAGGTAATGCCGCACGCGCATCATCATGATCGTGGCAACGCAGTGTGAAGGTCAGTTATTCGCGCCCGACGCAGGGAGACCGTGTTAGCTAATGGGCAAGGCGCGGAAGAGCCACCAATTGCCCGCACCGCGAGTGCTTGTGCAGCATCGGCTGGCGGAAGCGGCACGAGTGTCGCTGCATTGCAGCTAATGTCGTCAGACCGGTTATTCAAAGCATCGAAAAGCTTTGGCCTTAAATTGCACTTTGACCGCATTCAGGCGCGACAATTGAGACGCGGACTTGAGTTGCCGTTCCCCGCTGGTCCGACCCTAAATCACCACAACGGCAGATTAACGCTGGATAACACATTTCGGTGTTTCACGAGGCAACTTGGCCACCGACAGTTTCAAACCCTATTTGCCTTGGCGGCGCTTGCATCGCGACGAGGGGAACTTCCTTGACTCTATGCTGGCTAAGAACCACAAGAGTGTATTGGTGAAAATTACTCGTTGCCGCGATGCTGCCGGCTTCGATGACCCAATGGCCTTCAGACTAACTGTAGCATGTGCCCCAGCATAGGAACGGGTTTCGCTGGGGTCTTCGCTATGAGCTCGTTCCTCGCAAGCATTCGCAACTGTCACCTGACATGCACCAGTCATCGCGTGACCCATGAAAGAAGGCGCCGTATGAACCGCTCATGGCTCATAAATTGCGTGCTTGATGACCGGTAGATCAGGTCTCAGGCTCCGTTTCGACCAGTCCTTCATCGTGTTTACGCGCTGCATTCTTTGTTTGATCGCGACACTTTTGATGTTGCTCTCAGGAACGCAGCTTCCTGCCCAGGTCACAGGCAATGCCGGTGGATCGGCTTGTGATGAAGATTTCGAAAACAATAACGGATCGTGCCAAAAAATTGACTTACCGGAAAACGCATATTTGACGGGTAGCTCCTATGGCAGCGGCTGGGAATGCAATCACGGTTTTCAGAATGTCGGTGAACTCTGTGAGGAGATAAGAGTTCCGGAAAACGCCTATCTTGTATCAACCGGAGATCGATGGGAGTGCAATCGGCTGTTCCAGCGTGTCGGAGATGATTGTGAAGAAGTGATTGCACCTCAAAATGGATACGTCGAAACCCGGTTTGGCGCACAGGAAGTACACTGTGACTGGGGATTTCGTAAGGAAGACCAGGAATGTGTTGCGATTAGTGTCCCGAGCAACGGCCGCCTGACTGACAAAAACAGCGCGGATGGTTGGGTGTGCCTCAGAGGTTTCAGAGAAACGGAGAGCGGTTGCGAACCGGTGGCAATTCCACAGCATGCATACCTTGCACCTGAAACCTACTCTGGATGGAATTGTGAACGTGGCTTTCGCTCGAACCGGGACAGGTGCGTTGCGATCCTTGTCCCTGCAAATGCTCACTTAAATCGAAGAGGTGATGGTTGGGAATGTAATCGGCCGTTCACGAGACAGAACGATAAGTGCACCGAAAACGTGCCGCGACAATAGGTTGGTCGAAATCAATACCTCTAGACATATCCGGAAGGACGAAGCCGTGAACCATAACTCGATTGATGAAAACCTGGGTAAAAGCCTCAAAGCCGAAAAGGCTCGTCGCCGGTCCTACGGGATTAAGATATCTATTGCGTCAGCGGCGTTTGTTGCGGCGATAATTGTAGCGGTGTTTTTCTGATGCGTAAAAATGCCCCTCAAGTAACCCTTCCTGTCTCAAATATGTCATCTCGTGGTCTGGAACAAAGAGCTTTTCAGGACCGCAGTGTTCGTAAGTCGCGGAACGCTGACGTATCAGGAGTGATTGAAGAAGAGTTCGGGAAGTATTTGATTAAGGCTGGCATTCTGAGCGGTAACAGCGTTGCGCGCGCATTCCCCAAGCCACCAGCTAAAACGCAGGCAATGATTGCTGATGCAGTCGGCGAAACACCAGCATTGGCCATCGAAGCATTAAAAGAAATTCTCGGTGAACGAGACAGGAAACGTAGCGGTCAACGCCGTTTGGAGGGAAACTCCGGCACCCTCGTTCCCAGCGAAAGAGAATATGCAGAGGCATTGCGACAGATCAGGCTCACCCCTGCGCAGGTCACAATGCTCAAAGCACTTACAATCGCAGGCAAGGACGGTCTGACCATTGGTAACTTGTCTCAGGCGGCCGGTTACAAATCGCGCGAGGCCTCCATCAAGGTTTTCAAGAAAATCGGACTATTGATCGCAGAATATCTGGAACTGGACCTTCCCGAAGCCGGATCAGTACAGAATGACGGCGCCGCTCAGGTCCTGGCATTTTCTCGCGTCGAAAGTGACGATGAGCCAGCAACTTGGATTATGCATCAGGAACTGCGCGACGCTGTTCGTTTGGTTCTATGACGCAAACTAAAGCACCTGAATCCGAAGAGAGTTCCTGACCGTTCCAAATGCACGAAAGGTTGCACACGTAGCTTATGCTGGAGAAGAAACCATACCCGCTCGACCTGATCTATGTACCTGTGAAGCGTACAAAAACGCTTGATCAACAAAAAGTCCTGACGCTGGCCGAAGATATTCTGAAGAACGGCCAGAAGACCCCGATCCAGATACGCTCGGACAATATGAGGTTTGTGCTGATTGAAGGCCTTCACCGACTAGAGGCCATTCGCGCCTTGGGCGGTGATACGGTCGAAGCCTATTTGGTCCGCGCCAGACTACACTAAATGCCTATTGGAATTGGCGTTCGACAAAGCCTCGGAAAATGTCAGAAGACGTTGACTTTCTTCATCCCAAAGATGCAAACGTGCACAATGAAAGCTCTCATATAGAGTAATACGCTGGCAATTTTCCAACTCAGGATGGTCACGCAAAACCTCGTTTAGCCGATAAAACGGTATGCGGCTGGCAAGGTGGTGAACATGGTGCACACCAATATTGGCAGAGAACCACCGCAATATGCCCGGCAGGGCATAGTGAGAGCTTCCATAGAATGCAGCATTCTGAAGATTCCAAGCCTCTTCCCGATCCCAGGTCGTGTGTTCAAACTGGTGTTGAATGTAGAAAAGCCAGATACCAATCGACGCGGCGACGATCATGGTAGGCAGGAATACAAAAACCAGTACATCCAGGCCTCCGGTCCAAAAAATCAGAGCCAGGACCACCGCAATCGCGGCGTTTGTTCCCATTGCACTTGCCCAATACAGCCAGCCTGACCGCATGAAACCAAAGGGCAAGCGATTTTGAAAAAAGAACGTGTAGACTGGTACGATACAGAACAGGAAGAAGGGGTTCCGGATTAACCTGTAAGCGGCACGCCCGAACCAATTCCGTTTCAGGTATTCCTCAATGGTCAATGTAGGAATGTCACCCATACCACGCCGATCAAGGTTACCGGTTGAGGCATGGTGAATCGCATGGCTTTGCCGCCAGACGTCATAAGGAGTGAGGGCGAGAACACCCAGAACCCGGCCAGTCCAATTGCAAACGGTACGGTTTCTAAAGAATGATCCGTGACCACAATCATGCATGATGATGAAGATACGCACCAGAAATGCGGCGTTCAGGATGGCCAGTAGAACAGCGACCCAAATGCTAAGGGATAGCGCAAACCACGCTGCGCCCCATAGCGCGACAAAGGGGATGACAGTGATTGTCAGTTCAAAAACACTACGCTTCGTATCGGGCACACGGTATTGCGCGAGCGCCCGGGTCAATTCCTGCTGTTGCAACTGACTTGTTCTCCAACGGCTCTTTGGAGCCCACTGTGCAAACGGGCACCCCAGAAGGGTGCCCGAAGCAGGCTATGCGAGTGCCAGGTTGGCGGCGCTTTCGCGTCCGTCACGGCCAGCTTCGACGTCAAAAGTAACTTTCTGACCGTCTTTCAATTCGCTAAGGCCGGAACGTTCAAGTGCTGAAATATGCACGAACACGTCGCGCTTACCATCTTCAGGCTCGATAAAGCCAAAACCCTTGGTCGAGTTGAACCATTTTACTGTGCCATTTGCCATGGTGGAAGTCTCCTAATACTTGCCGCCCGCATGATTGCGGCGACTCGGCGCGGTCGGTCTGAATCGAAAGACTGAACGCCGAATTGAGGAGACAGCAGGTCGAAAAAGAAAAACGTAAGCCTTGTGTATATGGACTTTGAGTACACACGATACAAGCCTTGATGCAGTAGAGGACAACAGTGATTTTGAGCCTCCCTAGCTCAAGTCAGGATAAAGAGAACCAGAGTCGTTGCTAAATCGCGCTTTGTCTGTGTCCTGTTCATTGCCGGACAAACGCTTGCTGCGCCCGGAACGAATGGTCCGTCTTCACGCCGCAGTGCCGCGCTAACGATGATGCACATGTGATAAAATCTGTGCTGCGAGCGCGCGCAGCGAGAAAATCCGAGGTCTGGTGAGGGCTCGATACGGTCCTTCGCCGTTGTCCGCTCGAACGTCCGCTTCTGCGCCAACGGTCAGCCACTTCATCAATGTC
>NZ_JBXWQP010000043.1:0-1761 GCF_059612445.1 Ruegeria sp. TASC047
CGCCTGGAACAAGTGGCGATCGGGCTATATGGGCCGGCTTGTCGGTGAGAGCTTTTATGCGCAGGGCGGGCTTTACGGCGTTGCGATCCTGGCGATGATCGCGGTGGCGGTCACCACCGCCGGCTCGGCTTACATGATGGAATATATCGTTGATGCCATGACCAGCCCGGAATTGCGGGGATGGGCGCATGTCATTGCGCTGGGGGTTGTGCTTCTGTTCCTGACCAAGGCGGTGGCCTCGTATATTCAGGCCGTCTTTCTGGCGCGCGCGGGCAACCGGATTGTGGCCCAGCAGCAGGAGAAGCTGTACCGCAAGCTGGTCCGGCACGGGGTGTCGTTCTTTTCGACCAATGAATCATCGGATCTGCTGATGCGCACGACCAATGGCGCGCAATCGGCCCGGGGCCTGATCGATGTTCTGGTCACCGGGTTTGTCCGCGATGCCCTGACCCTGGTCGGCCTGATTGTGGTCATGGTGTATCAGCAGCCGGTCCTGTCGGTGATGTTCTTTGTGGTGGGCCCGGTTGCCCTTCTGGGGGTGCGGTATCTGCTGAAAAGCGTCCGCTCGATCATGCAGGCCGAGTTCAAATCGCTGGCCGAGATCATCCGGGTGCTGCAGGAGACCTCGGCGGGGATCAAGGTGATCAAGGTGTTTGCGCTTGAAGATCGCATGATCGACCGAATGGAGACCGCGATCCGGAAGGTCGAACAGCGCTCGAACGACATCGCCCGGCTGCAGGCCATTGCCAGCCCGCTGATGGAGTTTCTGGCCGGTCTGGCGGTTGCCGGGGTTCTCATTGTCAGCACGATGGGCATCGCGGGCACCGAACAGCCGACCGCGGGTCAGTTGATGTCCTTCATCACCGCTTTGCTGATGGCCTATGAACCCGCCAAGCGCCTGTCCAGGATGCGGGTCCAGATTGAAACCTGCATGGTCGGTGTCGGCATGTTGTTCAGCCTGCTGGATCAGGAGGACACGATGGTGGAAAGCCCCCAGGCCCGTGACCTGAGTGACGGCCCCGGACAGATCACGCTGCGCAATGTGACCTTTGGCTATCAGGGTACGGTGCCGGTGATCGACAACATGAGCGCCACTTTCGAGGCCGGGAAAACCACGGCCCTTGTCGGCCAGTCCGGTGGTGGCAAATCCACGTTGTTTGGCCTGATCATGCGGTTTTACGACCCCGATCAGGGCAGCGTCGAGATCGATGGCCAGGACCTGAGGGATGTCAGCTTTGCCTCGCTGCGGCGGAAAATCTCGTATGTCGGTCAGGACACGTTCCTGTTCTCGGCCTCGGTGATGGACAACCTGCGCTGCTCGGCACCCGAGGCGAGCGATGAAGAGGTGATCGCGGCAGCCCGGGCCGCACATGCGCATCAGTTCATCACAGACCTGCCGCAGGGCTATGAGACCCCGGTGGGCGAAAACGGAACCTTTCTGTCGGGTGGTCAGAAACAGCGCATCGCGATTGCCCGTGCCATTCTGCGCAAGGCCGAAATCCTGCTGCTGGACGAGGCCACAAGCGCGCTGGACGCGGAATCGGAATCGCTGGTCAAAGAGGCGCTGGACGCCCTGACACAGGATGTCACCGTCATCGTCATCGCCCACCGCCTGTCAACCGTGCTGGAGGCAGACAACATCATCGTCATCCAGGATGGCGCTATCGCCGAACAGGGAAACCTCGACCAACTCATGCAGAAAAACGGACCCTTCAAAAACCTCTTCGACCAACAGTTCAATAAACACAAACAAAAAGTCGC
>NZ_JBXWQP010000044.1:0-78013 GCF_059612445.1 Ruegeria sp. TASC047
CAGGTGCCCAAAGGTCTTCCTATCAGCCATCGCACTGGCGGCCACCGTCATCTATTGGCTATGAGTCCTGACCCTAGTAGACCTTCGCTTAACGCTACCGTTTTCGTCGGTCCATACGATTTCCCAGATTTCGTTTTCGGGCCGCTTGCGCAGCCGGAAATCAGGCTGATGAGTGGATGAAGAAACGTAGTTTGTAAGCCGCAAATGTTCCATGTTCTCTGAACTCTGTTGATTTTTCATGCCATTTTGGCACGAAGAGCTTCATTCAAGGAGGTTGTGAAAAAGCGACAAGGCTATGATCTTTAATGCTTTTATTGGTCGGAGTGAGAGGATTCGAACCTCCGGCCCCTGCCTCCCGAAGACAGTGCTCTACCAGGCTGAGCTACACTCCGACCGTGGCGGGTGATCTATACGCGGCTTTGCCGATGCGCAAGAGGATTTTGAGAAGCGATCATCCTAATCTTCCGTCTTTGGATCGGTAACGGACGGGCTAAACAGGTCACGCGACTCTCATGGCAGCGGATCCGTTTTGTACAGACGGATCTTGGTGCCTCCGTGGTCCACGACCGGACCGGGCGCCAGCAAAGGCAGGCGGGTCGCCCGAGCCAAAGCCGGAGCGCTGGTCACAATCCCAACACGCCATCCTCGAAACCGGCTCATCAAAGATTTACCCAAGGCTCCGTAGACAGAGCGCAGACGCTTTTCATCTCCAATTCGCGCCCCGTAGGGAGGGTTCACAATGACCAGCCCGGCGGGTCCCGCAGGGGGTTTGATGTCACTGACGGAAAGCTGTTGAAAACGCGTGTTGGCGTTAACCTGCGCTCTATGGGCGTTGGCTGTTGCGGCTTCGATAGCTCCGGCGTTGCGGTCAGAGCCACAGAAGGTGAGAAAACACTCAGCGACCTCTGACTCGCTGCGCATGTCTTGCCAGCGGTCAGGGTCGAAGCCCGCAAGGTTTTCAAACGCAAAACTGCGGGACCGACCAGGGCGCAGCCCCAGGGCAATCTCGGCGGCTTCGATCACGAAAGTACCCGAACCGCACATCGGGTCCAACACCGGTTCATTGCCGCTAAAACCGCAGTCACGCAGAAACATGGCTGCCATCGTTTCGCGCATTGGCGCTTTGGCAATTGCTTCTTTATGACCACGCTTGTGCAAAAGCTCTCCAGAACTGTCGACGGAAAATGTACAGATGTCCTTTTCGATTCTCAGCAAGATCCTGACATCGGCGTCGGAAGATATCGGAGCGCCCAGAGTTTCGGATATCGCTTGTTCAACTCTCTGCCGTGCGGCACCGGCATGATATATTCTGGATTTGCGGCTGGTGGCCTCGACTTTGACCGGAACATCGGAGCGCAGGAACTCGCCCCACGGGAATTTGCGCGCACGTTTGTCCAATTGGGCTAAATGCACGGCAGGAAAACTGCCCAGACGAACCAGAACCTTGTTTGCACCGCGTAAGGTCAGGTTGGCGCGCCAGACCTCGGACCACGAACCACGGCAAATGACACCCCCTGGAATCGTCTTGACCTGAGCGAACCCGTTGGACTGCGCCTCGGCACAGAGGGGGGCTTCAAGGCCCGGGGTGGCAATCAGAAAGATTTCGAAGTCTGTGTCTTTTTTCATTCCGGTTGCTTACACTGGAAGTTCAGCGGGCGCGACACGCAATTTTGACCCGTATTTTTGGCCATCTTGAGGGAAAACTCCAAGATTTTGCAGTTTGATCTTAACTTTCGGCGGTAACAGGTTTGCGTTTGCGGGCATCCGCGCGTAAAGGGTCCGTGATCAGAAATACGCCTGCGGAATTTGGACCCGTTTCGACGCTTTTGCGATGGGCACCGGAAAAAACCGCGTTATTGCATGACCCCTAAAGGGTGTCGGCAGGGCTGGCGCAGGAAAGAGGCTTGGAAGAACGTAGCGGCATGCAAACTTTCAAACTTAAAAAAGGGTTGGACCTGCCAGTGGAAGGCGCTCCCGACCAAACCATTCATCCGGGTCCGGAATATTCGACCGTTGGCGTTCTGGGTGGGGATTACATTGGCCTGAAGCCAAAGATGCTGGTGCAGGAAGGTGATAGTGTCGAGCGGGGTACGCCGCTCTTTTGTCACAAAGATGCGCCTGACGCGATGATGGTCGCACCGGTGACTGGTAAGATTGTTGCCATCAACCGGGGTGCCCGCAGGGTGTTGCAGAGCGTCGTCATCGAAGTGTCCGACACCAATGACACGGGCTTGGATTTTTCGAGCGTGGGCGATGCGCATAGCGCCGAAGGCGTGACTGCAAAACTGTGCGCCGCTGGTCTATGGACTTCATTCCGCACGCGGCCTTATTCGAAAACGCCGGAACCCGGTGCCAAACCGAACGCGATTTTCGTGACAGCCATGGACAGTGACCCATTGGCGGCTGATGCCGCCACGATCATTGCCGAGGCACCCGAGGCCTTTGCCGCTGGGTTGGCAGCAATCAGCAAGCTGACCGAGGGCAAAACCTATCTTTGCCAGAAACAAGGCGACACGATCCCCGGCGCGGATGTTGCCGGTGTCGAGGCCGTGGCGTTTTCCGGTCCACATCCATCTGGTTTGGCCGGAACGCATATTCACTTCCTCGAACCGATTGCGGGGGAAAAGCGAGTCTGGACTATCGGTTATCAGGACACCATCGCGATTGGCCGCCTGATGCAGACCGGGCGTCTGGATCCGAGTGTTGTGATCGCCTTGACCGGGCCCGGTGCGCGTCAGCCGCGTTTGATCCGCACTGTGATGGGCGCGTCCACGGACGACTTGACACGAGGTGAAGTAAGTGTGGACGGAACGCCCCGTATTATCTCGGGTTCGATCCTGTCGGGTGAGCATGCCGACGGTCCGACCGCATATCTGGGGCGGTTTGCCCGTCAGATCTGTATCATCCGAGAGGATCACGATCAGATTCCGATGGGCTGGATCCGACCAATGCCTTCCAAGTATTCCGTCCAGCCGGTATTGGGCTCGGCCTTTTCCAGGAAACTCTATGCTTTCACGTCCAACCTGAACGGTGGCCGCCGTGCAATGGTGCCAACAGGCGTGTTCGAGGAGATGATGCCGCAGGATTACCTGCCCACACAATTGCTTCGGGCCTTGCTGGTGATGGATACGGATACAGCACAGGCACTGGGTGCGCTTGAACTGGACGAAGAGGATCTGGGCCTTGTGGGCTTTGCCTGTCCGGCGAAATACGAATACGGGCTGGCGCTGCGCGATTGCCTGAACAAGATTGAAAAGGAGGGCTGATCCGAATGGGATTGCGTAACTTCTTTGACCGGATCGAGCCGAACTTTACCAAGGGCGGCAAGTACGAGAAGCTTTTTCCGATCTACGAGATGGTGGAAAGCTTCATCTACACTCCGAAAACCGTAACCACCGTTGCTCCTCATGCGCGGTCTTACGTGGATATGAAGCGGATCATGACGTATGTCGTGATTGCTACTATTCCGTGCATCCTGTGGGGAATGTGGAACACCGGTTATCAGGCAAACTCGGCCATTTCCGCGCTTGGCCCAGAGTCTGCAACCGGCTGGCGGATTGCAGTTCTTCAGGTTTTTGGCATCTCGCTTAGTCCGGACAGCATTTTTGCCAATGTCATGCACGGGCTTATGTACTTCCTGCCAATCTATATTGTCACGCTGGTGGCAGGCGGTATTTTCGAAGTCATTTTCGCAACCGTCCGCGGGCATGAGGTGAATGAAGGCTTTCTTGTCACTTCGATGCTTTACGCCCTGATCATGCCTGCAACCACGCCTCTGTGGCAGGTTGCTATGGGAATTATCTTTGGTGTTGTCATCGGCAAAGAGGTATTCGGCGGCACTGGTAAGAACTTCCTCAACCCTGCCTTGGTGGGGCGGGCGTTTTTGTATTTCGCCTATCCCGCGCAGATGTCGGGCGATGCAGTCTGGACCCCGGTTGACGGGTTTTCCGGGGCGACGGCTCTGGCTGTTTCGGCTGCCGAAGGCTACCAGGCACTGGCCGCTGACGGTATCACCTGGTGGAGCGCGTTTTACGGCACCATTCAGGGCAGTATCGGGGAAACCTCGACTCTGGCCTGCCTGATCGGTCTGGCCTTCCTGCTGATCACCAAGATTGCCAACTATCGGCTGATTTTGGGATGTCTGGCGGGCACAATTGCGTTCACCTGGCTGTTGAACCTGATCGGATCTGAGACGAACCCGATGTTCGCAATGCCATGGTACTGGCATGTCGTGTTGGGCGGTTACGCCTTTGGTCTGGCTTTCATGGTGACCGAGCCGGTCTCGGCAAGCCACACCAATGTCGGGCGCTATATCTATGGTGCACTGATTGGTGTCATGGTTGTGTTAATTCGTGTGATTAACCCAGCCTTCCCCGAAGGTATGATGCTGGCCATTCTGTTCGGCAACGTCTTTGCACCGCTGATCGACTATTTTGTCGTTCAGGCCAACATCAAACGGAGGGCGCGTCGCCATGTCTGATACGCAATCCCATGAACGCAAGGGCGCGATTGCCCGGTTTCTGGCGGCCTCGCCGGATTCGGTTGGCAAAACGATCTTCATCGCTGTTGCGGTTTGTCTCGTTGCCTCGATGATCGTGTCGGCTGCGGCAGTCAGCCTGCGCCCGGTGCAGGAGGCCAACAAGCTGAAGGACAAGCAGGTCAATATCCTGCAAGTGGCGGGTGTGTATGAACCTGGCATCGATGTCAGTCAGGCCTTTGCCGCGTTCGAACCTCATGTTCTGGATCTGGCGACGGGCGAATTTGCGGACGATCAGTTCGACCCAGCCACCTTTGACGATCTGGCCGCTGCCAGTGATCCGGAATTAAGTGTTGCCCTTGACGATGACCCCGCAGGCATTGGTCGCAAGGCAAAGTATCGGGTCATCTATCTGCTGCGCGACGACAGCGGAGCGTTGGACAAGGTGATCCTGCCGCTGCATGGCTATGGGTTGTGGTCCACGCTTTATGGTTTCATCGCGCTCGAAAAGAACGGCAACGACATTTTCGGCCTGCAATTCTATCAGCATGGTGAAACGCCAGGTCTGGGTGCTGAGGTGGACAATCCGCGTTGGAAGGCGTTGTGGAGCGGCAAGAAACTGCATGATGACGCGGGCGCCTTGCAGATCACCGTCGCCAAGTCACAACCAGCGGCCGGGCCTGAGTTTTTCGTAGATGCGCTGGCGGGCGCGACCCTGACATCGCGCGGGGTCGACAACCTTGTGAAATTCTGGATGGGCGATGCGGGTTACGCGCCGTTCCTGGCCAAGTTGCAAGCAGGAGAGATCTGATGTCGCAGACCAAGAAAGAGCTGCTAGTCGACCCCCTTGTCGACAACAACCCGATCACCTTGCAGGTGCTGGGTATCTGTTCGGCACTGGCTGTAACGTCATCACTGCAAGTGGCCTTTGTCATGGCCATAGCGGTGACGTCGGTGACGGCGTTTTCGTCGATGTTCATCTCGATGCTGCGCAACCAGATCCCGGGCTCGATCCGGATCATCGTGCAGATGGTGATCATCGCCTCGCTGGTGATCTTGGTGGATCAAATCCTCAAAGCTTATGCTTTTCAGATTTCCAAGACGCTGTCGGTGTTTGTCGGCCTGATCATCACCAACTGCATCGTAATGGGCCGCGCCGAGGCATTCGCCATGAAGAACCCGCCGGTGGCGTCGTTCATCGACGGTCTGGGCAACGGCATGGGCTATGGCCTGATCCTGATGCTGGTGGGCATCATCCGCGAGTTGTTCGGATCGGGCAGCCTGTTCGGCGTTACGATCCTGCAAACGGTCAACAATGGCGGTTGGTACGTACCCAACGGCCTGTTGCTGCTGCCACCTTCGGCGTTTTTCGTGATCGGCCTGCTGATCTGGGCTTTCCGCACGTGGAAGCCGAACCAGGTCGAAGAACGTGAATACAAAATCCAGCAGGTAGAGGCGCACTGATGGAAGGGCTTATCTCTCTGGCCGTGAAGGCGGTCTTTATCGAAAACCTCGCGCTCAGCTTTTTCCTTGGCATGTGTACCTTCATCGCCGTGTCGAAAAAGATCTCGACTGCCATCGGACTGGGAATATCAGTCATGGTGGTGCAGGCGATCACCGTGCCCGCCAACAACCTGTTGTTGTCCTTCCTGCTGAAACCGGGCGCATTGGCATGGGCCGGGTTCCCGGATGTGGATCTGACCTTTCTTGGGCTGATTTCCTATATCGGCGTTATCGCAGCGATGGTTCAGATCCTCGAGATGATCCTCGATAAGTATTTCCCGCCGCTCTACAACGCGCTGGGGATCTTCCTGCCTTTGATCACTGTGAACTGTGCCATTCTGGGTGGTTCGCTGTTCATGGTCGAACGCGACTATAATTTTGCCGAGGCGACCACCTATGGCATCTCATCCGGTTTTGGCTGGGCGCTGGCGATCACCGCGATGGCAGGCGTGCGCGAAAAGCTGAAGTACTCGGATGTGCCGGACGGGCTTCAGGGGCTGGGTATCACCTTTATCACCGCCGGGTTGATGGCGATGGCCTTTATGTCCTTCTCAGGCGTGAAACTGTAAGGGGGGCGAGAGAATGGAAACCTTTTCGCTCGGCGTTGCCCTGTTCACCCTGATTGTTCTGGCGCTGGTGGCCATCATCATGGCTGCACGTTCCAAGCTGGTGTCGACCGGCGACGTCAACATCACCATCAACGGTGAAAAGACTATCTCGGTTCCTGCGGGTGGCAAACTGCTGCAAACATTGGCGGCCGAAAAACTGTTTGTTCCGTCAGCTTGCGGTGGTGGTGGTACCTGTGCCCAGTGCCGCGTGAAAGTGCATTCGGGTGGCGGTTCGATCCTGCCGACCGAAGAAAGTCACATTACAAAGCGCGAAGCATCCTGTGGCGACCGTCTGTCCTGTCAGGTAGCGGTGAAACAGGACATGGAAATCGAGGTTCCAGAAGAGGTCTTTGGCGTCAAGAAATGGGAATGCACAGTTCGCTCGAACGACAACGTTGCGACCTTTATCAAGGCCCTTACGCTGGACCTGCCCGAAGGCGAGGACGTGAATTTCCGTGCCGGGGGCTACATCCAGATCGAAGCGCCTGCTCATCAGTTGAAATACACTGATTTCGACGTGCAGGAAGAATATCGCGAGGATTGGGATCGCTTCAATCTGTGGCAATACGAGTCGGTTGTGAACGAACCTATCGAGCGCGCCTATTCGATGGCCAACTATCCGGATGAAAAGGGCATGATCATGCTTAATGTTCGGGTAGCTTCACCGCCTCCGGGCTCAGAAGGAATTCCTCCGGGTCAGATGTCATCCTACATCTTCAACCTGAAGCCAGGCGACAAAGTCACAATCTCGGGTCCATTTGGCGAGTTTTTCGCACGTGAAACCAAGAAGGAAATGGTCTTCATCGGTGGTGGCGCCGGTATGGCACCGATGCGCAGCCACATCTTTGACCAGCTCAAACGCCTTGAGAACCGCGACCGCAAGATCAGTTTCTGGTACGGTGCGCGGTCCAAGAAAGAGATGTTCTTTGTCGAGGATTTCGACCAACTGGCGGAAGAGTTCGACAATTTTGAATGGCATGTCGCTCTGTCGGATGCCCAGCCCGAGGATGAATGGAAAGGCTATACCGGCTTCATCCACAACGTTCTGTTCGAAGAATACCTCAAGAACCACCCTGCACCCGAGGATTGTGAATACTACATGTGTGGGCCGCCAATCATGAACCAGTCGGTTATCAACATGCTGCTGGATCTGGGCGTGGATCGCGAAGACATCATGCTCGACGATTTTGGCGGGTAACTAAAGTAACCGGCGCTGTGTGCGCCGGTTTTTTTCATTCCGGCGCCAGATCGACCTATTTTCCGTAGTAGTCCCGATACCAGGCGACGAACTGCGCGATACCGTCCTTCAGGTCGGTCTGCGGGCGATAATTCGTCAGCCGCTGCAGCAGCCGATTGTCAGCCCAGGTGGCATGAACATCGCCCATCTGCATTGGCATGAAGTTTTTGACCGCTTTCTGGCCAACAGCCTTTTCGATGGCTTCTATGAAATCCATCAGACGCACCTTGTCTCCGTTGCCAATGTTGACGATGCGGTACGGTGCAACGGGCGACAAGCTGTCACCATCTTCGATATCCGCGCGGCTGGTCGGGCGGACCGGCGGAACATCGATCAGCAACCTGATCCCACGCACAAGGTCTTCTACATGCGTGAAGTCGCGATACATGTCGCCATGATTGTAGATGTCGATTGGTCTGCCATCCAGTATCGCAGCGACGAATTTGAAATAGGCCAGATCGGGGCGCCCCCAAGTGCCGTAAACGGTAAAAAACCGAAACATGGTGGTCGGCAAATCCCACAGATGGGCATAGGAATGCCCCATCGCCTCATTCGCCTTTTTGGTGGCGGAGTAGATCGTCAGTTGGGTGTCGGCTTTTTCTGTTTCGATGAACGGCATGTCCTCGTTTGCACCGTAGATTGATGAGGTCGACGCCATCAAAAGGTGTTCCACTTTATGTTGACGCGCGATTTCCATCACATTGAACGTGCCCACAACGTTCGACTCGATATAGCTGCGAGGATATTCAAGGCTGTGCCGCACGCCTGCCTGCGCGGCCAGATGGACGATGACATCGGGCTGAAACTCCTCAGCGACCTGCACAAGACGGTCAAAGTTTTCCAAACGGTCTTCAGTTGCCGTAAATCCCGGGGTTTGAAGCAGTATCTGATGTCGACGCTGTTTCAGGGTCACATCATAATAGTCGGTCATCCCGTCATAGCCATGTACCTGAAACCCTTCTGCCAGAAGCAATTTGGCCAGATGGAATCCGATGAACCCGGCAGAACCTGTAATCAAAACTCGTTTCATAAAACCCTCAGAACTCACTGCAAATTCATCGCTGATCGAAAGACGTTGATCCTATCATCAGATCAACTGCTTGCGAACATCCTGCGGGCCATATCGGACAATCTAAGGCTCGTGGTCAACACTTTGCCTACTCAAACAGTTGTTGATTGCGACCACTACGCAGGGCGGGTAGGGATCAAATGCCATGATAAAAGACTGGATCAGACGGCGGTTCCAATCCGCGGCGAAGGAAAGCACCAATGCGATGCCATGCGACGTGGCACCCGCGGAAAAGGTGACAGCTGTCGGTGATATTCACGGCCGTCTTGATTTGCTTCAGGCGGTTTTGCCACGACTCGACGATCAAAGCCCGCTGGTCTTTCTGGGCGATTACATCGATCGGGGGGCATACAGCGCGCAGGTACTGCGGCATTTGCATCACCTGAGTGAGGCGTCAGACGGGCGGGTGCAATGCCTGCTTGGCAATCACGAAGAGATGCTGCTGCAATTTGTAAACGACCCGGAACGATACGCCAGGCTTTGGTTTCATAACGGCGGAGCGGAAACTTTGGCATCTTTCGGTCTCGAATGTCCCGACGAGTTGGACAGTGGCAAGCATCTGCCTGAACTGGCAGAGCGTCTGCGGCACAAGATGGGCGACAGCTTGCTGGACTGGCTTGCAAATCTGCCGCTGACCTGGACCAGGGGCAACGTCACCTTTGTCCACGCGGCACTTGATCCGCGGCAATCCATTCAATCCCAGGATCGCCAGATCTGTCTTTGGGGTCATCCGATGTTTCCGCGGCTTGCACGCAGCGACGCGCAATGGGTTGTTCACGGTCATACTATTGTAAGCCACCCCCAGGTTAGAAACCGGGTTGTGTCGATCGATACAGGTGCCTTTGCCTCAGGCAGATTAACTGCCGCTGAAATAGACGGCGGCAGTGTCAGGTTTTTTTCAACCGGTTGAAACTATCCTACGATCATCTGCTTCATGCGAAGCGCTTCATACTCCAATTCCCTCAGACGGAAATGCACCACGTCACCGATAGTGATGACACCGCACAAATTGCCATCACGCAGAACCGGCATATGGCGGAAACGCCCTTCGGTCATGGTTTTCAGCACGTCATTCAGCAGATCGTCAGGTGTGCAGGCCTTGACCTCCTTGGTCATCAGGTCTTCGACCGATTGCGGCAAGGTCTGTCCCGGTGTGTCAGCCATGCGCCGCACGATGTCACGTTCCGACAGGATGCCTTGCAAGGCCCCGTTTTGATCCGTCACCAAAACGGCACCGATCCGCTTTTCCTTGAGCGTGTTGACCACCGAATGGATGGTATCGTTTGGTCGCACCGAAAACACCGCGTCCCCTTTTCCCTCAAGCAGTTTGGCCACGGTGGTCTGCGAGTGCGACAAGTTCGATTCTGCCGATTGGCTGTAGGTCGTCTTGTCTGCCTTGTCGCCGCGTGTTGGTGACTGGTAAGAGGTTGGGGCCATGGGCAATCTCCTTATGGTTCTTGCAACGTCTTTCCCTTTCACCTTAGCGCAGCTAAACGACCTGTATAGGGTGCAATTGCTCGAATGCGCGAAATCTGTGGTCAACAAAGGACGATCAAGCTTGTGAGTGAACTCTATCTTACCCCACCCGTAGCCGCTCTGATCTTCTTTGTGGTCGTCGTGTGTGGTCACAACTTTCGCATGGTTTGGAAACAGCAGGCACCGGGATGGCAGAAGCGGGCGTGGCTGTTTGGGCTGCCAGCAGGAATCGGCCTGTTGATGCTGGGTTTCTTACCTCTAAAGCTGTGATGTGGATTTGACTCTGGCAGAGGGCGCTGGCATATGCCGGGCACAGAATTTCCCGGAGCTCGCCCCATGCGTCTTTTGCCGTCAGTGGCCCTTGTTGCCTTTCTTTCCGGTTGTCTCTTCGACAAAGAACCCGAAGTGGTCCGCCTGTCCGGCGAAACAATGGGGACAACCTTTAATGTCACCGCCATTGGCGACGATCTGGACGAGAGCAAACTGGCAAACTCGATTGAGAAGACACTGGCAGAGGTCAATGCCAAGATGTCCAACTGGGATCCGAAGTCCGAGGTCTCTGAGTTTTCGGCCTCGAACAGTACAGATCCGATATCTGTCTCGGATGAGTTCGCTTTGGTCATCGCGGCGGCCAACGACGTACACGAAAAAACCGACGGCGCGTTCGACGTAACGCTGGGGCCGCTTATCGAGCTATGGGGTTTTGGCCCCCGCAAGCCTGAAGATCCAGTGCCCTCGGACGCCGAAATCGAAACCGCTCTCAGCGGCGTTGGACAAAGCCGTTTGCTGACACTCGACACCGACGCCGGCACTCTTGCGAAATCTGACGCCAGTGTGGGTATCAACCTGTCGGCTATTGCCAAGGGCTATGGCATCGATGCGGTTGCTGAAACTTTGCATGATGCAGGGATCGAGAATTACCTGGTTGAGATTGGTGGTGATCTGGTCGCACAAGGCCAGAACGAACAGGGTGAAGCCTGGCGGATCGGTATCGAAAAACCGGAGACCGGCAGTCAGAGCATTCAGTTGATCGTGTCGCTGAATAACCGGGGTATGGCCAGCTCGGGCGACTACAAGAATTACTTCGAACATGACGGTGTGCGCTATTCGCATATCATCGATCCGACCACTGGTCGCCCGATCACGCACCGGACAACCTCGGTCACGGTTCTGGCGGAAAACGCGATGATGGCCGATGCCTGGGCTACTGCGATGCTGGCTTTGGGTCAGGAAAAGGGCCTGAAACTGGCAGAAGAGCATAAACTTGCCGTGTATTTCATCTCACGGGATGTGACAGGCGGCGATGAAGCCTATATTACGGCGCACAGCACAGCGTTCAAAGACGCTTTGGGTACCAACTGACAGGTAGGAACCAAGATGAGCACTTTTATTCTGGCCTTCATTCTTCTCGCCCTCGTCATGGTTGGTATGTCACTGGGCGTTATGCTGATGGGCAAGACCATCAAAGGCAGTTGTGGCGGCCTGAACGCTATTTCCGGTGCTGATAAGTGCGTTGTCTGCCAGAAAGACGTGGACCCCGACAGCCCGTTGCGCGATCAACTGCAATGCAAGCGCGCCAAGAAGATGCTGGAACAGATGGAACGTCAGGCCTGAAGAGAAGTTTTGCTTCGCTCTGTGGGTGGAAATGCTAACTAGGTCTCCGTAAGGTTTGGGGAGCATTGCGTTGGCCAAGGCAAAAAATATCCTGTTCATCATGTTCGACCAGCTGCGCTGGGATTACCTGAGCTGCTACGGGCATCCACATCTGCACACCCCCAACATAGATCGGCTGGCCGCCAAAGGTGTCCGTTTTGACAGGGCCTATATCCAGTCACCAATCTGCGGCAGTTCGCGCATGTCCACCTATACAGGGCGCTATGTGCATTCTCACGGCGCGTCGTGGAACGGAATTCCGTTGAAAGTCGGCGAGATAACGATGGGTGATCACCTGCGTAAGGCGGGGATGGATTGCTGGCTGGTCGGCAAAACCCATATGCGTGCAGACGCCGAAGGGATGGCGCGGCTTGGTCTGGAACCTGACAGCTTGATAGGTGCGCGCGTCGCCGAATGTGGGTTTGACGTATATGAACGGGATGACGGTATGCTGCCCGAAGGTCCGGATGGGTATTATGACCCGGACGGGGCAAAGGAATACAACAAGTTCCTGAAAGCAAAGGGGTATGAGAGTGACAATCCCTGGCATGACTTTGCCAATTCCGGACTGGATGCGGATGGGAACGTTCTGTCTGGCTGGTTTCTGAAGAATTCACCCGAAGCCGCGAATATTGCCGAGGAAGACAGCGAAACGCCCTATCTGACCGGGCGCGGGATCGAGTTCATGGAAACGCATGATGGCCCGTGGTGCTGTCATCTGAGCTTTATCAAGCCGCATTGGCCGTACATCGTACCGGACCCATACGCCTCGATGTATGGGCCGGAACATGTGTTGCCTGTGGTGCGATCCGAGGCGGAACGTCAGAATGCGCATCCCGTGCTCAAAGCCTTCATGGACACAAAGATCGGCCAGACCTTCTCGCGGCAGGATGTGCGTGAGGCGGTTATCCCGGCCTATATGGGGCTGATCAAGCAAGCCGATGATCAGATGGGCCGCCTGCTGGACTGGATGGAGAGAACCGGGCGGATGGAAAACACGATGATCGTGTTGACATCAGACCACGGTGATTTTCTGGGCGATCACTGGATGGGGGAAAAGACCTTTTTCCACGACGCCTCAACCAGAGTGCCGTTGATCATTTATGACCCGTCGCCCGAGGCGGACGCGACACGTGGCACTGTCAGCGATGCGCTTGTAGAATCCATCGACCTTGCACCGACCTTTGTCGATGCGGCTGGTGGGGAAGTGGCGACGCATATTCTGGAAGGTCACTCCCTGCTGCCCATCCTTTATGGGGAGGTGGACACGCTGCAACGCGATGTGGTGATCTGCGAATATGACTACTCGGCTTCGCCAATCGCAAATGTTTTGGACATGCCGGTCCGCGATGCGGTGATGTTCATGGTCGCAAGTAAGAAATGGAAACTGATCCATTGTGAAGGTGGGTACCGGCCAATCCTGTTCGATTTGGAGAACGACCCTGATGAGTTGAACGATCTGGGTGACAGCGCCGAACATGCCGGTGTAATCGCCGAAATGTACGAGCACCTGTTCGCCTGGACGCGGCGGGCGTCACAGCGCACGACCCGGTCCGAGCAGCAATTGATTGAAATGCGCACCAAAAGCCGGGGCAGGGGTGTTGTTCTGGGCGTTTATGATGAAAACGATGCGCCGCTGGATCTGACAGTCAAATACCGCAATCGCAGGGCGCACCCTTTCCAAAGCTATCTGAAGGACTAACACCTCTGTGTTGGTTATAATTGAACATCATTGCAAAAGGCGGTTCACCCGTCGAAGTCCAAAGGATAGAAGGTGACCCAAGAGCAGCAAATGGAGTACATCAATGGCCACCCCCAAACCTGTAGTCCTGTGCATTCTTGATGGTTGGGGCCTGTCCGAGGACACAAAAGCCAACGCACCCTATCTGGCAAACACGCCGACGTTTGACGCGATCATGTCTGAGTGCCCGCATTCAACCCTGATCACCCACGGCCCCGATGTGGGTCTGCCTAGCGGGCAGATGGGCAACTCAGAGGTCGGGCACACCAATATCGGTGCAGGGCGTGTGGTCGCCATGGATCTGGGCCAGATCGACCTTTCCATTGAAGACGGGACATTCTTTGAAAACGAAGCTCTGCAAGCTTTCATCGCCAGTGTTAAGTCCGTTGGCGGTACTGCGCATCTGATGGGGTTGATCTCGGATGGAGGCGTGCATGGTCATCTGAACCATATCCTTGCCGCAGCCACTGCCATAACGGATGCCGGTGTCCCGGTTGCACTGCACGCAGTGACGGACGGGCGTGATGTCGCGCCAAGGTCAGCTCTGACTTACATCGCTGAGCTGGAAGAACGCCTGCCCGAAAACGTACGCATCGTCACCGTGAGCGGGCGGTACTTTGCCATGGATCGCGACAATCGCTGGGAGCGTGTCAGTGAAGCATATGGTGCAATGGTCAACGGGCAGGGCCGAACAGCCAGCAGCGCCCATGGCGCGGTTGATCACGCCTATAACCAGTCCGAATCTGACGAGTTTGTCACACCAACCGTATTGACGGGATATGACGGTATTCACGATGGCGACGGTTTCTTTTGCCTGAACTTCCGCGCTGACCGTGCACGTGAAATCCTGCGCGCCATCGGAGAGCCCGGATTTTCCGAGTTCGCGACAGGACCGCGCCCGAAGCTTTCAGCACTGCTGGGCATGGTCGAGTACTCTGACGGGCATAATGCTTACATGACCACGGTTTTTCCAAAGCGCGCGATTGTAAATGCGTTGGGCGAGTGGGTCGCCAAGCAAGGGCTCCGTCAGTTTCGACTGGCGGAAACCGAGAAGTACCCGCATGTTACGTTCTTTCTGAATGGCGGTAAGGAGACGCCCGAACTAGGTGAGGACCGCTTTATGCCGAGCTCGCCGAAAGTGGCGACCTACGATCTACAGCCCGAAATGTCGGCCGCAGAGGTTACGGCGAAGTTTATTGAAGCCATCGAAGGCGGGTATGACCTGATTGTTACAAATTATGCCAATCCCGATATGGTTGGTCATACAGGTGATCTGAATGCCGCAATCAAAGCATGTGAAGCCGTCGATCAGGGGTTGGCGCAAGTCATTGCGGCTCTTGAAAAGGTCAAGGGGGCGATGATTATCACGGCCGATCATGGTAATTGCGAAGTCATGGTTGATCCTGTGACCGGCGGCCCGCATACGGCCCATACGCTCAATCCTGTTCCGGTAGCGCTGGTTGGCGGGCCAGAAGGTTCTATATTGCGCCAAGGACGTTTGTCCGATCTCGCCCCGACCCTGCTTGAACTGATGGGTTTGCCTAAACCCCCGGAAATGAACGGGGAAAGCCTGCTGTCATGAAACCGGCTGCTCTGGCAGTGTGTCTGTTTTTGGCCTTGCCGGCGCTGGCCCAGTCAGACGCTTCCAAGGCTGCTTCGGATGCAGCGCAGATGCTCGAACAGGCGTCCATGGCGTTGTCCGAGGCCGAAGACGCCCGGGACCGGGTCAATGCTCTTACGGAGACGATCCATGCCTATGAGGCCGGGTTGGGTGCGATGCGGGTGGGATTGCGCCAAGCGGCTACCCGCGAGGCGCAACTGAGTGCCGAGTTGCGGACGCGCGAAAAGGAAATCCGGCGATTGCTTGGTGTTCTGCAAACCATTGAAACGACCGAACCACCCGTTTTGATGTTACATCCCTCCGGCCCGCTGGGGGCTGCCCGCGCGGGTATTATGCTGTCCGAGGTCACCCCCGGCCTGAACGCCAGCGCGCAGGAACTGGCGCAGGACCTGAATGAAGTGCAGACATTGCGTGTCTTGCAGCAAAAGGCCTCGGAAACTTTGACAGAGGGTCTGATGGGTGTTCAGGAAGCCCGTACCCGTCTGAGCGAGGCAATCGCCGACCGCACGGATTTGCCCCGCCGTTTCGTGGAAGACCCGGTACGTACGGCCATTCTGATCTCGTCGACCGAAACACTGGATGGTTTTGCAAGTGGTCTGTCCGAGATCTCGGAAGGAGAGATCCTCGACAGCAATGCCAGCATCTTGGACAGGAAAGGCCGGATATCAATGCCGGTACAGGGCATCTTGCTGCACAAGGCCGGTGAAACGGACGCCGCTGGTGTCACGCGCCCCGGCCTGATTTTAGGTACACGCCCGCGCGCCTTGGTCACATCGCCAACCGCTGCGACAATTCGCTATCGCGGGCCGCTGCTGGACCTGGGGAACCTGATAATACTTGAACCTCAATCGGGTCTTTTGTTCGTATTTTCCGGTTTGCAGGAGGTCTATGGCCAGACCGGTCAGGTGATCCCAGAGGGCACACCAGTTGGTCTGATGCCCGGTGAAATGCCGGAAATCGGCGCAATTTTGTCAACAAGCAGTGATGGCACTGGAACTGACCGCTCAGAAACGCTCTATATAGAGGTAAGAGAAGACAATCGCCCCGTGGACCCGGAATCGTGGTTTCGGACCGACAAGGATGGATAAACGCGTATGAAGAAATTTGTGGTGGCCGGTCTGGCTGGAACTGTGGCAGGTATTCTTGCAACAACTCAGATCGCAGGACCCCTGCTGGCGCAGGAGGCCGAGAACAAGGCAAGCGTCTATGAACAGCTGGATTTGTTCGGCGACATTTTCGAACGTATCCGCGCCCAGTATGTCGAAGAGGTTGAGCCGGAAGAACTGATCGAGGCGGCCATTGACGGCATGTTGACATCGCTTGATCCGCATTCGAGTTATCTTTCTCCTGACGACGCCGAACAGATGCGCGTGCAGACCCGGGGTGAGTTTGGTGGGTTGGGTATCGAAGTCACGCAGGAAGAAGGCTTTGTCAAAGTCGTCTCACCTATTGACGATACCCCCGCCGACGCAGCCGGAATCGAAGCCGGGGATTTCATTACCCATGTGGACGGCGAAAGTATTCTGGGCCTGACGCTGGACAAAGCGGTTGACCTGATGCGCGGCCCGGTCGGATCCGAAATTATCATCACCGTCGTACGCGAGGGTGAGCCTGATCCCTTCGATGTCACTATTATCCGTGATACAATCAAGTTGACCGCTGTGCGCGCACGGACCGAAGGCACCAGTGTCGTGCTGCGTGTAACCACGTTCAACGACCAGACCTTCCCGAACCTGCAGGAAGGATTGCAGGAACAGATTGCCGAAGCGGGTGGCATCGACAAGGTGAACGGTTTTGTTCTGGACCTGCGCAACAACCCAGGCGGCCTTTTGACTCAAGCGATCAAAGTCTCGGACGCGTTCCTGAACGAAGGCGAAATTGTTTCCACGCGCGGCCGCGACCCGAATGAGGGTGAGCGGTTCAACGCTACCCCTGGGGATCTGGCTGAAGGCAAGCCAATTGTGGTGCTGATCAATGGCGGCTCGGCCTCGGCATCCGAGATTGTGGCCGGTGCATTGCAGGATCATCGCCGCGCTATCGTTGTGGGCACCAAGAGCTTTGGCAAAGGATCCGTGCAGACGGTCATGCCGCTGCGCGGCGACGGCGCTATGCGCCTGACCACATCGCGCTATTACACACCATCAGGACGATCAATCCAGGCCCTTGGCGTCAGCCCGGACATCATTGTTGAACAGCCTCGCCCTGCACCTGCAGAAGAAGAGGAAGAGAGCAACGGGCGTACCCGGTCCGAAGCTGACTTGCGCGGCAGTCTGAACAATGACAGCCTGAGCGAGGATGAAATCCGCCAGATCGAGGAAGATCGTGCAAGGGCCGAAGCAACCGCTGAGCTGAGGAAAGAGGATTATCAACTGGCATATGCCATAGACATCCTCAAAGGCTTGTCAGCGTTCACCCCGCACGGGCCATCCCAATAACAAAACAATGGGTCGCGTACAACGCGGCCCTTTTCTTTCTGTCTCGCGAGATTTCATTTCATCATCCAGCAGCGCAATCCGAAGGCGCCGCGCAGAGCGCGCATAACCGAATGGATGATCCGATTTCGCAAGCGTTTCAGCCGTCTCCGCGGCTTACCCGTCGGAAAGCGCGTTTCAGCATATCCAGCTCCGCGCGCAAAAGATCCACTTCAGCCCTGAGATCATCGGCGGCGGGCTCTCCTGCCATTATGGAGAAACTCCCAAGTTTATCGACACTGCCTGCGTCGACTATGACGAAGCTGTGCACGCCTTCGGACAGGGCTGTGACGGGTACCTGAACATACAGGTTCCATCCGTTGTCTGTAGGCGAAAGCTCAACACCCTCCAGAGCTTTGCCCAGATATCGAACCTCCAAATCTGGTTGCCGTTCGGCCTCAACATGGCCGTGCCAAATACCGTTTTCGAACTGAATGAAAGTCAGGGATGGTTGTTTCATCTTTGATCGTCTCACAAGTCCGCGCGATGGAAGCGGCAAAACGTAAGGTCTCGCACACTCATACGGTTCATCTGCGGTTTCTCAAAAATAAGATCCAGCCAGATCTTTTCGATCCGACGGTCATTCAGAGGCAGGTGAGCCAGGTCGAAATCAACTGCGTTCACGGTGTCAGAAGGGTCTAGCTGCCGCAAAACCTGCTCCATGTTGGGCCCGTGCTGAACATTGAGACGTGCAAACACGCCAGACGGTTTCTCGCAGTCAATCAGGGTTTCCAACCGGATCAGATGCTCGCGTGTCAGGTCGCGGGCGACCTCACGCGGCAAATCGATTGATACCGACAGGAACGACCCCTCGAAGCCAAAGACCTCGACCTCCAGACTGAACGGGGCCAGATCACTTGCCCCCCGGTTGCGGATTTGCCGTACAGCGATTTCGGTCAATGGGCAGTCGTGAAATAAGCTGACCTGATCGTCCATTACCGTTTTACGGGGAACAGAGGCCATGCCGGATTGCAACAACGGCGCGCGCCACAGGTCGGGTCGCCAGCTCCAGTCGGTGCCGACAGGCCGGTGAAACTGAGTTGATCCCATTTTCGGGCGGAGCAAGCGCGCATCCGCCAGTTGGATAAGGCGATCCAGTTGCCCACGCAGACTGCGCGCCTGATCGCGTTTCACCCGCAACTCGGCCTGCGCCGAATCTGGCGCCTGCTGTACGGCCCGGCGCCAGCGGCCGAGCGTCCGGCGATGAATATAGCGATCCAGAATCCTGCGCATGGTCTCTTCGTCCGATAATGTCCTTCTTTAGTCAAAGAAATGAGTAGGAATAAACCCGCAATCACAAAAACACTACTTAAGCGCTACGTTTTCTGGTTGGTGGCTAAGCGTAAAAAAGATAGGTGCCGGATTAGGAGTCTGACCCCGTCAATTCTTGCAATACGTCGGGTCAATGCTTACCGTCTGTTTCCTAAAAATGGGTTACCCCTGAACAGCCAAACATCAGTTCAGCTATCGATAAGGCCAGGCTATGGAGCCCACGTTATTTTCTTTTATTTGGAAGCATTCAAAAAAACAGCAACTTGTCCTGCTGCTGTTAACGGTCCTGTCTTTCCCGTTTCTATATGCGTCGCTGGAGCTGCCTAAACAAATCATCAACGATGCCATCGGTGCGCCAGGCGATACGGTGACAATCTTGGGCATCACAGTGTCTCAGGTTCAGTATCTGATGATATTATGCTTTGCATTTCTGGCTACTGTGGTTGCCAGTGGGTTGATGAAGATGCGCATCAATACGATGAAAGGCATCTTGTCCGAACGCATGCTGCGCCGTCTGCGCTATACCCTGATTCAACGCACGATGCGGTTCCCAAAGTCCTATTTCGCGACCACCAGCCAAGGAGAGCTGGTCTCGATGATCACATCCGAGGCCGAGCCGATGGGCGGCCTTATGGGGGATGCGATCGCGCAACCGGTGTTTCAGTTTGGCCAGATGATGACAATCGTCACCTTTCTGTTCATGCAAAGCATCTGGTTCGGTTTGGCAAGCATCGCGCTGATTCCGCTTCAGGCCTGGTTGATCCCAAAGTTGCAGCGCCAGATCAACTTGCTGAACAAGGATCGTATTCAGGAGGTTCGGCGTCTGAGCTCGGAAATCGGGGAAAGCGCGGCGGGCATCAGTGACCTGCGCACGAATGGCGGCTGGCGCTATCGTCTGGCCCAGTTCAGTCACAGGTTGGGGACCTTGTTCGAGATCCGGTTCAAGATCTACAACAAGAAATTCTTTATGAAGTTCCTGAACAATTTGATCACTCAGATGACGCCATTCCTGTTTTATTCGGTGGGCGGATACCTGGCGATCACGGGCGAGGTGACAGTAGGTGCACTGGTTGCCGCGTTGGGCGCGTACAAAGACCTAAGCGGCCCCTGGAAAGACCTTCTGACCTACTACAACCAGGTACAGGACATGTCCCTGCGGTGGGAGGTGGTCACCGAAAGATTTGCCCCAGACAACATGATCCCCGAAGAGCTGTTCATCGGCGAGCCGGAAACCATCCCACATCTGACCGGTGATATCGAATTGCGCAATGTGACCGTTCGCGATGGCGACGGCAAAACCATTCTGGAAGACATTGATCTGACCATCCCACGGGGCGCGCGTGTGGCGATTCAATCCGCCCATGCGTCGGAACGTAGTGCGTTGGGCCAGTTGCTGACCCGCGAGGTTCTGCCTGTTCAGGGGGATGTGGTCATAGCTGGCCACAAGCTGGACGATTTGCACCAATCAGTTATCGCGGCCCGGATCGGGTATGCCTATTCACGCCCCTATCTGTTTGATGGGACTTTGGGCGATAACCTCATGATGCCGTTGCGCACACATCCGCAGCACGAGGCAGATGCCATAAGAACCCCGTCCCGTCGTCAGATCGAGTCTGTTCGGGCGGGTAACCCACCGGATTCGCTGGAAGATGAGTGGATCGATCCGGGGCTTGCCGGTCTGGACGATATTGATGGAATACGTGACTGGTGGTTCCAGCTGGTGGAAGCTATGGGGATTGATGAGTTCATGTTCCGGCGCACTCTGCGCTCCCAGTTTGATCCAGAAATACACCCTGTACTGGCACAGGAAATAGTCAGGCTGAGAGAAACCATTGCAGAACGGCTGAAAGAAAAAGGATTGGATCGGTATGTCTATAGGTTCGATCCAAACCAGTTTAACCCGGCCGTCCCGCTTGGGGGCAACCTGTTGTTCGCGGCACCGTCGCGAGACATATCTCCAGACATTCTGGCCGGAGACGCGCGGTTCGTGCAATTGCTCAGCACCCATGATCTGGCAGATGACGCGATCAGCATATCGAATGCTGTCATGGATACTCTTGGCAAGACATTTGGGCGGGACGGGGCCGACCATCCTCTGTTCCTGCGGCTTGGCATGTCCAAGGACATGTATCATCGGCTGCTCGACATCCAGGACCGGCGCAAAGCCAAAGGGAATGCTGCGCTGAGCGATCAGGAGCGCGCCTTGCTATTGACAGTGCCTTTCCTTCTGACCGCAGAACAGATCGGCCCGGATTTCCCAGAGGAATACAAGGAAAAAATTCTTGCTATCCGCAAGACCCAGGCTGAACGGTTGCGTGGTGCCATGGACGGTTTGTTCATGTCTGTGGCGCCTGACATCTATGTGCCGCGCTTGACCGTGATGGAGAACGCGATCTATGGCCGGATATCGTTGATGGCGGGTGCCCATGCCGAAGATATCGAAGACATCGTTGCAGAGGCCATGAACGAAGCCGGTCTGCGCCGTCGGGCAGCGGCCATTATTTATGACCTTCCGTCCGGGCTGGGCGGCAACAACCTTCCAACCGTGTTTCAGGAGCGTGCCGCTTTTTCGCGCGCAGGCATCAAACGCCCCGACATCCTGATCCTGGACAAGGCACTAGCCAGCCACGACTCGGAAAGCCGGTTGCGCACGCGTCTGAAACTACGGGAACTGCTGCCCGATTCCATCATGATATTCATGGAGGATCATTTTGCACATCCCGAAGCCTATGACTTGTTTGTGGAAATCAAGGATGGACGGATCGACGGCGTCTCGCGAAGCAGACCAGCGCATGAGGACAGCACGTCGGACGATCTGAGCCGGAAACTCGAGATCCTGTCAGCAACGCAGCTGTTTTCAGGCCTGGATGGCAGAAACCAGAGGCTGCTGGCGTTTTCGGCGCAATGGTACGAAGCCAGCGCCGGGCAAGTCATTTTTTCCCGCGGTCAGGCACCGGATGCGGCCTATTTGTGTATTTCAGGACAGGCCAAACTGGATTGGTCCAATGAGGATGGAACGAAACGTACAATCTCGATCATAGAACCCGGTCGGCTTATCGGAGACCTGTCCATTATTACTGGGGAACCAAGGCAGCTGGATCTGGTCGCGACGGAAGATAGCAGCTTTTTGCGTATCGGCGCGGAAGAGCTGCGTGCCGTTGTTGAAAGTGACGCTTCGGTCGCTTTGCAGTTGCTGCAGACAGTTGCAGGGTATCTGACGACGCTCTCGAACAGAATCAGCGTGGCCCAGAACGCCGAAGACATGTTTCCGCCCGTGACAGATGAAACGGCACAGGAAGGTATTGGTAAGAATGCCTAGTGCGTATTCAGCTCATGCGCGTTTGGTCGAAACAGCCCGCGCCAGACCCGAACTCTGGCGTTTATTGCTGGGGCTGGCATTGATCGCCGTGTTGGTCAGCGTTTTGAACCTGGTGTTTTTTACCGTGGTCGCGGGGTTGGGCTCAGCGAAGTGGGCTCAGGAACTTTTGCAAGGCAGCACACCTTTGGCGCTGCTTTTGTTGCTGGCCAGTTTCGGGTTCATCATTCTTGGCGTGGCAGTGGCCGCGCGTCAGCTGCAGCACCGATCCTTGGGATCAATTTTCGGCCAGCGGGGTCTGGTTGCGGCCCAATTTCTGAAAGTGCTGAAAGCCCTGCTCATCTTGGGCGCTGTCGGTGTCTTGCTACCGCCCTACGGTTTGGGGGGATCTCTGTCAAAGAATCTGCCATTTTCAACATGGCTCTTGTTGCTTCCGGTCTCGGTATTGGTCGTCCTGATTCAGACCAGCGCCGAAGAAGTTCTGTTTCGAGGGTACGTTCAGCAAGCCCTTGCCGCCAGGTTTCAATCGCCCGTCATTTGGATGGGGATACCGTCTGTTTTGTTTGCCGCTGGCCATTACACGCCAGAACTGGCAGGAGAAAATGCAATTCTGTTTGTGCTGTGGGCATTAATATTTGGGATACTTGCATCCGATCTCACAGCGCGATCAGGTACATTGGGGCCAGCTATCGCCTTGCATTTCTTCAATAACATCATCGCACTATTGTTCGTTTCCTTGCCGGACAACCTGAGCGGGCTGGCGCTTTTCTCGCTTCCGTTCGATGCATCTGACGCCGAACAGCTTCGTCCTTGGCTGGTGGTGGATTTGGCTGTGATGTTCGTATGCTGGCTGGCGGCGCGGCTTGCGATCAGGCGTTGATTGCATTTCTTCCCGTGGCGTCTTATTTGACGTCAACACTGCACAAGCCAAGGTTCCGACATGAACTGGATCACAAATTACGTCCGCCCCCGGATCAACTCGATCTTCTCTCGCCGCGAAGTGCCCGAAAACCTCTGGCAGAAATGTGACGAGTGCGGAACGATGCTTTTTCATCGTGAACTAGCGGAAAATCAGAACGTCTGTACCCAATGTGACCATCACATGGCGATTACCCCACGCGAGCGGTTTAATCACCTGTTCGACGGCGGTATTTTCACCGAGGTTGCAGTGCCAGCGCCAAAAGAAGATCCCTTGCATTTCCGCGACCAGAAGAAGTACCCCGAGCGTATGCGAGCGGCGCAGAAAAAGACCGGCGAAAAAGAGGCGATGCTGGTTGCCAAAGGCGAAATCGGGCGCACGCCTATCGTTGCGGCAGCGCAGGATTTCTCCTTCATGGGCGGATCAATGGGCATGTATGTGGGCAACGCGATCATCGCGGCCGCTCAAGAAGCGGTTAAGCTAAAGCGCCCACTGATCCTGTTCTCGGCAGCGGGTGGAGCGCGGATGCAGGAAGGCATTCTAAGCCTGATGCAAATGCCGCGCACAACCGTGGCCGTCGAGATGCTGAAAGAAGCAAATCTGCCCTATATCGTTGTGCTGACCCATCCCACCACCGGTGGTGTGACGGCGTCATATGCGATGTTGGGCGATGTCCACATCTCGGAACCGAACGCGCTGATCTGCTTTGCCGGTCCCCGAGTTATCGAGCAGACGATTCGCGAAAAGCTGCCCGACGGCTTCCAGCGGGCCGAGTACCTGCTGGATCACGGGATGCTGGACCGTGTCACCAAACGTACCGAGATGCGTGACGAACTGATCACCATCACCCGGATGCTGATGAACCAACCGCCGGCGATCAAAGGTGACCTGCCAGCACCGACACCGGATGAAACGGCCAAGGTCGCGCAGGCCGAAGAGACCGGGAAAAAATGAACACCAAGACATCTGACGCCATCCTCGACCGGATGATGGCGCTACACCCCAAGATCATTGATTTGACCTTGGATCGCGTCTGGCGATTGCTGGCCGCCTTGGACAATCCGCAGCTCAAGCTGCCACCGATTATCCATATTGCCGGGACCAATGGCAAAGGCTCGACCCAGGCCATGATCCGGGCGGGCTTGGAAGGGGTAGGGCGTTCCGTTCATGCCTACACCTCGCCCCATCTGGCGCGATTTCACGAACGTATCCGGTTGGCGGGCGAACTGATTTCAGAACCCGACCTGACTGCGGTTCTGGATGAGTGTTACGCGGCGAATGGCGGCGAAAACATCACGTATTTCGAGATCACAACCTGTGCTGCCTTGCTGGCCTTCTCTCGCTGCAAAGCGGATTACACTCTGCTCGAGGTCGGTTTGGGCGGACGGCTGGACGCAACAAATGTGATTGATGAACCGGCGGTGACAGTCATTACGCCTGTTTCAATCGATCATGAACAGTATCTGGGCGACACTTTGGGAAAGATTGCCGCCGAAAAGGCGGGAATTATCAAACCCGGTGTGCCATGCATCGTCGGCCCGCAGGAAGACGAGGCACTGGAGGTGATCGAGTACACAGCCGCCCGGTTGGGCGCACCGCTGCTTATACATGGCCAGCATTGGCACGCTCATGAAGAAAACGGGCGCTTGATCTATCAGGACGAAACCGGGTTGCGTGATCTGCCGCTCCCCAACCTGCTGGGTGCACATCAGTTCCAGAATGCCGGTGCCGCCTTGGCGGTTCTGCGTCATCTTTCAATGGGTGACACTGCCTACGAGGCTGCCGTGTCCAATGCCGACTGGCCCGCGCGTATGCAACGTCTCAAAACCGGTCCGCTGACCGAGCAAGCCCCCCAGGTCGAACTGTGGCTGGATGGAGGGCATAACGCGGCCGCAGGTATCGCGCTGGCCGATGTGCTGGCAAAGATGCCGCAACGCCCCACGCATTTAATCTGCGGTATGCTCAACACGAAAGACGTGACTGGGTATCTCGCGCCACTGTCCAGACAGGTTGCAAGCCTGACCGCCATCTCCATACCAGGCGAGGCGGCCACGCTCGGCGCCGATGAAACCGCCGCCGCTGCCACCAAAGTTGGCCTGCCTTCTTCAGTCGCTGCAAGTGTTTCGGAAGCGTTGAAGACAATCACGGACAAAGACCCACAGGCGCGTGTCCTGATCTGCGGCTCCCTTTATCTTGCCGGAAACATCCTGCGCGAAAACGGTTAAGCTTCATCTTTTCGCAAATACTCCGGGGGAGGCGCGCGCAGCGCGACGGGGGCAAAGCCCCTACTTCCCCCAGTTCTGGTCCTGCATTTCCCGCAGGCGCGACGCAGTACGCTCAAACTCAAAGGTGCCTTCTCCTTCGACATACAACATCTCGGGTTCCGCCGCAGCCGAGCAGATCAACCGAACTTTTGCCTCATAGAGCGCATCTATCAGGATGACAAAGCGCTTGGCTTCATTGAAGTTATTTCTCGACAAACGGGGGATATCTTCAAGCACCAACACTTTAATTGCTTCTGCGATAGCCAGATAGTCCGCCGGTCCCAGCATCCGGCCGCACAGGTCATAAAACGAAGCCCGTGCAACCCCGTTGCGAAATGCGGGCAGTTCGACAGCGCGGCCTTTGACCTGCAATTTCAACGGATCGGCAGGTCCGCCTGCAAGATCATTCCAGACATCCCGTAATTTCTGCCGCGCTTCTGGTCCGATGGGTGTAAAATAGACCGGAGCCCCCTCTAATCTGTTCTGACGGTAATCCGTGGGCGATACCAGTTCCCATACCTGCAACTGGTCTTTGATATGGGCAATAAAAGGCAGGAACAATTGCCGGTTCAACCCATCCTTATACAGCGCGTCCGGATGCCTGTTCGACGTGGTCACGACAACAACGCCACCTTCGTGCAGCAGGTCAAACAAACGGCCGACGATCATCGCATCCGTAATGTCAGTGATCTGCATCTCGTCGAAGGCCAGCAGGCGGACGGATTTCACCACCTCCTTTGCCACGGGTGCCAGAGCATCTTCGACGTTCTCTTTCCGGGCCTTGTGCATTCCGGCATGGATTTCCTGCATGAAGGCATGAAAGTGAACGCGCCGTGCGGGGACTTCACCCAGCGTGTCGACGAACATGTCCATCAGCATCGATTTACCACGTCCGACGCCACCCCACAGGTATAGGCCTTTAGGCGGAGGCGGAGCCTTGCGGAAAAACCCTCGTTTAACCGGCTCGGCCAGTGCCGCACGGATGCGCTCAAACTGGGGCAACACGGCTTCTTGAGCGTCGTCACGCGTCAGAGTTCCATCCTCGACGCGTGCTTCGTAGTGCGAAATCAGATCCGTCATGACCCAGAGCCTTACCCATGACCCAGCCCGTTGAAAAGAAGCCTTTTCCCTGACGTATCAAATTTGCTTATCCGTGACCGCAAATCTGTTGAATTGACGCAACCCGTAAATCCAGTACGGTCCGTCGGACCAAGCTACCCGAGGTCTCTATGCCGCAATCCACCCGCATGTTGAACCCGATCCTGATCGTTGGATGCATCATCATCACAGTCAGCTTTGCCGTGCGCGCGTCTTTCGGCGTGTTTCAGATACCGATCGCCAGTGAATTTGGCTGGCTGCGCACGGATTTCTCATTGGCGATTGCAATCCAGAATCTGGCTTGGGGCATCGGTCAACCGATCTTTGCAGCTATCGCTGAGAAAGTAGGAGACCGAAAGGCCATTATCCTCGGCGCCTTGACCTATGCTGCTGGTCTGGTTCTGTCGGCTTGGTCCGTCACACCGCTCGAGCATCAGGTTTATGCGTGGCTGGTTGGGTTTGGCATTGCTGGCACCGGGTTCGGTGTGGTTTTGGCTGTGGTCGGTCGCGCGTCCTCTGATGAAAACCGGTCCATGTCGCTGGCCATCGTTACTGCTGCGGGCAGTTTCGGGCAGGTTCTGGGCGCGCCGACGGCTGAGTGGTTGCTGTCATTCTTGCCCTGGCAACAAGTCTTCGTCGTGTTTGCCGCTGCGATTCTTGTGCTTGTATTGACCTTGCCTTTCATGCGGGCGCCTCAACCAGCTTCAAAGGCAGAGTTGCAAGAAAGCATGGGAGAAATTCTGGGAAAGGCGTTCCGAGATCCTTCTTACGCTTTGATATTTATTGGGTTTTTCAGCTGCGGTTACCAGCTTGGATTTATCACCGCTCATTTTCCGGCATTCGTAACCGAAATGTGCGGCCCGATCGAACCCGGCAGCGTGCTGTATTCCATCGGCATCACATCCACGTCCGCACTTGGCGCGGTATCGATTTCACTGATTGGTTTGGCCAATATCACCGGGACTCTATTGGCGGGTTGGGCAGGTAATCATTTCCCTAAGAAATACCTGCTGGCCTCGGTCTATGCCGGTCGGACACTTGCTGCGGCATTGTTCATCGTTTTCCCGATAACGCCGCTGTCCGTCATTACATTCTCGCTGGTGATGGGATCGCTTTGGTTGGCCACCGTTCCGCTCACGTCGGGTCTTGTCGCGCACCTCTATGGTTTGCGTTACATGGGAACACTCTATGGCATAATCTTCTTAAGCCATCAGGTTGGCAGCTTCCTGGGCGTCTGGCTGGGTGGGCGCATGTATGACCAGTATGGTGACTATGCCCTGGTCTGGTGGATCGGTGTGGCAATTGGGGCCTTCAGCGCCATCGTTCATCTACCGATCCGAGAGAACCGTCTGGCAGTCCCTGCCTGACGTGACGTTTCGCGCTCGACCTACGTGCGCGTGCCAGCGGTAACGCCGTGTGGGGTGTTAATCTAGCCGACTCGATCCGGAAACAATCCGGCAAGGCCTTCGGCCGAGGCGGCACAGACGCCACGCTCGGTGATAAGCCCGGTCACCAGCCGGTTGGGTGTGACATCAAAGGCAGGATTGCCACCCTCTGTACCGTTCGGGGTGACGCGAACATCGGCAATATCCCCTTGGCCGTCCACGCCCATGACATAGGTCACTTCTTTTGTATCACGTTCCTCGATCGGTATTTCCGTCACTCCATCCCGAACCGTCCAGTCGATCGTAGGCGAGGGTAGGGCAACATAAAACGGAACCCCGTTGTCCCGCGCCGCCAAGGCCTTCAGGTAGGTGCCGATTTTATTGCAGACGTCGCCTTGTGCCGTGGTCCGGTCTGTACCGGTGATGACGGCGTCAACCAAACCATGTTGCATCAGGTGACCGCCTGCATTGTCCACGATGTAACGATGGGGAATGCCGTGTTCGCCAAGTTCCCAGGATGTCAGCGCCCCCTGATTTCGTGGCCGGGTCTCATCCACCCAGACATGAAGCGGAATGCCCGCGTCATGCGCGTGATACATCGGGCTTGTCGCAGTTCCCCAATCCACCGTTGCCAGCCAACCGGCATTGCAATGCGTCAATAGCCGCACCGGTTCACCTGCGGGCTTTCGGGCTGCAATTTCTTTGATCAGTTGCAGCCCATGGCGACCTATCGAGGCATTGATCTCAACATCTTCGTCAGCAACCTCCTGTGCCATTGCCCAGGCCCGTTCGGCACGGTCACTTGGGGCAAGTGGCATCAGCGCGTCGCGGCATCTGTCCAATGCCCATCGCAGGTTGATTGCCGTTGGCCGGGTCGCGTGCAATACGTCATATGCGGCATCGAACGAAGCGTCAGAGCTGTCACGGGACATCTGTTCGGCAATTCCAAACGCGGCTGTTGCACCGATCAGTGGCGCACCCCTAACCCACATGTCGCGGATCGCTGTCGCAAATTCATCCAGCGTTTTCAGGGTAACCACCCGAAAGTCATGGGGCAGCCAACGCTGGTCGATAATCCGAACCTCACCTGCCGATTTGTCCCACCAAATCGACCGGTAATGAGCACCCTGTACTTTCATAATTCGGTCTCCGTTTGCGAATAGCCTGATCAGAAGTCTTTCGCAGCCTGCTTTCTTTCGGCGGGCTTGTAAACGGGCGTTTCTGGATGCCGGCTGGCATTTTAGCTTGCCGGTGATTGCACTTATCCTCGGGTCGCTGCGCGAAGTTCCCGCTCTAACGCATCCAGAAACCTAGAGCGATCTGCTTTGCTGAACGGTCGGCCGCCGCCTCCGGCCCCCAATGGATTGGCGGCCCGCAGGTCAGCCATCAAATCACGCATCGCCAATTGCTGGCCAATGTTGGCTGCCGTAAAGGCCTCGCCGTTGGGGCGCAAAACTCGGGCACCTGTTTCGACGCATTTCGCGGCCAGAGGGATATCAGAGGTCACAACTACATCCCCAGCGCCACAGCGTTCTGCAATCCATTTGTCCGCTTCATCAGCACCTTCCGAAACCACGATGACCTGTACAAGCGGGTTTGCTGACGGTCGAAGACCGCCATTCGACACCAGTGCCATAGGCACCTTGTGTCGTGTTGCAACCCGTTCGGCCTCGGCCTTTACAGGGCAGGCATCGCCATCGACATACAGCGTTGTCACGCCTTTTTGGCCTCTTTTTTCTCTGGTTGAGCAGGTTTCTTCCGCACCTTGAATTCGTCCGGGATCGGCATCCGGTTGAAAGCATCCAACCCGGCGATCTTGTAAGCCTCGGCCAGAGTTGGATAGTTGAACGTGTTCTGAACGAAGTAATCGACAGTGCCCTTCAGGTTCAGCACCGCCTGAGCGATGTGGATCAGTTCGGTCGCACCTTCGCCCACAATCTGCACGCCCAAGACACGGCGGGTTTTAAGCGAAAACAGCATCTTCAGCATGCCGTGTTCCAGACCCATGATATGCCCGCGCGAGGTTTCGCGGAATCGGGCCACGCCGACCTCATACGGAATGCCACGTTCCTGAAGTTCTTCCTCGGACATGCCGCAGGTGGAAATTTCGGGAACAGAGTAGATGCCATAGGGGTACCATGGGCTTTCTGGCAGTGTAGGTGTCTCGAGCGCATGGCAGGCAGCCACACGCCCTTGCTGCAATGAAGTCGAGGCCAGCGAAGGGTGACCGATCACATCCCCGGTCGCGTAGATATGCGGAACCGCGGTCTGATATGTCTTGCGGTCTACCTTGATCCGGTTACGGTGATCGGTTTCCAGTCCGACTGAGTCCAGATTGAGTTTCGATGTTGCGCCCATGCGCCCGGCTGCAAACAGCAGCATTTCGGCCCGCACGTGACGCCCGTTTTCAAGGGTCACTTCCACATGCTCGCCCGCATCTTCAATCTTTTCGACAGCTGACCCTAAACGCAGATCAACACCGTTTTCGCGGATCTGATGGGTGAAATCATGAATCAATCGGCTATCGATGAAGTCCAGAAACGTATCCCGCGGCTCGATCAGCGTCACCCGAACGTCCAGTGCGGAGAACATCGTGGCGTATTCGACCCCAATGACCCCGGCACCGATAACAACCAGTGAACGCGGGATTTCTGCCATTTCCAGAAACTCGTCGCCATCGACCACGGTCTTGCCGTTGAATGGAACATAGTCGGGGCGATAGGTCTTGGTCCCCGTTGCAATCAGAAACTTGGCGGCCGTTACACGTGTGGTCTCTCCGGCATCAGTGGCGACTTCCACTTCATGTGGTCCGACAAACTTGGCTAAACCGTCCAGAGTATCGACGTGGTTCCGGTTGAACTGATGTTCCAGCACGTCGACTTCGTGATCGAGCGTCATATGCAGGCGCGCTTTCAGATCATCGGCGCGGATCTGGTCCTTGACCCGATAGGAACGGCCATAAAAGCTGCGCTCGCGCCAGCCCGACAGGTTCAGAACCGTTTCGCGCAATGTCTTGGATGGGATAGTTCCGGTGTGAACGGACACCCCACCAAAACGGTCTTTTCGGTCAATCACCAGAACCCGTCGCTTGAGCTTGCCAGCCTGAATGGCCGCAGAACGCCCCGAAGGCCCGGACCCGATGATGACCAGATCATAGTCGTATTTGCTCATATCTCAGTCTCCGTACAGCGCTTCGGCGTGGAAAACGATGTGATCTTCCATGAAGGTAGATACGAAGAAATACGAATGGTCATACCCCGGCTGGAGGCGGAAGGTTGCTTGCTGGCGACGCTCAGCGATGGCTTGGGCAAGCGCTTCTGGGCGCAGCAGGTCCATGAACTGATCATTGGTGCCCGTATCGATCAGGATGGGGCCGTCGAAACCGGTTTCTTTCATCAACAGGGAAGCATCGTGTTTGGCCCAAAGGGATTCATCATCCCCCAGATACGCGCCCAGCTGTTTGCGCCCCCAGTCAGCGCCCGTCGGGTTCGCGATGGGTGCGAAGGCCGAAACCGAGCGGTACCGTCCTAGAAGGTTCATGGCCAACGTCAATGCACCATGCCCGCCCATGGAATGACCCGTAATGGCCTGACGTTCGCTATCGATGGCAAAGCTTTCGAACAGCAGGGTAGGCAATTCGTCGGCAATGTAGTCCCACATCCGGAAATGCGGTGCCCAGGGCTCCTGCGTGGCGTTCACGTAGAACCCAGCGCCCTGACCCAAATCGTAGTCGTCATGATCCGCAACACTTTCACCGCGTGGCGAAGTGTCGGGAAATACCACTGCAATGCCTTGTTCCGCAGCCCAAGCTTGTGCGCCGGCTTTTGTCATCGCGTTTTCATGGGTGCAGGTCAGACCAGACAGATACCACAAGACCGGAACCGGGCCATCTTTCGCCTCGGCCGGAAGAAAAAGGCCAAACGTCATGTCGCATTGGCATGCCGACGAAGCATGGCGATACACGCCTTGCACTCCGCCGAAACAGGCATTTTCCGAAAGGGCTTCCATTAGGCATCGTCCTTATTCTAGAGTCGCAACATGGCTAACGATCCACGGACCCGGCGTAAAGTCCGAGTGCCTTTGGAGTGAGTATTTTTAAAGTGAAGGTCAGAGAGTTCCTAGAGCCGCAATTACAAGCGGTATGGTTACAATGCTGACGAGCGTCGACAGTAAAATAGCAGCCGAGGCGCGCTGTGGGGCAATGCCGTAATGCGCGGCCAGCATATAGACATTTCCTGCCACGGGCAGAGCTGCTGCTGCAATTGCAACGCTTGCCGGGAATGTTCCAACCGGGATCAGCCAGATCAGGGCGATTGCCACGAAAAGCGGGTGGAGCACCAGCTTGCAGAAACTCAACCAGGCTGCGATCTGAATTCTTTCTGCGGATTTGCCAGCAAGGGACGCACCGATTGCAAAAAGCGCTCCGGGGGTTGCGGCACCACCGAGGATGGTCAGAAAGTTGTTCAGGGGATCGGGAACCGGGATTTGCAGGGATGACCAGACGAGCCCGGCAGAGATCGAGACAATCATCGGGTTCTTGAGCAGACCCATTCCAATCAGTTTGAATGTGGCTGGGGTCAGCCTTCCGTCGCGACCACCGTTGATCAGGATCACGATCAGAGACGAGAATACCACCAGATCTACGGTCAGGACCAGCATGACCGGACCAATAGCGGCTTCGGTGAACAGCAGCGCGAGCATCGGCAGGCCAAGAAAGCCAACGTTCCCAATAGCAGCGCATTGTGCCTCAACCGCCGAAGTAGGCACGTTAAGGCCGCGTATCCACGCTATGCAAGTTGCTATGCCATAAACAGCAGCGGTTCCTATGAGATAACCGAAGATCAGTCTTGCGTTGAAAATCTCTGCAAAGGGCAGGGTCGCGGCAAATCGAAACAACATTGCCGACAGCGCGAAGAAGAAGACGAACTTGGTCAGATATGCGGTTGCTTCGGCCGTAAAGAACCGTGTGCGCCCAGCCCAAAAGCCAAGGCCGATGATTGCAAAAAAGGGAAGTGTACGCAAAAAGATATCGGCCATGGGCCAAGTCCTAGCACGGTTTAGAACCGTCGCAAGAGCTCAACTCCCCAAATTGGGCGAGGTCAGCGTTAAAGGGAATACGAGAATCCTTGTACCTGAACCGAACGGTTTATAAACTGTGACAGGTATTGATTGAGGAGATGACATGACCCAGACCGCCACCATCCTGCGCACAGGCCGAAAGTTTGATCAGGTTTTGCGCGGGGCCCGAGAGGTTTTCATGGCGGACGGATTCGAGGGCGCAAGCGTGGATGACATTGCCCGCGCGGCTGGAGTGTCAAAAGCAACCTTGTACAGCTATTTTCCGGACAAGCGCCTTTTGTTCATGGAAGTTGCACAAACGGAATGCTGTCTTATGGCCGAACGGGTCGTCGCGATGATCGACGAGACCAAACCCGCACGAGAAGTTTTGATGATCGCGGCCACACAGTTGACGGCGTTTCTAGTTTCAGATTTCGCGCAGCAGGTTTTCCGCATTTGTGTTGCCGAACGAGATCGGTTTCCGGAACTTGGTCGTGCATTTTACGAAGCGGGGCCGCAAAACGGCCAGCGTCAAATGGCAGAATACCTTGAAAAAGCCGTGGCTAAAGGTGAGTTAGCAGTTGAAAATGTCCAAATAGCGGCTGAGCAGTTTTCCGAGCTTTGCAAAGTACGGATCTGGACCCGGGCTGCATTTGGAATTCAGAATTCATTCAGCAAAGAAGAAATCGCTGAAGTAGCGACACAAGCCGTGGACATGTTTCTTGCCCGGTATGGGGTCTGATCCAAGAAAGAAATGGCCCATATCCGGATCAGGGACACAGGCCATTGCTCACACACCAGAACACTCGATGCAGTTCAGCTTACTGCGATAAGTCTTTTCAAACTCTTTATTTGTCGAACTATTGGCGTGGCTTGGGACCCAACATTGGCCGGAAAGAAAAGCAGGTCAGCGTTCAAACTTGTTGCCCAGCTTTATACGCTTCAACGCGTTAGCAACAGGCCAAGCCAGAAAGAAAACCAGCACAGAGCAAGGCTGATCAGAATATTGCCTGCTGCCAAAAGCAATGTGCGCTCGCGGTGAAGTTCGAGCGATTGGTAGGCAAAGCTGGAGAAGGTTGTAAAACCACCGCAAAACCCGAAAACAAGGCGTTTTTGGTCCTCGGGAATGTCTACTGGACCTCCTAAAAACCCAACCCAGATCCCCAGCAGCAAGCTACCCAACACATTTACGAGCAAGGTTGCTAGTGGCAAGTCGTGCCGAATCCTCAGCGCCAGCCAATGGCGCATCACGGCCCCCAGACCTCCGCCCAACGCGAACATGGAATGAAGGTACACTTCGCTCATGACGGCGTCTTTTCGGAATGAAAATGCCGTCCAAGTCTTTCACCAAACAGCGCGGCAGCAAGGCCAAATGAAACTTCCAGCCCGATTGCCAGGGACGTTACCCATAGGCCGCCGTCGGCTATTCGTTCAAGATCTGCGACAAAAGACGAAAAGGTCGACAATCCACCGCAAAACCCGACGGCGCCAAGATGCAGAACATGCGCGTGCACCTTATGGCGCACGGAATATAGCCAGCCCAGAACAAAACAGGCGACTACGTTGATGCCAAAAGTCGAGGTGAGAAAGCTTAGGCCTGGGATCTCTAGTGCAAACGCCTCACGCAACAACGACCCAAGCGCACCGCCTGCGAAGACGGACAGAAACATCACGCTTTTTCGGTCACGCCAGAGGTGGGATTGTGTGTTTGCCAAGGATCGGCCCTTTGTCGTCCGTTAAGCGTGATTTATCCGCCGGTTGCACCGGGTTCAACAGTTGGGCGGTTCGTAACATGATTTCACGTTTGCGTCCCTCAGCAGACATTTTTCCGCGGGCACTTGAAATAAAATTTCAATCTGTTTCACGTTGAGTTCTGACAGCATGGCTCATCAGCCCGATAATAACACAAGGAGTATGGAACATGATTGTACGCAGAATTTTCTTTTTTCTGAGCTGTGTCTGTCTGCCGTTAGTTCTGATCCTTGGGTTCTTCTGGTCTCATGCGCTTTGGCTTCTGATCATTTTGGTGCCGTACGCGATCATCGGTCTTTATGATGTTCTGACGACCAAGCATAACGTCCTGAACAATTACCCGGTTCTTGGGCATTTCCGGTACATGCTGGAATTTGTAAGCCCGGAAATTCGCCAATATTTCGTGGAAACCAACGAAAGTGGACGTCCGTTCAACAGGATTGTCCGAGGGCTGGTTTATTCTCGGGCCAAGGGGCAGGTGGACACACAAGCGTTCGGCACACAATACGACATTACGGAAACCGGGTATCATCGCGCCAACCACTCACTAGCCCCCAAACATGTAGACAAAAGTGAAGAACGCATAATGCTGGGGGGTCCGCAATGTACGCAACCATACAGCGCCTCACGCCTTAATGTGTCTGCCATGAGCTTTGGCGCGCTCAGCGCCAATGCCATCCGCGCGCTGAACGGAGGAGCCAAGGATGGGGGGTTCGCGCATAACACCGGAGAGGGTGGGCTGTCACCGCATCATCTGGCCGAAGGCGGGGACATCATCTGGCAGATCGGGACGGGTTACTTCGGGTGCCGGACCCCTGCTGGTGGATTTGACAAGGACAAGTTTGCCGAAAAGGCAGGAAGGGACGTGGTCAAGGCTATTGAGATCAAGCTGTCACAAGGTGCAAAGCCCGCCCATGGCGGTGTTCTACCTGCTGCCAAAGTCGATGCCGAGATTGCCGAGATACGGGGAGTGCCCGAACATCAGGATGTGATTTCTCCGCCCACCCATAGTGCCTTCGATGGGCCCACAGGTTTGATGCATTTTGTCCAGCACCTGCGAGAAATGTCCGGCGGCAAACCTGTCGGGTTCAAGCTGTGCATCGGCAGGCCGTCCGAATTCATGGCGATCTGTAAAGCAATGCTTGAAACGGGTATCTTGCCGGATTTCATCACAATTGACGGGGCAGAAGGGGGCACGGGCGCAGCCCCGGTGGAATTTACCACCGGTTGGGTATGCCCCTGAACGAAGCCTTGATCTTTGTCAGCAACTGTTTGCGCGGTGTCGGAGTGCGTGACAAGATTCGGATCATCTGTTCCGGAAAAGTGGCGACCGGTTATGACATGGTCGAGAAGTTGGCGCTTGGTGCCGACATGTGCAACTCTGCGCGCGCGATGATGTTTGCGGTGGGTTGCATCCAGGCATTGCATTGCAACACAAACCGTTGTCCGTCAGGGGTGGCTACACAAGATCCCATCCGCGGGCGCGCCGTGAATGTGCCGCAGAAACGCCGGCGTGTTCATCGCTATCACGATGCCACACTGGAAAGTTTCCGCGAGCTTTTGGGCGCGATGGGCAAGGAAAAAGCGTCCGAGTTACATCCCCGTGATATCCTGCGCCGAACTGCGGACGAGCATGAGCGTACCTATGCCGAGCTTTATATTTATCTGGAAAACGGTGCCTTGTTAAAGGACGACATTCCCGAAGAATTTGCAGATGATTGGAACCGAGCTTCGGCCGCACAATTCTGAAAACCACATTAGGTAGCGCGATGATTGGTCATGTGAAAGCGCGGCCGTAATTGCCCGCTTTTTCCTCCGTCTTATGCAACTTTCGTTATCTGGGAATGGATCGCGGGTTGTTTGCCACGTGGGTATTGATCTTGCGAATGCTCCATTCAACAGAATCTCTCATCGCGCGCCCCAACGCCAGGTCAAACGCGTTGATCAGATCCGGCGTCTGATCGCTTGCCGCCACGACGTTTTCCTGGAACGAGCTGGATGCAACGATTTTATCTTCGTATTCGTCGATCACCTTAATGTTAATACGAACTTCGACGCGAATTTTGGTTCCGTTCGCGGTATCTTCGATCACGACCCCCTGAAATTCTCTAAGGTCCGGGGCTATTACATAATCGGCCCGCAGGCCAACGGTTGAGCGTCCAACAGCTGCGACTTTGCCCGAGTTCTCAAAGCTTTCAACCAACAAGGTTTGAACGATCAAGGGCGCGCGATCCACCCAGCGGGCGCGGGGCAAATATTGAACCTGCAACGAGGTAGGCTGAATGGCTATCTGGTCCGTGTTCACTGCGGCAGTTGCCGTGGGTTCCTGAACGACGATCTGCTTTTCAATCCTGGGCAGCGCCGAGGAAAACGTGCTTTTTGGGGTCAGCAGATACAAATCATTCGGTTTCGCCGCTTGTTGCAACGTGCCCAGACCAGCGCAGCCGCCAAACAACGCGACCATCAACATTGCAAGTGCAGGCTTGATCATTGACGGAACTCCGATGCTTGGGTGCCCAGAAGGAAACGTGCCGGATCGCGTTCAACTTTGTCTACGAGGCGATCCAGACTGATAACAAGACGCTGGGATTCTTCGATGAAACGAACAAACTGAGGCAACCCGACCCGCAGGAAGTCTGACACTTGTCGGCGGTTGCTCTGAACAATGCCGTCGATGGTTCCCAGCAATTCGGACGCGGAATTTGACGCGCTCAGGACGTCGTCCGAGATCTGGTCGATCTTTTTCGTTATGCCTGCGACGGTTTCGGTCACCTGATTGGCCGCCTTCCGGACATCTTCCGCAACAGGTGCCACGTCTTCCTCCATGACGCGATTTGCAGAGTCAAAAGCGGATTCTGCCGAAGCCAGCGCCCCCTTGGCGGACTCCATGGCCGTAGTAATCGAGCCAAGCGTCGTGTTGGCGTTCATCACGGTTTCGTTCACAATTCCTAGGGTGATGCTGCCTTCATCAGACAAAACGGTCAATCGTTCAGCCAGTTGCGAACCTCGCTCGATGAAAGGCTTCACGTCCTGCTGCAAAATGCGGTCCGCCGTCTGAAGGGTTGTTTTTGCTTCGTCCAGCGCCGTCTTGGCAGACCCGGATGCCGTTTTGACGGCTTCCAATGTTTCCGTGCCGGTCTTGAGCGTTGTTTGCGCAGTTTCAATCAGCGGGTCCAGCCGCTTTGAAAACGCGCCAATATCCTGCGCAGCGCTGCCGATGTCACTTGCGACGGATTCAAAACTTGTCAGTGTCTTGTCCAGTTTACCTGTGGCCGAAGCAAGATTGTCCAGAATACCGCTCACAGCTTCCCGGTTTTTATCATCGACGACTTTGTTCAGGTTCTCCAAAAGTGTCACGGCTTCATCCAGAACTTTTGGCGCGCCTTCGAACAGGGATTGAATTGCGCTGCGTTTGCTCTTGATAACACTCTTTTGTGGCAATCGTTCAGCGTTAGCCGATCCGCCGGTCAGTTCAACATAGCCAACACCGGTCACGCCAAGGGACTGAAGCTGCGCGATTGTCTCATTGGTTATCGGAATGTCTGCGTCCACTTCGATCCGCACCCGAACCTTTGACGGATCATTTTCATCCAGTTGCAAGGAAACGACTTGCCCGACCGGCAGGCCGTTGAAGTTCACGCCGCCGGCTGCCGACAGACCTGCGACATTGTCAAATAGTACATCGTAATAAGCGTATTGGCGCGTGATCTCAAATTTGGCGAGCCACAGGAAAAAGCCGAATGCGCCCAGCAACCCCGCAAGGGTAAACGCGCCGATCAGAATATAGTTCGCCCGGGTTTCCATTGCTTTTACCTGTTTTGCCCCTTCTGCTGCGCCGCGCGGGCGCGGGGGCCTGTGAAGTATTCCTGTACCCAAGGATGATCGACCTTGGTCATGTCCTCAATCGGACCTTCAACCAACACGCGCTTTTCTGCAAGCACCGCGACGCGGTCGCAGATCGCGTAAAGACTGTCCAGATCATGGGTGACCATGAAAACAGTCAACCCAAGTGCCTGCTGCAACTCGCCGATCAGTTCATCATACGCGGCTGCGCCAATCGGGTCCAATCCTGCGGTTGGTTCGTCCAGAAAAACGATCTCGGGGTCAAGGGCAAGCGCTCGTGCTAGCGCGGCGCGTTTGCGCATGCCACCCGACAGTTCTGACGGAAACTTGCCGCAACTCAGCTGCGGCAGACCCACGAGGCTGATCTTCAATGCACCCAGAGACTCCATCAGCTTCTCGCTGAGACCTGTATGTTCCCGCAACGGTGCCATAACGTTTTGCAGCACGGTCAGTGACGAAAACAGTGCCCCGTCCTGAAAGGCAACGCCCCAGTGGCGTTCGATTCTGCGGCGATCATCCTCTGGACCATTCAGAACATCGACGCCCAGAACTTCGATTTCTCCGGCTGCGGGTTTGTTCAGCCCTACGATAGTTCTGAGCAATACGGATTTACCGGTGCCTGACCCGCCGACGATTCCCAAAACTTCGCCTCGCCAGACGTCAAGATTCAGGTCTTCATGTACCACCTGCGTACCGAACTGAGTTCGCAGCCCGCGTACACGAATGACAGCCTCACGACCTTTAGTCGCGGCAGCTGATAGCTGTGGTGTATCCCCGGTCATGTCATATCCCGATCTCTGAGAAGAAGATCGAAAACAAAGCGTCGATTGCGATCACCATGAAAATGGATTGAACAACTGATGCTGTCGTACGTTGACCGACACTTTGGGCGGACCCTTTGACCTGCATTGCCTGCCAGCAGGCGATAACGCCGATGACGAGCGCAAAGAACGGAGCTTTGATAAGACCGACTGCCAATTGCCAGACGTCGGTGTTTTCCTTCAAACGGGTAAGAAACATTCCGGGGCTTACACCCAGGTCGATCCAGCTCATCAAGGCGCCGCCAAACAGGCCTGCCATATCGGCGACAAAACCCAATATGGGTAGCATGATCAACAACGCCAAAACGCGCGGAATGACCAGAACTTCGATCGGGTCCAGACCCAGCGTTCGCATTGCGTCAATTTCTTCCTGCACTTTCATCGAGCCGATAGATGCGGTGAATGCAGAACCCGAGCGCCCGGCAACGATTATAGCCGTCAGCAATATGCCCAATTCACGCAGAACCGAGATCGAGATCAGCTCGACTACGAATATCTCAGCTCCAAATTGCTTCAGTTGGGTCGCGCCCTGAAATGCTAGTACGACACCGATCAGAAACCCCATAAGGGCCACGATTGGCAGTGCCTTGAACCCGGTCTCTTCCATGTGTGTGACCAGCACTGCCTTGCGAAGTCGCCATGGCATGACAATGGTACGAAACAGCCGATGCAGTGTCAGACCCAGAAATTCGAGGATGGAAAGCGTATCCCGCCAGGCACCTACAGTGATGTGACCCATTTGTGCGATCAAATCTAACAGACTTCGCGGTTTATCAAGCTCACCGGGTTCGTCGGGTATGCTACGGGTTACAGTATCTATCAGAGTGGCATGTGCCGGTTTCACCCCTTGAAATTCAAGTGTTGCACCTTGCGACGTAAAGCGTTTGCCAAGGTTCGCGATCAGCCAGGCACCGCCTGTATCCAAGGCTTCGACCTCGGACAAATCCAGAACGACCCTTTCTCCTGTTGCGCGGACAGAGGCAAAACCCTGTTCAACGGTTTGCAGTGATTGCGTGAGCAGCTCTCCGGATATGCGTACACGAGTACCGCTGGAATCGTGTTCTGAGGTTATCGAAGGTTGCGTCATGAGGTCATGTGAATTGAAACATTCAATGACCGCAATGGCTTTGTGCCATTGGACTTCTTTTTGCCGCGCTGGATGGCCTTGACGTCACGCCGACCGTCGCATTGGAGCTATGCTGAACAGGTGCATGCCAGAGGTTGTCGCACAGCAACTTTGTCGGGATAACACGCCTTTGCCTGACCGACAAATTGGTTGCGCTGTGGCGGGAAGCAATACACATTCCGCGTTGGTTATTACGGCGCGGAATCGGAGAAGTCGGTATGCATCAGACCAAGAACGTCTTGTTTGTCATCATCGACCAACTCAGAGCGGATTGCCTGTCCGGGGCCTTGGCAGGCCATGTGAACCTTCAGAATTTGCGGGCTTTTATGGATGAGGCCGTGACCTTTACCCGCCATTTTTCGGTCACCAATCCCTGTGGTCCCTCGCGCGCATCGATTCTGACCGGCCAATATGCGATGAATCATCGGTCGGTAAGAAACGGAACGCCGTTACGGCACGATACCCCAAACATCGCCACGGAGATGCGCAAAGCTGGTTACTTGCCAATGTTGTTTGGGTACACTGATACCTCCGCCGATCCGCGCGTCCATGATCCCAATGACCCTGACCTCAAGTCTTACGAACAGTCGATGACCGGGTTTGTTGAAGTTGTCGAAATGCGCCTTGAAGAATCATATCCTTGGCAAGCGCATCTGATGAAAAAGGGGTACCAGTTCGAAAAGTACTGGGATGTCTACAAGCCCGTTTCGCCCGACGGTGGACACCCGCGGCTGAATGATCCCGCGCTGTATCGGGCGGAAGACAGCGATACAGCTTTTCTGACAGATGCCTTTCTTGATAGGATCGCGCCGCATCGTGGAAACGGTTGGTTCGCCCATTTGACCTATATCCGCCCGCATCCGCCCTTGGTCGCACCGGCCCCATACAATGACATGTATGACCCGGCGGATATCCCTCTGCCGCACTGCTTGCCGAGCGCAGCAGCAGAAAAAGCAGTGCACCCGTTCTTTGGACCAAAGCTGGATACCTTTAGCGCGAAAAAATTCGTTCACGGTTTCGATGACGTTGAACCTACGGACGAAAACATTCGCACCTTGCGTGCTATATATCTGGGTCTGGCGACCGAGGTTGATCACCACATCGGTCGTGTTGTCCAGTACCTGAAGGACAGCGGGCAATACGACGATACATTGCTGGTTATCACCGCCGATCATGGTGAAATGCTGGGGGATCGACACAGCTGGGGCAAAATGACGGTCTACGACGCAGCGTATCACACACCTCTGATGATCCGTTTACCCGGGAACGAAGCTGTAGCGGGAAGCAAGATCACCGTTCCAACCGAGTCCGTGGATGTCACTCCGACCATACTGGACTGGATTGGACAGGCTGTTCCGAACGCTATGGATGGTCGGTCCTTGTTGCCATTGTTGCGGGGTAATATCCCAGACGATTGGCGCGACTATTCTTTCAGTGAACTTGATTTTTCAGAACCTGAAAACCCGACGCTGTGGCAGCAAGACTTGGGGACCGGTAACAGCGACTCGTGTTTGGGAATATTGCGGGATGAACGGTTCACACTGGTCGAGTTCGCTGCCGACCTGCCCCCGATCCTGTTCGACCACCAAAGTAAGGGCGAATTCGAGAACGTCGCGGAGAATCCAGATTTTGCAACGGACCTCGCACGGTTAAGCCGACAGATGTTGCGCCACCGGATGAAAAATATGGACCACACATTGTCCTTGCATTCGATCACATCTGAGGGTGCAAAATCCCGCCCCAGATACACATCTTAGAACGCGGTTTTTTGTCAACGTTCATCTATTCTGACTATACCGGGCACTCGGTCACGGGCAGGTGTGTCGACGTATTTCTCTTTGCGCATTCGCAGATTGGCAAAAGCACTTGAACGAAGGCAGAGTCCGAAACGCCTCCCCTCAATTCCACTACCCGTGCATGATTTCTGATGCTAGGCATGAGCCGTGGAGAAAACGAAGTTGGACATAACGGAAAAGCGTATCAAGGCGATGACGACCGCGGGGCTAAACCTGATCGGTCAGGCGCTTTCCATTTATGACAACAAGTTGCAACTGGTGCTCAGCAATCGCCGCTTCCAGGAAATGTTCGGTTTGCCGGATGAGCTGGTTCAAAGGGGCGCTCTGTTTAGCGACACGATCCACTTTCTTGCCAGCCGCGGTGAGTATGGCGACGATGAAAGTGTCGAGGAAATGGTCAATCTGCGTGTCCAGCAAGCCTTGGCGTTTGAGCCCCACTACATGGAGCGCGTGCGCCCCAATGGGCAGGTTGTTTCAATTGAAGGCGCGCCGCTGCCCCAAGGTGGGTGGGTCGCGGTCTACACGGATATTACCGGCACGCGGCGGGCGGAAAACCTGTTGCGGGCGCGGTCAGAGGAACTGTCGGAACAGTTGCTGAGCCACGCGGAAGAACTGTCCGCAACCAACCGCAAACTTGCGGCCACGATCGCGGCGCTTGAAGAGGCCAAGCGGGAACTGACCGAAATCGAAGCGCGTACTCGTATGGTGACTGAGATGATGCCGGCTCATATCGCGCATTTGGACAGCGACGGCCGTTACGATTACTCGAACCGCCGCCTGAGCGCCGTCATGCCCGGGCGTCCGTCCGATATTCTGGGGCTTCACATTTCTGAAGCGCTGGGTGCGGCCGCCTTTGAACGGGTTCAGGCCCATTTGCTTAAGGCCTATAGCGGAGAGCCGTCGGTTTTCGAGTTCACTGAAGATCAGGATTCCCGCCGTATTCGTGTTTCGTTTACGCCAGATGGGGCAGGGGGTGTGTACGTGATGTCGGTGGACATCACCGAAGAGACACAGGCACGCGTTGCATTACAGCAAACCCGCCGCCGGGCGATGGCAGCCCAGATGACCAGCGGGCTTGCCCATGACTTCTCCAATCTGCTCACTATCATCCTTGGGATGCAGTCCCGCCTCGACAAGATGGAATTGCCGGATGGCGCGCAGGAACTTGTGGCCGCAACTCAACAAACGGCACGCCGGGGCGGGCAACTGCTGAACCGGATCGCCGACATGACTGGAAACCGAACGCCGCAACCGCAGGCCACTGACATCGGGGGATTGTTGGAAGACCTGAGGATTCTGGCGACGCCCTCGCTGCCTCGCGGTGTGGGCCTGTCCGTCGTAAACACCTTGCCAAAACAGACATTGATGCTTGATCCGGGTATGGTTCAGGATGCGCTTTTAAATTTGGTTCTGAATGCCAGGGATGCCTGCGGGAGCACGGGCCAGATCACAATCAGTGCACATGCCATTGGTGAGATCTGGATCGAAGTCACGGTTTCCGACACTGGGCCGGGGTTTTCACCCGAGGCGCTTGAAAAGGCGCTGAACCCGTTTTTCACAACAAAAGGGAGCGACGGTTCGGGTCTGGGGCTGCCGATGGTTTATGATACGGTCAAGCTTGCTGGTGGCGATCTGAATCTAAGAAATACGCCATCTGGGGCCTCGGTTGTCATGCGTTTGCCTTTTCGGCCCGCTCCTCCGGCGCAGGACGGATTGGTACTGTTGGTTGAAGACAGCGAAGACCTGCGCGGGCAGTTTCGGGACATGCTGGTGGATTTGGGCTTTACTGTCATTGAAGCAAATTCAGTTGATGAAGCACTGGCCTTGATATCAAGTGTGAAGGACATTTCGCTGGTCTTGTCCGATATCCGTTTGGAAGGAAACGGTACAGGCTTGGATATCCTTGAACAGTTGAAACCGGGGTTGCCGCTTATCCTTATGACATCTCTGCCAAATTCAGATCCGCTGCATCAACGGGCCCTTGCTTTGGCACCTGTTTTGCGTAAACCGTTCTCACAGGCCCAATTGTCCGCTCTCATCCAAGCCGAGGCCGCCTGATGTCGCAACCAATGGTGACCATTCTCGACGACGAACCCGAAATTCGGCGCATTCTGACGGATGCGCTGGAGGATGCCGGTTTCAGAACGCAGAGTTTTTCCCGTGCCAGAGAGTTTGAAGCATCCCTTAATCGAGTAACCCCTGATGTCTGCCTTGTGGACCTGTCCTTACCAGATACCGACGGGCTGGCGCTTGTTCATCGCTTGGCGCTGGAACAGGGTGCAGCAGTGATCATTATTTCCGGCCGGGCGCAGGTTCAGGACCGTGTGACAGGACTGGAGCTTGGCGCAGATGACTATATTACCAAGCCGTTTGACCCCACCGAGGTCGTAGCCCGGGTACGGGCCAGGTTGCGCGCGCCGCGCGGTCGGACATCACAATCGGACAGGGCGGAATTCAACGGCTGGATTGCGCATTTTGATCGGTATGTTCTGGAAGACGGGTCAGGGGCTGAAACACCTTTCAGCCATGCAGAAGGCGAGGTTCTGCGTTTGTTTCTGGAAAGCCCCAAGCGGCTGATCAGCAGGGGACAGATGCAGGAATCCTTGGGCGGTGCAGCGGGCGACAGCTTTGATCGTGCTATGGATGTCAGAATCTCCAGGTTGCGTACGAAACTTGGTGAAGACCCAAAGAATCCGCGCCTGATCAAAACGATTTACGGTGCTGGGTATATTTTTTTAGGGGATGTCGACTGGAAATAGCGACGCTCTGTTGGCCAGAGTGTGAACCTGAATTTCTTTCGATCCCCTCTGCGTCAGGCAGTGTAGATAGAAAACACAGTACGCGTCGCAAGAACAAATATTTTGGTCTTTGCGCTCACTCACGCAAAGCTTGATCTTTTATCTTCACGACAGGTTCCAGTAGATACTCCAGTACGGATTTTCGACCTGACAAAATGTCAACCTCTGCGATCATGCCGGGTATGATTTCCACTGCGACACCATTTCCATCGAGCATGGTGTTGCTCGTGCGAATTTCCACAACGAACACCTCTTCGTCGTTCCGCTCTGATCGTGTGACGGTATCGGCGCCAATCCGTACGATTTCACCATCCAGCGCCCCGTATCGCGCAAAATCATAAGCCGTGATCTTTACCTTTACGGGCTGTCCAGCACGCAAGAATGCAATATCTTCGGGCTTTACGTAAGCTTCGACCAATAGTGTGTCGTCCAGGGGAACAATCTCGACAAGATCTTCGCCACTCCGCGCCAAACCTCCAATGGTGGTTCGGTGGATGCGGTTGACGATACCGCGAACCGGAGAGCGAACCTGCGCTCGTGCAGCGCGGTCGCGTAAGGCAGGCAAGGCGGGTTGCAAGGTCGCCAGTTCCGCAGTTGCAAAGGCCAATTCAGTAAGCGCCGCACTTCGAAATCGGCTGTGAGCAGCTTGAATCCGATCATCTATTTCATTTAAACCGGTTTGCAACCTGCTGGTCACGGCTTCGGCACGGACTTTGCGGCCGCGCCACTCGGCTTCGCTGCGCCGTAACGCCAGCAATGTCGTTGCCGGTTCCATTTGCCGCTCAACAAGCGGGGCTATGATTGCACGCTCCTCCCCAAGCACCTTTAAAGTTTCTTCTGCTGTTACCTGATCCACTAAACCTTCTTCGTGTTCTCGCTGCTTTTGCTCACGCTGACGTTCCAATATGGCGATTTCTGCTGCCAGCTCTGCTTGCCGACCCTGATACAATGCAGTTTCCGAACGCACGACACTGGGCGCACCTTCGATCAGCTGAGCACCGAAATTCAATTGTGTTCCATCAATTTCTGCCTGCAGACGTTGTGCACGGGCTTGCAGCCCGAAAGCGCGCTGTTGTTCCTGGCTAAGTTGGCTGTCGATTTGTGTGGCGTCCAATTCCATCAACAATGCCCCTTTGTCGACCAACTGGCCTTCGCGCACATGAAGCGACCGCAGCACGCCAGGCTCGGCGGCGTCGATCACCTGTATGTCTCCCGAAGGCACGATCCGTCCATCGACCCGCGTTACGTCATCCAATTCGGTCAAATGCGCCCACAACCCGCCCGAGACAATACACGACAGGATCAACAGCAAGAGCAATGAACCACGAACGGGGGACCGCCCCTGCATTTCGCGCGCCAACTTCGCCAGATCAGGATGCTGCGACATTCAGGTGCCTCCCTTTCTGACGCATGTGCTGCGTCAGCAGGCTCTTGGGTCCATCAGCTACGATTTTTCCATTTTCCAGAACGATAACCCTGTCCACAAGCTCCAGCAGACTGGTTCTGTGCGTTACAATGACCAGGGTTGACCCGGAGGTTGACGCACTCAGGCGTTGAACCAGTTGGGCTTCGGTTTTGACGTCCATCGCACTGGTTGGCTCATCAAAAAGCAAAACCGGAGGTCGCCCGACAAGTGCCCGTGCCAGGGCGATTGCCTGCCGTTGCCCACCGGAAAGCCCCTCACCGCGTTCAGCGAGTTGAAGGTCATAGCCCGAAGGATGGCTGTTCACGAATTCTTCGACACCGGCAATACGGCCGGCTTCGACGATGTCGCAATCTCTGGGCCGGACTGCGCCACTTGCGATATTGTCCCTGACAGACCCCGAAAAAAGCCAGACATCCTGCAGAACGGATCCGATATTGCGTCGCAAGTCACCCGGGTCGATCTGACGTATGTCTAATCCATCAATCATGACCGAGCCCACTCGCGGCGTGTAAAGCCCCAATAGCAGGCGCGCAATCGTGCTTTTTCCGCATCCGATTTGACCGAGAATTGCGACTTTCTCGCCAGGCTTGATTGTGAATGAGACACCATGCAGGGTATCTTCGCTTTGGTCAGAATACGAGAAGTGCACGTTATTGAAGGCAATTGCCCCTTTGAAATCAGATCGGGTCAGCCATGTGCGCCCCTCCGGGCGTTCGCTTTCTGCATGCATTAGCGCATTGAGGTTGCGATAGGCGCACCTGGCCTGATTTATGCGGGTCAAAGTCTGCGCCAGTTGACCCAGAGGGGCCAACGCCCGACCAGTCAACATTACCGAAGCCACCAGCGCACCCATGCTGGCTTGCCCGTTTGTGATCAGAAAAACACCAAGAAATACGACAAGCACTTGTGCGGCCTGTTGGGTGAATCCGGTCAGGTTCAGGGCAAATTGCGTGACGGTTCGGCTTCGTGCACCATGCGCTGACTGCTGTTCGATGGCCTGTTCCCATCGTGCGCGCATTTTTCTGCCTGCTGCCGTTGTTTTAATGGTTTCAAGTCCCGAGACAGCCTCAACCAGAACTGATTGCTTGGACTGTCCATCGGACAAGCTTCGTTCCGCCATCCTTGATAAAACTGGCTGCACCGCCAAACCTGTCAGGAGCACCACCGGTACGGCCAGTGCAGGGATCAAAGCCAGTTGTCCCCCAACCAGATAGATCACCAGGATGAACAACCCGATGAAAGGCAGGTCAACAACGGCCACCAGCGTCGCGGATGTAAAGAATTCTCGCAGAGTTTCAAACTCGCGAATGGTGCTGGTCATGGCACCGGTAGACCCAGTGCGCGATTTCATCTGGATGTTCAGCAACTGGTCGAAAATGCGCCGGCCCATCAACAAGTCGGCTTTCTGCCCAGCCTTGTCGATAAATCCCGCCCGCAGCAACTTGAGGGCAAAGTCAAAACACAGTGCCAACGCCACACCCAGGGTCAAAGCGATCAGAGACTCTGTTGCTTCGTTGGGCAATACCCGGTCATAGACCACCATGATGAAAACGGACGTAGACAAACCAAGGAGGTTTGCCAGCGCCGCAGCGAGTGCGACTTGAACGTATGACCACCGGCTGGCGGACAGGGCGTTCCAGAACCAGTGACCGCCATGTGAACCGGGCCCGTCCAATGTTTCACCGTCGTGATGGCGACGGAACAGGATTGCGTAACCGGTGTGACTGGCTGCCAGCATGTCTTCGGAAACTTCACCGATACCTTCGCCAAGCTCTGGGTCGAAGACCAAAAAGGCGCCAGCTTGCGTTCGTCCGTGAAAGACAACGGCTTTACCCTCTGCCAACAGCAACAGGGTGGGTGTCAGATTGTCATCCAAGTCGGAAAGGCGCATTGCCCCATACCCCGCCTGCATGCCCGCCTTTGGCGCGAGGGCGAGAATGTCCCGTACTGTCAAATCCCCATCTGCGCCAGTTTGCGCCGCGTGCAGCGCCGCGAGACTCAATGGCCGTTCAAGTGCCGACGAGATATTCAACAGACAGGCTTCAAACGGTGTAAGTAACGAGGCATCGGTGGCAGGGTGGGATGCGTTCATTGTGTAGTGCCCCAGTCGCCCAATGAAACCCCGAGCAGGTCGAGTATGTCTCCGGTCAGGCTTAGGGCTGCATAATTGGTCAGAAAGTAGCTCTGTTCCGCAAGGATCAAACGTTCCTGAGCATTTACGTAGTCGCGCTGAGCATCCAGAATTTCAATGAGGCTACGGCGGCCGATTGAAAATTGTTCACGGGATGCAGCGACACTTTCCGCGTTAGCCTCTACGGCAATCCGGGCTTCGCGTAACCGATCGGCACCCGCTTTTTGATCCGAACGGATAAAACCCAATTCTCGCGTAATTTCTCGGATAAGCTGCTCGCGCGCAAACTCTGTCTCTTTGACCAACGATTCCGCCGCTGCTATTGCGGCGCGGCGTTGGCCGGTGCTGTCCAGCTCGTAATTGAAAGAAAGATCTACTCCAAAATTCGCGTCACGATTGTTATCCTGGTTTGCGAATGCGGCGACCCTGACATCAGGGCTGCGGCGCGCTTGCGCTGCGGACCATTCCGCCTTGGCGGCCAGAAGGCTTGCATCGGACCGCCGAACCTGAGGACTGTTCATTATGATCTGCATGTCACTTCTTTCCAGCCCAGGTGCCGGAACTGGTGCAGAAAGAGTGCCAGGTTCATCCCCAAATACTTCGCGGAATCGCGCTTCGGCGCGGTCTGTGCGCGCATACGCATCAGCCAGCTTTGTGCGCGCATCGGACATGCGTGACCGGGCTGCCAGGACGTCGGCACTTGAACCGACGCCGTTTTCTGTTCGGTCGGTTATCTGGCGAACAAGCTCTTCATGGGTCAAAACATTCTGTGCTGCGATGCTTTGAATCTTTCGTTGATCGAGGACAAGTACATAGGTCTCGATTGCTGCGAGAGCAGTGGATGAGGCCGTTTGAATCTGATCGCCTCTGCTTTCCAAGACACGTGCCCGCGCAGCGGTCAGATCCCCTGAAGCCGCCCCGCCGTCATAGACCAATTGTGAGACCCTCAGATACGGCGATACATCCGCAATATCTGATGCAATCCTTTCAGATCGCGCGTTTAGCCCCAGCGAAATCTCCGGGAGAAAAGCGCCTTCAGCCGCGTCTTGTTTGGCTTTCGCGATTCCCATTCTGGATTTGACTTGCGCCAGATTTGGGTTGTTCTCAACCGCCTTTTTTACCCGTTGCCCGAAGGTGCTGTGACTGAGTGTTTTTGATGGTTTAGTTGCCCCAGCACCGGCTGTTTGGGCTGCGAAGGACATCGTCACAGGCGTCAAATCGGGTGGACTTGTGCAGGCGGAAACCGAAACCAGAAGCAGACTGAGCGCGACAAAATACTGCGAATACTTACTAAATGGCATACTGACCCTCCTGCCACCGATGGTCAAGCAAGCTTTCCTTTCGTTGGGCGGCTGCCAGCGCCTCCATAAATTCTGAAGCATCCGAGCTAACGCCGGTCGACGACTTTTTCTCCAATTGCTCGACGCGCTTTTGAGCCGGCAAAAGCCACGCGCAATGGGTCAAGGAAACTTGGTGGGCATGTATGAGGCGCAGGCCTCCGTTCATGGCGAGCAATGACAGATGCGCTGAAGGAACTTGCCGCAAGGCAACCAGCTTGACATCAAAGTAACCGTCGAGGCATTCGTCCATTTGTGCGCAGGCGAGTGGAGAAAAAAGCCCCATGCCGCCTATCGTACGGCACAACTGATATGTGTTCTCCAGTGATGCTGTAAGAGTGCGAAAGAACGCCTGGACATTTCGCAGTTCAGCCCCCAGCGCTCCGGTTCGGTCAAAGAATGGCTCATCGTCGGGGTTGTCGGTAACCAGGTCCAGACTTTCGTTGACAAGCAAGTCAAACTCCCCCTCTCCGGTTTTGTCCTGAAGCTCAGGTGGTCGGGATTGAAATGGCACACACCGTAGTGCCGAGGGAACATAGCTTGCGCGCCATTCCCCTTTTGCTGACACGTATGGCGTCGGTTTGTCTGGTGTCATCGATAAGATTGCCACGGGGTAAAATCCCCGTTCGAATTTCCGGAACGCGATCGGAAAATTGGCTGCTGCCTGTAGGATCTCTGCCTCAGCCACCGGGCAGTCGACCATATCGCGCGCGAATTCGAACGACGTGTAACGTTTCCAGAACCGATGACCATGTTGTGATCGTGTGACCGGGGTTAAGCCATTCTGTGCCATAACTGCCTCGTGTTTCTGATGAACGCCAATTTGTTCCTGAGCTGGGTCAGGCCGTCGCACCGGTTGGGTCGGTGTGTATGATGTTGTCGGCAGTCAAACTGCTGAGATCGGCTAGGCCATGGAAAGTTGCGAGGGTTTCGACGTTGGCATCGCCAGGTGTCACGAAATCAGCTTTGATCAGGACACTGTCCGTTCCGTCCGTTGCCATCACATAGAGCGCGTCACCTGCAATTGCTCCGGAAAGGCTCTCTATAGCCGTTTCGAGTGTAACGGCATTGAGGTCTGCAAGAACGGTATCGAGGCCTACAAATCCAGTGTCTGTGCCCAATGCGTCACCGACAGTAAGAAGCTCAAAACTCGTGCCATCACCTCGGAGCGTAGCGATATTCAGTCCGCTGAACATCAGAGCGTCGGTTACATCTGCTGCGGGCCCAATTGTGAAACCGGTTATGCTGTCTACGCCATTGTTGTTCGGGTCGGCTTCAAAGACAACGACGTCCCGCCCGGCTTCGATGACGTCAATGCTGTCATCTCCGCCACCGCCACGAATGATTGTGTCCGTGTTTGCTGCGGTGAGGATGTCATTGCCATTGGTGCCAAACTGAACTGCAACAGGGCCACCTTCAGGTGTTTTGATCGTTAACTCAATGGGTTGAGCAGCATCCTGTACTGTCATCGTGAAGGTGACAATAGGTTGAGACAAATCGGAAAAAACAGTCGCCGCCCCAGCGAAGTTGATGATGTCACCTGTGCCTGGGTTTGCCAGAAACAAATCGAACGCGCTGTTTTCCGAGTCAGACCCGATGTCGAAAGTGGCGACAGATGAGTCAAACTCAAGCTCCGCTGTAAAAGCCAGGCCACCAGAGATGTCACGATTTGCATCGGCATAAATGGCAAACGTTACGGTTGACCCACTGCGCCCGACTTCAGAGATCACGTAGGCAGCTGGTTCATGAGCAACCACCTGATCCGATACAGGTAAGGGATCTGGTCCCCCTGCAACGGTTGCCTGGGCTGATATAGTCAGGGCATCCCCAGCTTCTATGGCGGCGAAATCTGACGACGCAACAGCCAGTGTCCAGGATCCGTCCGCGGTTACCGTCGCGCTACCGACGGAACTACCGTTCAGCAAGACATCCACAGTCTGGCCGTTTGAAAGCCCGGCAGAGGAACCGCTGACAGTAATGCCTGACGCCTTGGCATCAGCAAGGGCCACTGCGTTGTTCACGCCGACATCGTCCAGCATCAGAACTGGCCGAAAGTCCGTTGTTACCGAACTGCTTGCCGCTACTGCGCTGTTGCCAGCGACATCGTCAACTGTTGCGGTGATGGTGTAGTTTGTTCCATCTGAAAGCGCACCCAGGTCGCTGCCTGGCACAGTTATCGCCCAGGTTCCACCCGATGCAACACCTGTATAGGTTTGCCCGCCAAACGTGACAGTGACTATTTGGCCATCTTCCGAGGTCGTCGTGCCTGAAATTGTCAGGTCTGTAGCTTGTTCCATTACATCCAATACGGAGCCAACCGGCAAACTGTCGATCGTGATTGCTGGCGCTGTAAAATCGGTTGTGAAACTCGTCGAGATTTGGTTGCCATTCCCTGCAGTGTCTGAAACAGAAGCCGTGACATTATAAGTACTTGCGTCCTGGAGGCCTGAAAGTTCGGCAACTGTTGCGGTATAGGTCCAGATACCACCGGTTACCGTTGCTGTACCGCTTACATCTACAGTTCCGTCTGCGCGCGCGATCTCCACAGTAATGACCGTTCCATCCTGAGCGTCAGAGGTTCCCGAGACAATCAGGTCGGTGCCTTGTTCAGCAGCGTTCATGACAGTGCCGGCAGAAATACTGGTTATTCCCAGGGTAGGGGGTGTGAAATCGGTCGTGAAACTGTTGCTGGCCTGTGACGCCGGATTTCCTGCGGCGTCGGAGACATCCGCCGTTACCGCCACGGTGGCAGCATCAGAGAGGGCCGCAAGGTCGGCAGCGGGGACAACTGTGCTCCAAGACCCTCCGGTGGCTGTAGCAGTGTAAAATTGACCGTTCAAAGTGACGGTCACGACTTGGCCATCTTCGGCCGACGTTGCGCCCGATATTGTCAGGTCCACCGCTTGTTCGGCAGCATTCATGAATGCGCCGGTCGAGAACGTGTCGATGCTGAGGGTCGATCCTGTGACGTCTTTCGAAAGTGTCACATCAGCCTGAGGGGCTGTCAGCCCGTTTGCGTCGCTGACATCTGCAGTGATCTGAAAGCTGCCTCCGTCGGCCAAAGATGCCAGATCACCGGCTGGGACAGTTACAGTCCATGTTCCGCCCGTCACTGTCGAGGTATATGTTTGACCATCCAGTGTGACGGTGACTTGCTGGCCATCTTCGACATTGGCGGTTGTCCCGCTTATAGCCAAGCTTGCCGCGGCTTCAGCGGCGTTGAGAACTGCGCCGACGGAAAGCGGAGATATCGAAATTGAGGGGCCGGTCAGGTCCACTGGTACAGTAACAAGAATCGGCACGGCCGGGTTGCCTGCGATATCCTCGACCGCCACAACAATTGCAGCAGGTGTTCCGGTGGACAGACCGCTGAGGTCAGAATTGGGGATCGTGACAGTCCAGTTTCCGCCTGTCGCAGTGCCGGTGTACACCTGCCCGTCGAACGTAACGATGATGGTTTGCCCGTCCTCGGCCGTGGTGGAACCCGTTAAGGTTAAGTCACCAACCACATCAATCAGGTCAATTGATCCACCCGCAACAGGATCCAGAGAAACACTTGGCGCGGTGAAATCCGTATCAAAGCTTCCGCTGACTTGTGCGGCCGGGTTTCCAGCCGCGTCAGTCACGTCTGCCGTTACATTTACGATTGCGCCGTCAGTAAAGGCGCTAAGGTCAGCCGCCGGGACGGTTACGCTCCACTGTCCTCCGGAAACCGTACCGGAATAGCTTTGCCCGTTCAGTGAAACCGTTACGATTTGCCCGTCTTCAGCATCAGTTACACCGGTGACCGTCAGATCGGTGGCCTGCTCTGCCAGGTTGAGTACCGGCCCGTCAGAAAACCCGGTGATCGACAGGCTTGGCGGGACAGTATCGATGTCAAACTGAACGGATTGTGTCGACAGCTCGGCCCCCGACCCATCCAGGTTCCTGATGGTCACCGTCGACACACCCTGTGGAAGCGCGCTGGCTTCGGCTGCTGTCAGAGAGATGCTCCAGCTGCCATCGGGGTTGGGTGTCACGGTTTTCACCAGTGACCCTATTGTGACTTCGATGGTCGCAGTCCCTTCGGGAGCGATGGCGTTGGTGCTAACGTTGTTCAGCGCAGTGGATTGCAACTCGGCGAGGTTGAGGCTTGTGTAAGTCGGGGTGGGTTCGGATACGACGGGGCTGTCTTCACCGCCACCGCCGCCACCTCCTGCGGCCGCAGCCGCCCCTGCCAGGCCCAATCCGCCCAACGCCGCGCCGGCACCACTGATGCCGCCTGCCGACGCACCCGCGGAAACATCTGCTTCCACAGCGCTGAACTGGGCAATCTCCTGAACCGCGTTCTCAGCGATCATGATGGCACCGCTGTCCAGGATCTGGACGTTTTCAGCCGCCACGATCATTGTCCGGCCATCGGCCATTTTTAGAAGAACATCGCCATTCTTCATCAACTTGACCGAGCGAACACCTGGAATGGTTTCCGCGAACTGAAAAGCATACAGTTCTTCGATTGTGGCTTGTGATAACGCGGGCAAGGCCATCAAAGTTGAAATCAACCCGCCGGCCGCGCCGCGCCCTGCCCAGCGGCCAAGTTTTCCATCGATCCACTGGCGAATGTGTTGCTTGCGGTCCGTTTCCGAAGGTTCAGCCGCCGGACGGTTGTTGAACTCTGGTGCTTTGGTCATCTTACCCTCACATGTGGTTTCCGCGATCACCGAAATGGAAGACAGGTCGCGCTAATAACGGCAGGCTCATCTGTCTTTCCCACTGGTTACTGTTGCGATCGAAAGTGAAAAATTGAGTTAATCTGAAACCGAACTTCTCGTTTTCACCACAATTCCGCTTTTGTTTCGGTCCGTGCATCAGGTCATCTTTTGGTCAAGGCCAGGGGTGGCGATGGAGGTTTAGCTGTGATGCTTCAATTCGAAGGTGTGGTGGCAACGGGGAGCGCGGCGCTCGATTCAGGTATCGGCGATACGGCTTTAAAAACGTTTAACGGAACCACCTATCTTTATACCGTCACCGGACCGGGCGGCGGCGTCGCGGTCTGGAGGCTGGTCGAGGGCGCGTTGCCTCAATTGGTCGACACGGAATATTACAGCGGCACAATCACGTTTCACGTTGGTTGCAGTGGCACACCGATAACGCTGGCGGGATCCGAACAACTTGTACTGGATGTGAATATGGCGGTCGGGTTGGTCGGATATGACCTGAACGTGGATGGCACCCTGGACAGCCTTTCGGAAACCGGATCTCTGGCAGGAGGAGGAGATATCTCGGCGATTGTTCAAGTGTCGATCGGACCCATGGATGTTCTAGCAATGGCTCATGAAGAAACGGGTCAAATCGGGACATATCTTGTTAATCCAGATGGAACGCTGAGCCTTGCTGGTCTTGTTGCTGGCTCTGGAGACGCGATACAGACGCTGCGCGCAGGAACAGACCATTTCCTGATCTCAAGTGATGCGGCCAGCAATACAGTCTCAACTTATCGGATCGACAGCCTTTCCGGTCAGTTGACCGAGATTGACAACAGTTCGGCTATGGGAACCCTTGGAATCTCGACTCCGACAGCCGTCGAAACGATTGATGCCTACGGCAAGCCCTGGGTGATCGTGGCGGGCGCAGGCAGCAACTCGCTCAGTGTGATTCAATTGAAAGCTGACGGCAGCCTGAGCGCCACAGACCATATTCTGGATTCGCACACGACCCGCTTTGAATCCGTGCAGGACGTTGAAGTCGTGGACATCAACGGGCGCGTATTCGTCGTGGCGGGTGGCGGCGACGATGGGCTTACATTGTTCACGCTGACACCGGAAGGCCAGTTGGTCTATCTGGACAGTTTCGCCGACACTTTGAGTAGTGGATTGCAGAATGTCGAATCGCTGAGCCTTGCTCACGTCGGCAATGAGTTGCAGATTCTGGTTACGTCGCAACAAGACGCTGGAGTCACTGTCATTTCGGTTCCTGTCGATGATCTTGGGGTCGTGAACAAAGGGTTTGGAACAGTATCGGGGACGGCCTCAGACGACATGCTGAGCGGCAGTATTCTGGATACCACTCTGATGGGTGGCGATGGCGACGACATACTGATAGCCGGAACAGGTGCTACGACCATGTCAGGTGGGGCAGGGGCCGACATTTTCGTGATGCAGTCGGGCAGCGGTCTGACCACGATCACGGATTTTCAGCCGGGTGTGGACCGTCTGGACATGTTCGACTACTTGCTGTTGCGGTCCCCTCAGCAGTTGACATTCACCAGCACCACTCAAGGGGCGCGGATAGAGTATCGGGGCGAGGTGGTGCAGGTTCAGTCCGCTTCGGGCGGAACGCTGACCAGTACCGATATTTTCGGGGTCGGGTTTGAAGGCCCCGATCACATTCCGGTTGAATTCGGTGATTTCGGCGGTTTGACGCCGGACAGTTCGGATGGTGTGCTTGGGCCAATCACAGTGGACAGCCGATCTGTAAATCCCGGATTGTCGGATGCGGAGATTAGATTCACTCCGATCGGCGGTGGTACGGTATCTGTCACGGCTGACGATCAGGGGCAATTTGACTTAGACCTTCCGGATGGCACGTTCCCCGGAAGACTGGACATCGTCAAACATTATTCAACGGCGAGCAAAGAGATCGACGCGATGGATGCTTTGCAAGTGTTACGCATTTCGGTTGGCCTCGATCCGACATGGGGGCCTGCCGATGCGGAAAACCTGATCGCGGCGGATATCAATCAAGATGGAACCATCAATGCCGTGGATGCACTGGCGATTTTGCAGGTGGCTGTTGGGCAAACCACTGCGCATGAACCTCAATGGGTCTTCTTGGATTCAGATGCGGACTTGTCGGGAGTTACAAAAAGCAACGTTGATTATCAGACTGGAATGGATGTTGTAGCCATAGACGGGGTGATAACCGTCGATATGACGTCCATTTTGCTCGGCAACCTCGAGGCGGCATGAATTGAAATGAACGGTGCTGCAATTCAGTCATTGCAAGGCTTCCGCTTGGACCGCAATGTTGGCCTTAGATACACAAACACAAAAGGACAGGCCATGAATCGTCTTTCGGAACGCAGAGATTTTGCCATCGCGGTCTGTGAAGAAGCTGGGGTGATAGCCGAGAAATACTTCTTGGACAGGAGTAATCTGGTCATCGATCAAAAAGGTGCTCAGGACTGGGTGAGCGAGGCGGACAAAAACGTCGAAGCCTTCATTCGCCAAAAGATCATGGATGCTTGGCCGCAGGATGGGATATTTGGCGAAGAACACGGCGCTGCCACAGGCAATAGCGGTTTTGACTGGGTGATTGATCCAATTGATGGAACTACGAATTTCGTCAATGGCTTACCTGTATGGACGATTGTTCTGGCCGGTGTCACCGAAGGGCGCACTGCGGTGGGTGTGATCCGGGATCCTAATATGGATGAAACCTTTGTGGCAACACGCGGAGAGGGCGCGACACTGAACGGTTCACCGATACACGTGGCCTCTGGGGTTGCTCTTCGGGATGGGACGGTTTCTGTGGGCTATTCGAACCGGATGGAAACTCGCCACGTCGTGCCGGTGGTCGCAGAACTGATCGAGCGCGGTTCCATGTTTCACAGAAACGCCAGCGGGGCATTGTCATTGGCCTATGTCGCAGCCGGGCGACTTCTGGGTTATGTGGAAGAACACATGAACGCCTGGGATTGTCTGGCCGGACAACTGCTGGTCGAGGAAGCGGGCGGTGTCGTCGAAGATCAAGACGCCGACGCGATGATCCGCGACGGTGGGCGCGTGATCGTAGGAACGCCAGATGTATTTGAAAGCTTGCTGGAAATCGCAGAGAACGCTTGGGGCGTTTAACGTCTAGGCCATTGGCAACCAAGTGGAATAAGGTCGCAGAGTTGTCAGGCTTGCCTGCCAATAATGGCCTTGTGACGGTTGATCGTACTGGCGGTCAATCGGATTTCCGGAAAGCTCACACCACAACAATGTCCCGACCGCGCCATGTGTAACGATAGCGAGGTCTCCGGTGCCATGGGCACGAATGATCTCCGACACTGTCCGACGAATGCGCCTCTGCGCGTCGACCGCAGTTTCCCAACCGCGAAAGCTAATGTCCGGCTGGGCAAAGAACGCGTCGGCGGCCGCTTCGAATTTTTCCCGTGGCAGGAAACCAGTGGCACTCCGGTCATTCTCGCCAAGTTCCGGGTGGATATTTAGAGGCAACCCCAAAGGTGCGGCCATAATCTCACCAGTGTCGCGAGCCTTTCGTTCGCTGCTGGCCCAGATATGTGCGACGTTGGCCAAAACTTCACTGGCGGCAAAGGCTACGGCGCGCCGGCGACCTGTCGCGTTCAGACCCCATTCCGTAATGGGGGTATCCGGATCAATAACGACCTCGGGGTGAGTGATGATAAGTAAATTCGGCATCTAGTCAGGCAGAAGTACCGGTCCTTTGCCGGCAAACCCCATCGTGATTTTAGTACCCGGTGCAAGCGGTGCATCAACATCGTCGTGGACCGCAAAAACCTGACCAAATGCGCCGGTCAGTGTGTATTCCATCCGCACACCAACATAGGTTGCCTTGGCCACTGTAGCGGCGAAGCCATCATCAGAACCAATCACGAGGCGCGAGGGTCGTACAGCGATGGTCGCGGGTCCATTGGTCAAACCGCGGCGCGGCAAAGTTTGGCGGTAACCTTCGATTTCGATTGTTGCAGTATCACCGTCGATTGAAACGATCTGACAGTTGAGCAGGTTTGCCTCGCCTATGAAATCGGCAACAAACCGGTCATTCGGGGCGTCATAAAGCTCGCGAGGTGTACCCATCTGAGCGATCGCGGCGTTTCGCATCACGACGATCTCGTCAGAGACGGCCAAGGCCTCTTCCTGATCGTGGGTGACATAGACAACCGTCAGTCCAAGGTCTTGTTGGATGGCCCGGATGTCCTCGCGTACCTGGCGTCGCAGCTTGGCATCGAGGTTGGACAGCGGTTCGTCAAACAGCAGAACCTGTGGTTCTAGAACCAGCGCACGCGCGACGGCGACACGTTGTTGCTGACCACCCGAGAGTTCGGAGGGAAGGCGATTGTCGAACCCCTTGAGCCCTACCAATTGCAAGCCATGCAAGGCGCGGCTCCGAGCCTCATCCTTGGCAAAGCCCGAGAATGCGAGGCCGTACATCACGTTCTCCAGCACGCTCATGTGGGGAAACAGCGCGTATGATTGAAACACCATTGATACGTCGCGGTCTGTTGCGGGCAGTTTGGTGACGTCCCGGTCGCCAATCATAATCTTGCCAGAGCTTGCCATCTCTAACCCGGCGATCATGCGCAACGTAGTCGTTTTCCCACAGCCTGATGGACCAAGCAGCGTGACCAGTTTTCCTGCTTCGACATGAAGGTTAATGTTATCAACAGCAACAACGTTTTTGCCGAACACTTTCGACACGTTCTCAAATAATACCGGCGCGGCCTTGGAACCGATTTTGTTGTCGGTCATGAGGGTGTCTCCGTTGTGCTCTGTGTGCGCCGACCGATCTGGACCCGACCGACGAGAATTTGCAATAACCCGACCGCTGCCAGCATCACGAAGATCAGCGTCGTCGAATAAGCAATGGCGAGACCATAGTCGTTATTCTCGACCCGCCCGATGATATAGCTGGTTGCCATGTCGTATTCGGCGCTGACCAGAAAGATCACAGCCGAGATCGCCGTCATCGCGCGGACAAAGCTGTAAACAAGCGCGGCCAGTATCGCGGGGCGTAGCAGCGGCAGAATGATACGACGAAATGTCTGCCACGAGTTTGCGCCAAGGGTCAGCGATGATTCATCAAGACTGCGGTCAAGTTGCGACATGCTGGCGATGCCAGCACGGACCCCAACCGGCATGTTGCGGAATATGAAACTGACAACAAGGATAACGCCTGTGCCGGTTATTTCGATCGGCGGAACGTTGAAGGCAAGAATATAGCTGACACCGATCACCGTACCGGGGATTGCAAAGGACAGCATGGTCCCAAACTCGAAAGCGTTCTTTCCTGCAAAGCTCTGCCGGGTCAACAGGTAAGCCGTGACCAACCCAACCGCTGCCGTCAGAGGTGCAGCAATTGCCGCAATGGTTATGGTGGTCCAGAAGCTGTCCCACGCGGCGCCGGTCCAACGAATGCCCTCTTCTTCAAATCGAACAGAGAATGCCGTGACGTAGTGTTTTAGGGTCAGGGAGTTATTGACCCCCCAAAGCTCGACCACACTGCCGTAGATGATCATTGCATAGACAATGATCGTGAACACCGCCCAGCCAAGAGCGATTACCAGCACGGGAACAGAAAGACCCGTAGGCATTAAAGGGTGCACGCCTGCGTCGCCTTTGCCTGTTACGGTGGTATAGCTTTTCTTGCCCAGCCAAACACGCTGTGCGTAAAAGGCCGAAAGAGTAAAAAACAGCAATACCATGGCCAGAACGGCGGCCCGCCCTTGGTCATATTGCGCCCCGACGATGGCAAAGAAAATCTCGGTCGATAGAACGTCGAAATTCCCACCCAGAACAAGCGGGTTTCCGAAGTCGGCCATACTTTCGATGAAGCCCAAAAGAAATGCATTGGCAAGACCGGGGCGCATCAGGGGCAGGGACACTGTCCTGAACGTTTGCCATCTGCTGGCGCGGAGAGTCTGGGCCGCTTCCTCCATAGATGGCGAGACGCCTTCCACCACGCCGATAAGAACGAGGAATGCAATGGGTGTGAACGCAAGGGCCTGTGCTATGAATATGCCTGGCATTCCGTACAGCCAGCGCGTTGGCTGCGTGCCGAACAGTTCGGCGACGAACCGTGTGACTGAGCCTGACAGGCCAAAAAGCAGGATCAGCGCGAGGCCTATCACAAATGGCGGGGTGATAATCGGAAGAACAGTCAAAGCCCGCAACACGCGTTTGTAGCGAAAGCCCGAGCGGGTCACGACCAGTGCAAAGCACAAACCCAGGGCAGTCGTGACGAAGCCAACCAGGATGGCAAGAAACAGCGAGTTCCATGCCGCGCCACACCTGGCACCATAAAAACACCCCAACCCCCAAAGCCGGGCATCAAAGAACTTTGAAAAGAAGACAGCAATGGAATATGCGCCATCTTCAGTGACGAAGGCAGCGAACAGCATCTTGGCGATCGGAAAAAAGACAAAGACGGTGACGATGGTAATCACACCGCCAATCGCACTAACAACAAAGACGTCACCGTTGATGGCACCTCTTGCCGCAATGCCTTGGGTCAACAGGAACAGAAAGCTTGAAGCGCAAATCATTGCGCCATAGCCCATACCGAATTGGCGATCACCAAGTTCGCCAAAATAGGCTTCCAACCAATTGAAATTGAAACCCCTGATGCCAATCCCGAATCCCTGTGCGATCAACCAGCCGAAGCCGAGCGCACCGGAAAGGATCAGAACCCGGGCATAGAGCGGGTCAGACTTGGCTCGCTTCAGCACCAGAAGGGGTAAGGTCAGAGCGATCAACAGTGGGGCAAGCCAAAGCTTCTCACCCTGTGCGATCAGGAATGCAGCGGGGGCATAATCTTCGTCAAACGGGTAGCCGTCAAAAAGCCATTCGAATGACCACAGGCCGCCGTCGACCATATACCACGGCAGCAGGCAAAACCCGACCCACCCGGCGATGACCCAAAAGATCAGAACCGGACGGGTCTTTTTTGTAATATGGTTGGCCATTTACTGCGGCAGAACCGAAACCTCTTCGTCCCATTTCTGCAACAGACGCTTCCGTTCGTCTGAGGAACCATACTTTTTGAAGTCATAGTCGATCAGCTTGATCTGACTCATGTCAGGCGCGCTTTCCGACGTTTCTGCGCTCTTGTTCGATGGCACCTGAAACGCGCTGACCTGAAGAGCAAGGTTCTGCGCCTCGGGCGACAGCGCCCAGTCATAGAACTTCTTCGCCTCTTCCTCGTTGCGGGCGCCTTCAATAATGGACATCGACCCAATTTCGTATCCGGTACCCTCGCATGGCGCGACTACCTTGATCGGGAAACCCGATACAGCCTGCTTTACCGCATCATGCATGAAGACGATGCCAATCGTGTTCTCGCCTCGACCGGCTGCTTTGATTGGTGCAGATCCGGATTTTGTATACTGGTTGATATTCGAATGCAGGCCTTTCATGAACTCAAAACCTTCATCCTCGCCAAAGATCTGCACCATCGAGGCCAGCGTTGTATAGGCCGTACCAGACGAGTTCGGGTTGGCCATCTGAACGTGACCCTTGTATTCAGGCTTTAGCAGGTCTTTCCAACAGGTGGGTTCGGGTAGGTTATTGGCCGCCAGCAGGTCTGCGTTATAGCCATACCCAAGTGCGCCGGAATAAATGCCAATCGTTCTGTTTCCGGCACTTTCGGCTTGGGAAATTGCCCAATCATGAAGCTGGTCGCGCATTGGCGACATGTATTCCATTGTCAGGCCCTCTTCGGCGGCCTGCAAATGCGGATCACCCGTGCCGCCCCACCACACGTCTCCTTTCGGGTTCGAGCTTTCGGCACGAATCTGGGCAAAGGTTTCACCTGACGACTTACGCGTCATGTTGACGTCAATGCCCGTCGCATCTTCGAAACTGCGCGCCATGAGTTGGCACCAGTCTTCCTGCGCCGAGCAATAGAGTGTCAGCTTGTCTGCCTGCGCTGCCGACACAGATGCGGCTATTGCAATCAGCGACCCGACTGCCGTGGATGTAAGTTTTTTCATTATCATTCCTCCCTTTGGTTATCGTGCACCAGTGTCTTTTGTTTTGTCAGGCGCATTCTCATCCAGCTTTTCGTAGCTTGTTAATGACAGACTGGGCGTTCTGATTGCCCGTCAGATTTCTCAGAAAACTTGACAGATATCTTTCTTCCACCAGCTTTGCCGCTTTCCCCGGTGAAAACCAGTGACGCGTCCGTTCGTCCCGTTCTTTCCAACGCCGCTTCAGTTTTTCAACGACCATGGGATAGAGGGTAACGCGGCAGCGAACGCTATTCGCGCCCTCAAAGCGCTTGTCGTAGAAAAATTGGCCAATCGGCTGTTTTGAGATTGCCCCGACTGCACCTGCTTCTTCCAGGGCTTCAATTTCGGCGGCATGCCAAGGTTTCTTTCCTTCCATAAACCAACCTTTTGGGATGACCCACCGCCCTGTATCGCGCGAAGTCACCATCAGAACGCGTAGTTTTCCATCCCTGTCCCAGCGCATCGGAAGTGCTGCAATCTGGTCTGTTATGTTGCCGTCGCTCATGCTGCCCTCAATGACACGGTATCAATAGCGCACCCAGAATAACCTTCAGTCGTTAACGGTGGTTCTTGGGTTTTCACTTTGAAACGGTTCAATTCACACATTCTTGCCTTGCGCTTTGGACTCTTCCGAATTGTCACAACCTACTGAGGGTTATGCAACAAAAATTATTGCATTATGCCCGAAATCCCACAAAAGTGGGGTTTGAAACCTGATTGGGTTGTTGGATGTCCAAAACGAAAATACGTGCCAAAACGATTGAAAAGGGACGGGGTAGGGTAAAAAAATCCGACCGGCGCCAGCAAATACTGCTGGAGTTGAAGCTTCGCCCGCACGTTCGCATCAATGAATTGGCCCAGCGTTTCAACGTCTCTAACGAGACGGTGCGCAGGGATTTTGACGCCCTGTCGAATGACGGCCTGATCGCACGCGCGCACGGAGGGGCATCTGCCCCGGCACAAGGGCATTATCCAGGTCTGGACGAGCGAGCCAACGCGCGGATTGAGGAGCGCGAACGCATAGGTATCAGCGCGGCGGGACTGGTTCGTGATGGTGAAACGGTCATGATCGATTCCGGTTCGACCACAATCGAAATGGCCCGTGCATTGGCGTATCTCGGCACTCCTTGCACAGTGATTACGAATTCAATCCTGGTGGCAATGACCCTCGGCCATGGGGCTGCCGAGGTTCTGCTTTGTCCAGGAGAATATCTGGCAACCGAATCTGCGACGATCGGAACCGAGACGCTGGAATTCCTGTCTCGGTTCAATGTCGACAGATGCATGATCGGCTCGTCAGGTTTTTCGGTCGAAGGCCCTTCAGAAACCGTGCGCGGCTTTGCGGCTGTCAAAAGAATGATGCTGACGCGCGCAGCAAATCGACATCTTTTAATCGATTCAGGGAAATTTGGCCGTAAAGGCCTGTCTCAGGTCGGAGACCTGACCAACCTGGATTCCATAGTTTCCGACACGAAACCAACAGGAGAGTTGCTTAACGCGATCAACGGTGCCGAGGTTGATATTCTTGTCGCCCCGTAAACACTGAAATGAATGACGAACAGCGGACTGCAAAAAGACCGCGCATGACTGGGAGGAAAACATGAAGATAGACATCAGATTATTGGTTGGGGCATCGGCAATTGCGCTCATGTCGCTTTCCGGGACAGCTTCGGCGCAAGATTGCCCGAGGGGTGATCTGGACGAGCGGTTTTGCGACGTCGATGGGGATTTGATTGCGGATATCCCCACAGATTCTTCCCAGCTAATTGATCCTGACACCCTGATTTTTGCCTATACACCGGTCGAAGACCCAGCCGTATACAAAACCGCATGGTCTGACTTTCTAGAGCATCTGAAGGCTGAGACAGGCAAGGACGTGGTCTTTTTTCCGGTCCAAAACAACGCCGCCCAGATCGAGGCGATGCGGTCGGGACGCCTGCATATTGCGGGCTTCAACACCGGGTCCAACCCACTGGCAGTAAACTGTGCCGGGTTCCGACCGTTTACGATTATGGCCTCAAAAGACGGTAACTTCGGTTATGAAATGGAGATCATCACCTACCCAGGCTCGGGCATCGAAAAGGTTGAGGATATCAAAGGTAAGCAACTTGCCTTTACGTCACCCACGTCCAACTCGGGCTTCAAAGCACCGTCGGCGATCCTGAAAAGTGACTTCGATCTTCTGCCCGATCGCGACTTCGAACCCGTCTATTCGGGAAAGCACGACAACTCGATCCTTGGTGTGGCGAACAAGGACTATCCAGCGGCATCGATTGCAAATTCGGTAAAGGCACGGATGATTTTGCGGGATGTGATCAAGGAGGAAGATGTTGTTACGATTTACAAATCGCAGACCTTCCCAACCACCGGATTTGGCACTGTCTACAACCTGACGCCCGAATTGCAGGAGAAAATCCGCAATGCTTTCTTCAACTTCGAGTGGGAAGGGACAACGCTTGAAGCAGAGTTTTCCAAGTCGAACGAAGGCCAATTTCTTGAGATGACTTACCAGGAATTCTGGGACGTCATTCGGAAAATTGACGCGGCAAACGGCGTCTCCTACGCCTGCCAATAAGCCTTGCTTAATCAGGCGGGCCTGAGAAGGCCCGCTATCCACCCTAATCGGGGGCATTTTATGCTGCGTCTTCAAAAGCTGACGAAAACCTACAGGACCGGAGATCAGGCACTGAAGGCCATCGATCTTGAGGTGCCCAAAGGGCAGGTGCTTGCACTGATCGGGCCCTCGGGTGCGGGAAAATCGACGATGATCCGCTGCATCAACCGTTTGGTTGAGCCTACCAGCGGCGGTGTTCTTCTGGATAACATGGACCTGACCAAACTCGGGTCGGGTGCGTTGCGGAAAGCACGCCGCGAAATGGGTATGATCTTTCAGGAATATGCTCTGGTCGAACGCCTCACCGTGATGGAAAACGTATTGTCCGGTCGGTTGGGGTATGTCGGATTCTGGCGCAGTTTTCTACGGCGGTATCCGCAGTCGGATGTGGACGAGGCTTTCCGCCTGCTGGACCGGGTGGGGCTGTTGCATATGGCTGACAAACGCGCGGACGAGTTGTCGGGTGGTCAACGCCAAAGGGTCGGTATCTGCCGCGCCCTGATCCAGGACCCAAAGTTGTTGCTGGTCGATGAACCGACCGCGTCGCTGGATCCGAAGACCAGTCGTCAGATCATGCGGTTGATCACCGAACTGTGTCAGGAGCGTGGGCTGGCGGCTATCATCAACATCCATGACGTAGCACTAGCCCAGATGTTCGTTCCCCGTGTCGTGGGCCTTCGCTTTGGCGAAATCGTGTTTGACGGCCTTCCAACAGGGCTCACCCCGGAAAAGCTGACCGAGATTTACGGTGAGGAAGACTGGGAAGCGACCATCGAAAAAGTGGATGAGGACGAAGATGTCGAGGCTGCAGAATGAGCCATCGAGAACTTGACGACATGCTGGGAAAAGGTTGGCGCAAACCGGCCTTTATCAAAAACACGTTGCTGCGCAGGGCATTGATACTGGGGTTCTTCGCTTACCTAATTGCGGCTTTCATGACCATCGATGTTGATTGGGGCAGGGTCTATGAGGGACTGGACAGGGGATGGGCGTTCGTCCTTGCCTTTACCAGCCCAGATTTCATTTCACGGTGGTCAGATATCTGGGCCGGTCTTCTGGAAAGCATTGTGATGACCGTGGCCGCTTCGGTTGTCGGTATCCTGATTTCGATCCCGATAGGATTGGGGGCTGCACGTAATATCGCCCCGTTGCCAATCTACATAATGTGCCGCGGCATTGTCGCGTTAAGCCGGGCATTGCAGGAAATTATCGTTGCCATTTTGCTTGTGGCCATCTTTGGCTTTGGCCCGCTGGCAGGATTTTTGACGCTGTCTTTCGCAACCATTGGGTTTCTTTCCAAGCTTTTGGCCGAAGATATCGAGGCGATGGACAAAGTTCAGGCTGAGGCGATTCAGGCCTCTGGTGCACGATGGCTGCAATGGATCAACTACGGGGTTCAGCCTCAGATCATGCCTAGGCTTGTGGGTCTTTCCATGTACCGGATCGACATCAATTTCCGGGAAAGCGCTATTCTGGGGCTGGTGGGGGCAGGCGGCATTGGCGCGACACTCAACACCGCGTTTGATCGATATGAATATGATACGGCAGCCGCCATTCTGATCCTTATCATCGGGATCGTCATGGCCCTCGAATACCTTTCGGGAATTATCCGCGCGAGGGTTCAGTAATGCCCGTTCTTGAACGCGACGATACACAAATCTGGCGCAGGCGGACGACGGGCCAAAGCCTGGTCCGCTGGTTTGGCTGGCTTCTGGGAGTAGCGGTTTTTGTCTACTGTTGGCAGCTCATTTCGGAATCGACAACCTGGTTTTTCGTCTGGGACGCACCCCGTATCGCCAACGACATCTGGACCCGCGCAACACCTCCGAAATGGGATTATATTACCCAGCTGGGTCGCCCGATCTGGGATACACTGAACATCGCTACACTGGGCACGATCATCGCTCTGTGCTTGGCTGTGCCGGTTGCCTTTTTGGCGGCCCGCAATACTACCCCGTCGGCGTTGTTCATCCGCCCCATTGCCTTATTGGTTATTGTCTCGACCCGCTCAATCAACTCGCTGATCTGGGCGCTGCTATTGATCGCTATCATCGGACCAGGTGTGTTCGCTGGTGTCATAGCAATAGCCATCCGTTCAATCGGGTTTTGCGCCAAACTTCTTTATGAAGCGATTGAAGAGATTGATCACGGTCAGGTCGAGGCGATCACAGCCACCGGTGCTTCGCGGTGGCAAGTCATGGCATATGGGATCGTTCCGCAAATCCTGCCAGCTTTTGCCGGAATTGCGGTCTTTCGTTGGGATATCAATATTCGCGAGTCTACAGTGCTTGGTCTGGTTGGTGCCGGTGGCATCGGGTTGCAGCTCTCGGCCTCGCTTAATGTTCTGGCGTGGCCGCAAGTCAGCCTCATCCTGATTGTAATTCTTCTTGCGGTCATGATCAGCGAATGGGTTTCGGCAAAAGTACGAGGAGCGATCATTTGACCGGATTCTCAGCGCAAGAGGCTTTTAAGGCATACGAAGCCGTCCGGCACCGCCTTCCAGACATTGAACCGAACGACGTGAGCTATCGTCGTATCGAGACCCTTTCCGAAATTATGGATGAGTTTGACGTGTTTCTGCTGGATGCGTTCGGGGTTCTCAATATCGGAGAAACGGCAGTCCCCGAAACGCCTGAACGGATCAAGTCACTGACGGATGCGGGCAAACGTGTCCTGGTGGTTTCGAATGCCGCCGGGTTTCCCCATGCCACGTTGTTGGAGAAATACACCAGGCTGGGATATGACTTCGCGCCGCAGGATGTGATTACCAGCCGGGCTACGTTGCTGTCCGGGCTGAGTGGCCGACGTGGGCTGCACTGGGGTTTGATGGCGACACCCAGCGCCGGTCTTCGCGACTTGGAAGGATTGAAATTAACTTATCTGGAAGATGACCCGCAGCCCTACGAAACCGTTGATGGTTTTCTGATGATCGGGTCAGCCGCCTGGACTGAAGCCCGACAAGCGATGTTGGAGGCGGCATTGTTAAGCCGCCCCCGCCCGGTATTGGTTGGCAACCCGGACATCGTTGCCCCACGTGAGTACGGCTTTTCCAAAGAACCCGGTCTTTTCGCGCACCGTTTGGCCGACCGGACGGGTGTAGTGCCACAGTTTTATGGAAAGCCTTTCGGCAATATCTATGATCTTGCTTTTCAGCGACTTGGGCCCGTCGACAAATCCCGCGTTCTGATGGTAGGTGACAGTCTGCATACTGACATTCTGGGCGCGCGTCATGCCAGAGTGGCTTCCGCACTTGTCTCGGATTTTGGGTTCTTCGCCGGGCATGATGTCGAGGAAGCGATCAAGCAAGCAGCGATCGTGCCGGACTTTGTCGTGACCCGACCTTAAGATTTTGAAGTAAAGCGTATTTTTGGCAGAGCGAACGGGCAGCGTTGATTTGCAGAATGTTGAAACCAAGTAGAAATGTCACTTGGCTTGCAAAGTAGAAATGTCCCACCTGGGCGCTGAGGTGAGCAAAGCCTGACAGGGCGGAGACCTCAGACATCGCAGCTCTGGCTGGCTTTGCGGGCCTCCTTGGCGCGCCGGGCGGCGAGGGAGTTCCAGCCGTCGTTGCGGCGGCCGTTGGGTTTGTAGCGAGTGCGCTGTTTGCCCGCGCGGCGTTTCTTCGGCGGGGTTTTGTCCTGCTCGGCCTTGATGTGTTCCAGCACCGCGCTCAGATGCTTGTTTTCAGTGATCGCGGCGTGCGTGACGCGCTGGTCCTAGTCGAAGACAGAGTAGGGGAGCGAGACGCCCTTCCAGCGGAACTCGAACCGGCCGTCGGGATATTCGTAGCTGTCGACATACTTGCCGGGCAGCCCGCGCGTGATCTCGTTCTCTGCGAGAATGATCCGCTGCCGGTCGTAGGAGAACGCCAGTTGGTTGCCGACATAGCGCTCGTCACGGAAGCAAAGGACATCTGCCAGTCGGTCAGGTTCCACATTCAGCGCGCGATGCAGATCGTCCGGGCGGCGCGGGACCTTGGCGAACTTGGTGTTGTAGCGCTCGATGAATCCCGGAAGAAACGCGTTGGCCGCCTCCATGTCCGATACACCGGCAAGGCGCAGTTCTTTCACCAGCCGATCCTGAAGCGTCCGGTTGGCACGTTCGACGCGGCCTTTGGCCTGAGAACTGTTCGCGCAGAGAATCTCGATGTTCAGTTCATTCAAAGCCCTGTCAAACTGGGTCATTCCGTGGCCGGACTTGGCAGCCTGGTTCGGGACGCGAAACACCGTGTGCTTGTCTGAGTAGAACGCCACTGGGCGTCCATGCAGGGGTCTGTTCCGGCTGAGTGCAGAATGACACCCCAAGACCGGAGATTATCTGTTTTTCCACCTGTATTCGCCTGTGAGCAGGATATGTGCCCATCCGAGCGGTGAGATATGCGCCAGAAGGTCTGACGAACAGTCGAGACCAGCGCGCTTTCTGGCCGCAAATGCGTGGCCAAGATGTTTGGTGTTCCAATAGATGATGATCGCGGCCAGCAGGTTCAGCCCCGCCATACGGTAGTGCTGTCCCTCGGTGGTTCGGTCGCGGATTTCGCCTTGGCGGCCGATGCGGAGAGCGTTTTTCAACGCATGGTGGGCTTCACCCTTGTTCAGGCCGATCTGGGCCCGTCGCTGCATATCGGCGTCAAGCAGCCAGTCGATAGTGAACAGGGTGCGTTCAATGCGCCCGATCTCCCGCAAGGTAACAGCCAGTTCGTGCTGACGGGGATACGATGCGAACTTCCTCAACAGCTGGCTGGGTGGCATGAGGCCCGCCGCCATGGTAGCGACGGCGCGCAAGATGTCCGCCCAGTTTTCAGTGATCAGCTTTTCTCTGATCTTTCCGCCGACCAGCCCGCGGATTTCCTTCAGTGCAGCGGAGGGGTCGAAGAGATAGAGCCGCTTTGACGGTAGGTCCCGGATGCGGGGCACAAAGCGATAAGACAGGAGCGCGGTTGCCGCGAAGACATGATCGGTGAAACCGCCGGTGTCGGTATACTGCTCTTTGATCTTCTTCCCCACCTCGTTCATCAGCAACCCGTCCAGAATGTATGGTGCCTCGTTTACGGACGCAGGGATGTTCTGGGTGGCAAACGGGCCGAACTGGTCGGAGACATGAGTGTAGGCCTTCAGGCCTGGCTCCGGTCCATACTTTGCGTTGATAAGGTTCATCGCCTCGCCGTGCCGCGTTGTCGGGAAGAACTGACCGTCGCTTGATGCAGTCATACCGCCGCCCCAGAACTGTGCCATCGGCAGACCGGCCTGCGCCTCGATCACCTTGGCGAGTGCCCGGTTTATGGCATCGCTTTCAACATGCCACCGAGACAAGCGCGAGAGTTGGAAATAGTCATGTGAACTGGTCGCCTCGGCCATTTTGCTGAGGCCAAGGTTCAATCCCTCGGCCAGAAGCACGCTTAACAACCCGATACGATCCTTGCAGGGAACGCCGGTGCGTAGATGCGTGAAGGCTTCGGTGAAGCCGATATCGTCATCAACTTCCTGCAGCAGATCGGTGATCCGAACGGCAGGCAGGCGACCATAGAGATCAAGCACCATACCATCAGCATCCGCCGGAATCGCTGCCGTCAAACGATCAACCTTGAGAACGCCGTTCTCGATTGAACCGCCGGGAATCGCGCCAGCTCTGGCAGCCTTGGCCAAACGCTTCATACCTTCTGCCAGCCTTGCCTTGCGATCATCGAGCCAGATCTCAGGTTCGAATGGCATCGTCAGGCGAGGGCACGCCTTGGCTGTTTCTATCGGTACCAAAGCCTGTTTCAGATCAGCGTAACGCCGGGAATGGGGCAGCCAGATATCTCCGGATCGGAAGGCTTCGCGCACCTGGAACAACACGGCGACCTCCCAGAGCCGATTGTCACCTGGATCCTGAGCATTGAGGTGTCGATGCCATTTCGAGGTTCGGCGCAAGAAGCCAACCTGGCGGGACGCATCGGTTTGATCCTGGGTGATGACTTTTGTTGCCTGTATCAAAGACGCCGCCACCGGGGCGGCGCAGATATCGAGCGCTCGCAGCATTCTTGGGGCATAGCGCCGGAACCGGTGATATCCATGAACGACATGAGACAGGGCGTCAGCCGCCATCGTGTCGGTCAACTCGGCCGCGGTTGTCACCATGCGTTCGAGGTGAGGCCAGCCACACGCAACTTCGACGGCGGCATCAAGGGACGCGCCATCTGCCTTTGCCTCCAGCAGGGCAGCACCGAGGTCCTTAAAGGAACGTAATGTCTCACGCAGCGATGATCTGGCATCCGCGATACGCGCGTCGGACAACCTCTTCGCATCCCGCTAGGTCTTGCCAACAACCCGGTCGTGGGTTTCGATCACGGCATCGGAGATGGCTGCCTTCCACTCTACCGCACAGACAGCGAGAATCGCCAGGCGCCGGTCACTCGTGATGTCGCGCAACCCATCGGCAAAGTAGCGCTCGCCTTGACGGCGCAGGCGGGTGACCCGATGTGGCGGTACGTCGGACAGAATGGCCGGTGAGATATCCAATTCTTGCAAAAACTCCAACCGATCCAAAAGCCGCGATGCGCCCGCCGAGTTGCCGCCCACCTCAAAACGCCGGAGCCAAACGAACCGAGTGACATTGCCGTCCACAATCTCGGTCAACAGCGTGTCCAGCCGGTCCTTGACCCGGTCATCAAGTTTGGCAGTGATCCGGCTTTCAATTCGGCGTTCAGCCGACACCAGAGCATCTGCGCACAGCCGTTCGATGACAGAGATACCGGGCAGGATCACCTGCGACCGGCGGCACTCTTCGACAAATCGGCGCGCTAGGTCTTCGTCGGATCGAGCAGTTTCAGCTTCATTCTCGAGCCAAGTCTTGAGGCTGCGAGCGCCTTGGCCAGAGAACATCTTAAAGCCGTAAATCTGGCGGAGGGCGTGCAGGTGCTGCTGACGGGTTTGCCGACGTGCGGCATAGGATAAGACATCGTTGCCGGTCAGGCCCAACTGGGCCGCGATGAAGCGCAATACCTTTTCCGGGATGACTTCGCCAGATGACAACAGCCGTCCAGGATAGCGTAGGGCACAGAACTGTAGGGCAAAGCCGATCTTGTTCTCCGGCCGTCGCCGTTCGTTGATGTGTTCGATATCGTCGTCTGCCAGCGTGTAATGCCGCAACATCAAGGTCTCTTCAGTCGGCAGCTCGAAAAGCGCCGAACGCTGGCGCTCTGTCAGAATGGTGCGATGCGCCATGTTTCTTTTGCTTTCTTATGAAGGTTTGCTTATTGATGATTATGATATGGGTTAAGGAAAAGAGTTGATGGTAGAAAGCCCGAAGTTCCTCAACGCATCACAAACGTTCGTTTGTGAAACATGCTGATCGGATACGCACGCGTCTCGAAAGCGGACGGCAGCCAGTCACTCGATCTTCAGAAGGATGCGCTAACCGCTGCTGGAGTTGAGAATGGGCAGATCTATTCAGATCAGGCCTCAGGCAAGAAAGATGACCGCCCCGGTCTCGAAGCTTGTCTGAAGGCCCTGCGTAAAGGTGATGTCCTGGTCATCTGGAAATTGGACAGAATGGGCCGTAGCCTGAACCATCTTGTGAAAACGACGACCTTGCTGTCAGAGCGCGGCGTCGGCCTCAAGGTTCTTACCGGCCAGGGCGCACAGATCGACACAACGACTGCCGCCGGGCGCCTCTCGTTTGGGATTTTTGCCGCATTGGCCGAGTTTGAAAGCGAACTGATCCGAGAACGCACCATGGCTGGCCTTGCCGCTGCGCGCGCCAGGGGCCGGAAGGGCGGCCGCAAATTTGCGCTGAGTAAAGCCCAGGTGCGCATGGCCCAGGCCGCAATGGCAAACCGCGATACATCCGTCGCGGAGCTTTGCAAAGAACTTGGAGTTAAGCCCGTCACGCTCTACCGGTATGTTGATCCCAAAGGCAACCTGCGTGACTATGGGAAACGCGTGCTCGGCGCTTAGGGCGTCATTCTGCACTCAACCGGAGCAGACCCCATACTCTCTGCCTGTTATCATTGGGGCAGAGTGTGACACTTCTACTTTGCAGATGTGGGACACTTTAACTTTGCGGGTACACAGAAGGCGCGCGTAACAATGATTATGTTGCTTTTTTTGGGTGTATCCAGTTGGCGATTTTCGCCTAACGGCAAACTCTCACAGTCTCGGAAACTCGAATCCGGTTCTTCCGCATCCTAACAATCTGGAACTCAATATTAAGGGTCACTTGTGAGAATTCAAACTTTCTCAGGCCGGAAAAACCGATGTTTTCTTGACTGTTCCATAAACAAAGCTGGTGTCGATCGAAGCTATTCCACCGATCGGGTGAATTCGGTTTCGAATAAAGTCTTCGTATGCTTCGAGGTCCGATACCAATACCCGCAACTGGTAATCCATTGCGCCGGTCAGCACATGGCATTCTAGAACTTCATCGATCATTCGAACGCGTTTTTCGAATTTCTGCACATCTGTTTCATTGTGCCGCTCAAGCCGGATACGGACAAAGACGGTTATCGCCATCCCGTATGCAGCAGCGTCCACATCGGCACTGTACCCCTTGATGACACCGCTGGCCTCAAGGTTTTTGACCCGTCGCAGACACGGCGAAGGAGACAGATTGACCTCATCAGCAAGATTCTGGTTCGTCATACGCCCGTCCCGCTGCAATGCTCGAATGATCTGTCTGTCTTTGGCGTCCATTTTCCCTCCAGATTTAGCATAATATGCCAATATTCACAATTAATGTGGCATTATTTGCAACCCATTGCTCAAAGTAAAGGCGCAAAGTGGTAACAACTTAAATCAGGAGCTCACCGTGACCCACACAACCGGATTTGCCACTCGCGCCATTCATCATGCCTACAATCCATTTGAAAACGATGGTGCGCTGACCCCGCCCCTCCACTTGACCTCAACCTTCTCCTTCGAAACCGCAGAGGCCGGCGGTGAAATGTTTGCTGGTGAGCGCGCAGGTCATATCTATAGTCGGATATCGAACCCTACTTGTGACCTTCTTGAAAAGCGTATTGCCGTGCTGGAAGGTGCCGAGGCTGGGCTTGCACTGTCCAGCGGGATGGGCGCAATTACCGCCGTACTTTGGACCCTGCTGTCGCCAGGTGACGAAGTCATTGTCGACAAGACGCTCTACGGCTGCACATTCGCTTTCATGCGCCACGGTCTGGCAAAATGGGGTGTCACTATTACCCATGTAGACATGACGGACCCTGCGAACCTGAAAGCCGCTGTTTCTGAAAAAACCCGCGTCGTCTATTTCGAAACCCCAGCCAATCCAAACATGCGCTTGGTGGATATCGCTGCCAGTTCAGAGATTGCACATTCTGTCGGTGCACAGGTTGTGGTCGACAATACATATGCCAGCCCATATCTGACCCGCCCGATCGAGCACGGCGCGGATATCGTCCTGCACTCCGCCACCAAATATCTGGGCGGGCATGGCGATGTGGTCGCGGGTCTTGTGGTCGGAACCGCCGAGCAGATTTCTGAGATCCGGCTTGTCGGCATGAAGGACATGACAGGCGCAGTGATGGCACCTTTCAACGCAATGCTGATCCTGCGTGGACTGAAGACACTGAACCTGCGACTGGATCGCCACTGTGCGTCCGCCAAGGTTGTCGCCGATTACCTTCAGGCACACCCGGCCGTCAGTGAGGTTTATTTCCCGGGGCTTGAGAGTTTTGCCCAGCACGATGTCGCACAACGGCAGATGTCGCAGCCTGGGGCCATGATCGCCTTTGAAATCAAGTCTGGCCTGTCCGGTGGCATCGAGTTCATGAACCGCCTGAACATGATCCAGCGCGCCGTGTCCTTGGGGGACGCAGAAACCCTGATTCAGCACCCGGCATCCATGACTCATTCGACTTATACTGCGGAAGAACGGGCAGAACATGGGATCAGCGACGGTCTGATCCGTCTTTCCGTCGGGCTGGAAGACGTTGATGATATCCTTGCAGATTTAGAGCAAGCTTTGCCCTACCCTGCCCGCAGTGCCGCATGAACCCGGAGACCACCATGCCGTATGATCCCAAGCTGTTGAAAATCGTCGAACAGCGTCTGCTGTGGTTGTCGCATTGGATGATCCACCATGCCAATCATATCCGACCCAAGGTGGATGGGATCAAGGTCGGTGGTCATCAAGCGTCGTCCGCGTCGATGGTTTCGATCATGACTGCGCTATACTTTTCGGCTTTGCGTCCGGAAGATCGGGTTGCGGTCAAACCGCATGCGTCACCGGTTTTCCACGCGATGCAGTACCTCATGGGCAACCAGACCCGCGAAAAGATGGAAAACTTTCGCGGGTTTGGCGGCGTGCAAAGTTATCCCAGCCGGACAAAGGATATCGATGATGTCGACTTCTCGACAGGTTCGGTAGGTTTGGGTGTCGCGATCACCTCGTTTGCTTCGATCATTCAGGACTACGTCAAGGCCAAAAACTGGGGGGCAGAAGCCCCGATGGGGCGCATGGTGGCGCTTGTAGGCGACGCTGAACTGGATGAAGGCAACGTATACGAAGCATTGCAGGAAGGCTGGAAAAACGGCCTGCGTAACACGTGGTGGATTATCGACTACAACCGGCAGTCGCTTGACGGCATCGTTCGTGAAGGATTGTTCGAACGGATCGAAAAAATCTTTGATGCCTTCGGATGGGATGTTGTGCGCGTGAAGCACGGCGTGTTGCAGCGCGCGGCCTTCAAAGAACCTGGCGGCGATCGGCTGCGAGACTGGATTGATGCCTGCTCGAACCAGGAATACTCGGCCCTGACGTTCATGGGTGGCGAGGTTTGGCGAAAGCGCCTCATGGACGATCTTGGCGATCAGGGGGATGTGACGGCGCTGATCGAACGGCGCACAGATGCCGAACTCGCTGCATTGATGGAAAACCTCGGCGGCAACTGCGTTGAGACCATGGCCCAAACTTTTGCCGCCATCGAACATGACCGCCCTACCTGTTTCCTGGCCTACACTGTCAAGGGATGGGGCACGCCAATTGCGGGCCACAAGGACAACCACGGCGGGCTGATGAACAACAGCCAGTTCGTCGCGTGGCAAGAACATATGGGCGTGCCCGCCGGCGAGGAATGGGAGCCGCTTGCGGCAGTGCAGGACCCGGAGGCGCTGAAAGACTTTCTGTCGAAAGTTCCCTTCTTTGCCAAAGGTCCGCGACGCTATTTCGATGACAAGCTGGATGTTCCATCTATTGACATTGACACAAGCCGCGAAATTTCTACCCAAATGGCTTTCGGCAAGATTTTGGATGACTTGTCGAAAGGCGACAGCCAATTGGCCGAGCGCATCCTGACGACGTCTCCTGATGTCACAGGCACAACAAACCTTGGCCCGTGGGTAAACCGGCGCAAACTGTTTGCCAGATCCGAGCAAGCCGACGCTTTTATTGAGCATCGTATCCCCTCGACGGCAAAATGGGAATTTACTCCCGAAGGGCAACATATCGAGCTTGGTATTGCCGAGATGAACCTCATGTTGCTTTTGGGCGCTGCGGGCCTTTCGCATTCCCTGTTCGGCAAGCGGCTAATCCCGATCGGTACTGTGTATGACCCCTTTGTCAGCCGTGGCCTCGATGCGCTCAATTATGCTTGTTATCAGGATGCGCGCTTTATGCTGGTCGGCACGCCTTCGGGCATAACGCTGGCCCCAGAAGGCGGCGCGCATCAATCCATTGGCACACCTTTGATCGGGATGAGCCAGGACGCGCTGGCGGCCTTTGAGCCAGCCTTTGCTGATGAACTGGCGGTGATAATGGAGTGGGCCTTTGACTATCTGCAGCGTAACGGTGAAGGGCAACCGGACGAACGCACCTGGCTGCGTGACGAAACAGGCGGTTCGGTTTATCTGCGCTTGACGACAAACCCGATTGAACAGCCTGGCAAACGCGTGGACGATGAGTTCCGTCAAGGTGCTATTGATGGCGCATACTGGTTGCGAAAACCGGGGCCGAATTGCGAGGTCGTAATCGCCTATCAGGGGGCCGTTGCACCCGAAGCGATCAAAGCCGCTGGCGTGATGGGCGAAGGACGCAAAGACATCGGAGTGCTGGCGGTGACTTCGGCAGACCGGCTAAACGCTGGGTGGACGGCAGCGCAACGGGCGCGTTCGCGCGGCAATCAGGCGGCTCGGTCTCACATCGAAACTTTGATGTCCGGTCTGCCGCGCCACTGCAAGCTGGTTACCGTGATTGACGGACACCCCGCGACATTGTCTTGGCTGGGTGCCGTACAGGGACATCAGACCATCCCATTGGGGGTCGAACATTTTGGTCAGACAGGGACAATTGGCGACCTCTATCGGCACCATTGCATTGACGCGGACGCTATCCTGGAGAAGGTGAATGGTCTGACCCATGGCAAGGCTTTGCTTCGCACATGAGCAGCGGTGTTGGACGTCACAGCTAGGGTCAGGACCCATTGATTTCTGCGGGGTTGCGTGATTCACGGTTCGAAAAACGAGCGGTGAACATGGCTGATCT
>NZ_JBXWQP010000045.1:0-4348 GCF_059612445.1 Ruegeria sp. TASC047
CCCCGCAGATATGTGATCTGCGGGGATATTGAGTTTTTGTGTGGATTACCTGCTGCGCCAGGCCTGTGTGCGGGCCAGGATGCCTTTTGATGCCATCAGATGAAAGATCCGGGCGGCTGCGTTGGTGTAGAAGATCATCATGCCCATTGCGGCTGCGGGTGCGATATCCCCGGCATCATCCATGTTCAGCACCGCGATGGACGCGAGTGTGGTTTTGGGTGAGTAGAGGAACACAACCGCCGACACGGTCGTCATCGCGTTGACGAACAGATAGATCGAGATGTCCAGCACCGCAGGCAGGCAGACCGGCACCGTCACGCGGGCAAACAGCTTCATTGTTGGCTGTTTGAGAGAGGCCGACACCGACTCGAACTCTTTATCCATCTGCTTGAGAGCGGTGACCGCCGTCAGGTGCGATACGGTATAGAAATGCGTCACCGTGCAAACCACCAGGATCGCCATGGTGCCGTAGATCGCATTGAACGGATTGGACGGGTTGTTGAAGAAGAAGATATACGACAGTCCCAGAACCATGCCCGGAATGGCCATCGGCAGCATGGCGAACATCTGAAAGATCGACCGCCCGGTTTTGAAGCCGTTCGATTTTTCCACCAGATACGCCCCGAAGAAGACAACCGTCGTGCCGATCACCGCCGTCAGGAAAGCCAGTTTGATCGAGTTGAAATACGACCCCCAGCCGCCGCCATCCATCTTGTCGAACTGGTAGTTCTTGAGGCTCAGGCTCAGATCGTAGGGCCAGAACTTGATCAGCGCCGCAAACTGACACACGGCCAGAAGACCAACGATGAACAGGCCGATCAAACTGCAGTAGATCAGGAATATGCGATCAGTCTTTGGGTTTGGTGTTGCCTGATATGGAACCGAGCGCGCAGACAGCAGCGCCACCTGCTTGGACTGAACCATCCGGTCGATGGCAAAAGCCAGAATTGCGGGGATGACCAGAACCACCGAGACCACGGCGCCCATCTCAAAGTTCTGCTGGCCGATCACCTGTTTGTAGATATCCACGGCAAGCACGTTGAACTGGCCGCCGATCACCTTTGGCAGGCCAAAATCGGTGATCACCAGATTGAACACGACAAAGGCTGCGGAAATCAGGCCATAGCGCGCGCCGGGTATGGTAACGGTCCAGAATGTCCGCCAGGGGGTTGAGCGCAAGCTGACAGCGGCCTCGTACAACCGCGCATCCGATATCGCGAGCGCGGTCGATATGATCAGGAACGCGTGTGGAAAGGTAAAGAAGACCGATCCGATCACGATGCCTATGGGGCCGTAGATACTGGCGCCGAACAGCAACTCCTTGATCATCCCCTGATTGCCGAACAGGTAGACCAGCGCGATGCCCGGCAGCAGCGAGGGAACCAGAATCGGCGCCATCGCGATCAGGCGAAAGACCCCCTTGAACCGCATGCAGCTTCGGTTAAGCGCATAGGCAAACCAGAACGCCAGCGTCACCGTAACGATTGTGCTGACAACCGAAATCCAAAGGGAGTTCTTGATCGAGTTGAACAGGGCCGGGGTTGAGAAGTAGTTGATGAAGTTGCCCAGACCCCGCGCTTGAACCGGCCGCATCTGCACCCGGCGGAACGTGTTGGAATCAAGCTCGACCCAATCGGTGCCTGCGTTCAAAGTCGACCCGACCAGAAAGCGCCCGGCCTCCGTCGTGTTCCGCATCTGGTACATGACCGGGCTGCGAAAGCTGAAATCCGGAAAAAACCCGGTCACCGGCAAACGCCCGTCCGAGCCGGTTGTCAGATCGGTGTCGGAATACACCCCCAATTGCCTGTTCAGTTCGTCAGCCGTCAGGATCGTTCCGTCAAACACACCCGCTTCATCACTGACCTGAAACTCATACTGGGACAGCTCGACCCGGTAGGTCGAGAAGGACTTGGAAAGCATCGTGTAAAGCGGCAGCGCCAGTGTCACGATCAGATAGAGCGCGATCACCATCATGCTTCCGCGCATCAGGATGTCATCGCGGCTGAGCTTGGGCCTGATATCCGGCCCGACAGGCAATGTGTCGTGATTGGTCGACATCGTGCTCATGCCGCAGCCTCCGGAAGGTCAAACGCCATCAGGCGGTTCTCGGGAAGCTCGATCACCATGCTGCACCCCTCTTCCAGCTCAAGACGACGCACGGCGTTGATCGAAAAATCCGCGATCAGTTCAGAAGATCCGAACCGCTCGTTGTTCAGGCGACAGCGCCAGAACGAGCCCAGAAACTCCATTTCATCAAGCGTGACCTCGATGCAGTTCCGATTGCCGCCCGTGTCAAGATAACCAGCTTCATGAGGGATGATGTCTTCGGGACGAATGGCTGCGATGACCGGAGTGCCATCATTGAACGTGTGGCTGAGGCAGGCAAAGGTCTTTTCCCCGACGCTCAACCGCCCGCCTTTGGTGACCTGAGATCGGATCTGGTTCATTTCACCGATAAAGTCGGCCACGAACAGGTTGGCCGGTTCGCGGTAGATCTCCGTGGGCGATCCAACTTGTTCAATCACCCCGTGGTTCATCACCACGATGCGGTCGGCCATGGCCAGCGCTTCTTCCTGATCGTGCGTCACCATCACGGTGGTCACACCCAGCTTGCGCTGCAATTCCTTGATCTCATGCCGCAGGTGAACGCGCACCTTGGCGTCCAGCGCCGACAGGGGTTCGTCCAGCAGCAGCAAACCGGGATTGGTTGCAATGGCGCGGGCCAGCGCAATCCTCTGCTGCTGGCCACCGGACAATTGTGCCGGGTATTTCCTGCCCTGATCCGGCAGACCAACAAGGTTCAACAGCTCGCTCACCCGAACTGCGATATCCGACTTGCTGCGGCCCGTGTTTTCAAGGCCAAATGCGATGTTCTTTTCGATCGTCAGGTTCGGGAACAGCGCATAGGACTGAAACACAATCCCGAAATCACGCTCGGACGGGGGCAGGTTGGAGACGTCCTTGCCATCCTGCATAACCGTACCCTTGGTCTGCAGATCCAGCCCGGCAATCGCCCGCAACAAGGTGGTCTTGCCGCAGCCGGACGGGCCAAGGAAACAAATGAATTCACCTTCTTTGATTTCAAGAGAGATGTCCTTGAGTGCCAGAAAGCTGCCGAACGCTTTCCACAAATTCTGGATGCTGAGATACAGTTCACCGGGTGGTGTTTTCTGAAGCACGGGAGAGGTCCTCACATCTGCACCTCGGGCACGACCGATCCTGGCCGGTGCGCGCCGGGTGAGTTGGTTGTGTTGGTGGGAACAAGAGAGTGGCGGGCAGGAGAGGCACAAAAGCCCCTCCTGCCAATGGAATTATTTCGCTTCAGACTTTCCGTCATAGCGAGACTGCCATTCCTTCAGGATTGCCGCGCGATTGTTGGCGGCATACTCGAAATCATTGTTGATCATCGCATCCAGAAGACCTTCTGGGAAGTGTTCAACCGGTTTTGCAACGCCGGGATACGCCACGACCGCATAGCCGGTATTGTACATCTCGTTGGCCTCTTTGGTGACGGTGAAGTCCACCAGCTTCTGCGCGGCTTCCAGATTTGCGGTACCGGCAACGATTGCGGTTGCTTCCATGTCCCAGCCGACGCCTTCCGAAGGCACAATGATCTCCAGCGGTGCACCATCAGCTTTGGACTTCGCCCCACGGAACGCAAAAGAGATACCAATCGGGATCTCGCCCGCCGCCGCCAGTTTGCAAGGCTTCGAGCCGGAATGGGTGTAGCGCGCAATATTCTCGTGCAGCGCATCCATGTATTCCCAGCCACCTTCTTCGCCAAACATTTGAAGCCAGCTGGACACATCAAGGAACCCCGTGCCCGAGGAATTCGGGTTCGGCATGATCACCTGATCCTTGTACATCGGATCAGTCAGGTCCTTCCACGAAGTGGGCGGCTTCAGCCCGGCCTTTTCTGCCTCAACCGTGTTGTAGCAAACCGAGGCAACCCAGGCGTCCATGCCAACCCAGGCAGGCGGGTTGTCACCATCGACGAATTTCGCATCCAGCTTGTCTACGCCAGCCGGGGCATAAGGCTCCAGCATCCCTTCGGATTTCAACAGCAGCAGAGAGGTCGCAGCCAACCCCCAGACCACATCCGCCTGTGGGTTGTCCCGTTCAGCCAGCAGTTTCGCGGTGATGATCCCCGTCGAGTCCCGAACCCAGTTGATCTTGATATCCGGGTTACTCTGGTTGAACGTCTCTGCATACCTCGCCAGATCCTCCGCCTCAACGGCGGTGTAAACTGTCAGTTCCGTCTCCGATGCCGCAACCGTCGCAGTCAGTAAACCGACCGCCAATGCCGAATAAAATGATGTCGTCCGTTTCATGGTTTTCCTCTGTTGGT
>NZ_JBXWQP010000046.1:0-48771 GCF_059612445.1 Ruegeria sp. TASC047
TAATCAATCCAACCAGATGAGCCACATCCTCTCTTAGATCAGAGCGCCATCTGTCCCAAAATCCCTGACGACGGACAAAGATCAACGCTGAGCTCGAGGCGATGGCCAAGCTGATCTATGACTATTGGTTCATTCAGTTCGACTTCCCTGATGAGAGCGGCAAACCCTATAAGTCGTCAGGCGGCAAAATGATCTGGTGCGACCAACTCAAGCGCGAAGTTCTCGAGGGTTGGGGAGCTACATCGCTATGGAGCATTGCTAACTACTTCAATGGCTTGGCCATGCAAAAGCATCGGCCAACAGGGGAATCTTATCTACCGGTAATCAAAATTCGAGAGATGGGTGAGGGTTTCAACAAAGGCACAGAAAGAGCGAAAACTGATTTGCCTTCCGCTGCCATCGTTGAAAATGGTGACATCCTCTTTTCTTGGTCGGCGACACTTGAAGTTATGATTTGGGCTGGTGGTCGCGGCGCTCTTAATCAACACACCTTCAAGGTGACTCCCTTGGGTCATACTAAGCCTTGGGTGTATTTCCAGCTGCGAAACTACCTCGCCCATCTCAAAATGATGGCGGAACGGCGCAAAACGACGATGGGACACATTACCCAAGATCACTTGAAGCAGAGTCGCGTCATTGATCCGCCTTCTGAACACCTGCAAAAGTTCGACGAGCTTGTCAGCCCCATGCTTCAACAACAGGTTGAGTTGAAGAAACAGAACCAAGAACTTGCAAACCTGCGCGACTGGCTGCTCCCCTTTCTGATGAACGGTCAGGTTACTGTTGGCAAGAAAGTTCTCTCCGCCGACAAGAATGAGGCCCGCGCATTGCACGAGCCTGCGATTGGAGTTGGCGCCGACCTGTAAGGTGGCAAGCGAACGTTCTAATTTGTCAGGATTGTTCTAGCCTCGCTCTTGGCTTTTGAACCTTTGACCCATTGCCACGGTGCACGTGGTTTTCGGATCTTAGCAAGTTCAAGGTTAGCTTTCGCGTCACCGATGGCTGCGCGTACAGTGAAGCCCACAAACACACCGGTCTAGCTGATGCTGCCGTCGAAGCGCGGACCACCACAGGAAAAATTCTACGTCAGGAGCGGAAATTCGTCTCCTGAATTGCCGCTCAGTGACAATCAACACTAACGAAGAAAGAGGCCATTCGATCAAGATCTCGCACCGCAAGGTTTGGTTCAGCGAATTACGTGAACCGAGCACCTGGCGTGATGCACGACTCTGTTCGCAGTGGAACCTAAAAATATGTCCTCAAAACCAGGCTTGTGCGAAACCAAGACGATGCAATCCGCGTCGCTCTCATTTGCGAAGTCTACAATAGCCCTACCCGCGTGCCCAGAGATGAGCCGAGCCTTCGCGCCTGGAATTTCAGAAGCAGTTTGATGCAGGTTTTCCAGGATTTCATGCCGCGTATTGGCAAGTACTTCGCTGGGAATCTGAGACCCTACATACGCCGGAATTGGCTCTTGGACGTGTATCACAGTGAATACAGCGTCCGCATCAGCCAATTGGCGCGCGACTTCAAACGACGCTTGTGTGTCGTATTCTTGGTCCAGAGCAACCGGGATCAGGATATTCTTGTACATTTGACCTCCTATCTACTGCTTCGATGAATCCAGTTTGGTTCCTCGGCAGCAGGAAACCTACACAGGCTCAGACTTTGAAGATTTCCCCGCGCCCTTTGTAGCGGCTACAACATCATCAACTGTTTTCTCAACAGCTTCAGCTTCGGTTTCAGCGACATAAGATGCACAACGGGACACGGTTTCGAACCATTCCTGAGCGTCAGCAACCAACCGCTCCGCCGAATGGCGCTGCCACTCCGCCATGCTCTGAAAGGCTTTAGAAGGATCGGACGGGTTCGCGGAAGACACATTGCGTGCAGCTTTTAGAGCCGTCCGGACCGCCTCATGACGCCGTTCGAACCAATGCTGCGCAAAGGCCTCTGTTTCTTCGAGCAATTTCTCTTGCGCGTCCCAAAATTGTTCGATCTGGGCACCGAAGGCCGGGTTGCCAGAAATGGGCGGCTGCATTTGCTTGAAAACATCCAAAAGTGAGGTCGGGTTATTTGTGTTGGATTTCTTTGTCGACATCGAAAACTCCTCCTCATCTACTGAATGAGCTATTGTGCTACCTGCGGCGCGCTTTCGCCTTAATACAGATCAATATCCCTTATTTTTAGTACCCTCGGCATAGGCTGCAACGGGACACTCACATTCTCTCCGACATCGGTTCCTAGAGGACAGTGTTGGAGTTAGAGTAGTCTAGATAAGAACTTAACGTTTGGTTTTCTATGCACATTGCCGGCTTTCTGATTACCCTTGGTGTCCTCTTCCTTGCCGGATTCGCGGCCGACCAACTTGGCCGGGCCACGCATCTTCCTCGTGTTACAACCTTACTTTTCCTCGGTCTGATCGCCGGGAACGCCGGAATGGGGTTGATCCCACTCGGCGTTGCAATGTGGTTCGACGAGATATCCATTGTGGCCTTGACGATGGTCGCGTTCCTTCTTGGAGGATCTTTGACATGCGAGAACCTGGTACGGCATGGCCGAGCCATTCTGACGATTTCGATTTCAATCGTGGTTGCAACCCTTGTTATTGTGTCTGCTGGACTGACCGCAATTGGCGTACCCTTCGGGTTGGCGTTGGTGCTGGCGGCAATTGCTACGGCTACGGCTCCGGCCGCCATGACGGACGTGATCAAACAATCTGGGGTGTCCAACAGCTTCACCGAGACATTAAAGGGCATAGTCGCAATTGATGACGCTTGGGGTCTGATCGTTTTCAGCGTCGCATTGGTTCTGGCCGGTCATTCGGACGGTTGGGCCACCATCACGACCACAGCGATGTGGGATTTCGGAGGGGCTATTTTTTTGGGTTCCGCACTAGGCGTGCCATCCGCTTACCTAACTGGCCGCTTAAACCCAGGAGAGCCGATGCAAGCCGAAGCGGTGGGAATCGTCTTTCTGACAGCAGGCCTTTCGTTGTGGCTAGAAGTTTCGTTCCTTGTCGCAGGCATGGTTGCGGGCGCAGTGATCGGAAATCTTGCCCGCCATCATGACCGTGCTTTTCATGAGATCGAGCACATTCAGTGGCCGTTCATGATTTTGTTCTTCCTACTGGCTGGCGCCACGCTGGAAATTGAAGCCTTCGGCTTGATGGGCTGGGCTGGTGCTCTTTTCCTATTCTTGCGCGCCGTCGCCCGCCTCGTCGGAGGTTACTGCGGAGCGAGACTTGGCGGCCTGCCTAGCCGTCAGACCGGCTGGTACGGTCCAGCTTTGTTACCACAGGCCGGTGTCGCGGTAGGAATGGCCCTCGTCGCCGGAGAGCAATTTCCACATTGGGCCGCGTTGATCATGGCCTTTACTCTAGCCAGTACTGTGGCCTTCGAGGTGTTGGGGCCGCCGTTGACTCTCATGTCAATCAGACGAACGGCTGACACGGATGAGCAGATTGGTCAGTGACTATTCAGACTGGATCGATTCAAGAAAGGCGAGCAAATTCGCCAACGGCAGGCCTACCATCATAGGTTGCCCATTAGGTAGAGCCACTGCGATTTGTTGGTCTGTCTCAAACACCGCGCCAAAGATTGGCATTTCGCCCCCATGGGCGAGCAATTGTGAACGACCATCAATCTGTTCAGCTATGCGAACTATCGGAAACACACCGTCGTTTTCGCCTGCCAATTTGGTAAGGTCGGTTGTACGAATAGCAAGCATTTCCGCCATTGGTCCGTCTCCGGTCGCTTCGAAACCGTGACACTGCCAACAATACGTCCGATACAAGTCACTTCCCTCACCGACGCTGACCTCCTGCGCTAGTGCAGGCCCCGTGACTAACAGTGCCAGTAAAATCCCTCGATAAACCTGCATATTCTCCTCCTGTCCGTCGTCAGGGATATTGGGACAGATGGCCGCCTGAGCTAAGAGAGGATCTGGCGCATCTGTTTGGTTTGATTATGCGGCAGATTTGCGGTGAAGCAATCGCCGGGTTTCGATTTTCTTCCGTTTGATCCTTTCTCGTTGTTTCAGAACGGTGTGGCCGCGCTCGAAGTAGACATCGGCCGAGGTGAAGTTTTGCAGGCTCTCGTGATAGCGCCGTTGGTTGTAGTGATCGACGAAAGCATCGATCTGCTGCCTGAGATCACCGGGCAGGTAGTAGTTTTCCAGCAAGATGCGGTTCTTCAAGGTCTGGAGCAGCGCTCGATCTTTCCCTGAGTTTGCGGATGGTATGGCGCCCCTCGGACATGATCCATTTCCTTATCTTCCAGCTATTCAGCAAGTTCACCAGAGATATAACTGGATCCGTTATCACTGAGCAGCCTTGGCTTGTGGAAGACGGTCGCCTGGGCACAGCCCGAAGCCTGCAAAGCTAGGATCAGCGTATCGGTGACATCACTGGCCTTCATCGTCGTGCAGAGCTTCCAGGCGATGATGTAGCGGCTATAATCATCGAGGATGTCGATAGATAGAACCAGCCCCAGCCGATGACCTTCAGGTAAGTGAAGTCGGTCTGTCAGAGTTGGTTCGGCCGAGTGGTTTTGTCCCGGAACTCGTCAGCCGCCGATGGAACCACATAGGCCGGGCTGGTGATCAGGTCGTAAGACTTGAGAATGCGATAGACCGAAGCCTCTGACACAAAGTACTTTTCCGTGTCGGTGAATTGCACGGCCAGTTCGCGCGGCGACAGATCGCTTTCCTTAAGAGCCAGGTCCTTGATCTTCTCGCGCACTGGCGTGGGAATGCGGTTCCAGACACGTGATGGCTTAGAACTACGATCCTCAAGCGCCTCAGGACCACCCGACAGATACCGGTCATACCAGAGATAAAAGGTGGTCTTCGGGATGCTCAGCTTTTCCAAAGTGCGCTTGGTCGGGAGATGCGAACCTTCGACGAGGCGGATGATCTCCAGTTTTTCGGATGCGGGATACCTCATTCGTCGTCGCCCCCATCCGCGATCATGCTTTTTTTGAGCAGGCGCAGTTCCAGGGCCTGTTCTGCCACAACTTCTTTCAGATCGCGGGCCTCAGGCGATTTCGCCCGCAACTCGGGCATCAGTGCATGAAATCACGCTGACAAATGAATGAACGTCCGCTATCCGCGACATACGAACCAGCGGTTAATGCGGACGCGAAGTTAGTAGAAGTTCGCCGTCGTTCATTCCTACGCCTCCAATCACTTCAACCAGGAAAGATCGCTAGCCAGCAGAGATGCCTTCTGGCTAATATGCACCGTCACTCTCGCCGAGTGGCGCGAACTTGGTGCGGCCTAAAAGGCAAGTCTACGAGCCTAGCCGAGACTGGTTCGAACCGGCTGCACAGTATCCATCGATACACTTATTGATCCTTGTCAAGATTTGAACGAGCAAGGAATGGTACAGTCAATGGTAATTCAGGGCTGAAGCGCTTGAGAAGACTACGGGTGACCGTATTACGTTGCGCGGGACCGCAGTGTATTCGGTGGCAAAAGGCAAGATTGTGCTGGAAGAGTTCTTTATGTTGCCGAAGTAAGAAGAAAGACCAACAATATTGTCTCTTCGTTGGTTTAAGCCGTGCGCACGGCTCTTGGGCGAATTGAAATTCCAGACGGAGGTCGGGAATGCAATACAGAACAGTGGCATATTATGTAGGAGTTGATGTTGACGACGCGTCGATTTTGGAATGCGCTGAAACTGCCCGTGATCAGAACAGTCACTTGATTTGCGTGTTGATCGTGGACCTACCCAACCTGCCTTACCTAAAGTATGGATCAAACAGGTTTGTTGAGGCGGGTCTCCCTTCAAACTGGTTGGATATTCTTGACGCAAAAAATGCCGCCTTGAAGTCCCGCGCCACGGAAGTTGAAGCGCTTCTGGTCGAGCAGAGCGTATCTGCAAATGTAATAACCTTTATGGGATCTGGAACAGAGCTACAGCATCTTGTGGCTGGCCAAGCCAATAGCTCTGATATCGCCTTTCTAGACGCTGAGTTGCGAAAAGAACCCGATTTGTTTAGTAAGATCGCGTACGGAGTATTGTTCCATTCGCCGGTCGCCTTGATGATAAATGGAGATCCGTTTGCCCAACGCGACTGCATTTTTTTGGCATGGAATGATAGCCTGCCTGCGTCTAGGGCTGCGCATTTAGCTTTACCCATTCTTCTGGCGGCCAACGAAGTTGTGATAGGGTGTTTTGATTTGCCGTCGCTTGATGACGTAGAAGGTCAATTGCCCGGAACTGGCTTAGCTGGATGGCTCAGCCATCACGGTTGCACCGTGACCGTGTCGCAGTTCCCATGCGGCGGGAATTCAATAGAACACTGCATTCAGGAACGCGCACAAGAACTGGGGGCCGACCTCATTGTTATGGGCGCTTACGGGCGTTCCCGTATGCGTCAGTCGGTATTTGGAGGAACGACGCAAGCAATGTTGGAGCAGACAAGGTTGCCAGTGCTGTTCGGGCACTGATGAAGAGAACTGACGACTGTGATTTGCTGGGATAGGTAGCTCTATACGTTTGTCGGTTAATACGGTAACACCCAGTTGTTATTGGGTACTCGCTTGAGGTTAAAGCTGATTTTTCGGACCGGATCCGCCAAGAAAATCTATCACAATTGACGTCAGTTCATCCCAGTTAGTGAACTCCTGCGCACCATCTCGTGGATCGATTTTTCGACCAAGCAAGACAACGTGCTTAAGGATCTCCCTTTCAATATACCCGTAGTTTTCGGGCCTCACCGCGCCCGCGATCAACGCGGTCGCATATGGTTCAAAACCTGTTCGCATACGTGCTGTGACATCGACCGAGGTCAAAGGCCTGCGCCGTGATGCGGTTTTACCGAACTCCGCTGTCGAACGCCTGATAAATTGCGGAACTAGTCGCGGCAGCGCAGCGCAAGGCGCTGCCAGACATATTTGGACGCCCTTTTTTGTACAGGATGGCTGTCCCCAACGCCGAATAACCAACTATCCAAATTTCTGGTGTTACTTCAGTCAAAGAAGATCAGAAATGTCACCTCTCGTTTTCTAGGCATGGATCGCTTGGCCCAAAATTGATCGACAAATACCAAGGTTGGATGACTCAGTTATTCTGAGGGTGTATTCATCCATGGGCAACCTGTCTGCAAAAACAATGTTCAAAAGCGGTCAATATTTGCGTATTCCAAGTGTTTCACTGGGCCTTTCTCCAAAGTAGTCGAAATACTTGCGGGAAAAGGTTCCTGGCCTTTTTACGCCGTGTGCCCGTAATACGTCTGACACCTGAACATCATGAGGGCTACTGTATGCCAGACATTTTTTTACATGGTTTATTCTAGTCGCATTCAAAAATGCTATTGGTCCCATACCATAGTGCTTGTGAAAAGCATGCCTAAGAAGACGATCGCTGACATGAAATTCTTTGCACAGGCCCAAGGCGGTCAGAGGGGCAGAAATATTTGCATGCATGTATTCGATCACTGAGGCGACAAGTTTGTATTGCTTCTCGTTTGCAATCGTGTGCTCGGATTTGAACTGAGTTTCTTGCAGCGCTTCGACCAGACAGCGTAGGATTCTTGCCTCGGTGTCCGCTTGTGACAAATGCGATATTGCGCCATGGCATAGCATTTGTATTTGCCGCTGAATAAGCATCGCACCTTCAGGGTTGGTGTGAAGAACTGTCCAAGTCTCGAGATCAATGTCCAATTCACCATAAGACAGAATTTGCATCGCGTTCTGGAGAACCCGCTTGCTGACAATCAGCGCTTCAATTTGGGCACAGCTTTCCGTGCAGTTATGATATTCAATACCAGTGCCTCTGATGAGAATGTCGCCACGTTCAAGCTGTCTGCCTTGCCAACGCGTTGCCTGAGAGCGTCTTGTGATAGGAATGATGGTGACGCTGTTTTCGTCAGCAGGCCCCTTTGTCAGGAGCGAACTGCTGGTCTCGGCGACAAACGCTCTCAAGTGAGGCATTTGCGCCACCTCGAGCTTACCCTCAAATGCACCCTTGGACAGCAATGTGAATTCTCCCCGCCAGCCTGGAATCGCATAGCGGAAGTCCTCAAAACGGCTGAGTCTCAGTGTCATGCGTTTCAGTTGGTTCAGATGATCACCGGCCTCCATCTTTCCGAATTTATTCCTCGCTGATGGCCCCTCACTTGCCGGAATCGTACAATGGATTGCTCGTCCTGCCTAGCCATAGGCAGTCTTGACCTCCAGCAGCGAGGCAGACGATGAAGTTCACATCAATACCCGGAGCAATCTTCAACGAATTCATAGCGTCAGGTTTGATGCTCATAACACCCGAGTATCGGGCGCTGAAAGCTGTTCAGAAAAGGTCCAGCGATAAAATGGACGCGTTGACCGATTACAAGATGAGCTTTCAGTTCATGACCATCAAGGGTCTTCGCCTCAGGTACTCGGCTGCAGGCAACGAAAGCGGTCCGGCAATACTCTTTCTGAGTCCGCTACCGCAGAGCATTCGTTGCTTCGAACAAATCTGGCCAAGTCTTGCCAAAAAGTTTCGGTTGATCGGGCTCGACCTTCCCGGCTTCGGCCGGAGCGAAGGCGGCCACGAAGTGATGAATACCGAAGCTCAAAGCGAGATCCTGGATCTGTTTGTTCGCGAGCTTGGAATCTCGGATTTTCATCTGGTTGGACCCGACGTTGGCATGCCGGTTGCGCTACACTACGCCATTCATCGTGATCATCGTTTGAAGAGTCTCGTTTTGGGGGACGGACCTTGCGTCACCCCATCGCATAATGGTTCAATCATCGACCGGGCCGTCACTTCACCATTGTGGCGCCTGATATTCAAGATTGGAGGGGCCGGGCCATTCGTGGTTGGAGCCAACAAGCTCGCCTATGTAAACTATACTCCTAGTGATGACGAGGTAGAGGACTATTTTGCGTCCTACCGTGGCAGGATACCCGCCGTCATGCAATGGTTCAAAGCCTATCCGGAAATCATTGACTCGATTGAGCCTTATCTTCGCGAAATTGATCTGCCGATCCAAATTTTTTGGGGAGAGGATGACAAACTCTTGCTCGTGGAAACGGCGTACAAGTTCCAGGAGCGACTAAAAAACGCGAAACTTCGAGTTTTTGAGGAGTGTGGGCATTTCTCATATCAGGATAAGCGAGAAGATTTCGCTCAAATGATCAACGATTGGGTCGATGGTGGCCATGCTGAATAATCGCTGCGCTGAATTGGCGAAGGCAAAGAATGGATCTGGAGTGCTATGACTAAATCCTTGATTAGAAGCGTAATGGTTGCAACTCTGATGACAGGGGTCATGGGAGCTGCATTTGCCGAAGAGCGGAAGCCCAACATTCTGATCATCACGAGTGATGATACGGGAATCTGGGATCTCAGCTTCAATCATAGAGGTTCAAGAGGTTACAAAACACCGAACATTGATGGTTTGTTCGAAGACGGCATGGCCTTTACGGATTACTATGCCGAGCAATCTTGCACCGCAGGGCGCTCCGCCTTGATCACCGGTCAGGCCACAGTTCGAACTGGCCTCGCAAAGGTGGGCCTGCCCGGCGACAAGAATGGAATGAACGAACAGAATCCGACGATAGCCACGGCTTTGAAGGATCAGGGGTATATCACTGCGCAATTTGGAAAGAACCATCTGGGTGATCGCGATGAACACTTGCCAACAATGCACGGGTTCGATCGCTTTTTCGGAATATTGTATCATCTGAATGCGTACAACGAGTTAGAAAACGAAGATTACCCCGGAAATCCAATCTTCAGGAAAAATCTGGGGCCTCGAAATCCTGTCAGAAGTGTCGCAAACGGTGATGGGACGCAGACCATCGAGGATGTAGGCCCTCTGGATCGGGAACGCATGAAGACCTTTGATGATGAGGTGCTTTCCGAGGGCTTTGGTTTTCTTGAACTGGCAAAAGAAAGCGACCAACCGTTTTTCCTTTGGATGAACTCTACCAGAATGCACTACCCCACCTATGTGCCTGATGAGTGGAAAGGAGTTTCAGGACAAGGCAAATATGCCGACGGTTTGTTGCAGCATGATGCATGGGTCGGCTCTCTTCTAGGAAAACTGGATGATCTTGGTTTCTCGGAGAATACCATTGTCATCTATCATGCCGACAACGGGCCTCAGACGAGCCTATGGCCTGATGGTGGGATTACTCCCTATCGGAGCGAGAAGTTCACCAATTGGGAAGGTGCATATCGTGTTCCCGGAGCGGTGCGATGGCCAGGCCGCATTCCGTCTGGAACGGTGTCTAACGAGATTATGTCCAATCTTGATTGGTTCCCAACACTGCTGGCAGCCGCAGGCGAAGCAGACATTGTTGAGAAGCTGAGGGAAGGCCATGAGCTAAATGGGAGACCATATCGTGTGCATCTGGATGGCTACAATCAATTGCCTCTGTTGACTGGCGAAACCGAGGACGGTGCTCGACAGGAGTTCTTCTATTTTACTGACAACGGAGGTGTGGCGGCCATGCGTTTCCGTGATTGGAAGCTGGTCTTTAGCGAGCAACGAGGCACTGCCTTGGGCGCTTGGCAAGAGCCTATGATCCCGCTCAGCTTCCCAAAGCTCTACAACCTCAGAACAGACCCCTTCGAAACGGCAGACTTCAACAGCAACAGCTATGACCAGTGGGCATTTGACAGAACGTTTGTCGGCACGATCGCTCAAGCCACGGCCAGGGACTTTTTCAAGAGTCTTTTGGAGTTTCCACCGCAACAGGTAGCATCGTCGTTCAATCCAGAGGTCATCCTGCAACGTATCCAGTCAAACAACAACTGACGCGGAAATCACGGGCGCGGCCAAATATGCTATCCTGTAAATGCGCCTTTTGGGTGTCGCACGATGGCAGCAGATACGAGACTGAGGAATAAAGTATGAGTACTCTTTCTGAGACACAAAGCATGCACCCGTTGGCGACGGGTCATTTGCCGGCGTTTTTTCCTTCAAGCGATGGAAGCGACCTTTTGTTCATCTTGGTCGTGGTTGCACTTATTGGAATGTTCGTCGTTGCAGGTGCCGTGTACTTTACACTTCATTCCGTGCCGGAAAACATCGCACATGAAGCTGGCCATACCCAGTTTCAAGTGGTGGGGATATTGGCACTGCTTGCCCTGTTCACGCACAATAATCTGTTTTGGGTGATTGCCTTGGTCATTGCGGCTTTCAAGTTTCCCGACTTCTTGACCCCTATCAAATCCATAGCTCGGTCTCTTAATCCGCTCAAGTCGATTGCGTCATCTCTTGACGCAATTCAACTTTCTGTCGCTGCGCCCCGCGATGAGAAGACTGCCCAACCCAAAATGGAAAGTGACGGAAATGCTTGAGTTCCTGCTTTGCTCTTTGGTCACAATTTTCCCGGATTACCTGTTTCGCCGTTACTGGCAAGGAAAGAAATGGGGTCAGGAGATAAACCTCTTCTCGGTATGGTACGAGCTGAGATATGGCTTGACGACATGTCTGCTTCTTACGCTGGCCTTGATCACTGTTGTTTTCTACTATCACCCATCTGCGACGAATGTCCGTTCGTTCTTTCGAACGGTTACAATTCTCCCGGAAACGGGGGGGCGGGTGTCGGAGGTTTTGGTCGAGAACGGTCAATCTGTAAAAGGGGGCCAGCTTCTTTTCCGTCTGGACAGCGCCAGCCAAGAGGCTGCAGTTCTCGCGGCCAATACAAGAATTCTGCAAACCGAAGCTTCGACCCCTGTAGCCGAGGCGAACTTGGCGGCTGCCAGTGCAACAGTGGAAATGGCGAAGGCCAATCTGGCGCAAGCAGAATATGACCTTGACCAGGAAAGAGAACTTGCTGACAAGAATTCGAGTGCGGCTCTCGAACAGCGACTCGTGAAAGCGTCGAATCTGGCTTTGGTGAGGCAGAACGAGTTGGAAGCTGCCAAGGCCAATCAGCTGGCCGCTCAAGAGCGTTTGAAGGAACAAATACCTGCTGAATTGGAGGCGGCAAAAGCGACTCTGGAACAAGCGGAAGCAGAGCTCGCCAAAACTTACGTCTACGCAGGTGTGGATGGTTCAGTCGAGCAGTTCACTTTGCAGGTCGGAGACTATGTCAATCCGATCTTGCGCCCTGCAGGGATCCTTATCCCTGAAAAATTCTCCAGCAATAAGCGATTCCTAGCCAGTTTCGGCCAGATTTCCGCGCCTGTCATCAAGGTGGGGAGCTACGTCGAAATGTCCTGCCTTTCCAAACCGTTCACTGTAATTCCGATGGTGGTAGTCGATATTCAGGATGTTCTACCCTCGGGGCAGATCAGGCAGGAGGACCGTCTTCTTGATCCCCAGATTGGCTTGATGCCGGGCAGCCTAACGGTTTTCCTGGAGCCCGTTTATCCTGGCAGTGTCGACGAAGTTTTGACCGGGTCCACGTGTTTGGCGAATGCATACAGCAATCATCATGACGTTCTACACGAAGGTGACGTTGGTTCTGTCGAGCGGGCCTATCTACACGCCGTGGATACGCTGGGGTTGGTGCACGCGATTATTCTGAGAATTCAAGTATTTATGCTTCCGGTGTTTTCTTTGGTCTTGAGTGGCCATTGATTTGGAGCTCATTAGGGAAGTGACCTGAAGGCCGAGCGTTCCGTCGCCTTTTCCGGTTCCGGAATCGTGGAATTGAAATGCAGGGCGCTTGCTCGGGTGGGATCTGAACAGATGGTTCGGTGCACAGAGTGGAGCGGAGTGCCCGCGATAGATCGGTTTGCGCCGGGCGAACCGCCAGGGTGTGCAAGATCAGGTCACACGTGTGCGTTGATCCTCGATCCCCATTGAGATTAGCGAAGGTTCTTCGCGTTGGATGGTCTGAAAGCTTGCTTTGTCCTGCATCTTATCCCAATTGCTCAGGATCAGGCACTGCGCGACGGCTCCGCCCAGTGTGGTTCCCGGTCCAGTGACGATGAACATGTCGGGTGCAAACTCTTTCGCGGCTTGTGATACGGCCTTTGTGAAATCATAGGTTTCGGTCACCTGATGACCCAAGGTGTAGTCCCAAAGCGCGTCCAGATCACAGGCGCCGGGCCACCAGATCTGACCGCGGCCATCTATCATGGGCAAATTGGGTTGCCGGAACAGATCTGCGGCAAGGCGGTTGCGACCGGCTTCGGCAACTGGGCGTTGCAGGTGTGAATGAAACCCTGCGTGGTTGGCCAGCCGCATCGGAAAGCGTTCCTGCACCACAGGCACCTTGTTTTCAAAGGCGGATAACCCAGCTTCATTCCCGGCCAGAACCAGCATCCCGCCCAGATCAATTGACAGGGTGAGGGTCGCGCCGGTGCCGTCGATCTCAGCGACCAGAGCCAGCAGTTCGGCCTTGCGTACCGGGTTCGGCTGCCAGTCGGCATCCATGAACGGATAGATCAACTGGCCGCCAATCAGGCTCTGCTGCATGAGTGTTCCCATGGTGTTGACCACCTCGAACCCTGCCTCGGCGGTCAAGGCACCCCCGCAGGCCAGGGCCGAATACCAGCCCATCGAGTTTCCGGTCACAGCCACCACGTCGATCTTCTCTGGATCAATGGTGCGAAAATCGCCCAGCGTGGCGGCATAGATCAGGGCCGAGGCATTGTCGCCGCGCGTGTGCTTTGCCACGGAATACCGCGTTGCGCCGTCCAGTTCGCTTAGGGTTTCCTGACCCTGCGTGCGGCGCATGTCGTCGAAATGGGCCAGCAGGGCTTTGTCGGTAAAATGGCGGCTCAGAACCCCCAATTCAGGTTTGTTATAGGTGCCGCGCCCCGGACAGATGACAACAGCGGTTTGTTTTGCTGACCTCATTTGCCCGTCTCCATCAGGGATCTTGCTGCGGCCTCGATGCTGTCTTTCGATGGCATAGTTGCGGCATAGGCCGGGCCGGTGGCGATAAAACTGTCTTCGGCCGTAATACGTGCCATCGGCACATCTGTGGTTTCGTGGAAATGGGCCATCAGGGCTTCGGCCACGCCACCGTGATGCCGGGTTTCATCGACGATCAATATCCGCTTGGCGCCGCTTACGGCTCGGGTCAGCGCGTCTTTGGGCAGCGGTGACAACCAGCGCATGTCAATGATCCGGGTTTTTATCCCGTCGGCCTCCAGCGGTTTGCGCGCCTGATGGCTGAGGTAGACGCCATTGCCAAAGGTAACAATCGCCAGATCGTCGCCGTCGCCATCCACGCCGACCTCGCCGAAACCGATCCTTTCGGATGGGTCGGGGTAGGTGTGCATCCAGCCTGCGTCCCCAGCTTCGTGCAAGTCCCGCATCGGGTAGAGCGCGATGGGTTCCAGAAACACGACCAGCCGCTGTTCTTCCCGGGCCAGCCGCACGCATTCACGCAGCATTCGTGCAGCGTCGGCGCCGTTCGATGGGCAGGCCAGGATCAGCCCCGGAATATCGCGCAGCACCGCGACCGAGTTGTCATTGTGGAAATGCCCGCCAAAACCCTTTTGATACCCCAACCCGGCGATGCGCACGACCATCGGGTTGGTGTACTGACCGTTTGAGAAGAAGGGCAGGGTGGCCGCTTCGCCGCGCAACTGGTCTTCGGCGTTGTGAAGATAGGCCAGGAACTGGATTTCCGGCATGGGTGTAAACCCGTTCTGAGCCATCCCGATGGCTAGGCCCAGAATCGACTGTTCGTCCAGCAGCGTGTCGATCATCCGGTCAGGGCCGAAACGGGCCTGGAGCTTTTGCGTCACGCCATAGACACCGCCCTTGCGCCCGACATCTTCGCCCATCATCACGATCTCGCCGTGTTCAAGCATCAGGTCGCTCAGGGCCCAGTTGATCAGGCGTGACATGATCTGGGGTTCAGCATGTGCTTTGAGGTCGCCGCCGAATACCTCAGCCCGATGTTCAGCTGACGGGCCATTGGTAGGGGCGCAGGGGCGTGCGGGCGGGATCAGGCTGGCCATCACGTCACCTGCGGTTTTCAGGCGAGGGCGGGTGATCGCCTTGTCGGCGACGCGGGTGACGCGGTCGCAGGTGTCGGTGTATACCTTCAGCGCGTCATCCGCTTGCATCGCACCGGATTGTTCCAGCAGACGGACGGAGTGCAGCAGGGGGTCGTTCGCCTCTTCGGCTTCGACCTCGGATTTTGGCATATAGGTGGTGGGCATATCTGCCCCGGCGTGGCCATACAGGCGCACTGTGCGGATGTGCAGAAAAGCGGGTTTCTTACGGCTGCGGACGTAGGCGGCGGCTTCTTGTGCGACACGGTAGGTTTCGAAAATGTCGAGCCCGTCACACGTGAAATACTTCAGTCCCGGTCGATGAGAGAATGTTGCGGCAATCCAGCCTTGTGGTGTCTTGGTCGAAATTCCGATCCCGTTGTCCTCGCAGCAGAACAGCAGTGGCAGGGGAACCGACTGGTAAGACGTCCACTGCGCGGTGTTGAACGCGCCTTGCGCAGTGGAATGGTTGGCCGAAGCATCACCAAAGGAACAGTAGACGATGGCGTCATCCGGCATTTCTGCATGTTCGGGTTTGTGACGGCGGGCTGCCCCGATTGCATAAGCCGCGCCGACAGCTTTGGGCAGGTGGCTGGCAATGGTCGAGGTCTGCGGCGGGATGCAAAGCGCCTTTGACCCCAACACCTTGTGCCGCCCACCGCTGATCGGATCATCAGAGGATGAAGCGAAGGACAACAGAATATCCCATGTCGGGCTCTGCCCCGGCACCTGATCGGACCGGGCGATCTGAAAAGCGGCGTCGCGGTAATGCAGAAAAGCAGGGTCTGTCGGGCGCAGGGCTGCCGCCACGGCGGCCATCCCTTCGTGACCAGAGGAGCCGATGGTATAGAATCCCTGGCCCGCTTTCTGCATTGCCCGGCTTTGGCGGTCCAATGCACGGCTGAGACATTGCGCGCGATATAGCCCGACTGCTTCGGACGCTGTCAGTGGGCCAGACGGCGTCGCGCCAGCGGGGAAATCCCGTGCCGCAACCCGGCGCAGGAAGTTGTCATGCACAATGGTTGCGCGATCCATTTTTGTCGTCCTCAGGCGAAGGCTTGCAGGCCCGTTTGTGCGCGACCCAAGATCAAGGCATGAACATCATGCGTGCCTTCATAGGTGTTCACGGTTTCCAGATTCACCATGTGGCGGATCACGTGGAAATCCTGGCTGATGCCATTACCGCCGTGCATGTCACGTGCGTGGCGTGCGACCTCAAGTGCCTTGCCGCAATTGTTGCGCTTGATCAGACTGATCATCTCGGGTGCTGCGCGGGCTTCGTCCATCAGACGACCCACGCGCAGAGCGGCCTGAAGGCCCAAGGCGATTTCGGTCTGCATGTTCGCAAGCTTCAGCTGGAACAGCTGCGTTTGCGCCAAAGGGCGACCGAACTGTTTTCGGTCCAGACCGTATTGCCGCGCGGCGTGCCAGCAGGCCTCGGCTGCGCCCATCGATCCCCAGGCGATACCGTATCGTGCGCGGTTCAGGCAGCCAAACGGCCCTTTCAGACCTTCGACACCCGGCAACAGAGCATCTTCCCCGACCTCGACATTGTTCATCACGATCTCACCCGTGATCGAGGCGCGCAGCGACAGTTTGCCTTCGATCTTCGGAGCTGAAAGACCGGGTGTGCCTTTTTCAAGAACAAAACCCTTGATCTTGCCGTCATGCGCGTCTGATTTGGCCCAGACAACAAACACGTCAGCAATGGGCGCGTTCGAAATCCACATCTTTGACCCGTTGAGGACATAGCCTCCATCAGTCTTTTTCGCGACGGTTTTCATGCCGCCGGGGTCCGAGCCTGCATCGGGCTCGGTCAAGCCAAAGCAGCCAATAGACTCCCCGCTGGCCAGTTTCGGAAGGTATTTCCGGCGCTGTTCATCCGTTCCGTAGGCATAGATCGGATACATGACGAGGCTGGACTGCACCGACATCATCGAGCGGTAACCGCTGTCGACCCGTTCCACTTCGCGTGCGACCAGACCGTAAGTGACATAGCTGGCACCGATGCCGCCGAATTCTTCGGGAATAGTCGTGCCCAGAAGGCCCATTTGACCCATCTCGCGAAAGATTTCGGGGTCTGTTTCTTCATTGGCGAAAGCCTGAGTTACACGTGGCAGCAGTTTGTCCTGCGCGTAGGCGTTGGCCGCATCGCGCACCATGCGTTCGTCTTCGGCCAACTGGTCTTCCAGCAGAAAAGGGTCATCCCAAGTGAAAGGGCCAAGCTGGGGGCGGGATTGTGGTTTCATGAGAGTTTCCTTTCTACAGCGGCTTTGAGACGTGCAAGCCCCGCTGCAATAGTATCTTGGGCATAAGCAAAGCTCAGGCGAAAATGTCCGGGCAACCCGAAGGCGCGACCGGGAACCAGAGCGACACCGGCATCTTCCAACAACCAGGTGCAGAAGTCAGCGTCATTTTTGAACGGTCCACTCTGATCCTCAAGCAGTCCGGCGCAGGAAGGAAAGGCGTAGAACGCCCCGTCGGGAGCCGCGCAGCGCAACCCCGGAACCGTGTTCAACCCTGCAACCACCAGATCACGGCGTTCGGTAAATATGACCCGGCGTTCTTCCAACAGGTCCGGGCTGCCGGTCAGCGCCGCAAGCGAGGCCCATTGTGCAATCGAACAGGCGCCCGATGTAACCTGCCCCTGAACGGCCACCATTGCCTTGATCAACTCGACCGGCCCGATCCCCCAGCCGATGCGCCATCCGGTCATGGACCATGCTTTGGCGACACCGTCGACGATCAACAGACGGTCGGCAAGGTCAGGGGCCGCCTCGGCCACTGAAACAAACGGAGTAAAGCTGAGATGGCGATAAATCTCATCCGCAAGAACCCAGACCTGTGGATGACGGGACAGAACAGATGAGAGGGCGGCGATCTCATCCTGCGTGTAGATTGCCCCCGACGGGTTCGACGGCGTGTTGAGCATCAGCCAGCGCGTGCGCGGTGTGATTGCGGCCTCTAACTGTTCCGGCAGAAGCTTGAATCCCTGATCCATCGGGCAAGGCAGAATGACGGGCGTTCCACCCGCCATCCGCACTATGTCAGAATAGCTGGTCCAGTAGGGCGCGGGCATGATGACCTCGTCGCCGGGGTTCAGGCTGGCCAGCATGGCATTGGCAATCACCTGCTTGGCACCGGTGGACACAATGACCTGAGTCACTTCGGCTTTGGCCTGCCGGGCAACTTCGGCACGCAGGTCGGGCACCCCGGCCGTCGGCGGGTATTTCGTCTTGCCGTCCAGCGCTGCCGCGTGGGCAGCTTCGACCACATGGGGCGGGGTGGGCAGGTCAGGCTCACCGGTCGACAATGCCAGAACATCGCGCCCTTCCGAACGCAAGCGTGCGGCGGCCTCGGAAATCTGCACGATTTCGGACAATTCGATACCGTTTAGTCGGTTTGCGCGGTGAAACACTGTCAATCTTCCTCTGGAGGTGACTGAGGTTCTATCTGCAAAGTAACTTGATAAAAATACGCTGTTTTGTATCGTTTCTGTGACTAAAACTCATAAGTGACATGCCCAGAATCAGCTCCCTCCCGTCTTTTGCCCTCATGCGCAGCTTCGAGGCTGCCGCGCGCCACGAAAGCTATACCATGGCAGCAGAGGAGCTTGGTGTGACGCAGGGCGCGGTTAGCCGCCAGGTGCGTGAACTTGAGGCTGCGCTGGGGGTGACGCTGTTTCGCCGGGTCGGGCGCGCCGTTCGCTTGTCGAAAGCGGGTCGCGCTTTGTTTGAAGAACTTGCAGGCGACCTAGAGCGGCTGAACGGTACGATCAATCGTGCGATCGCGGCCGGTGACGGTGCGTCGTTGCTGACCTTGGCGGTCCTGCCCACCTTTGCTACACGGTGGCTGGTGCCAAGACTGCCGGATTTCAAGCACCTGCATCCGGGGATCGAACTGGATTTGCATTCCTACACGACACCGTTCAGCCTGGAAGAGCGGCGCGTGGACCTTGCCATTCACTTTGGGCACGAAGACTGGCCCGGTGCGCGGCTACGCAAGCTGTTCCCGGAAAAACTTGTCGTGGCAGCCGCGCCCGTGTTGTTGGGCGACCAACGGCCTTTCGAGGAACAGCATGTGTTCGATCTGCCGCTGTTGCATCTGACCTCACGGCCCGGGCTATGGTCCGAGTATCATGCAAGCCTTGGGCTTGACGCCAGGGCGGTTTTTCCAGGGATGCGCTTTGATCAGTTCTCGATGCTGATCGAAGGCGCAGTTGCCGGACTTGGGGCTGCGATTTTGCCGTCCTACCTGATCGAGGCCGAGTTGGCGTCGGGCGCGCTGGTCCAGACCGGGCAATTGGTGAATGCCTCGGGCAGCGCATATTTCATTGCAACGCCGACCGGGCAGAGGAACGAAGCCGTACAAGCATTTGCGGACTGGATCATCCGGCAAACGAAAAGGCATTTGTAAGGGTGCGGGCGCGACAGAAGGGTTACAGCATCCGGATGCCCTGCATGGTTTGGATGATTGCCAGATCCTGCTCGTAAAGCTCTGTAAATGCGTCAACGATGTCTGCGTTCCAGCCGGGCAGATCAAGTTCTTCTTCGACCTCATCGGGCCGGGCATAGTCCTCCAAAACCCGCGCAAGGTCTTCGCGTTGAGCGTCCTTGTCGAGGCCGACGCCGCCCCGCACGATGTCCAGAACATGCTGTTGACCGGTTTCAGTCAGAAGCGACGACAGCAACGCATATTCATCCACCAGAGGAGCGTCACCGGGCAGGCCCGCCATTGCGCGCGTGATATCCCCCAGAATCAGTGGCAAATGTTCGTTCTTCCACAAAGTGAGCTGCACCTGAGGTGCAAGATCGCGCAGATCTTCGATCATACTCAACCAGCTCAGGCAACTCAGATCGGTGCTGGTCAGAATCTCCTGCCGGTGATCTTCATGGATCGACATAAGGACCTTGGGTATGAAAAAACCGGGGTTCACCAGACCGACAAATATTTCGACCTGAGCATCGTCCAGCAAGGTCTGCACATAGGCTGTCCGCTGCCCGGCAAAAGGGTAAATCTGTCCATGTTGCAGGGCAGAGCGTGTTGGGCCAAAGAACTTGTCGTTCGAGAGGATGACACGATCAACATTTGGATCATCCGGAAGAAGGGCGTGCAGCCCGTCCTGTGTTTCTGCATCAGACAAATCCTGAGCAAGGGCATCAGACAGAACCTTGACAAACTGACGTCCGCCGCGCGGTCCCAAGATCGCAGCACGGCAATCCGCCAAGGCCTGCTTGTTTGCCGAGAGCGAGGACAGCACTTGCCCTTCATCGGCGAAAGCGGCCCCGGCATGGATTACTACCTGCATCTTTTGTCCTTTTTCCCACAGGGGCTGGGTCCATCCCATTCCATGTCTTTGCGTCGCGTGAAAATCTGCAACGAACCAACCGTGCGGTTTCTGCACTTTCTCAGGAAATCGGGCAATCCCCAAGTTTGAGTTAAAAATGAGGGTTGCAGTCCTCTGTCGGACGAAGTAATCGACTGCCAGTGCCCCTATAGCTCAGCTGGTAGAGCAACTGATTTGTAATCAGTAGGTCCGCGGTTCGAGTCCGTGTGGGGGCACCACTTTAAATGATAAGATGCTGTAATATAATGATTTTCAGAGCGGGATCTTGTGTATCCCCTGATTTATCCCCTGTGTTTCTGTTGATGGATATGAGCCCAGATTTTCTCGCCATCGATTCCCTTGATACGCATTCTTCTAATAAGATTGATGATAGTAAATGTTGGTATATTTTAGAGTTAGGGCTGTGAAAATGTCCCAACTTAAACGGGCAAACCGACCCAGGTTTTATACCTTTTGACGATGCTAGCCTCCGACGGCAGCTCTCATGAACAACGGACGTTTATCGAAATTGGACGACTGACCGCGTTGCGGGACTAAGCCGTCGCTCGTCATTGAAGGCCGAACGTCCGGTTCGAGGCGGATCGCTATCGAAGAGGCTGCTTTTCGAAAGGGTCACAAAGGGTCATTGGGGACCCGCAGCGAAATGGCACTTTGAACCCAAGTTAGCTAATCCTGCTCCGCATTCGAGATGCTTTTGCGCCATTCTGGCATTCGATGGGTTAACGCGATAATGCCAGTAGGTTTCCTGGTTCCTGAGGCTCGATATTCAGACATCGAGAGAGAGCGAAAAGACCTGTTCGGTTTTGCGCAATCCCTTCAGGCTCTGAGCGCCCAGGTTTTCGATACCTTCGTCGATCAGCGAGGCAACGCTCGCCGACATAAGAACGTCTCGCTTTAACACTTTGCAGAGTCCTTCAATGCGGCTCGCGGTGTTTACGGCGTCGCCGACTACAGTAAAGTCCAGACGCTGCGCCGCGCCTACATTTCCAAAAAATACCTCGCCAAGGTGCAAGCCAATACCACTCTGCAATCTTTCCCAATCAGCCGTCTGTGCCATCGCTCTACTCAGTGCATCGAGATCTTCGACAGCCTCCCGAGCCGCTGTGGAGGCGGCTCTTGCAGCCTTTTGGGGGGAGTCGAAATCGGCGAGCGGAAACACTGCCAACATCCCATCTCCGATGAATTTTAATACATCGCCGCCGTGGCGCATCACGGCTTCTGCAAGTACCAAGAAATATCTGTTGAGCAACTCGACCACCGCCTGATTGCTCATCCGTTCCGACAGGGTGGAGAAGTCGCGCATATCCGAACTCCAGACAATCGCCTGGATAGGGAGGCCCGATCCTCGCTTGATCGATCCGCTCACGACGCGTTCCCCGGCACTTCTGCCAAGATAGGCGATCGCGATGTTCTCCGTGATCCGACTGGCGATGTGACGTTCGACATGTAGTGCGAACACGCTGAGAAGCCTCAGCAAGTTATCGTATTGCACCGGCGTGAAGCCGCCCGATTGGCGCGTCGCCATGGTCACCGCATTGTATCTCTCGCTGCGTGCGGAGAGGGGCATCGCAATATATTCCGAGTATCCGGCCTCAGCAAGTTCCTCCATAAGCGGACTTCGTTCCCCTGTCGCTTCGGGTGAGAGCAAGATACGGAAGACCTCTCCGTGCTCAACAACGCGGGAAATCGGGTTATTTCGGAACGCGTCTGAGGTCAGTGTTTCCGTCGCAATCTGGATCTCGTCGCAAATCGCGTCTAGCGAACTCCAAACCCAAGAATAGCCAGAAATTTGAGGATGCAATGTGCCAACATTGACAAGGAACCTTTCGACACCGAGCCCAGCCTGTGAAAGGCGGCATGCAAATCCCTCGACCAGCGCATTAGCGCTTACGCTTTTGCTAGCTGCACCAAGTAGCCAGTTCTCGACGTCGTCAGGATTTATGGCGGTCTGTAAGTCAATGTCGAAGATCCGACGCTCGAAGAGCTTGACGCCCTGAGCGTATTTGCGTGGTGCTGGGTCTAAATGGTTCAACGCTCCGGTCGATCCCACCGGGCCCTCGAAATCAGCTTGCCCAGTCATCCATTAACCCCCAGCGAGTTTTTATATGAGACTACAAGCGTATTGTTAAGGCAATAACAAGGGAATGGGTATGGCTTGGCAACACCAGCCATCCGACAAAAGAATCTGTCCAACCAGGGTCCGTTGTCATTTGGCCCTTATCAACGTGCTCAAATACGCACGCGTTTCTTTGTCCCACGAACTGGGGTCTTCCTTATGCGCAATGACGGCGTGAAGCTCCATCAGCTTCCAGACTTCATCCTTCGAACCAGCGGTGACCTCGCCGGGGCAGTTTTCCATGCCCTCGCAATCACGGCAGGCGTATGTGTAGGCTTCGCTCATAGTGTCCCTTTCTTGGTTGGTCACATCAAAACTCCTGGAACGTCGGCAGCCCATCGGCGAGCTTGATCCAGGGCTGCTGGTGCGAGACAAAGACGTGTGACTTCGGTTCGGCCACCGAGGGGTCGTCAAGGGTGGCGGCGGCAAACCAAGCATCAGAACTCCAATCTTGACCGTCCACCTCACCTTCTGCGGCATAGGTCAGTGTTGTTCCGCAATCGCCGCAAAAGCCTCGGCGGATACCGGGTGTCTTTTCGATGGTCTTGATGGCACCGCTGGTCACTTCGAAATTCTTCGCGGCCACTTTTGCCCAAGTCACGAAGGCGCCGCCAAGCGCCAACTGGCAGGACCGGCAATGACAATGCGCTGACCATTCCGGTCGACCGGTAATCTCGTATCGCACGGCGCGGCAATAGCATCCACCTTTTAGCTTTTCCATCTTCTGAGCCTCCAGTTCCAACGCCATGATAAGAGAAATATTGCTAAAATTTTGATTTCATGCGACTCATTAAAAATACGATCACTTTAGAAAATCTATCATATGGATTGGTCGAAGCTCCCGCCATTGAACAGTCTGCGCGCCTTTGCAGCCGTTGCGGATGCAGGCAGCTATGCAGTTGCCGCAGACCACCTGAACGTTACACAGGCCGCTGTGAGCCAGCAGGTCAAAGCGCTGGAAAGCCGAATTGGCATTGTCTTGGTCGATCGGGTCGGCCGCAGCATTGAACTGACGCGTTCCGGCACCCGATTGGCGCGAGATCTAGGAGCAGGCTTCGATATCATCAGCCGCGGCTTGGAGCGCATAAATGAAGAAGCTGCTCTCCGGCCGGTACAAGTGACTATGCCACCAGCCTTCGCTGTTGAGTGGCTCATGCCGAGGGTCGGCGAATTCCAGCGGGCGAATCCGGAAATTACCCTGATGCTCAATCCGACGTCACAGATCGTTGAGCTCAGGCCGGGTGGAATGGACGTCGCCATAAGGTATTGCGATCAAAGGCGAGCCGAGCCGGATGTCGAGGCTGTCCTCAAGACAGACATGGTTGTTATCGGTGCGCCATCGCTTATCGGGGCACGTGATCTGTCAGACTACAAGTCGCTTGCCGATTTGCCTTGGCTGCAGGAATTAGGGACTAACGAGGCGGCGGAGTGGTTCACTTTTCATGGCATCGTCCCAAAGCGACCTTTGGCGATTAACCACATGCCGGGCAACCTGATCATGCCAGCGGTCCGACGCGGCGATGGCATCACCTATACTGCCCGCGCCTTTTTTACGGAAGACATCGCGTCTGGCCGGGTCACTGTGCTCGCTTCCGAACCGCTTTTTGGCGTCTACCGCATCGAAGCCTCGCCAGGACGACAACGCCCCGAAGTGTTGGCATTCATCAAGTGGCTCCGCTCGAAAGCCGAAGTCATTACAGCATCGGCCTGAGGCCGCCTATGCCTTACGAGCGAACGGGGGCTTCGGGCTCGGTGCTGCCTTCGGATGCTGCGCAGCAAACACCTGTCAGAGATCCTTTTCATCGTCGCACACGGCCTAAAGCCGAGATCCAGCGCATTGTCTCGATGCTGCGGTCGCAGCCCCTTAAGCGGTCATTCGCTGCCATAGCGAAATCTCGAGATGTACGTATTGGAAGGAAGCGGACAAACCCGCCTTGTGCACCTGCAGTTATGGCTTACGCAGCATCGGTTCGCGGTCGCAGTACGCAGATTTCTTGCGCGGCGACGCAGACACCGAAGCGGCCGTTCACAGCAGCTAGAGTTAATAGAAAATCATCGGCACAGTCACAGCAGCGAAATCAGGCATGCGAGATTCTGCCAAATGTGACTTTCCATCTCTATTTGCTTTGTGGCCTGACAGTCGTTCGCTAGGCGGAATGCAAAAGACCTTGGAACGCTAGCGCGTCGATCGGTAGTCGCTGGGTGATTTGCCAAACTTATCGCGAAACGCGCGGTTGAAGGGACCGATGGACGCAAAACCCACGTCGTAGGCAATTGACAGGATCGGCGTGTCGGCTCGTACAGGATCGGACAGGATCGCTTTGGCTGCATCGATCCTTCGTTCGTTGACAAACTGCGCGAAGTTTCGGTACCCGAGCCCCTTGTTGATCGCTCGCCGGACACGATGTTCCGGCGCATCCACATGTGCCGCAAGTTGTGCAATCGAAAGCCCCTCTTGCCGCCAGATGTTCTCCGCCATGGCCGCCTCCACCCTTTGCAGGACCGCTGCATCGGCGGCTGAAAGTATGGCTGTCGGTCTCGGCTTGTTTGAACTCTGACCTGACCACAGATCATCCGAGATCCGGGCCGCCCAGATGAGAAACAGGATCGTCAAACACAGAAATGCTGATGCATGCAGCGGGTACGCCACGGGTGGCAGGTCGGCATCGAGTCGCAGAAGTTCGACCAGCGAAATTCCGAGACCGGTCAGTGCCATCAGCGCCACGAACCATCGTCGAAAACGCCGGCGGCTTTCGACCAGGTCGCCGGCAGCTGTGGACAGTGCGATGTACAGCAACCCCGCATAGAGCAGGACGACAAGGATGCCTCTGACGGTTGCCGCGAAGGGAAGAACCGGCGCAAGCCAGGCGCCAAACGCGACAAGGGCGGCCACTGCGCCGTGCCAGAGCCGGTAATCCGGCCGATCAAGGAACAGTTCCGCCCCGGCCCAGATAGCCAGGATAGGAACCACGCCGGCCATCATGACGAGAACCGCTTTCAGCGAGGTCCCATAGAGATCGAGGTTCGGCGTTGAGACCAGCAGGTAGGCGCCCAGCCCGACGCAAAGCGCTGGCACCGACAGGCTTCTTGGCCACTGGGTACGGTCAGCCAGGAAGATAAGCGCGCAGAGCGCGAGCGCGGTCACCGCACCGCCTCTGAAGAGCAGGTCAAGTCTCATCAGCAGGTCATCCATGACCAAAGCGAACCGCAGATTGGCTGATCGGTCAACCAGGTCGGATCGCCGGATCTCGAGAATCCGCGCCGATTCCGGAAACTTCGCGGTGCATTCCGAAAACGGCGCGCGTTCTTACTCCGGTTCCGCAATGTGGACTGAAGCAACGCAATCAGGAGCACAGAATGCCGGATCAATGCCTTTTCACTCACCTCGCCGGGGTCTTTTCCGGCGTCCTTATCACAGATTTCCTGCGTTACGCGATTGGCGCAGGCGGCGTGTACCTGATCGTCAACCTCCTTCTCGCCGCCCGACTCAGCGCCTGGAAGATCAGGGCCGGCGATCCGCCCGGCGGTCAGATCCGGCGTGAGGTCCTGGCCAGCCTGCGCACGGTTCTTGTCTTCGCGCTGAACGGGACGCTGATCGTGTTGGGGGCCGAAGCGGGGATCGTCCCGATCTATACTGAGATCGGTGCTTATGGCTGGGCTTATTTGGCCTTCAGTACTGCCGTTCTTATTGTCGCGCACGATGCCTGGTTCTATTGGTCGCACCGGCTGCTGCATTATCCGTCGCTATTCCTGCGTTTTCACCGGCTGCATCACCGCTCGCACAATCCGACGCCCTTCACCTCCTACAGTTTCGATCTGGGCGAGGCGATTGCGAATGCCATCTTCCTGCCATTGATCCTGCTCGTCCTGCCCGCCCATCCGGTCGCGATTCTCATATTCGTCACGCACATGATGCTGCGGAACTCCCTGGGGCATTCGGGGTACGAGCTGTTCCCGTCAAACCGTCATGGCCGACCGCTGTTCGACTGGATGACCACCGTCACTCATCACGACCTCCACCACGCCCACGCGGGTTATAACCTCGGTCTCTACTTCACCTGGTGGGATCGCTGGATGGGGACAGAACACCCGGACTACCACGAAGAATTCCGACGGGTCGTGCGGCCGGTTTCGGGACCTGAGGTGCGAGCCATATTTCTCGCCGCCGCCATTCTCATTGGTCTCGGCGCCAGTGAGGCTCGTGCCGACGCTTTGATCGGTGCATATGCCTCTCCAGGTCTTGGGATCATCTTGCAGTTCGCGCCCTGCGAGACTGACAACGCGGGAACCTGTGGTCGGTTGGTCTGGGCCTGGGATCCTGCCGATACCCCGCACGCGCAACCGGGCGATAACATCGTCACTGACCTGCGACGTTCTGGAGAAGGCTGGTCGGGTCGACTTCTTAATCCCGAAGACGGGCGCACTTATCGAGGTGCGATTGCGCGGCATGGGCCTGAAACGATCATCCTGAAAGGCTGCGCCGGTCCTTTCTGCACCACGCAACGCTGGCACTCGGTGCGCGCACTCCGCCGCGTCCTCAACAGCGTTGATTGATCCCCATACTCGAAACATGGAGACTCAAAATGACCAAACCTGAATTCATTGCCCGCCAGGGGCGCCGCCCGACAGGACTGCTCGGCGCCATCGTCGCCCGCGTCATGGCCCGCGAAACGCGACCCGAGAACAACCGTGCCCTTGATTTGCTTGACCTCGCGGATTGTGACCGCCTGATCGACATCGGCTGTGGCCATGGCGAGACGCTATTCACGGTGGATCGAAAGGTGCGTTTGAGGGAAAGCGCAGGTGTCGACTTCTCCGATGTCATGCTGAGGCGCGCCCGTGCCCGCAACCTCGAGGCTGTCTGGGACATGCGGCTCACACTGCAACGTGCCGACACTGCGTCGCTGCCCTTTGACACGAACCGGTTCGACAAGGCGCTTTCGGTGCACACAATCTACTTCTGGCCGGAGCCGGCCGCGCATCTCGCCGAAACGTTCCGCGTGCTTCGCCCACGCGGCCGGTTCGTGCTATGCTACCGGTCGACGGCGGATCAGCGAGCCGTGGACGGGTTCCCCGACACGATCTACCGCTTTCCGAGTGTGCAAGAGACAGAAGACACGCTGCGGCTGGTCGGCTTTGACCAGCCCGAAACGTTGACCGCAAATCTAGCCGGGCGTTTGACGCATTGGACCATCGCCGAGAAACCCGCGCCCGTGGATTGGGTTCGTCAACCGTCTTGCGATGATAGTGCGCCCTGTCGCGACATCGAGATTACGAAGGAGTCTTGAGATGACCGGTTACAATTATGAAACGTTTTCGTCTGACGAGGTTGATTTCCACGCCCCCGGCGGTCCGGAGATTGGCACTAAGGCCTCGGATGCGCGCGTGTTTGATACTACAGGCGAGCCTAGCAAGTTGCTGGATTTTGAGGGCGACTTTTTGGTCCTTGAGATCGGAACCATCACGTGTCCTCTGTTCCAAAGCCGCCGCAGAGCAATGTCTGGTCTTCGTGATGTGGCAAGCGTTGTTCTTTATGTGCGCGAGGCGCATCCCGGTGCGAACATCGCCGCGCATCGGACGATTGAGGACAAGATCGCGAGTGCCCGCCGCCTCGTCGACGAAGATGGTGAAACGCGCCGCGTTCTGATCGACGATCTGGATGGCACGGCTCACCGGGCCTATGGCGGGCTGCCCAACTCGGTTTTCATCATAAACCGCAACGGCTTTATCGTGTTCAAATCCGACTGGAACGACCCGGCAGCCACCGCGAAGGCCTTGCAGGCGTTGGGAGCAAGCCAGCCGATCCGCGCAAAAAGCCTCTTCCGCCCTGCAAGGCCCACGGTCGCGCTTTTCACGCTTGGTCGCGCGGGCAAGGGCTCGGCCCAGGATTTCCTTAGGAGCTTTCCCAAACTCGTCTGGAACAATCTGATCAAGCGCAATCTGCGTGTGCTGCTTGGCCGTCCCGTTGAGGTGACAGGCGACATCACCTGTTAGCGGAGGATCGGGCTATGCCGAAAGGCTTGTCGCCACCTCGCGCCCGTCCTCGCGCCATTCCGGCAAACCGCCTTCCAGCCGTCGCGCATTGAACCCTCGGCTCCGCAGGGCTGCGACAGCCTGATGCGCGTAGACGCAATAGGGTCCGCGGCAATAGGCGACGATTTCGTCCTCCATTGCGAGCTTGGGGAGGATCCGGTCCAGCTGCGCCAGCGTGATGTTCAGCGCGCCGGGAACGTGCGCCATGGTGTATTCGTCCTTCGGTCTCACGTCGAGCACGGTGACGGAACCTTCCGCGAGCCGGGCGGCAAGGTCCGCGCGGCTGAGGGGCTCCGGTGCGTCCTCGCCGCCCGAGAGACCCCGCAAGATGCGCTCGACCTGCGCGAGGTTCCGCTCCGCCACGATGCGCAGTAGGTCCATCAGCTCCAGCGTCTTCGCGTCGGTCAGCCGATAGATCATCGCCTTGCCTTCGCGGCGGCTGGTGACGAGGCCCGCGCGGCGCAGCTGCTGCAAATGCTGCGAACAGTTGGCGAGGGTCAATCCCGTCTTCTCCGCCAGCCCCTCCACCCCACGCTCGCCCTGCGCGAGTTGTTCGAGCAGCGAGAGTCGGGCCGGAGCCGACAGAGCGCGGGCGACGCGCGCGTATTCCTCCAGAAGTGCAGTCTTCGGGCAGATTGACACGGGACGCCTCCAGACGGTAAATCATTCAAGCGATAACTTGAATGATAGAGATTCCGTCGCGCCCCACAAGCCCGAAGTCTAAGACCCATGTCCGAGACCATCCTTGCTGTCGAACCGACCATCCGCCTTGCCGCTTTTCTCGGCGTCCTAGTTGCCATGGCACTGTGGGAGGTGGCGGCGCCACGGAGACGTCGGGAGATCCCACGCGTTATCCGCTGGACGAACAACCTGGCACTCGTGGTGCTCGATACCGTGATCCTGCGGCTTAGCTTCCCGATCCTCGCGGTCGCGCTTGCTGTGATGGCCGAAGAGCGCGACTGGGGTTTGTTCAACAACATCGACATACCGGTCTGGGCTGCCGTCGTCGTATCGATGCTGCTGCTCGATCTCGCGATCTACCTCCAGCACGTCATGTTCCACGCGGTGCCGGGGCTTTGGCGGCTGCACCGGATGCACCACGCCGATCTCGACTTCGACGCGACAACGGGGCTGCGGTTTCACCCGTTGGAAATCCTGATTTCGATGGGGATCAAGCTGGCAGTTGTCGCGGCGCTCGGCCCGCCTGCGGTGGCGGTGCTTCTGTTCGAAGTGATGCTTAACGCCACGGCGCTCTTCAACCACGCCAACATCGACCTGCCGCGCCCGGTGGACCGGGTGCTGCGCCTCTTCGTCGTGACCCCCGACATGCACCGCGTCCACCATTCGGTTGACCCACGCGAGACCAACTCGAACTTCGGGTTCAACCTGCCGTGGTGGGACAGGCTGCTCGGCACCTACATCGCCCAGCCGATCAGGGGGCACGAGGGGATGGATATAGGCATCGAGCAATTCCGCACGCGTCGTGATCTCTGGATAGACAGGATGCTGATCCAACCGTTGCGCGGCCCTGCCAGAGGCGGTGCGCTGGAACCACAGATGTCTGTGAAGGACCGGGCGAGATAAACTTGGGCGACTTGGGGCAAGGCATTCCTTGCGCCCAAATTTGCGAGAATCGCTGAGGTTACCCGACAAATTTCGCTGCTCGCGACGCGAATGGTCGTTCTCTGCGGCTCGCACCGACTGGCGGTCAGAGCCCTTTGCCGCCATTGCTGCGGCTTCACACGCTTGCAGTCGCGGCAAGAAGGTCGGCCCTTACCTGCCATTCACCACTGGGTCGAGATGCTGCTGTCGCAGCCCGCATTCCGGTCATTCGCTGCGTGCGCAAAATCCAGGGATGCTCGAACTCACAGATTGCAGGACAAACCTGCCCGTCGACATCCAAACTTGAGTGTCTGGTATCTGCGGTTTGCGACTGTAGCGATTGTCGCGCAGCCTGAAAGCGGACCTTGAATTCTGACGTGGCGCCATCTATGATTGACACCATGTCAAAATAATTTCGACGTCCCCGTTGCGAGCCCAGCCGCAAGCGATCGAGAAGATCGGAAAATCCGAACGCACGCGCGCGGAGATCGTGAACGCCGTATTGGATTTCACCTGGTCGCGACCGTTTGCTGACATGACGATCTCCTCGCTGATGGATTTGACCTCATCATCGCGGTCGACATTCTATGCGCATTTCAATGACCTCCACGAGCCGATGGAGGCCGTGCTGGACCTTCTCAAGCATGAGATCTTCGACGCGGTGAGGCCCTGGCTCACGGGCGTTGGGGACCCTGTCAGGCTGATATCGGAAACAATTGCAGCCCTGATGCGCGTCTGCTTTCAGCGTGGGCCGTTCCTGAAGGCCATCTCGGACGCTGCCGCTAGCGACGCGCGTTTCGAGAAGGGCTGGGAGTCGTTTCTTGGTGAATTCGATGTTGCGGGAGCGGCGCGGGTCCGGGCTGACCAGGAACAAGGTCTCGTTGGTGCGTTCGAGCCCGAGCCGGTCATCTTTGCGCTCAACCGGATGAACGCCAGAACCGCGATTTCAGCATTCGGAACCCGTCCACGGCAGCGACCGGAGCCTGTCAGCACGGCGCTGTCCCGCGTCTGGATCTCAACGCTCTACGGCACCCATTGGGCCACCAACGGCTCTTCCAACCTGATCCGCAAATAGACATTGAAAGGACGAGACATGCGACACCTGAAGACAATGAACGGCGGTGCGCTTCTGGCGGCAGTGATGGCCTTCGCGCAACCGGCGAGCGCGGATGTGACGCCGGGCTACAACAACGAGATCCCCGAAACCATTCTCACGCCGGACACCGTGGAGACACGTATCGGAACCCTGCAATTCTTCGACGGAAGCCCCGCGGATGAAACCGTGGCGCTTGTCTACGACAACCTCGATTTCATGCGGGGGGTGCAGACATTCCTCAACGGCATGCCTGCATCGTCGATCGAGGGCCTGCGGCGCGGCAACGTCGAACTTGGCGCCACCGAAAGCCATCACGTGGTCATTTTTGACGATCTGATGGATTCCGACCCGATCTTCCTGACGGGGAACACGGACACCGTTTATGCGGCCGCCTTTCTCGACCTGAACGCGGACGGACCCACTGTGGTCGAGATCCCTGAAGGGTCGGGTCCGGGCACGGTGAACGACGCCTTTTTCCGTTTCGTGATCGATATGGGCGCGCCTGGCCCCGACCAGGGCAACGGTGGCAAGTACCTGATCCTGCCCCCAGAGTATGACGGCCCCCTTCAAGCCCCGATCGGCGGGTTGGAACAGGACGTCGAGGTGAACGGGACAACCGAGAAGATGTTTGTCACGCGCTCGCCAAGCTACGTGAACTGGCTGATCCTGCGCGGGTTCCTCGTGGATGGAAAACCCGATGCGGCGTCTGCAATGTTCCGTAACGGGCTGAAGATCTACCCGCTTTCCGAGGCTGGCGATCCGCCGGACATGCAGTTCTTTAACGGGTCCGAGAAGCCCTTCAACACGATTCACGCCAACAACTTCGAGTTCTTTCACGAACTGGACGAGGTCATCCAGAGAGAACCGATCGGGTTCCTTGATCCTGAATTGCGCGGGCTGTTCGCCTCGATCGGGATCGAGAAGGGCCAGGAGTTCGACCCGGACGAACGCATGCGCAAGCTGCTCCAAGACGCCGTTGCTGTCGGAAACGCGACCGCGCGCGCAATCTGGATCCGCTCGCGCGAGGAGGGAACCTACTATTACGAGGGCTCCGGGTGGTACACCGGCTTTGTCGGCGGCAGTCACGAATTCCTGAAGAACGACGGCGCCGGGGGCCGCTACCTCGATGCGCGTATTCTGTTCCATTACTTCGCGACGGTCATCACGCCCGCCATGGTCGTCCCCATGGTCGGGGCCGGGTCTCAGTATGCCATGATCAATGTGGACGAGACCGGCGCCTACATGGACGGCGCCAAGACCTACAAGCTGAACATTCCAGCAGATGTACCCGCGAAAGACTTCTGGTCGGTGGTCGCCTATGACCCGCAGACGCGGTCGCAATTGCAGACCAGCCAACCGTTTCCGGGACGAAACAACCAGCGGCATGACATGGACGTGAACCCGGACGGCTCGATCGATCTCTACTTCGGCCCAGAGGCGCCCGAGGGCAAGGATGCGAACTGGATCCAGACCGTGCCCGGCAAGGGGTGGTTCACCGCACTGCGCCTCTACGGCCCGCTGGAGCCTTGGTTCGACCGCACCTGGCGGCCGGGCGAGATACAGCTGGTGGACTGAAGAAGAACTCGAAAGGAGAACTCCATGAAAGACCTGTATTGCCTTCTGCGAACCTTGCTTCTTGTGGGGGCGTCAGCCGTGACTTTGACGCCGGCTTTTGCAGAAGCCCCTCAGACGGTCACATCTGACAACTACGTCCGCGCAGAGTCGGATTTTCAGATGAGAGGCTATGCAGAAGAGCCATACACCTTCGGGCAGTTGTTTCATAGTCGTGAGCCCTACAATGTTGACAATCAGGTGACTGTTCGGGGCAATCGGGATACGCTGTACTCGTTCGGTGTTTTCGATCTGACGTCGCCGCTTACCATCACACTGCCGGAGACCGGGGGTCGCTATCAGTCCCTGATGGTTGTGAACCAGGACCATTCGCTCGACGCGGCCTACAGCCCCAACGTGATCACTCTGACCGAAGAAAATGTCGGCACCAGATATGTGATGCTGACTGTGCGGACCTTCATGGATCCAAACGATGCGGCAGATGTGGCAGCCGCGCACCGGCTTCAGGATGCGGTGAAGGTCGAGCAGGCGGATATTGGCGTCCTTGATTTGCCCAATTGGGATCAGGACGCGTTGGAACAGACGCGCAATGCGATCAACGTGGTTGGGTCCACGGTCGCGGACTCGTCGAAGATGTTCGGCCGAAAGGAGGATCTGGACCCCGTATATTGGATGCTAGGGGCCGCGCTCGGCTGGGGCGGGTTACCGGCAGAAGCGGCAACATACCTGAATTTCGTTCCCGAGCAGAATGATGGCGAGACCGCCTACAAGCTCACGGTCAAGGATGTGCCTGTGGATGCCTTTTGGTCTGTGACCCTCTACGACGAACAAGGCTGGATGCCCGTCAATGAGTTCAACGCCTACTCGTTCAACAGCGTTACGGCGGAGAGAGCAGACGACGGAAGTGCGACCATCCACTTCGGAGGCGATCCCGATTAACCCAACTTCCTGCCGATCGTTCCCGGCTGGAACTTCATCGTCAGGCTGTATCAACCCAAGGAGCAAATTCTTGATGGATCGTGGTCATTTCCGGAGCCCGAGATCGCCCAGTAACTTCCGCGAGCAATAACGGAGCTACATTGGTCTCTAGATGCAGGAGGCATCCGGGTAGCTGTTGCTTTTGTTTGGCGAGAGCAATGTTCGATTAACGTAGCTTGGTCGAATAGAAATGTTTCTGAAAGGTGAATCCGATGCAAAAACTTTTTTACCGGTGGGGCTTTGATGCTTTGGTCCTGGCTGGAGGCCGCTCCTTAGCCTTGTTTTTTGCAGTCACTGCAGTGTCACTGGCCGGCTGTGCAGCTCCACCCCCACTGATTGGTGTGGACAATCCGGACGTGCCGGCACTGACGGTTCAGGGCGCGGTCAAACGTAAGATCTTTCTGGCAACTACACGGGAAGCGACTGAAGAGGTGGGGGCGTTCTTTTCCGGTAGCCGCGCCCCTGAGTTGGGATTGGCGTCGGTTCAGGTTTCAATTCCGCCAAATCACGTAGTTGGCGAGTTGGAGCGGCCAAAGCGACTGCCCCCGGACCCGCGTACGGAATTTGCGATCGTAGATCCAACGGTTTACGCAAACGACAGAGCCTTTATTTCCTCGGTGAACCAAGAGCTTGCGAAACTTCCCCGGGGCAAACGGGACATCCTGTTTTTTGTGCACGGCTACAATAACACCACCAGCGACTCTCTCCTGAGAATGGCTCAATTCGTTGAGGATAGTGGGTTTCAGGGTGTGCCCGTATTGTTCTCGTGGGCTTCGGCCGCCAGCCTTACTCGATATGTCTACGACCTTAACAGTGCGTTGGTTGCCCGGCCGAAGATTGGGGAAATTAGTGCAATCATGGCCCGCACAAACGCGGAAGGTTATGATGTGTTTGCGCACTCAATGGGCGCATTCCTGACGATGGAAGCGATGCGCGATCAGGCTCAACTTGGCAGGCTGAACAATACTGGTCGACTTCAAACCATTGTTTTGGCGTCTCCGGACATCGATATGGACCTTTTTCGAAGCCAACTCGACCAAATAGACACCAAGTTCGACCGGTTCTACGTGCTCTTGTCTGAAGACGACAGCGCCCTGAGCGTTTCCCGCCGAATCTCAGGCGGAGTGCCTCGGGTTGGGGCCTCGGACATTCAGGAACTGTCAGAACTCGGGGTCATTGCGGTTGACTTGTCTCAGATCAGCAACTCAAAATCGGGTAGCCATTCGAAATTTGCGGGTTCTCCGGAGATAGTTAAGCTCATCGGAGAAGGCTTGAACAACAATGCTCGGTTTGATCGAAACCAGCGCGCCACGGAACTCCAGGATGTGCTGGGGTCCATCCCGATCGCAATCGCCTTCAATTGAGGGCTTTTTTGGCTCCGTTTTTGATTGCTCACGTAATCAAGGCTCGACTTCGGATATAGCTGGTCATCGTGCTGTCTGCCGCCAATGGCTTGAATCCCCTCTTGGTACTTCATTCGCACGCCTCGTGCCCAACGTCCGCTTCCGGGGTCAGCCCAATGCAGCCGGATTGAATTCGCGTCCTTTTCTGGCGCAGCAAACCGGTCGTCCTGAAACGGCCATCTGCCTCATGACTTGAGTACGACCTGTGGTTTATGAACTATTTCAGGCTTTCTGAAGCTTGCAGGGCACTAGCCGCTGCGGCGGCCGCCGTAACTCTCGCTTCCCCTGAAAGTTCCTCGCCACGCGCTTCACCAGGCAGCGCGATGCGCACTTCGCGGCGCGCGAAATCGATCCCGGCGGCATCAAACTCCGCCTTCACGCGATTGTAAATCTCTTTGCGAATCGTGAATTGCGTGCCCGGCTTGGCCATGAACTTGCCGCGCACCACGATGCCTACGTCGTCAAAATCGAAAACGCCCTGGCTTTTGAACGGTTCCAGAAAGTCATCCTTGTACAAGGGGTCCTCCATCATTTCGGCACCGATCTTTTTGAAAATCTTTTTGATCTGGTTTGGATCGGTATCGAAAGGTACGGTGAATTTAAGCTTTAAGATAACCCAATCACGGCTGTAATTCGTAAGCTGCAGAATTTCGCCATAGGGAATCGTGTGCACCGCGCCGCGATGGTGACGCAACTGCATCGAACGGATCGAAATCTTCTCGACCGTCCCCTGTGCCTCACCGACCACGATGTAATCTCCTTCCCGAAAGGCGTCGTCCAGCAGAAAGAAAACACCGGACAGGATGTCCCGAACCAGCGATTGTGCCCCGAACCCGATGGCAATGCCACCGACACCCAAACCGGTCACTATCGAATAGGCCGGGAAACCAAAGCTCTGTGCCGCTGCTATCCCCAGTCCCACCAGCACAAAGCTGATCACGATCCAGCTTCCGACCCTCATTAGTAGCGCGCTGGCTGATCCCGGTCGCATACCTTTCACATGAATGACAGTATCGACTAAAAGACTGCCGCTAATCAAAACAATCCAACCCAGAAGAACATATCGCATCGCCGCTAAGAGATAGAAAACAACCACCAGCGGATCGCCGGTGAGATTAACAAATTCGTCGATGAACCATTCCGCAGTCAAGATTCCGGCAAGACCAAGCACAAGAGAGGCCAGCAACCGACCGCGACCACGTGAGGTTGTCTCCGGGCCGGCCTCGGAACTCGCGCGGCGGGCCAGCACAACAATTGGAACAAATACAAGCGCCAGAAACAGCAAGACCAGAGCCAGAGCAATCCATTGCCAATACGTCTGTCCCAATGCGATATTCTTGCTCCATTCCGGAAAATTGGCACTCCACCCCAGTTCGATGCCGCGCCCGGGGGTTGTCAGATAGGCCGTATAGAGACCTGGGGTCGATCCGTCCCGGTACGGATGCTCAAGCATCAGAGTGTAATACCGGCGGGCATTCACGGTGGTTTCCGCCGAGAACAGATACTCGCCGGCCCGCGGGCCCTCCTCGACGAGCCCGATCGTGATGGGCGTATTAGGGAAGCGCCATTTTTTTGGCAATTCGCCATCGCCGCCGGGCACTTCGGAAAGCTCGGGCTTGTCGACGCGGTTCAACACGTCATCCAACATCAGCGCCGCTTCCACCGCCTGTCTACGGCGTATCTCGGCGGGAAATCCTGATGTATCGAGGCAGTGTGCGGCACGCTCGAGCGGCACGACAGACTGGTATCCTTCGGCGTCCGGGGTGTTGGCGATGGCATAGACTTCGTCCACTGCCTGCAAGAATGAACGCAGGGTCGATTGAGGACTGCTTGTGTCGCAAGGCACCAACGGATGCTGCCCGACTTGCGCAAGCGCAGAAGAGAGAGTGACCGTGGACAGCAACAGCGCAAGAATCGCGGCATACCAATTGCGATGAGTACTCGGCATGTTGGCCACGGCGTTCGGCTCCTGTCTGTTCTTTTAGTTTTCAGGTGATCTTAGGCTCCAACGTCTGAAAGGAACAAGCATTGCGTTTGAAACGGCTTTGTTCGCCATCAACCCAAGGCGCACAAAAGTAAATCGGTGACGCCTCTTCCCCGGCATGCCTTTTCGGTACAGCTTCTCTCAGAGTGACAATCGTGTTGCTTGACCGACAAATGGAGCAGAATTTCTCTGCATCAGGCAGAACAGTCCGCAATGCCTTCGGTCAGCACCGCGGTAACCGCGGACGAAGACCAGTTCCGGATCGGGTTCACTGATCGCGACTTCGGGGGGCGCTTCGACGCATCCCGTCAGGGCCAGTGCAACGGCGCAGCCAGCGATGACGGACATCGCCTTTTCGAGGCGGATCATCTTTTCTACTCCCACTGTGCGACAGTGCTGCGCCAGACCTTCTCCTCAGCATCCCAGGCACTGGCCACGATACAGGGTGTCGGGTTGATGCCACCGCATTGGGAGCCGTGGACATCCGCCAGCAGCACGCGATCCCTGCCGATATTCGTCATCTCCCATCCCCGGTTCAGAAGCGAGGACATACGATCACCGACCAGGAAGTGAGACATGCAGCCGCCAGTGCCGCAATAAAGCGAGACGGCAGAGGAACAGGCAAACCCGACTTCATCCAGAACCCAGTCCAGATAGTAGTCGCCATCAAGGTCGACGCGGTGCACGGCTCCGAACTCGAGGGCGAACTGCCCGTTCTCGAAATCTGAACATGCCTGTTGGGCGGCCTCGACCTTTTCGAGCAATTGGCTGGGCAAATCGGACAGATCCTGGGCGCTCGCCGAGGCTGTGCAGAACACTGCGGAGACCGCGGGCAAGAGGAGCCGCCAGGGGGCTTTGCAAATGGATACGACAAGGGGGGGCCACATTGCTTTTTCTCCTTCCACTCATGAAGCCGACTTTGGCGAGCTCGATACGGACAGCCGATCGCGCTTTTTGTCCGGTCAATCCAGTAGTGCCTGCCGCGCTGACGACACTGCGATTGGATAGCCGTTATCGTCGCACGGAAGGCATACTGGAGGTACGCGCCATGGCCGCGTCAGAGGCTACCTTCGTTTGTCAAAGACATGATGCCTTCGGTCGTTCCATCTCCGTAGGTGATGCACTGCCAAGGTGCTGCATCTGGTCCGACGCCGACGATCACTCGGATATTGGCCTCGCGGGCCTCGGAAGACAGGACGCTCACTTGACTATTGCCCGTCGCTTGGGCGACGGCTGTCAAGCAATCCTGATCCGCGCGATTGGGAGCCGAGCTAGAGGAGCCGGTATCTTCCACGCAAGCCGTGAGCAGAGGCCCCACGAGCAGGCCGGAAACGAGTTTAAGCGTTGTGCTCAATTTGGTTGCCTTTCGATTGTTCATGTCTTCGATAATTCGCTTACGAGTTTGGGAGGAAGGCTGGTGCAAAGACCCTCTCCTTGGCAAGAGCCCGTGATCGCCTTCCCAGACAACTCGTCAATTGCACTGTTCGTAGGAGTAGTCGCCGAACTCGATCCAGTTCCGGCCCCCGTCGCTGAAGACAAGGAACTCGGAACGGTCTTCGCCAAGCAGCGCGACCTGGAAACCGGCTGGCGGCTGAGAGTTTCCGAAAAAGCTGTATGAGGTCATGGCACGAACAGTGTCTCCATTGACGGTCACAACGGCATCCCACTGGTCACCGGACTGGCCAACGATTGCATATTCGATGACCCGCTGAACGGCCCCGCCGCCGCAGTAGACGATACCCTCAGGCGCTTCCATGCCTTGGGACTGAGACGCCGATGCGCCGGAGTTGCAGGCCGCACGCAACGATTTGATAGCGGCGGACGAGCCTTTGAGCGTGAAGATACCATAGGTGATGTCCTGGTCGATCATCGACATGTTCAGAACGGCGTTCCGGGCGATCTGGTCCAGAACGAAGTCGTAATCGCCCTGGTCGTAGAACCGGATTTCGACGGGATAGTTGTCGACGATCGAAATCCCCGCGTTCGATGCTCCTGAGCAGCCTCATCTGACTGGTCCAAGTTGATTGTTAGTGCATCATTGGCCTGTGATCCATTGAGATGATGGTTTCGGGCGCTGGCGGGCGGTAGCCCAGTGCACTGTGGGGGCGTTTTGTGTTGTAGTGTCTCCTCCATTGTTCGATCAGGATTTGTGCTTCGCGCAGGCTGTAGAAGATTTCGCCGTTGAGCAGCTCATCCCTGAACCGGCCATTGAAGCTTTCACAATATCCGTTCTCCCACGGGCTCCCAGGTTCGATGTAAGCGGTCTTGGCGCCAACGGCGGCGATCCAGTCTCGGACAGCCTGGGCGACAAATTCCGGCCCATTGTCAGAACGTATGAAACTCGGCGCGCCGCGAAGTATGAACAGGTCTGTCAGGATCAGCTATTGCCGCAACGGCCGGGATCCTCATGCTGCTCCTGCTGACAATTCATGCAACGCGCGCAAAATGCGCTACAAGCACCGTAGAACAAGACCGGATACCCTAGAATGGGAAGAATACCGGGATCACCCCGACCACGGCTGCGCCGACGATAAGATTCATCGGAACGCCGATCCTGAGGAAGTCGGAAAACCTGTAGTTCCCTGCGCCATATACCAATGTGTTGGTCTGATAGCCGACCGGAGTGGCGAAACTTGCACTTGCACCAAACATCACAGCGACGACGAACGGCTTTGCGTCGACACCGAGTTGTTCCGCAACACCGATCGCGAGAGGTGTAACGACGACGGCAACGGCGTTGTTGGTAACCGCCTCGGTGAGCGCCGAAGACAGTATGTAGATCGCAGCGAGCGTAACAATTAGGGGCAACTCTACGAGAGTCGGCACCAATGTCTCCACGATCAGGTTGACAGCTCCTGCATTCTGCATACCGCTTCCGACGATTAGCATGGAAAAGATCAGCACAAGGACGCTGGCGTCGATGGACGCCCAGGCTTCGCCGCTGTCGATGCACCGGAGCACGAGGATGGCAGCGACCGCGACAAGGGCAAGCACGCTGATCTCGGCGAACCCGGCTGCGGCGAGCGCCACAACCGCGAAAAGCGCGAACAGAGCTAGCGGCGCTTTACCGCGGCGGAAGGCGCGGCCCCCGGCATCCGTGATCGCGGCAAGATCGCCCGCCTCGGTCATTCGGGCAAAGCCTTCAGGTGTTCCTTCCAAAAGCAGCTTATCGGCGGGGCGCAAAAGCGCCGTCGACAGATCGGGTCCAAGCACTTCCCCATGTCGATGGGCGCCAAGAACACGCATGCCGTATCGGTGCCCCATGGCAAGCTGGGCAATGCGCACTCCGCGGCTTCGGCGTGAAAGCGTCACGATAGCTTCGGCGACGATCAGCTCCGAGGTGTTTTCGGCCGATGGCCCCTGGCGCAACCCGACTTCGATCCCTTCAAGTTTCCTGAGGGTGAGCAGTTCTGATGTCGCAACCTTGGCAATGATCCTGTCGCCCGGTTCGAGTATGTGTTCACTCAATCCCTCTCTCTTGACTCCAGACCGCGCACGGATGCCGACGATTTCAACACCTCTTCGGCTGAGGGCGGCGATTTCATGAATCGTTCGACCAATATTGGGGTAGTCCTCTTGCGGGCGTACCTCGGTCAAAAAAGTCGCTTTATCGTCGCCGCCCTGTTCCGCAATATCCTTTCGGTCCGGCAGTAGGACAGGTCCAAGCAGGAGGAGCGCCACACCGCCTGTGGCCGCGGCCACCAGACCGACCGGTGTGATCTCGAAAATTGAAAACGGTTCCAAGCCAGACGCCTGGGAAACGCCGTCCACCAGAAGGTTGGTCGAAGTGCCGATCAGAGTACACGTCCCGCCCAGGACGGACATGTAGGATAGCGGAATCAACAGGCGTGTCGCAGCAAAGCCCAGGCCTTGCGCCAAACGAATGGCCACCGGTATGAGAACGATGACGACCGGCGTGTTGTTAATCAGACCCGAGGCGACTAGCGTCGCGATGAGAAACGCCGCTATACCAGCGACCGGGCGCTTGCTCCCTGCGGCGACAACCTTGTTCGCAAGTGCGTCGAGAAGCCCGGTTCGGACCAGCGCGCCGCTGATTACGAACATCGCGGCGATCGTTATGGGTGCAGGGTTCGAAAACACTGCCAGAACTTCATTCGTGGGGACAAACCCCAATACGACAAACAGCGCGGCGGCCCCCGCAGCGGTTACGTCCGGTTCGAAGCGCTCGGAAAGAAATGCTGCGAACAGAAGGATGACAATTGCGAGCGCAAGATAGGGTTCATAGTCGGCTATGAGATCAATCAGTCCGCCCTCCTTCATTCATACCTTTGCCGCTGACGATATACCGGTCGCAGCATCCACCTTCCTGAATAGAGCGACAACTGAATAGTCAGCCCAATTGTCCCGACAATACTGGCTCAGAAAGAAACTCTACTGGCACAGACGTGGCCGTCCGTGGAGCAACAAATGTCCTATTGAGGTGCTCCCAGTTTCCTATCCAACGCACCAATTCACTGACCAGTGGCAATATTACGCAAGGCTCAGGTGGGAAGTGCCCGGGCCTCTGCAAACGACAGCAATCTGCGGCTTTTCTCATCCCAAAGGTGTAGTCGCGCGCAGCGGAAGCTTTCCCAAAGCGTAATGCGTCTGGTCTGTGCCAGGACGTCGTGATCCTTGACTACGTCGTGTAAACTGTAAAACGGGATGCGGCTGGCCAGGTGATGCACATGGTGGACTCCGATGTTCCCGGTGATCCAGCGCAGGATGCCGGGCAGAGCGTAGTGCGAACTGCCGTGAAGGGACGCGTCCCGGATGTTCCAGTCTTCCTCGTGCCGCCAGCTGGTTTCCTCAAACTGATGCTGCACGTAGAAAAACCACATGCCGGCTATTGCGGCCAGAAGCATCGTCGGCAGGAAGACGAACAGCATTACCTCCCAACCGCCCAGCAAGACAATCACTGTCAGAGTGAGGCCAATGGCAACATTTGTCGCCATCGCACTCAACCAGTAGCGCCAGCCGGACCGCATCAGGTGTACTGGCAGCCGGTTGTGCAGGAAGAACGTGTAGAACGGCACCACCCCGAACAGGAAAACCGGATGGCGTAACAGGCGGTAGAGCGTACGGCCTGGCCATCCCTTCCCGCGGTACTCCCTGACTGTCAGCACCGGCAGGTCTCCGATGCCCCGCCGGTCCAAGTTTCCGCTCGTGGCGTGGTGGATCGCGTGGGTCTTGCGCCAGACGTCGTAGGGTGTCAGCGTGATAACGCCGATCACGCGACCGATCCAATCGCACAGACGCCGGTCGCGGAACAGGGAACCATGCCCGCAGTCGTGCTGGATTATGAACAGCCGGAGCAGGAAGGCTGCATTCGCCAACGCGAGAGCCAGTGCCAACGCGGTGCTGATCGAGAGCACCCACCAGGCAACCGCCCATATTGCCACGAAAGGCGCGAGCGTGACCGTCAGTTCGAAAATACTGCGAGAGGGGATTGGCTGCCGGTACTTCATCAGGGTTCGTGTCCAGTCTGATGCGGTCAGCCGCGCCTCTTCCTGTCTTGGACCGGCTACACTGGAGGGGTATCCCGCGCCGGGTGCCCCGCCCGTGACGGGCAAGGGTCCTGGCTGGAGCCGCGCTTGCCGCGCGGTCGAGGCAGATCCGGCAGTCTGCATGTCGGTTTGGATGCTGCCGTCTTGGTGGCCCATGCCACCCGGCATGTCCTGCTGGTCGGGCTGTTGGCCCCGTGCGTTATTCGAGTTGGACGAAAACGGCATGGGCGATATCTATCTCGCTGAAATTATGTGTCATCCCGGCGGCCTCCGAACGGAGTTCCCGCCAGCAATGATCCGGTTGATGAGAACCGCCACGGACCGATGCGCCTCTATCTCTCCATCAGTTACAGCCGCGGTTTCATGCGTCTTTGCAGCATCGCGAAGGATACCCATGATCTCACGTTCTGCGAGAAGCTTGTGATCGTTCATCGCCAGCAGCATCGACTCGCAGATTGCGAGGGCCGCCATTCCCGAGAAGTCCTGTTCGCTACGCATTTTGTGACTTCCTTCCAGGTAACGGTTAAAGTAACGCGCGACCGGGCGGCCTCGCTTATCACAAGCATCTTCGCAGAAAAAAGGCTATGTTGGGCTAACCGAAAGCAGTCTCTGCACGATTGCGCCTGGAGCTTTTCCGGCTTGTGAGGCCCCGATGACGGATATCTTTGAAAGCCCGCTGACACGGAAGCTGCAAGTCTTCGTCGCCTTGTCTGACGATGAATTGGACGTTTTGAAGCGTTTGCATCTGCGCCGCCGTTCCTTCACCGCGGGGCGTGATCTTGTGCATCAGGGGCAGTCGGATCAGGCCGCTTACATTCTGGCCGCTGGTTGGGTGTGTTCCTACAAGCTTCAGCCGGATGGAACCCGACAGATCGTAGACTTCCAGATACCAGGGGATTTTCTTGGATTGCGCAGCGTCCTTCTGCGCACCTCCGACCACAGTTTCGAGCCGGTCACGGACATTCAGGCGGTGGAGGTTCTGGGGGGCGACCTTCTGGAAGCATTCGAGAAAACGCCTCGCCTGGCGGCAGCCGTTCTCTGGGCAGCATCACGGGACGAAGCCATGGTCGTCGAACACCTCGTTGGGGTTGGCCGACGCGCCGCAGATTCGCGCATGGCGCATTTCTTCTTGGAACTGGCGGAACGGCTGAGGCTGATCGGAATGGGGAGCAAGAAAGGATTCACTTGCCCTTTGACGCAGTACCATCTTGCTGATGCACTCGGCTTAAGCGCCATCCATGTGAACCGTGTTTTGAGGCAGCTTCGCGAAAAACGGCTGCTGACCTTTCAGGATGGCCGCGTGACGTTCGACGACTATGACGGATTGGTGGCCATTTCAGGTTTCGATACGGCGTATCTGGATCAGACCGGCCCACTTCTGAAATGAAGGAGGCCGCCCGTCGCTAAACTTGGGCGGCCTGATTTTCTTCTAAGACGAAATAAGTCAGATAATCTCTTCTGCAGCCGCGTTGAGTTCCCTGTCCGTCTCGTCGTAGTTATTCGCCTCGTGCGCTTTCTCGGCAGCCTGGTAGTGTTCCAGCGCCCGATCCTTTCTGGGACCGGCAGGTGCCTTGTCACAAGCTGCTTTGACCGAGATCATCTTCTCGGTGACATTGGTTTGTTCAGGCGTCATTAGAATGTCCTTTCCTGGACATTCCGAGAATAGGAAACGCTGGGCAATGCGGCTCGTTTCAAGAACCGCACGCTTCACGCGCTTCTATTTTGCTCGGAAATGAGTGCCGCCGGAGATTCGGCAGGCACAAAGCCATATACCCATGTTCTCCGCTCCGCAGCACTGACGCAGGTTAGCTTGTAAGCTCGGGGCGGGGTCCGCGTCTTACAGCCGGTGATATTTGAAAAAACTTATGAGCCGGTTCACATGCCGGAATGTGCGTTAAAGGTTTCGCCCCAAGGCGAGGATTCATCCTGCTGGCGTCAGGTGGTGGGGGTTTGCTGATGTGAAAGCCGCAGCCACCGGCTGTTGTCCAGCAGATATGTGGACGCGCAGAGCGCCTCATAGATTGGCAAGCCTGACTTCTCGGCGAATACGCGGTAGGCGAGTACCGCAACGGCCCCTTGCCTGATTTGGCTGCAGTCTTTCATTTCCACGGTTCGCCAGCCCGTGTTTTGCTTCACATGCTCCAGTATCTGCCCGCCCTGAAGGATGCCCGGCGGATAGGGAAGCACCATCACTGCATTTTTTGCAGTCACAGTGCGGGCGCTGTCCGCACCGCTGGTCCAGCACCGCTCCTCCAGATCCCAGAGGATCGCATAGTCCTTACCATCACTGGGGTCGCCATTCTGTGCTTTGCCTGACCTCATTGGCCCGTCCCCGGAGCGCCCGTGAGTATCAACTGCATAATCAGAAAGAGAATCGTCAGTACCGCCCAGATCAATCCAGACAAATTTGCCGTCCCGTTTTCTGTACCGCCAGAAACAACCGTCAAGCGCTTGCGATGTTTGGGGAGAAGGCGGGTCAGTTTCCGCGCGAGCGTTCCGCTATCCTTCTTGAGTGCGGGCACGTCGCGGAATTGCGACAGCAGCATCTCCAGTCGCGAGCCCGCGGCCTCTTTTTCCAACGCCGCAAGCGCGGTTGCCTCCTCCCAAGGCTCGAGATCAAGCCGCGCAAGCGCCGAAAGAACCGTAACAGCATTGCCATTCCGGTCCTCGCCAACGAAGGCTTGCAAAAAGCGGTCAAACTCAGGGTTATGCGGGTAATGAATGCCAGCTGCAGGCATCGGCATATCCTCCCATTTGATGTGCCCGGATCTGGGAGCGGCTGTTGCGGATGAGCGGGGCCGCCCCTTGCCGGGTAAAAAGCTTCGGATAACTCCGATCATACCGGCATCGCCCGGAGCAGGCGCTGACGCAGATCAGCCCGTATTCAAACCCCTGAATTAAAGCCGCGGGACAGGTCCAGGTTCGCCCGCACTGTCAGGATCTCCGCGGGTCTCAGCGGCGCTAACATGGGTCAGCGCGCACCGCCCGGTTCCGGGATAATTTATGAGGACCGCAAAGTTTGGCTGCCTCTCTGCAACCGGGATGCTGCAGCCAAGGCCGCGCGGAAGACATGCAAACATCGCGGAGACCGGTGATGGCCTTGCGATCAATCAGATCCACCGTGACTTTCCCGCAGCCGTTTACCTTGTCCGGATATCCAGACGAACTGCCTTCCGGCGAATACGAAGTGCTGGTCGAGGAGGAACTTATCGAAGGGCTGAGTTTCACGGCTTACCGCAGAACGGCGATTTACCTGACCATACACGGCAAGGGGCGTTTGCCGGGCCGGACAGAGTTGCGGCCAATTACCTGGGCCGACCTGGAAGCAGCGCTTGGCCAAGACCAGTAACGCGACACTTGAAGATAGCGAGGCGGCGCTTTCCCCGCTGGAGGAACGACGATGAACACTCCCGAATGGCTTAAACCCGGCATCAGCGGCGCCGTGATTGGTGGGGCATTACTGGGCCTCGGCGGATTTACCTTGGGCGGCTGGGTGACCAGCGGAACGTCGTATGGCATGGCTATGGCCATGTCCCGCGGCGATGTTGTCACGGCCTTGGTACCTGTCTGCCTGGACATGGCCCAAACCGATCCGGAACGGGCAGCTAAACTAGAGGCAATCGAGGATGCTCCGACCTACCAACAGAGAGACGCCCTGATTTCGGCTGGCTGGGCAACCGTACCGGGATCAACGAAGCCCGACCTGGACATCGCGCAGGCCTGCCTTGCCTCTCTTAACATTGGTAAGACGCCTGAGCGTCCGGACAACACAAGCGGCGAAGGATGAATTTGATATGACATCGTTATTACCTGAAACCACAGATCTTGAACGGCGGGTTCTGGCCCATGAGCGAGTTCTCCAGGCGCTCATTGCGTACATGTCCCACACTGAACCGCGTTTTGTTGAGCACCTGAAGAAGCGTTTTGTTGAGCCGATGGCCATGGTGCGGCACGAGCATGACCACCGGAACGCGGATGACTACGCGGAGGAGTTTATTCGCGCCGTGATGGCCCTTGGAGAAACGCAATTGCCAAAGGCGGTGAGCTCCAGCGTACTCGTTAAGCCATTGCACCAACCGGAAAAGAGACAAACTTCGGCACACCCCTATTATCCCACTGCGCAAGCTGATCGTGTCCGTGTCAGAGAGAGGAATGGGATCTGGGAGGTCAAGGTGGATGGCGTATTCCACGGGGACTACCACGACAAGGGCAATGCTCTGGCAGCCGCAGCTTTGGCGCGCTTGTCGCTTTGATGAAAGGACTTCTCCTGTGAACGAGCTAGTCAGAAAGTCCATTGCGGTTTTCGCCCGGCCTTTCAGTGTGCCTGACTTCGACGAGAGGCTTCCGGCAGGAGAGTATGACATTGAAACGGAACTGTGTTCCCCGCCCGACCAGCTGCACCCGGAAGTCTGGAAAGCATCTGTAGCGGTGAGGCTGCATTCTCCGGCATCCCACCCCGGCCTAGCGAGAACCTTGACCGTTTCACTGGCCGACCTCGATGACGCCCTGGCAAAGGACAAGCTGACCGGAAAAGATCTGGCCGAAATTTTCCTCGAAGAAATGCTGGCAGACCCGATGGTTCGGCTGGTGATGGAGGCCGACGGTGTTTCCGAGATGCAGCTTCGGCATCTCTACGCGGGCGGGCGCGCATCTCAGGCGGACAAAGAGGCACGGGATGCGGATACAACAGGTACTTCGCCACAAGAAAACTCACAAATACAGGCTGCGGAGAACGAAGGAATGCCGACACAGAGGGAATAAGACACGTGGATCCACCCCGCCGACCGCTAGGGTCTGCGCCGAGTGCCGGTTCGCACGAGCAAGGGAGAAAACGATATGCCCGACCAGAACGGCGGCCCGGAAGACCGTGGGCCATGGCAAAGCAAACAGAAGAGCAATCCTCCCGAGATTGACGATATTCTTCGTCAAGGCCGCGACCGCCTGAGCGGATTACTCCCTGAAGGGCGGCCGCCTCTGAGAGGGGTACTGGTTGCAGGAGCGATAGTCTTGGCGGCGGTCGCGGCCTGGTCTTCTTATTACACTGTCCCGAGCGACTCGGTCGCCGTTGTCCAGCGTTTTGGCAGATACACTGCTGAGGTTCCGCCTGGCCTGCATTTCAAATTCCCGTTTGGCATCGACGTTGCCACACTGGTGCCCGTGAAACGGCAGCTGAAGCAGGAATTCGGATTCACCACGCCGGGCAGGAGTGATCCCTTCCAAAGCCCGTCAGACGGCCGACGCGAAACCGAAATGGTCACGGGAGATCTGAACGCCGCGCTTGTGGAATGGGTGGTGCAGTACCGGATCTCGGACCCCCTGAAGTTCCTGTTCGAGGTACGCGAGCCAAGCGCGACTTTACGCTACGTCTCTGAGTCGGTGATGCGCGAGGTCGTTGGAGACCGCACGGTTGACGAGGTCATTACCATCGGCCGGCAAGAGATTGAGAGCGAGGCACTTTTTAAGATGCAGGCTCTGTCCACGAAATACGCCATGGGCATCAGTATCGACCAGGTGCAGCTGAAGAACATCAACCCGCCGGGGCCTGTTCAGGCGTCATTCAATGAGGTCAACCAGGCACAGCAGGAAAAGGAACGCCTGATCAACGAGGCGCGCCGCGAGTACAACAAAGTCATTCCGCTGGCCGAGGGCGAGAAAGATCAGCGGATTCGAGAGGCTGACGGTTATCGCCTGAAACGCATCAACGAGGCGGAAGGCGACGCTGCGCGGTTCACCGCGCTTTTGGCCGAATACGTCAAGGCACCAGAGGTCACGAGGCGGCGGATATACATAGAAACCCTCCAGGATGTTCTGCCCACAATCCTGTCAAAAATCATTGTCGAAGGATCGACTGCGAGCATCCTGCCGCTTTTGAACCTCAACAGGCTTCAGGAGGATCCGTCATGAGCATCAGACTGGGTCTCATTGCAGGGATTGCGGCTGCAGTTGGCGTGATTGCCTCCGGTTCCCTCTACACAGTTGGCGAAGTCGAACAGGCCATTATCACCCAATTCGGCAAACCCGTGGGAGAACCAGTTATAACGGCCGGTTTAAAGCTGAAGCTGCCCATCGTTCAGGAAGTCAACCGGATCGACCGCAGGGTTCTTGAGTGGGACGGCAATCCGTCCGACATGCCCACCAAGGACAAGCTCTACTGAGCCTCCCCCACTGAACTGGTCCGACGCTATGTTTAGGAAACGGAGGACTAAGAATGGCAAACAAGCGACCGAA
>NZ_JBXWQP010000047.1:0-1511 GCF_059612445.1 Ruegeria sp. TASC047
TGTCCGTCGTCAGGGATTTTGGGACAGATGGCGCTCTGATCTAAGAGAGGATGTGGCTCATCTGGTTGGATTGATTATGCGGCGGATTTGCGGTGAAGCAAGCGTCGCGTTTCGATGGTCTTTCGTTTGATTCTTTCTCGTTGTTTCAGAATGGTCTGACCGCGACCGAAGTAGACATCTGCGGGTGTCAGGTTTTGAAGGCTCTCGTGATAGCGTTGGTGATTATAGTGATCGACAAAGGCATCGATCTGTTGCCTGAGATCGCCGGGCAGATAGTAGTTTTCCAGCAGGATGCGGTTCTTTAGGGTTTGGTGCCAACGCTCAATTTTGCCTTGAGTCTGAGGGTGGTATGGCGCCCCTCGGACATGATCGATTTCCTGATCTTCCAGCCATTCAGCAAGTTCACCAGAGATATAACTGGATCCGTTATCACTGAGCAGTCGTGGCTTGTGGAAGACGGTCGCCTGGGCACAGCCCGAAGCCTGCAAAGCCAGCTCCAGCGTATCGGTGATATCACTGGCCTTCATCGTCGTGCAGAGCTTCCAGGCGATGATATAGCGACTGTAGTCATCGAGGATCGTGCTGAGATAGAACCAGCCCCACCTGATGACCTTGAGGTAGGTGAAGTCGGTCTGCCAGAGCTGGTTCGGCCGTGTCGTCTTGTCCTGGAACTCGTCCGCAGCGGACAAGACCACATAAGCCGGGCTGGTGATCAGATCGTAGGACTTGAGGATGCGATAGACCGAAGCCTCTGACACAAAGTACTTTTCTGTGTCGGTGAAGCGAACAGCCAACTCACGCGGGGAAAGTTCACTTTCCTTCAGGGCCAGATCCTTGATCTTCTCGCGCACCGGCGTGGGAATGCGGTTCCAGACCCGTGACGGCGTGGGTCTACGATCTTCAAGCGCCTCGGGGCCACCGACGTGATATTGGTCGTACCAGCGATAGAAGGTGGTCTTCGGAATGCCCAGCTTTTCCAAAGTGCGTTTGGTCGGGAGATGCGAACCTTCGACGAGGCGGATGATCTCCAGCTTTTCGGATGCGGGATACCTCATTCGTCGTCGCCCCCATCCGTGATCATGCTTTTTTTGAGCAACCGCAGTTCCAGGGTCTGCTCAGCGACAACCTCCTTCAGATCGCGTGCCTCACGGCGCAGATCTTTGACCTCGGTCGATGTCGCGGCACGTGCGGTGTCACCCGCAAGGCGTTTCTTGCCAGCCTCAAGGAACTCCTTGGACCAGCTGTAGTACAAACTCTGGGCGATGCCTTCACGGCGGCACAGCTCTGCAATGCTGTCCTCGCCCTTCAGGCCGTCCAGCACAATCCTGATCTTCTCTTCTGCTGAATATTGCTTGCGCGTGGCGCGGCGGATGTCTTTTACAACTTTCTCACCGTGGCTCTGCTTGGTTCCGGGTTTCTTTCTCATCTCCACTCCTTGGCGGTTACGATGAGCCAGAAACCCTCTCTTATCAAATCGACCAAAACTGTCCCATTGGTGCTGACGTCAGACA
>NZ_JBXWQP010000048.1:0-2402 GCF_059612445.1 Ruegeria sp. TASC047
TGATCTTTTTTGTTGGGCGCCTTCTTTTGCGAGGCGCTTCGGGTCAAGTGAAGTCAGTGACCGCCAATTTGACAGAATTGCACCCTCAAAATGTGCTGTTAACTGCAAACTGTCGGGGCGATACCTTTCTATTTCAGGTTACCATAACCAGTCCGCACAGGACATTCCGTTATTAGCACTGCCGCCACTCCGAAACCATCCTTACACCGAGACGAAAAGTCTCACTCAAGGGCGGTGTGGAGCGATAAAAACGGTCTGTATTCGTGATAATTTGTGCTCCATTCTGGTTTTATTTTGGTAAAATGTATTAATTCGTTTGCCCGGTCAAGAAAAAGCAACAAAAAGCCACACGATCGCAAATCGTTTTAACTTTGGAGCACAGGCAGTGCACTGGAGGAGTTTCATCCAATCGAAAAACCGCTGAATTGCGCCGGGTTCTCTGGAAGCTTCGATCCCTGGATAGGGTGGGGCCAAGGTAAAAAACAGCAAACAAACATCCTTTTGGGGCCCACAAACGTGCGGCGGGAGCCGGACAGCCAAGAGTGGTAAAATTCTGGTGCGAATCTCTTCAGTGCAGGAAACGTTCATGACTATTCGCACATGTCCTTCACCGTGATGAACATCTGGCCCGTTTCATAGCCGTTTTCACATGGTCCCTTGCGCCTTTGCGTAGCTCCACATTGTAAAAGACTCATCAAGAAGCCGACCCCGAAATCAGCGGCGATTGGTTAATTTGGCCGCTTATTTGAACTCGTCAAACGTCTCTCTGACAGCATCATCCACGGTCCCGGCCCGCAATCTGCCGCCATCGTTGTCGCAGGCATCCTCTAAGGCCTACCAAAGATGGTCCATTTGCAAAAATGGTTGAAAGCTCGTACCGGCAGATCTCAATGCGGCGGAAATTCTGGGGCGTAAAGTGTCTGATGCATAGGTTCTGTTGGCTAATTATCTTCATAACCCTGACGGGGTGCGCGGCGAAAACCTACAATGAAATTGACATGATGCCTTCGCCAACGGTCTTTGCCAATGGCACGCTTGACCCGTTCGGGGATGTGACCGAGGGTAATTTCGAGTCGCGGGCGCGTCTGTTTTACGCAACCGACCGCCAGCCCAAAGAACCGGACGACCCGCAGAAAAGCTACAATAACGCACGGGGGCAAGTGCAGCGCGCGGGTGTCGCGCAGGTTGCGTCGGACCCGCCGCTTGAAACCTGGGAAAATGTACGGCGCATAACACTCGCCGCGGCGCGGGATCAGGACTATAGACTGCGGGTGGTGGGCGTGACCGAGACCGGCATTCTGCCGTTCAGCGCTATCAATTACATGGATACGCCACGCAGCCGTGCCGAAGTCGAAGCCGCCGGCAGCCAATTTGCGTCGCAAATCAATGCGCAATTGGCACAATCGGCCAACAAGGACATTTTCATCTACATTCATGGCTATAATGTGGATTTCGACTATTCCACATTAGTCTCAAGCCAGTTGCAGCATTTCCTGGGCTATCGGGGCACTTTCATCAGTTACAACTGGACAGCAACCCCAAATACGCTGGCCTATTTCCGCGATCAGGAATCGGCGCTGGCCTCGCGACGCTATCTGCGCGCGCTGATTGCCTTTCTTTCGACCCATACCAATGCCCGTTGCATTCACCTGATCGGCTACAGTGCCGGGACAAGGCTGGCATTTGACGCCGCCTATCAAATTGGGTAGGGGGCCGAGGGAAACGCGCGGTTGGGCAAGCTCGTCCTGATCGGCAGCGATCTGGACCGTGCTTATTTCATTCATGCCATCGAGGACGGTCTTCTCGATGCGGTTACGGATCTGGCGATCTATCCGTCGCAAACGGATTCCGCCCTGGCGATGTCTAGGCTCGTTTTTGGCCGCAAGCGCGTCGGAGAGACCTCGCCGCCCGGCGAAGCAGTGCCTGCGGTGCAAGCGGAACTGGCCCGGACCCCAAAGCTGCATGTCATCGACGTGACGGATGCCGAAGAGGCGGGCACTGGCAACGGGCATTGGTACTTCCGGTCTTCACCATGGGCTAGCAGCGATCTTTTCCTATCATTGCTGACCAACAAAGACCCCGCCGCGCGCGGTCTGGTGCGCGCACCCGGCGAATTCATCTGGCGTTTTCCAAACGATTATCCGCAAAGGATCAGGGAACTGGGGCGTTTTTACTGAAGGTCAGGAACCGTCTGTTTATCCCCTTCTGTTCTCTATTGTGATCAGCTTGCCACACGAGGCTCCCTCGGATCACATCGAAACTCTTATGTAAGTTCATCCATAGGTCAGGCTTATGACGTTGAAGATATAATCGATTTTTCTTGGCATATTAATCTGTCAAGATACCATTGCTCAAATGTGAATTTTACGCCGCGCAAGAATGGCGAACCTGTCAAACAATTC
>NZ_JBXWQP010000049.1:0-27577 GCF_059612445.1 Ruegeria sp. TASC047
GTCTCTTGTTTGCCATTCGTGGTCCTCCGTTTCCTAAACATAACGGTGGACCAGTTCAGTTGGGGAGGCTCACCCGCGCCTTGATGAAATTGTCGCAGATGAACTACGACATTGATTACCGCCATATTCTCAAGGCGATTCAAACCCCTACTTTAATCGTGCACCGCGAGGGCGACCGCTGGTGCAATGTGGGTCATGCGAGATATTTGGCCGCTAATATCAAGGGTGCGGAATTACGGATTCTGCCCGGTGAAGACCACATTGCTTGGTACGGAGATCAGGATCAGTTGGTCTCTGAAATCCGCGCTTTTGCAACTGGTGAAGCTGCACCGGTGTCCGCTGAACGAACGCTGCTTACTCTGGTGTTTCTTGATCTCGTTAATTCTACCGAGCGCCTCACCGAGATGGGTGATGAGCGCTGGCATAGCATTCTGAACCAACTTGATCAGACCGTGCAGCGCCGTGTCGCCGCTTTTGGTGGAACCAAGGTCAAGCACACAGGAGACGGGTATCTTCTTTCATTCCGTGGACCGACCAGCGCATTGGATTGCGCGCAGGTTTTGCGCAACGATATGGCGAACTTAGGATTAAAAAGCCGAACAGGAGTGCATACAGGTGAATGCGAAATTCGCGGAGAGGATTTGACTGGCGTTGCAGTACATGTGGCGGCACGGCTTATGGGCGAAGCAAAACCTGATGAAATCTTGACGTCTCAGACGGTCAAGGACCTGACACTCGGATCGGATCACGACTTCTGCGAAATGGGACAGCGCGAGCTCCGAGGAACCAGCGGTGAGTGGACTCTTTTTGCCATTGCAAATTGACGCTACGCAAATCGTGCTCCACTAGACGTTGACAGGCAGCTCTAGGTTTGAATCCCACATTCCTAGGCGCTTCCCCAGCCAGTATCCATCACTGATAGCCGTCCCAGATGCGGTCGACCAATTCAGCGACCTCGGGGTGATCCGACCAGCGGTGAACGTCGATTGGCCGCGAGTGCCATGGGTCCTCTATCTCCCCCATAACCTCCTCCTCCCTCTGTGTATTATGATCAGGAACGAGGATACTCGGGTCTCTCTATCCTCCGGTTTCTATTCATTACTTATACCTATTCCCCACCCCCATAGAACCCCTGCTAGAGGTTAGGAAAGAGGACGTCGGAACACCCGAAACCACTGGGGCATAAACGGGGGCATTTCTCGGGTATCGGTGACCCAAGCGCCTGTCGTTGTTCCATGTTCTGATGAGCTGGCTGGGGTTTCTGGACACGTATCGAACTATGTGCATCGCGCCCGAGCCGGGATTTCGGAAGCTTTTGCAGGAAGTTCAAGAGTTTGACGCAGCCGCTTAGCTGCCCTTCGAACAAAGCGCAGCAAATGGCGGGAGAGAGCCCAACCTGTGAATTTGATTTCCGCGCTGCGCGCGCTCACAGCACCAGAAATGCTGCAGAGGCGTAAGATTCCACGCCGCTATGCAGCGCAAAGATCGGCCATTCTTTGACCGCGCAGCAATTCTCAGACGGCCAAATTTCAGGTCGCTGGACGTAACAGACATGGGGTCTGTCAAGCTCAATTAGGAAGTGCGGCCCATTGGGCGAGCCTGATGAATGCGGGACTGGAGAGGCGCAGCACGGGCTGCTTGTGCTCTGATCAGTCCTTTAATCGGCTTGGCCAGACCCCATCTCACTGGCGCGCGTAGGGGCCGGCTTTTGAGGTAGACAGCCCCGCCGCTACAAGCGCCTCGGCCATTCCGACGGCACAGGCGACACCGTCGATCACCGGCATTCCGAAACGCCCCGACAGCCGGGCGTTCAGGTCCGCCATGCCGGCGCATCCCAGCACGATCGCATCGGCGTGGTCCTGGGCGACCGCCTGCTCGATCTCTGCCGAGATCAGCGCTTCCGCCCCTTCGATGTCGCTTTCCAGTTCGAGCACGGGAACATTGGCCGCGCGAATTCCGACGCAGCGGCGCGACAGGCCGTAGCGGTCGATATTGTCTTCCAGACCGGGAACCGCGCGGGGCAGGGTCGTGACCACCGAAAAGCGGCAGGATACCAGCGTGGCGGCGTGAAAAGCAGCCTCTCCAATTCCGATGACCGGAACGTCCGTGAGACAGCGCAGCGCATCCACCCCGGTATCGTCGAAACAGGCGACGATGATCGCGTCGACATCGTTGTGCTGGCTGACCTCTTCCAGCAAGCCGCGGTGACTGTGTGCAATATCCAGAAATCCCTGTATGCACTCTGGGCCGGACGGGGGCTGCGTGGCCACGATCTCTGTGTCGGGTCTTGCGACGTCGCGGGCGACGGTGGCAATCTTGTCCGTCATCGAACGGGTTGTGTTCGGGTTGATGACCAGAAGTTTCATACCGGGCGCCTCGCATCCTGATTTCGGGCGAACCGCCAGAGCCCGTCATGCTCCCCGCGCAGATCCGTCAGGCCCGCCGTCTCGATAGCCCGCCGCGCCTGCGAGGTCGCTTCGTGGATCACCGCTTCGGGATCCAGAGTCTGTGATACGCGCCCACGCAGAACGACCCGCCCATTGACGATCACGCTGTCCACGTCGGCAGCGTTGGCGAAATGGGTGATCGCATGCAGCGGCATGTCGGGGGGCGTCAGGTGTGGCTTGCGCATGTCGACCAGCACGATATCGGCCTTCTTGCCGGTCTCTAGCGAGCCGATCTCGTCCCCGAGTCCCAGAGCACGGGCCGCGTCAATAGTGGCCATTTCCAGCGTCTTGCCTGGCGGCAACACGGATGGATCAGCAAAATGGCGTCGATGGTAATGCATGGCCTGCGCCATGTGGCGGAACATGTCATAACCGCGATCCGGCGCTGCCGCGTCCGATCCGAGCGCCACGCAAACCCCCCGCTCGATCAGTTCGGGAACCGGGCAACGGCCAAGGATCGACATGATGGCGCTGGGGTTATGGGCCACGGCGGCGCCGGTTTCTTCCAGGGCGCAAATATCTTCTTCCGTCAGATCGACAGAATGCGACAACAAGGCAAACGGACCCAGAAGGCCAAGGTTGTGGGCCAAGGCGATGGTGCCGTCTCGGTGGCCATCCTGTGTCAGCAACACACCGGTTTTCTCGCGCAACGCGGCCACGGCGTTGGTCATGTGTTGCAGCTCTGCTTCGGGCACCGCATCACGATCCGCGCGCCCATAGACCGGCATAACAAGGCAGACGCCCGCACCTGTGTCCAGAACCGCGTCATGACGCAGGATCAGGTCCTGGCTGACCTCCAACTGCCGCTCAAAGCTCACCTGGGTTTCCGTACCGGACAAGTCGCGATAGACCTGCGGGAACGGCGCCCGCCCCGGTCCGACAGCCAGAATTGTTCGCAGCCCGCTTTCCTGTGTCGCAGCACAATGGGCATCGCCATAGGCTGGATCGTCGGTGCGGTAGATATCCGCTCCACCGCCAAGCAGGGCAACGCAGGTCGTTACGCCAGACAGCAGCCGTTCCAGCAAGGACAGCCGCGCCTCGGCCGCCCAGAAGGCAACATCCGTACCACCGGCATAAAGCGTTTGGCATGCTCCGAACCACGCTTCGACATTTCCCGCGCCGAGGGCGCGCACCAAGCCGTGCCCGGCATGGGAATGGCAATCTATCAACCCCGGAAGCGCAACCATGCCGCGTGCATCGATCACCTCTTTCGAAGTTTCCGCAAGCTGGGCAAGGTCGGCGTCCAGACCGATCGCCGTGATACGGTCGCCTGTGATCGCGATGGCGGCGTCCTCAATCACGCGCCGTGTGGCGTCGACGGTCAGGGCAGTGGCGTGGCGGATCAGGATATCGGTCATGTGCGTGGGCTTTTTAGAGGAAAGGTTGTCTGGAAAATCTTCTCGACCGGTGGGTGGCCGAAGGTTCGGTCTGGATATTGCGCCACCATGCCGTCAAAACGCGCCTGCGCGCCGACACGCATTGCGTCGTGGTCAATCCCGGGAATGACACCGTCGTGCATGACGATACGCCCGTCGATCACCACGGTACGTACATCGCGGCCCGACCCGTTGAGTAGAATTGTCTGGATCGGATCGATGATCTGGCCCATGGCCGGATCATCCAGCCCGATCACCGTCAAGTCCGCCCGGGCACCCGTTTTCAGCCGCCCCAGGTCGCTCCGTCCCAGTGCCCGCGCTCCGCCCAGAGTAGCAGCATTGTAAAAGTCGGCGGCGTTGACAGCCTGCGGATCGCGCTCAGCGAGGCGCGCGGTCATCAGCCCGATTTGCATGTTCAGGATCATATCCGGCGGGTGTGTATCCGTGCCCATACCGATGGTCAGACCGGCGTCGCGGTAACGCGCGAACGAGGTTAGGCTCGTACCACCACGGGCCATGACCAACGGACAATGCGCCAGGGAGGCACCGCCATCAGCCAGTATCTGCAGGTCCGGCGCCCGGTGGCCGATGCCGTTCAGCCCCGACAGATAAGTCAGGTGCGGCAGGATTGCCCTGGACGACAGAAAGCCGATATCGCGGAGCCATTCCGGCGGCCCTTTGCCATGCAGGCGCAGGACACTTTGGTATTCGAACGCGGACTGGCAGCAGTGCAGCCTGATCGGCACGTCCAGATCACGCACGGCCGCAGCGCTGCGCGACAACAGTGTTTCTGTGCAGGTCTCGATCCGGTCGGGCGCCAGCATCGTGCGCACCAACCCGCCTGCCTGGCCTTCAAAGGTTTCACAAAAGCGGATCGCGTCGGCCAGCCCTTTCAGGCCGCGCTCCTCATCAAAGAAAAAGTCGATCTCACCCTGCGCGGTGACAAAAGTGTTACCGCTGCGATAGGCGGGGCCGAGATAGACACGTAGCCCCAGTTCGCGGGCGGCCTCGGCCGCGCCTTGGAATTCATCCCAGGTTTCACCCCATTCGCGATAAAACAGCGACGCGATGGGAAGGGCCGTTGTGATGCCGTTGCGGATCAGACGGGAGAATGCATAGCGCTTCTGCCAGCGCAGATCCTCGGCCGAATACATTTCACGGGGGCCGGCATCCATGTAACTTTCGGGCCAGACACGGCCTTTCTTCCAGGCCGGCTGATTGTCCAGGCCCAATACCGTCGTGTCCAGATCGGACAGGGCATCCAGATCGATAAAGCCCGGTCCGATCAGTGCCCGACCGCAATCGATGCGGCGCGCCACCTCTCCTGGATATTCGTGGCCGACAAAGACGATTGCCCCATCGTCAAAGACGACCTCGCCGTTCGGCAAAAGAACATGTGTCCCATTTTCGTGCCCAACTACCCAGTCGGCCGTCATGAGAACCGGGCCGGTTTCGCGTTGCTCGGCCATCACGGCGCCTCCCTCAGGCTAAGCCCACCGCGCGCGACGACGCGGCCCTCCTTCAGAACGAGCTTGCGCGGCGGGTGCGCGACGACCGCATGGGTCACCGTCTCGGCATCGACAAGAACGAGGTCGGCCCTGCACCCTTCGTCAAGGCCGTAGTCTTTCAAACCCATGACCCACGCCCCGCCGTGGGAACAGCACCACAAGGCATGCTCGACATCGCGGTCGGCGCGCAGGTTGTTGCGCAGACCCAGCAACATGGCGCGCTCCAGCATGTCCGCATTTCCATAAGGGCCCCAGGTGTCGCGAATTCCATCCGACCCCGCGCACAGGGTGACCCCGGCTGCACGCAGGTCCTCGACCAGAGGGACGGGGCGCGACGGGGTGGCAACGGTGGCAATGTGAACCTGCGATTCGGCCAATTCCTCTATCAATGCGCGGGCACGGTCCCGGTCGGGCATGCCTAGACAGAACGCATGGCTGATCGTCACCTTCCCTTGCATCCCCATTGCGTGCGTACGTTCAAGGATCATCTCCATGCTGAACGCCCCAAGCTCGCCGGGTTCGTGCAGGTGAATATCAAGCGGTTTTCCATGCCGGTCGGCCAGTTCGAATATCGCGTCGAGCTGCCCCTTGGGGTCGGCGTCGATGCCGCAGGGGTCCAGCCCGCCGACCACGTCGGCCGGGCCGCGCAGGGCTTTGTCCAGCAATTCGAGCGTGCCCGGCCGCGACATCAGCCCCGATTGCGGAAAGGCGACGATCTCGATGTCGACAAGCCCGGCAAGCTCTTCGCGGGTACGTGCCACGCCTTCGATCCCGGCCAACCCGACCTTGGTATCCACGTCGACATGGCTTCTGATCGCGGTCGATCCGTGACCAAGCGAAAGCAGGGCCTGCCGCATGGATTGCCGGTGTGGGTCGATGTCCCATTCGCGGCGCAGACGGCGCTCATTATCGATTTTGTCGCGCAGGCTCGGTCCAGCCTGATGCTCGCGCCAGCCCATGCCCCACAAGGATTTGTCCAAATGGGTGTGCGCCTCCACCAGGCCCGGCAACAGGATGGCACCACCGCAGTGCTCTTCCTTGATGCCTAACTGTTCAGGCAGATTGGGGGCAATCTGCGCGATGCGGCCATCGCGGATCAGCATGTCGGTCTGGTCCTTACCGAAGGGCCGGACGCCTCTCAATAGAATGTCATTCGCCATGGCATGCATTCCTTAGCTTCCATTCGCCGACTTCAGCGCTTGCGATGCGGTCAGGACAAACTGGCTGTCGGAGACAATGTAGTTGTCCGCATGCAGACGCGCGACCGGTTGATAATTCTCGGGGCGCACGTATCGGCCGGCATCATCCAGACAGGCGTCATCGACATGCATCTGTACAACCTCGCCCAGAACGATTGCACGGCGCGGGTAGTCGATGATTTGCGATATGCGGCACTCCATCGCTGCAGGCGCTTCGGCTACACGGGGCGGGCCGACCTTGATCGGAGGCGCATGGCTGAGCCCTGTCATCGCCAGCTCGTCGACGTCATCGGGGAAATTGATCCCGCAATCCACCATCTGTTGCGCGATCTTCATGTCGCACATGTTCACGGTGAACTCACCGGTGCGTCGGATATTGCGAATGGTTTCTTTCTCGGTTCCATCCAGCTTGGTCTGGATGCCAAGGATGAGGATCGGCGGATCCTGTGAAAACACGTTGAAAAAGCTCATCGGCGCGGCATTGGGCGTGCCGTCTTCGCCGATTGTCGTGACCAGCGCGATTGGACGCGGCGCCACAAAACTGCAAAGCAACCGGTAACGGTCAGACGGGGGGAGCATTTCGAAATCGAAGTCCATCAGGCTTTTTCTCCTGTGCACCGCATGTCCGCCGCGTCGCCTGCCTTGCGCCCTTCGACCACGGCATGGCAGGCAACGACGGTGCCGTCCTCGCGCGGGATCAGCGCCGGAACCTCCTGACGGCAGCGCGCATTCGCCAGCGGGCAGCGTGGATTGAACGAACAGCCCGGCGGCGGGTCGATCGGGTTGGGCACCTCTCCGACAACCGGTATGCGATCACGCCGGCCAAGATCGATATCGGGCACGGTGTCCATCAGCAGCCGGGTGTAAGGGTGTTCGGGGGCCGAAAAAATCTGACCGGCGGGCCCGGTTTCGACCAGGCGGCCCAGATACATTACGCCGACAAAGTCTGACATGAAATCCACCACCGCAAGGTCGTGGCTGATAAACAGGTAGGTCAGCCCAAGCTCGTTCTGGAGATCGCGCATCAGGTTGAGCACCTGACTTTGGACAGAAACATCCAACGCCGAGGTCGGCTCATCACAAACAAGGAACTCGGGCTTGGATGAGATCGCCCGCGCAATCGAGATACGCTGGCGCTGACCGCCCGAAAATTCATGCGGGAACTTTTCGCCATCTTGAGCGGACAGTCCGACCATCTCCAGCAGTCGCCCGACCTCGGCGCGTTCTTCTTCCTTGCCGTTGGTGATGCCAAAACTGCGAAGCGGCTCGGCGATGATGTCGCGGACGCGCCAGCGCGGGTTGAGACTGGCATATGGGTCCTGAAAGATCATCTGGATGCGTTTGCGAAAATCACCGCGGTCGGCGGCAGCACGCCCTGTCAGATCGGCCCCGTCAAAGCGGATGGTTCCCGATGTCGCCTTGTGCAGCCCGACGGCCAGCTTGGCGACGGTGGATTTGCCGCATCCGGACTCGCCAACGAGACTGAAAGTCGTACCGCGCGGGATATCGATACTCAGCCCGTCAACGGCCCGCAGATATTGCCTGCCCTTCCGCTCGATGAGCCGGTTGAGGAATGGCGCCGACAGATCAAAGGTTTTCGACAGGCCCTGAACGGACAGGAGGGGGGCGTTCGCATTCATGCCGTTTCTCCCTGGAACAAATGGCAGGCGACCTGACCGCTACCGACCGGCACCGGCGTCGGCTGGGTGATCTTGCACTCGGAAAGGGCGCGTGGGCAACGGGGGTGAAAGGCGCATCCCCCCGGCAGATCGGTCAGCTGCGGCATGGCTCCGTCGATCTGGGTCAGACGCTCCACGCCGGAACCCACGCGAGGGATCGATTGCATCAGGCCCGATGAATAGGGGTGGTGGGGATCGCGCACTACTTTTTCGACCGGACCGATCTCGACGATCCGGCCGGAATACATGACCGCCACACGGTCTGCCGTTTCGGCGATCACGCCCATGTCATGCGTGACAAGGATGACTGCCGCACCGTGATCGCGGCACATCTTCTTGAGCAAGTCTAGGATCTGCGCCTGAATGGACACATCCAGTGCCGTCGTGGGTTCGTCGGCAATGACCAGCGACGGTTCGGCACAAAGCGCCAGCGCGATGACCACGCGCTGCCGCATGCCGCCCGAGAACTGATGCGGATACTGGTCAACACGGGCTTCGGGAGCGGGGATGCCCACCTCGGCTAGGAAATCGATCGCCCGCTGGCGGGCCGCCGCCTGACCAAGCTTCAGGTGGGTGCGGATGGTCTGGACCAACTGCTGCCCCACGGTCATCAGCGGATTGAGGCTGGTCAGCGGGTCCTGGAAAATGGCTCCGATCTTGCGACCGCGCAGGCGTCGCATCTCTTCGGCGGACAGCGTGTCGATGCGCTGACCCTCGAAATGAATTTCGCCCCTGTCGATGCGACCTGGCCGCTCGAGCAGCCCGGTGATCGCCGTGCCGGTCAGCGACTTTCCGGCGCCGGATTCACCGACCATGCCAAGTATCTCGCCGGGCGCCAGATCAAAGGTGATGCCGTCCACCGCGCGCAGCGGTCCGAACCGCGTGTCAAAGCAGATGGAAAGATCGCGCACACTCAGTACGGGATTTTGTTGCGTCGTCATGACCTCCGCTCCTTTCAGCGCAGTTTGGGGTTGAGAGCGTCACGCAGCCAGTCGCCAAGCAGGTTGACCGCCAGGACAAGCGTGACAAGCGTCAGCGAAGGAAAGATCACCACCCACCAGATGCCCGAGAACAGATATTCGTTTCCAACCCGGATCAGGGTGCCCAGCGACGGATTGGTGGGCGGCATGCCAACGCCAAGGAACGACAGCGTCGCCTCGATCAGGATGGCCATCGCCAGGTTGATCGTTGCAATCACCAGCACCGGCCCCATCACGTTGGGCAGGATATGGCTGAACAGGATCGCAAAAGGACGCCGCCCGACAAGCTGCGCGGCATAGACATACTCGCGGGAGCGTTCCACCATCGTTGAACTGCGCACGGTTCGGGCATATTGCACCCAGGTTGTGATCGTGATCGCAAACACCAGCACGACCAGCGCCGCGTTGTCGTGCATCTCGCGGGGCAGCGCACCGCGGGCGATGCCACTGATCAGAAGCGCCACCAGAATGGTCGGAAAGCTGAGCATCACGTCAGCAATACGCATGAAGAGTGCGTCGATCGCTCCGCCAAAATACCCGCTGATCAACCCAACGACGGTGCCAAGCGCCATTGCCAGCACAACGCTGACAAACCCCACCGCCAGCGATATGCGCGACCCGTAGAGAATGGCGGACAGCACGTCGCGCCCCTGGTTGTCGGTGCCGAGCAGAAAGCGCGGATCGCCCCCCTCGGCCCAGACCGGCGGCAGCTCACTGTCCCACAAGCTGAGCGTAGATACGTCAAACGGATCATGCGGCGCGATGACAGGTGCCAGCAGAGCCGCGGCGATGATCAGCAGCGTGACCAATGTCGCAACAACCGTGACATAGGAGGTGCGGAAGCGATAGAACAGATCGCTTTGCAGGAAGGTCGCGATCCGGGATTTGGATGATTTTTCAAAAGGCATGACGAACGTCCCTCACCCCCGCACCGAAAGGCGCGGGTCGATCGCGAAGTAGAGAAGATCAACGATCATGTTGATCGCGACAAAAACCAGCGCCACAAGCACCAGGTAGGCCGACATGACCGGAATATCGCCAAAGACGACCGCCTGAATGAACAGCAGCCCCATTCCGGGCCACTGGAACACCGTTTCGGTGATGATGGCAAAGGCGATCATGGAGCCGAGTTGAAGCCCGACGATGGTGATTACAGGCATCAGCGTATTGCCGAGCGCATGGCCAAAATGCACTGCCCGATTGGTCAGGCCGCGCGCCCGGGCGAAGCGCACGAATTCAGATCGCAGGACTTCCATCATCTCGGCCCGAACAAGGCGCATGATCAGCGTTACCTGAAAAAGCCCCAGCATCACGGCGGGCAAGATCAATGACTTGATACCGCTCAGGGTCAGAAAACCGGTGCTCCACCATCCGATCTGTACCGTCTCGCCGCGTCCGAACGACGGCAACCAGTTCAGCCATACCGAGAACACCAGGATCAGCAGGATTCCCGTAACGAATGTTGGCACGGAAATGCCGATCAATGACAGCACATTGAGCAGATTGCTCAGAACCCCTTTGGGGTTCAGCGCCGTGTAGATCCCCATCGGCACACCAAGCAGAAGCGAAAAGATTGCCGCGGCCAGAACCAGCTCTAACGTGGCAGGCAGACGTTCGGCGATCATGTCGGCAACCGGGCGCTTGTTGCGATAGGAAATTCCGAATTCCCCCTGTACCGCACCGGTGACAAAACGGGTGAACTGAACCGTCACCGTTTCATTGAGTCCAAGTTGTTCACGCAGTTCCTGCCGGTCCTGTGCTGTCGCGTTCTCGGGCAACATGCTGTTTACAGGATCTCCGATGAAACGAAACATCGTGAAGGCGATCAGGGCCACGGCCAGCATCACGATGATAGACTGAGCCAGCCGTCTTAAAACGAAAGCGGTCATTAAGCGCTCCTACGAGTGCTAGGGAGAGGTCGATGGGGACGATGATCGCGGGCCCATGACCGGGCCCGCGATCCATTGGGTCTACTCGACCATAGCGTACCACAGGCGCGGCTTGTTGTCGGCAGTGATAGGGATAGAGACCCCGTCACGTACGGCCCAGGCCAGCGGCTGTTGGTGCAGGGGGATCATGGCCACATCATCGCGCGCAATTTTCAGTGCTTCGCTCATCATGGCTGTCCGCTTGGCCGGGTCCAGTTCCACGGCGACTTTGGCCGTCAATTCATCAATCGCGGAACTCTTGTAGCCGCCGGGGTTCCAGGCCCCCATGCGATCGCTCGGAGTGTGCAAAAGCGCAGACATGACACTGTAGGTGTCCAGCATGGGAAGGGTCGCCCAACCAACCATGAAGATGTCGGTGTTTCCGGACAGGACCTTTTCGAAGTGCTTGGATTTTGTCTGTGCATTCAGCTGTGCGTCAACGCCGATCCGTGACCACATGGCGGTAATCGCCTGGCAAATCTCCTCGTCATTGACGTAGCGATCGTTCGGGCAGTCAAAACCAACTTCGAAGCCATCGGGATACCCAGCTTCCGCCAGCAGGGCCTTTGCTGCCTCTGCGTCGGTCTGCGGTATCACATCCAGGGCCGCATCATAGCCGGGCACTGCAGGGGCCACGAGCAACCCCGAGTTCCGGGACATTTCACGCATGATCTTCTGGCGGATCAGGTCCATGTCTATGGCCTTCCACATCGCCAGACGCACCCGTTGATCCTGCAAGGGATTTGAATCGGTCAGGTTGGAATTGTGCAGTTTTTCATGCTGGTTCATGCCAAGCATGATCGTCCGCAGGGCCGGAGCGATAATCACCGATGCGCCTTCCGAACGGTCAATGCGTTCGACATCCTGAAGTGGCGCGGGAGTGATGAAATCGAGCTCGCCCGACAACAGCGCCGCAATCCTCGTCGCATCCGATCCGATCGGGCTGAATTCGATCCGCGTCAGATTGTGTTTCGGCTCGTCCCACCAACCTTCGTTGACTGTCAGCACCGTGCGTGCATCCGGCTGCCGACTTTCAAGCTTGAAAGGGCCGGTGCCGTTCGAGTTGGCCACAGCGTAGCCCTCACGCCCGCCGCGGACATCCGCCGGCAACAGGGCATCGTGTTCCTCCATCCATTCGCGATCAAGAACCAGAATGTTGGTCAGGTAATTCAGGACGATCGGATCGGGGCCGGCCAGAACCAGATCGACGGTGAAGTCATCCACCTTTTCGACCGCTTCCATGCCAGGAATGTTGCTTTTTACCGGCGACGACTCGTGGGCCGCGCGATTGAGAGAGGCCACAACGTCATCGGCGGTGAAAGGATTTCCATTGTGGAAACTCACACCTTCGCGAAGCGAAAAGCGCAGGCGCGTCGGCTCGACGAATTCCCAGCCGGTCGCAAGGGCAGGCTCTACCTCGAGCTTGTCGTTATAGCGCACCAAGCCTTCATAGACGTGGTTGAGGAAACCGATCGTGTTACTTTCGGTCATTGAATGAGGATCCATGGCGGCAATGTCCGTGGAATCGGCCATCCGCAGGGTGTTCGCGCCGGCCGTTCCGGCGAGCAGAGCAGCCATGACGCTCACGGCAAGGCCGGTCTTCAAGCGATTTGAGATTGTCATCTTGTTCTCCGTGTTGGGGTAGAATTCCCGCTTCTGTCGGCGGCTCTCTTTATTGTATACGATCTTTGTATGCAGTCAAGGTTTTTATTTCCAAGAATCCGCTGGTATAGTTTACGGGCGCATTGACGTGACGAGCTTAAGCTTGTCGTCATGTGTTCAAAGTGCTCGTTCGGAAAGGACACCCAAAGATGAAGAGAATGGACGGCAACTCGGATAGGGCCACAGGTGCTTCGGCCTCTCACACGGGATCCGACCACATCTACCGAAGCGTTTTCGACGCGATCGTAGATCACAAACTCCATCCCGGCACCCATCTGCGCGAGGACGAATTGTGCGAGCTGTACGGGGTGGGACGGACTCGCATCCGCGCGGCCTTGTCGCGACTTGCCTCTGATCACGTGGTCGAATTGCAACCGAACAAAGGTGCTTTTGTCGCCCGCCCTTCGGTAGAAGAAGCGCTAGAAGTATTTCGCGCGCGGCGGCTCATCGAGGGGCACCTGATCCGTCGGGCAGCAGAACGCCGCGATGACACGATGCATCGGGCATTGAGCGAACACCTGCATTCTGAGGAAGAGGCGCGAACTACTGGCGACGTTGCGCGCGTGATCCAACGATGCGGCCGTTACCATCAGGTCCTGGCCGATCAGGCGGAAAGCCCCATAATGGCGCGATTTGTGCGCGAACTGATCGCCCGGTCGTCCCTGATCATTGCAATCTATGAAACCGAAAAATCGAGTGAATGCGAGGTGGATGAACACCGCCTTCTGTCCGATCTCGTCTTTTCGGGCAAAGCCGATGAGGCGGTCGAATTGATGGACCGCCACTTGCTGAGGATCGAGAACAGCCTTGATCTGGTTCCAAAAACGGAAACCGCAACCGTCTTGCAACGCGCCTTGTCCACGAGATAATCCAACTGACGCAGACCATCGCTTTCGCAACGTTGTCTATCGACAGCCCCGTGGCCAGCGGCATTCCGCAAGAGACGTTCTGGACCAAATGAGGCGTGGCGGCGTTTCCACGGCAAGCACTATGGTTGACTGTGGAGCCGGTGCGCGTCAGGAGGCCTCTTTGCCCGGGTTTGAACAGAGAGATTTCGTGGGTGTCTGAGATGAAGCCGGAACACGATGAGAATGATAGCACCATAGATGAGGACGTCTGCCTACCGCCCGATCTGCTGAATGCATTGTCGCAATGCGTAGCCGCGTTCGTTGATAGTTCTTGCAGCGAAATTGCGTTGTACCCGCGTTTTTCGTGTCCGGCCTGGTAGCGGCGAATGTACAGTTTCAACTTTGGCCAAAGCGAGTCTTGTGAACGACCGGTCTGACGGCATCTGCCGCAACACAGTGTGCAATCTGCCGCAGATGCGAATGAACGCTGCGTTGGCAACATGACAAAACATCAATGTCTGCGGAGTCCGCATTTTACCAGTCCAATCGCGGCGCAGCGAATGACCGAAATTCCTAGACCTGCCGTTAAGACAGCGCGCGGCGAATGCCGGGTGAGAGCCCAGAGCGGCCGGTCATATAGCATGATATTTTCCAATCCAGTAGAACCTGTGAGAACGACTAACACTCTGAAAGCAGAGCTGCAGTTTTTTCCTGAGCGCGTTCTATGTGCTGTCTCATTTCGTGCTCAGCAAGTTCCACGTCGCTGCGCATTAACGCTGCAATAATCCTGTCATGTTCCTCCCAAGAGGTTTTCGACGCGACCCCCCGGCGAAGAACAACGCCCATCGAACGGCGGATATGATTCCAGTTTGTTCTCATTGTGTCCCGGATGGCGGGGTTGCCGGCCCAGCCATAAATCATCTCATGGAACTCGTAGTCCAGGTTGATCTGCAAACTGACATCTTTCGATGCGACGGCGATCCAGCCACGCTTGAGCATATCCTGCGCTTGCTTTGCTGCATCGACCGGCTTGCGTTGATGGGCGAGGCGGATAGCGAAAGGTTCAAGAGCACTTCGGAGCTCAAAGATCGACAGGAATTGGTCAACACTGATTTGCGAAACCACTACCCCCCGACGCCCTGTGTCTTCGACGAATCCGCTCGCCTTTAGAACTGAAATCGCGCTGTTAACGGGTTGTCGGGAAACTTGGAGGCGTGCAGCAATCTCGTCTTGATTCAGCCTCTGTCCTGGTTCGAATTCACCGGAACATATGGCGTTGAGTAAGATGTCATGTGTCTGCTCTGACAGAGTTTTCGGCGGCTTGATCGCATCCATATGTTCTCTCCTCGGTCTTCAGGTAAATCAAAAGCCTAAGTGCAGTTCTAGACACATTACTGAATTTCGTATACGAAATACAAGAGTGACATACAGCTATGGAGGGAGGAAAGCCATGTGTGAAGTCTTCGCGGGACAGGACCCTGAAAGATATGCCTGCACAACACGTCGCCTGCGCCTGAACGGGCAAAGCACGTCGATTCGGCTGGAGAACGCGTTTTGGGCAACCTTGGATGACATCGCTGCCCGCGACGGTGTGACGACCCCTCTTTTCATTTCCACATTGCACTCCGAGGTCTTGGAGCGCCGGGGAGAGCCGTCGAATTTCACGTCGCTGTTGCGGTGTGCGTGTTTGAAATTCATGGAGATCTCTTGCTCTGAACCGGCCACTGCAATCGCTGCCGAATAAGACAGACTCTGCACCGAAAAAAACCTTGCGGGTAGTAATCACATACTACCCGGCCCTATGGGTCCCTCCGCTATCCTGCAATTCGACACTAAAGACTGCAGGAGCGCACTTTGGCCAAACAGATACATTCCATGATCCGGGTCCTCGATGAGGACCGATCTGTTCAATTTTATGACACCGCCTTCGGCTTGAAAGTTGCCGACCGGCTGGATTTTCCGACCTTCACGCTGATCTATCTCAGCAACCCTGAAACCGAGTTCGAGCTCGAACTGACAGTGAACAAGGACCAGTCCGAGCCCTACGATCTGGGTAACGGGTACGGCCACCTTGCAGTGTCGGTCGACGATCTGGACACCGAGCACGCCCGCTTCGAAGCCGAAGGTCTGGCCCCTCGCAAACTCGTAGACTTCGCACCCGCGGGCGAGACCGTCGCGCGGTTCTTTTTCGTGGCTGATCCTGACGGGTACCAGATCGAGGTGCTCCAGCGCGGTGGTCGGTTCAAATGACATCAAAGGGAGGAACAAAGATGTCTGATACTGTCAGCCCCAAGGGGCTCACACGGCGCCAGCTCTTGTCGCGGGCGACCGCTGCTGGCGCGTCTTTCATGGTCGGCTCCGGTTTTCTGGCAGCTCCGAACGGTGCCTGGGCGATGCAAACAGCAGCTCTCAAGCCTGAAACGATGGCAACACTCGTGCAGATGGCACGGGATATCTATCCGCACGATCAGGTCGCCGACGAGTACTACGTCCTTGCCGTCAAAGGCTACGATACGCCAGAGGCCGCAGAGGGCGTCGAGGCCGGTGTTGCTGCGCTCAATGCCGCTGCAAAGGGAAAAGGTCACTCCAGCTATCTGGACACCGGCTGGGAGCGCGACCGGGTCGACATCCTGCGCGGTATGGAGGAAAGCGCGTTTTTCCAACAGATCCGCGGCGGGCTGGTGACCGGCCTTTACAACCAGAAAGCGGTCTGGCCGATCTTTGGCTACGAGGGCGCGTCCTTCGAGTACGGCGGCTACATCGATCGCGGTTTCAACGACATAAACTGGCTTTAAGCCATAGGGGAGGACAGACTTATGGCTGCACCATTTGATCTGAACGACGACACTGTGGTCGTCATCATCGGCACCGGCGCAGGCGGCGGTGTTCTGGCAAACGAATTGGCTCAAAAGGGCGTAAGTGTCGTCTCGCTGGAAGCGGGCGCGCGGCACTACCCGGAGGACTTTATCAACGACGAATGGGAAAGCTTCGGCCAACTGGCGTGGCTGGACCCCCGGACAACCTCGGGTGACTGGCGCGTCGCGAAAGACTTCTCCGGCTTGCCCGCATGGATCGTGAAATCCGTGGGCGGGACCACGCAGCACTGGGCAGGGGCCTCGCTGCGCTTTCAAAAGCATGAATGGAAGGCCGCGACGACCTACGGCAACGTGCAGGGTGCGAGTCTTCTCGACTGGCCCATCGACGCGGATGAAATGGCGCCCTGGTACACCAAAGCCGAAGACAAGCTTGGCGTGACCCGCACAGGGGACCGCCCAGGATTGCCTGGCAACAACAACTACAAAGTGTTCGAGAAAGGCGCCAAGGCGCTCGGGTACCAGAACGTTCATACTGGGCGCATGGCGATCAATTCGGACGACAAACGGGATCGGCTGATGTGTCAGCAGACCGGCTTCTGCTTCCAAGGCTGCAAGTGGGGCGCGAAGTGGTCGGCAGGCTATGTCGATATTCCCGAAGGTGAAGCCACCGGCAATCTCGAAGTCCGCTCCGAATGTCACGCGGCGCGGATTCTGCACAATGAAGCGGGCAAAGTCACGGGCGTCGAGTATTTCGACAAGGACGGCAATCTGCACATGCAGAAAGCGCGCATCGTATGCGTGGCAGGTAACACGTTCGAAAGCCCCCGCCTGCTGCTTAACTCGGCCTCGTCGATGTTTCCTGATGGACTCGCCAACAGCTCGGGTCAGGTCGGCCGCAACTACATGCGCCACGTGACCGGGTCTGTTTACGGTGTGTTCGACAAGCCCGTCAAAATGTGGCGCGGCACGACGATGGCCGGTATCATCCAAGATGAGGCGCGGCACGATACGTCCCGCGGTTTCGTAGGTGGCTACGAGCTTGAAACTCTCAGCCTAGGTCTGCCGTTCATGGCTGCCTTCCTCGATCCGGGCGCTTGGGGCCGTGAGTTTACGTCCGCTCTCGACCAGTACGAGAACATGGCGGGTATGTGGATCGTGGGCGAGGATATGCCGCAGGAAACCAACCGCGTCACGCTCAACCATGACGTCAAGGACCAATGGGGCCTGCCTGTCGCCAATGTGCATTTCGACGATCACCCGAATGACGTTGCGATGCGCAATCACGCCTACAAGCAAGGTCAGGCAATCTACGATGCGGTTGGAGCGACGCGGACCTTCCCGACGCCGCCCTATCCCTCGACGCATAACCTTGGCACTAACCGTATGTCGGAAAAAGCCCGCGACGGTGTTGTCAACAAATGGGGTCAGACCCACGACATCGCGAACCTGTTCGTCTCGGACGGCTCGCAGTTCACAACCGGCGCGGCGGAAAACCCGACGCTGACCATCGTGGCGCTGGCGATCCGGCAAGCGGATCACATTGCCCGCGAGATGAGCGCGCAAAACATCTAAGCCAACGGGTGGCGCCCCTTGCTCAGGGGCGCCGTTCCTCTCAACCTCCTTATTCTTCCGGAAAGTAATGTCCTCATGCTCGATCTCGGCAAACGCGTCTCCATCTATCAGCCCGAGCAGGAGGGATTGATCTTCCCTGAACTGCCCGCGTTTCAATCCGTGGAAGACGAGCGGCGTCACCGCAAGGAACGGCTCGTCGCGGCCTGCCGCGCCTTCGCGCAGCAGGGGTTCGACTATGGCTTTGCAGGCCACCTGACGGTGCGCGATCCGGAGCGCCCGGAACTCTACTGGACGAACCCGATGTGCATCCACTTCGACAAAGTGAAGATGTCGAACCTGATCCTCGTCGACCACGAAGGCACGGTGATCGAAGGGGAGTATGCGGTGAACCGCGCGGGATTCGTGTTGCACGCCAACGTTCACGAAGAACATCCCGACATCATCGCGATGTGCCACGCGCACACCATGTACGGCACCGCGTGGTGCGCAACAGGCCGCCCGATCGATCCGATCACGCAGGACGCCTGCGCCTTCTTCGAGGATCATGTGGTGATCGGAGAGCAAGGCGGACAGGTCGCAGTGGAGAACCACGCAGGCTCCGACGTGGCCAAGGCGTTCAAGGGTGTGAAGGCTGCGCTGCATCAAAACCATGGCCTGCTGACAGCGAGCCGCCACAGCATCGAGGCCGCGGCCTTCTGGTTCATCGCGCTCGAGCGGTGCTGCAAACAACAGCTCGACATCGCCGCGTCAAGGATCGAACCGATCCGCATTCCGGACGACCGGGCACGCTACAGCCGCGAACACGTGGGCAGCGAGTATATCGGATGGCTGCACTTCCAGACCATCTGGAACCAGTTGGTGATCGACCACCCGGACATGTTCGATTAATCTTGAGGCGCGTCAACGCCTCTGCTGTAGATAAGGTCAAATCCAATGACACCCGAAGCATTTGAACAGACCTGCAAGGAAGAGGGCTATGGCGCACCGAAACAGGTGCGCTTCGAGCCGCTGTCGCGCAGCGCCCCGCATGTCCATGGTCAAGTGTCATTCGTCTATGTTGTGGAAGGCGAATTCATCCTCAATACTGCAGTTGGCGCCCCACGTTATCTTGCGGGCGAGACCTGTATTCTGGACAAGAATATCGAACATGCCGAAGAGGCGGGCAAAGACGGTGCGGTGATCCTCGTCGCTCGGAAGTAGCTATGCGGCAACCGTTTCCGAGATTCAGACATGCGCCCGTTCGCGCGGCAACATCCTCTTTACACTTGTATTTATGCAAACGGCTTTTGACAGCCCAAGTCCAAGAAACGCGCACGGCGCGTCATGCCAGCTTCCTGAAGGTGAACGCGCCGAGTGCACAGCGTCACAGGAACAAAGAGCGCACCAGGAGAGCCCAAAGCCGACGGTCGAAACAGGAAAGCAGATAGCAAATGCGACTGGCTTCCCTAGTCAATTACGCAAAAATCGACCCAGCTCTTTCTATAGCCCAAGAGGCGGCGACTGCGCTGGCAGCCGCTGCGGTTGTCAAGCTGGCAATTCGCCAGACAGGCGCCGGCCGACTGCGCAGGATCAGCACCAGGGGCCATACAGCGGCGACAATAAGGAGTTGGCCAATTTCGACCCCGATGTTGAACGCAAGAAGGCTCTGCCAGACGTTGGGTGCGTCGACCTTAAGGATATTCTGCAACATGAAGGAAAAGCCGAAGCCGTGGAGCACGCCGATCAGCGAGGTAACCACGACAGCACGGCCATTGCTGCGCTTGTTAGCCGACCGAGCAACAGCGTCGACCGCAGCGAGTATGATCGATAGTGCAATCAGGGTCTCGACCGCAGGAATGAACCAAGCGCCCCGCGGCGCAAGGCCGAAGAAGCCCAAAACGAGTGTCACAGTATGGCCAAGGGTAAACCCTGTAACACGCGCGATCAGGCTGCGCAGGGTTGCGGCACCGAGTATCATGCAAATGACGAAAAGAACGTGGTCGAGTCCCTCCAGAATATGCCTGACACCCTCGATCACGAAGGTCGACGCTGCTGCGACGGCGGAGCCCGCCACATGGAGCGGTGTCTCCATCAGCCCCCGGCTTCGGTAAGTGCGCGGGGATCCGTCGCGATAGTCAAGAAGAAGATTGGCTGTTTCTTCCTGTCCCGGTAGGCCGGGATCGGACGAGACCGAGATCCGGTAGTCGCCGAAGCCCGTCGCTGCCGGGGCCCGAAGGTGGAGATCGACGAGTGCGTCCCCGACATAGGTGTCGCCCGCATCAACCGGGAAAGCTGATCCGCCCGAGAGCGCGGCCTCCGCTTCAGCCCGGGTTGCAAACCCGGGTTCGGTCCCGTTTGGATGGACGCGGACGGAGACGACGACCAGCGGGAGCCGTTCACCGTCAACCTCGATCACCAGAGCGTCAGCAGCAATCTGGCCGAGACCGTTGGGGGCCTTGAGGAGCTGATCCACAGCGACCAGATGCATCGGCATACCGTCTTCGAGCCGATTAAATGTATAGGGCGCAGGCGCGGGCAAGCCGTCCGCGCCCATCGGGCCCGTCATGTCCGCCACCAGATAAGGCATTGGTGTACGCAGGTAGACGTCGAGCCGGTCCTCTTCGTGAACTACATGAAAAATCCGCACATTGAGGTTGAGTTTGAAATGCGCCAGTGCCGCGCCGCTCAGCAACATTGTGCACAGCAGTGCGGCGATCCCGATGCATCGGAGGAGAAGTTGAGCCGATGTCACGTGGCCTCCTGAGCATTCAGGACAGTCAGGCCGTTCAAAACCCAAGTACCATCGATCTGTAAAATCTCAGCGAGACCGCGATAGCTGATTTCTCGGCGGTGCATGTGGCCCCAGTGTCCACCACTGACGCGCGCGGTCCAACTGGTCAGAACTTGGTGGCCGCCACTACCAGCTGTTTTGTCAATCTGCTCCACGACAAGATTTACAATCTCCTCAGTACGGGCTTCGGCCCCGGAAGGAAGGGCAACGGTCAAACCCCGGCGGATCTCGGGGCCAACTGCTTCAATGCTTTCACCGGCGACGAATCCTTCGAGTGCCGCATTGAACCCAGCATCGTCAGTCTCAAGCATTGCTGTTGCGATGTTTTCCAACAAGCTGGCCATCACAAGTTGCGCGGCCGCGTTATCGGGAACGCCTCTTCCCGGAAGCTCGACCTCGATCGTAACCGGATACGCCAGGAATGCACCCAGAAATGCCGCGCCTGTGCCGGTCAAAGCGCCGGCCCTTGCGCGGCCCGCAAATCGGACTGCCGCCCAAAGCGCAGCAATCCCAATCACCATCAGACAGCCGGTCAGCCAGGGGACCCGAAGCATGGACGCAGTGCTCACTTTAACGGGACGCACCACCGGCTCTTCCCACCGGGTCAGGTAGTTGGTCCATTCGATCTGTTGCGCCTCTGGATCCAGGAGGGTCAGGAAGGGACCGGCTGGATCGAATATCGTGGCCGGAACGCGAGGTATGCGCTCATTGAACAGCGGCCATCGCGTTGAAACGGTCTGTGGGAGGGCCGCCACCGGATAGGAGACGATGACCCCGACAAGTGCTGTTGCCGGGTCGAGTGCGGTCTCTCCTTCCACAACTCGTACCCCGGACGTGGTAACCTGTAAGAATTCCGCCCGTATTTTGTCAGGCGCGATGACCGAGCCGTCCACCTCGATTGGCGCCAGGTCGCGGAAGAACGTGCGAGCCGTTTGGGTGATGCGCGCCTGATCCTCGACCGTCAGGAGCTTCGCTTCGGGATCAAGACCCAGATCAACAAAGTCTTGCAGGTCCTGCACCCGTATGAGCGTCTCGTGGCGCACGTCACGAGGTTCGACGTAGAGGAATGTCAGCAAGCCGCTGTCATGGTGACGCTTGAGGTTCTTATTCTTGAACCGCGAATACCACGGGTCGGACCAATCGAGGCGCAGGGTTTCCGGGCCGCTGAGGTAACGAAAATCCATAACATGGACAGACCTGTGAAACACCACGAAGCCGATGCTTACCCGCGGCGTCTCGGGCGGCTGCACCGGTGGCGAGAACTCCAGCTCTGCGGGCTGTCCATCAAACGGATAGACGAGCTTCACATAGAACACCCTGTCGTCTTCTGGGGGCTCCGGTATGATCTGCATGCCCGTCAGGGGGCCTGCGGAACGGGCGAGATCAGTGAGTCTGTCGATGCGGCGGCGAGGTTCAGCCAGGGTTATGCCGGCCTCAAGAAGTTCTCCGTCCGCCCGGATTTGCAGCCCGGTTTGCGAGAACCGGCGCAGCCGTTCGGCCGCCGTTGGTCGGTCCCTTGCGGAGTCGCCCCTAAACCAATTGTCTGGGAGCAGGTCCTGAAACACCTCCAGGTTGCCCACATAGACCTCAAGCAAGACTTCAACCCTGTCTTCGAGAATACGCACCTCGGCAATATTCGGTGCCACAGCGGCACCGTTGAGCGGCGACAGGTCTGCGAAGACCGGTCCGGGAATACCAACTGCAAGCCAGCCGAAAAGACCCCAAACAAGACGATACACCCAACTTGACACGTTCATGCCCTCAACCGCCTGTGCACCCGATGTTTGTCCTTTATGCGTGAGTTTGCACTCTTTCTGGGGTGCAATTTTCACAAATGCTATTTCCGGTCGATGGGTATTACCCCGCACGAAGCCCGTTTCCCGATCATTCAAAACCGGTAACTTAACCCGATGAAGGGGCCGTGCTGCCTCACATCGAGAGCAAATTCGTCCGCGCCTGAACCATCTGAATAATCAATATCATAAACGCGATAACCAAACCGCAAAGTGGTCTGTTCTCCGATTTTGTACCCGGCAAGCGCCGTGATCGACCAACTCAGGTCTTCGCCCGATACCCCGAAACCAGACATGTCGCCGCGCAGAACTGCGTTCCATTTCTCGTTGAATACCCAGTTCGCGCGGGCTCCAATGACCGGAGACACCCAATCCCGATCGCCACCTAGATTTGCAGTGAAGGGAACCGGAAGACCGGGTGTCACGTCAATTTCCTGTTTGAGATAATTGTACCGCGCTCCTGCCATCAGGTCTATTTCGGTATACCGCAAACTGGGCGCATTGCTTTTGAAATGGGGAAACCGGTAGGCTATCATAAAATCGACAATGCCCTGTCGGATGTCGGCGTCTACGTTCCCCGCACCACCGGGACCAATGCTCGACTCATCGAGACCAAGATCGACGTAGGTGGCGTCAAGGATAAATCCCATGCCGCTCCCATCGGCTGTGGGCGCGGCGCGCCATGCTTCAAAACGCCCCGCGAGCGCGAACTCGAGCAGGTCAAAAATGTCACTCGGTCCCAGATCAAGGTCAACCGCTCCCCCATCGACCGTTGATGTCCCATCAATGGATATCGGCACAAAAGCGTATGCACCAACCTCAAACGTCCAAGGCGTGGTGCCTTCTTCAGCATTCGCAGTTGCACTCGCCAATCCGAAAACGCCGGCGGCCACCCAAAACAACGTCAGATTATATGGCATAGCGTTTCGTATCCTCATGCGGCAATCTGCAAAAAACATTTTGTGTTTTTTCCTTCTCTTTTAACATGAACCAATCTTAGAACTCGTACTGAGCCCACCGAAATCACAAATACGTCCCGATCATCTTGATATAGAGCAGAACGTTCGCAAGGACTCCCATGGCACCGGCATCAGGCCCAAAGGCCGTTGCCGAACCAACCATGCCTGGCGTCGCAATGCTGTTGTCAAGCTCCTCAGGCCACGCCAGCACAACCAAAGCTTCCCCGCTGCTCCCAATATCCAGCGCAGTAAGGAGGTTTGACCCGACCGGTATCTGACCCGACCCGGTACCTTGCGCGATCTCAACGACTTCGCTGTCGTAGATCTGGCCCGGAGTGCGATCGAAAACGATCTTCACGGGCGTCCCGACCGGCATCCCAGTCAAACCGTTCTGTGCAAAGACACCGGCCAGAAACCGACTGTCGGTGCGGACGAAAGGCATAACCGGGCTCAAGGGACGTGCCTGATCGCCTACCGAAACTCCCAGTGACGTCACAACTCCATCGGACGGAGCCCTCACAACGCTTTGATCGAAGTCGTATTGAGCAGCGTCCACGCGGGCCTGCGCTGCGGCCCGTGCAGCGCGTGACTCGTCAAGAGTTTGCTTTGAAACCGTGTTCGAGTTGCGATCGAACGCAGTTTGCTGCCGATCCAGCGTGAGCGATGCGATCTCAAGGTTTGCCAAGGCTTCGTCTAAACGAGCCCGGAACGGTGTTTTGTCCAGTTCGAAAAGAACGGTTCCCTGGGTGACCGGGATGTTTGGTTGCACCGGAACCGAGGTCACGATGCCACCCACAACGGGCGCGATTTCCACGACTTGCGCGACAACTGTCACGCGCCCTGACGGCGTCCGGGTATTCAGCAACCCAACGACAACCAGAACGATGAGCAGCCCGACAATCGCCACCAACGACTTGGAGCCAGTGCTCCATGGCAGCAGGTTCAACTTGAAGAAGATGAGCCAGATTAGAACGGCATAGAGACTCAGAACGATGAGCATATCAACTTATCCAATCTAATTTGCCGTTGACATTTCGCAGACTTGAATGCTGGCGCCCAAGCGGACCAAATGGTCCTCAAGAGCTTTCCATTGTGTGCAAAGGGTGCAGCGGCGAGGGGCTCTCACCCCCCGCACAAATCTTTTCAGTTCACTCGTCGCCGGGGTAAACGAACTCGCGCCCGAATTCTTCCGATGTCGCTTCGTAAACCGGACGAATGGCATCGTCGACATTCCACTTGCCCGATAATGTAAAGTCGGAGTACTCGGTGGCCTCAATCGGCAGGCCCCTCTCTTGCGCAAAAGCGGTCTTGTCCTCGGGATTCGGCAGGGCTGGCGGTGCGGCCAGCGGCGGCGCCCATGTCGCATGCTCCGGATGCGCCATCCGGACGCGGATATCGTCTTTGGTGACATTCCAGACCATATAATCCTCTGCAAGGCTCAGGGGTCCGTCATAGGTCGAACGAATGCCATCATACACATTCAGGATGGTGTCGAAGTCGTTGAAGAAATGGTAAGCCACCGCTATGCGCGGTTCGATTTCACTCATCACCTTGCCGAAAGCTTCGGGTGAGGTGTGAATCTGTGTGCCGACGACAAGCGCCGATTCCGGCGTGAAGCCCATCTTGGTAATCAGATCCGGCACCGCGACAAAGCACTCGTGAATGACGATGTCTGCATCCTTTGAATATTCAATGAACCACTTGTTGGGATATGTGTCGGAACTGAAGACAAACTTCAGATCGTTCCATTCCAAAGCATAGCTGACCGACCCGTCAATGGAATGGATCGCCGGGAAAGATCGGATGACGACCCCATTTTCCTCGTAGACAACCTGGTTCTCGCCGCGAAAGTCGAACTCTGTGACATCCATGACGTAGCCGCGGAAATCTATCAGACCGGCGCGGCCAGCGAGGTCCCAGGTCAGCATCTCCTGCATGCGGTCGAGCGCATAGGCCGTGCCAAGTTCCGGTGTCGCTCCGCTCGGCCCCCAGACGCGCAGGGGCACGTTGCGCCCCATCAGCGCCCCGCCAATGAACAGATCATGAAGCGCGCCGAAGTGATCGGTGTGCAGGTGCCCGATGAAGACCTTGTCAAGATAGTTGTAGGGAATCTGCAATGAAGAAATTCGCTCGGCGGACCCGGAGCCAATGTCGAAAAGAAACTTGTCGCCGTTGCCGAGCTCCACGAGGAAACACGCCGCGGCTTGGGCCGCCCTTGTTGTCGGCATGCCGGTCCCACAGGCAATCACCCGCATCTCGTCAGGCGCGAGGTCCTCCGTATTCGGATAGTAGACGTCGCGGGGGCGATCCCGCACTACCGTTGGAGAGACCTCCATCTCCGCTTCCTGCGCGGCTGCGGACCACGAACCGGCCAGCCCCATCACGGAACCTGCGGCAAGCCCCAGCCCCAAGGTCGTGGCAGTCAAGAACTTCGTTGATCGAATCATTTGATGGACTCCCAGAGGAATTTTACATACGAAAAAGTATGTACAATGCTATTTTGTACTTTGCTAGGCCTATTCTTGATGTCAGGTTCAGAGACCAACCCCATGCCCAAATCCAGTCATGACGGCCGGTTCGACCGCGCCGCATGGCTTCGGGCTGCACTGAACGTTTTGGCGCGCGACGGTCAGGCTCGGCTGAACGTCGAAAAGCTGGCGGGCAAACTCGGTGTAACCAAGGGGAGTTTCTATTATCACTTCCGCAACCGCCAAGACTTTGTAGAAAAGCTTCTTGCGTTTTGGGAGGAAGAATTCACCCAACGGCAACTCCGTGCACTCGCGGCCAGCAAAGCACCGGCACACGAACGTCTCTTGCAGCTTGCGGTCAGAGTTGAACGCGAACAACTGAATAAGTTCGACACGGCTTTTCGCTGTTGGGCTGCGCAGGATACGTCGGTCGCAAAGGTGGTGCGGCGCGTTGATGCCGCCCGTTTCACGGCCATCAAGGCAATCTTCGCCGAAATAGGATTTGCCGGGGTCGACTTGATTGAACGAACGCGGATCTTTTTGCTCTTCCACAGCTCGCTCGGCATCGTACAAGTCCCAGACGAGATGCCGGTCACGGATGAACTCATTCAAGAACGGGTCAGGTTTTTCACTCAGCCGCGGGGAGATTGATCACACCCTTAGCAAGATTTTTTGGCGCGAGAACTGTAATAAAACATACTGAACATCCGCCCGTCTGATTAACGATGTGCTTCGAAGACACAAGCACCGAACGGCCGCTACGTCCGCAACTGAGCCATTGCGCCGAGTTGCAGCGAACGACATGTGTGGATGGCTCCTGCATAGCAAGTCCTTTTTGATCTGATTTGTGCATTTGTCAGAAGCAGTCATGTGTCCGGCCTGTTTGCGCGGTTTTGACCGCTGGCCCTGATGGGTTCCGCAAACCAAGTTCCTATCAGCTTTACGGGCTATTGCGCCCGCGCCATTCGGCGGAGTTTCTTGGCTTTGGCGGCAGACTTATGCACCATCATCTCGCGGGTCTTGCTAGTTCATTGTTCCTTTCGTCTCAGACGGCAGCACGTGGGCTGTAGGGTTCGTTGCGGGTTAGCACTGCCCAGACGATCCGGGCGGTTTTGTTGGCCATTGCGACGGTTGCGACACGGGCGGCTTTGCGTTCGAGCAATGATGTCAGCCACTTGCTGGCGCGTTCGGGGTGAGATCTTATTTGTCGGACCAATGACGTCATGCCGACGACGAGCAATGATCGCAAATACTGGTCGCCCATCTTTGTGATCCGTCCAAGCTTCTCCTTGCCGCCGCTGGATTTGTTGGCCGGTGTCAGGCCCAGCCAGGCAGCGAATTCCCGGCCATTGCGGAACTGATGGCCATCTCCAATGCTAGCGATGATTGCAGAGGCCGTCACAGCACCCACGCCAGGTATCGTGCGAAGAAGACGAACTCGCGCATCTTCTTTTGCAACTTGTTTGACTCGAACTTCGTACCAGCGGACCCGTTTGTGAGCAGCCTCATCTGACTGGTCCAAGTTGATTGTTAGTGCATCATTGGCCTGTGATCCATTGAGATGATGGTTTC
>NZ_JBXWQP010000050.1:0-112594 GCF_059612445.1 Ruegeria sp. TASC047
TGGAGCTTCGAGTTCTACATGGAACAAAAACACGTCGGCTTCGCAACTGGCCAACACAAAATCATGCAGCTCGGGAAACTGTAACCGACTGCACTCGAAATACGCGCGAAGAAACTCTAACTCCAGGAGGAGACCATGGGAGAAATCGTACTTGCCGCCAAAATGACTCACGTACCTACCCTGCTCATGTCCGAGCAGGAAGGACCGATCAAAGGCAAGCGTAAACCGGCTATTGATGGTCACCGGGAGATTGCTCGTCGCGCCAAGGAACTGGGCGCAACAACGGTTGTCATCTGTGATACGCATTGGGTGTTGAACGCAGGTTTTCACATAAACGCCAACGACCATTTTGAGGGTCTATTCACATCGAATGAATTCCCGCAGTTCATTCAGGACCTGCCCTATAAATATGAGGGCAACCCCGAATTGGGTGATGCGATTGCGCGGATTGCGACCGAAAAGGGTGCCTATACCTTGGCCCATCACCTGGACAGCCTTGAGGTGGAATACGGCACGCTGGTACCGATGCGGTTCATGAGCCGTGAACACGAAATGAAAGTGGTGTCGATCGGTGCGTGGTGCACCGTGCACGCTCATGACGAGAGCCGTATCGTCGGCGAGGCAATCCGCGAAGCAGTCGAGGCCAGCGACGAAAAGGTGCTGCTGGTTGCGTCGGGTTCGCTGTCGCACAAGATCTGGGCCAACAAGGACTATGCCGCCAATAACGGCACTTTCACAATCAGCTCAGAATTCAATCGCCAGATGGATCTGCACGTGCTGGAAATGTGGAAAAACGGCGATCACGCTACGTTCCTCAAGATGCTGGGTGACTATGCCAACTTCTGCTGCGGTGAAGGTTCGATGCATGATACCGCGATGCTATACGGCGCACTCGGCTGGGACGCTTACGTCAAGAAATGCGAGGTTGTGACCGAGTATTTCCCGTCCTCGGGCACCGGTCAGACTAACGTCATATTCCCGGTCTGAGGATCGCGGTTTCCATTCCGATTGCTTGCCCCTGGTGCCTTTTGGCGGGGCAAGCCGTTGATCTATCCAATTCGAACTGATGCAGGTCCCCAAATGTTTCCTTTGAATGACCCCGGTTTGCTGCGAGAGGCTGCCCTTGTAGGTACACGCTGGATTGAAGCTGACCCGGCCAACAGCCTGGCAGTCACCAACCCCGCCACCGGTGAAGTTATTGGTCATGTTCCCAATCTGGGTGCCGCCGAAACCGCCGAAGCTATTGCTGCCGCCGAGACCGCGCGCCACGGGTGGGCTAAACGCACCGCCAAAACGCGTAGTCAAATTCTGCGTCGCTGGTACGAACTGATGATGGAGAACCAGGACGATCTGGGTGCCATCCTGACAGCTGAGCAGGGCAAGCCACTGGCCGAAGCCAAAGGTGAGATCGCCTATGGTGCCAGCTTCATTGAGTGGTTCGCAGAAGAGGCCCGCCGCGCCTATGGTGATGTCACCCCAGGCCACGCTCCAGACAAACGCATCCTGACGATCAAACAACCCATCGGGGTTGTAGCCGCGATTACGCCGTGGAATTTCCCAAACGCTATGATCACGCGCAAGGCTGGCCCTGCTCTGGCGGCGGGCTGCTCCATGGTTCTGAAACCGGCCAGCCAGACTCCATTCTCAGCTATCGCGTTGGCGGTTCTGGCCGAAAGAGCGGGCCTGCCTGCGGGGCTGTTCTCGGTCGTCACCGGCTCAGCCCGTGGCATTGGCGGCGAGATGACCGGGAACCCGACAGTACAGAAACTGACCTTTACCGGTTCGACCGAGATCGGAACGCTTCTATATGCGCAATGCGCACCAACGATCAAAAAACTGGGGTTGGAGCTGGGTGGCAATGCGCCCTTCATTGTTTTCGATGATGCTGATCTGGACGCCGCTGTTGAAGGGGCGGTGATCGCCAAGTTTCGAAATAATGGTCAGACCTGCGTTTGTGCCAACCGCATTTACGTGCAGGCCGGTGTCTACGATTCCTTTGCCGCCAAGCTGCGCGACAAAGTAGCGACTTTGCCCACTGGTAATGGCTTTGACGAAGGTATCATATTTGGTCCGCTGATCGATCAGGCGGCAGTCGACAAGGTTGCTGAGCACATCGCTGATGCGACCTCGAAAGGTGCCGAAGTCACTCTGGGCGGCAAGTCGCACGATCTGGGTGGCACATTCTTTGAGCCAACCATTTTGACCGGTGTTACTTCGGAGATGGCGGTCGCGACCGAAGAGACGTTTGGCCCGGTCGCACCCCTTTTTAAGTTCAACACCGAAAGCGAAGTCGTCGCTGCGGCAAATAACACCGAGTTCGGCCTTGCCTCATATTTCTATTCCCGCGACCTGGCTCGCGTTTGGCGAGTTTCCGAGAAGCTGGAATATGGCATGGTCGGAATCAACACCGGCCTGATCTCGACTGCGGAAGCTCCGTTTGGCGGGGTTAAGATGTCTGGTCTGGGCCGTGAAGGCTCGCGCCATGGGCTGGATGACTTCATGGAACTCAAATACCTGTGCATGGGCGGCATCGACACCGCCGAGGAGGCTTAATGCGCTTTGCTACTTATACCGCCGAAGGGGATACCTTCTTTGGCGCGATTACCGATGATGGTGCGATTGCCCTGAACGGTGATTTCCCCGAGTTTTCCAGCCTGTATGAGGTCATCGCTGCGGGTGAGTTTAGCCGGTTGGCTGCGGCGGCCGAGGGTAAGCCTGTGACCCATTCCGATTTCACCTATGAAATGGTGATGCCGGATGCCCGTCGCATTCTGTGCGTCGGCGTGAACTTCCCGGACAGAAATGCGGAATACAAGGATGGCAGCGCGCAGCCGGAATATATGTCGCTGTTCCCCCGCTTTGCCAGCGGCTTTACCGGCCACAACCGCCCGCTGATCCGACCGGCGGAAAACCACACGCTGGATTACGAGGGCGAAGTGGCCATTGTAATCGGCAAGGCGGGTCGCCGGATTTCGCAGGACGAAGCCTATGAGCACATCGCCGCGTTGACGCTGTGCAACGAAGGCACGATCCGCGATTGGGTGCGCCATGCCAAGTTCAACGTAACTCAGGGCAAGAACTGGGACAATTCAGGGTCGATCGGCCCTTGGCTGGTGCCCTTCACCGACCCGGCGCAATTGGATGACGCCCGCATTCAAACCCGCGTCAATGGTGAGTTGCGTCAGGACGACACCCTCGACCGCATGATGTTCCCGATCCGGCGCGAGATCGAGTATATCTCGACCTTCATGACCCTGAAACCGGGTGACATTATCGTAACCGGCACCCCCACCGGTGCGGGCGCGCGCTTTGACCCGCCAAAATATCTTGCACCGGGTGACGTGGTCGAGGTTTCTGTCGAAGGTATCGGCACCCTGCGCAACACAGTCGAGGATGAGAAGGCATGACACCCGAAGAGCATGCCCGCGCAGCAGCCGACCTGCTTCAGGCCGAACGCACCGGCGACCAGATCGGTCTGCTGAGCCTGCGCCACCCCCAGATGGGTATGGACGACGCTTATGAGGTGCAGAACGCCATCTATCGCCAGAAGCTGGCCGAGGGGCGCAAGGTCATCGGGTGGAAAATCGGTCTGACATCGAAAGCGATGCAATATGCGCTGAACATCGATATTCCCGACAGCGGCATCCTGTTTGATGATATGGCGTTTGAAAACGGTGGTACGGTCCCTGCGGGCCGTTTCATCCAGCCCCGGATCGAGGCTGAAATCGCCTTTGTTATGAAATCCGCCATCGGTGGCGAGAATGTCAGCCGCGACGATATCGTATCCGCCACGGACTACGTCTCACCGGCGATTGAAATTCTGGACACACGTATTCAGCGTCAGGACCCCGAGACCGGCAAGGCCAGAACCGTCTTTGATACGATCAGCGACAATGCCGCCAATGCAGGGATTGTGCTGGGTACAGAGCGCCACGCGATTGACGAATTCGACCTGCGCTGGGTTGGTGCCTTGACCTTCCGCAACGGTGATATTGAGGAAACCGGCCTTGGGGCCGGCGTATTGAATGATCCTGTTGAAAGTGTTGTCTGGCTGGCCCGGCGCATGGCGCAATACGGACAAAGTATTGAACCCGGACAAGTGATCCTGTCGGGCAGCTTCATTCGCCCCGTCGAATGCCCGCCAAGCACAGAAATTCACGCCGATTTCGGACCCTTCGGCTCGGTCGATGTCAAATTTGATTGAAGGAGCACCTTAATGCCCACCCCAACAAACCCCTTCAAGGCCGCACTGAAAGCCGGAAAACCCCAGATCGGATGTTGGATTGGGATGGCCAATGCATATGCCGCCGAAATCGCCGCCACATCCAGATTTGACTGGCTGCTTGTTGACGGGGAACATGCCCCGAACGATCTGCGGTCTATCCTTGAGCAAGTGAGGGTCATCGAAGGCACAGGTAGCCAGCCGGTAGCGCGCCTGCCAATTGGCGAGACCTGGATGATCAAGCAATATCTCGATGCTGGCGTCCAAAGCATATTGGTGCCAATGGTTGAAAGCGGCGATCAAGCGCGGGAATTGGTGCGCGCAGTGCAATATCCACCACATGGAGTTCGAGGCGTTGGGTCTGCTCTGGCGCGTGCTTCGCGTTTCGCGGCGATCCCGGATTACCTGACAACGGCAGGCGACCAGATTTGCCTGTTGGTTCAGGTGGAAAACCGCCTTGGCCTGGATGCACTGGATGACATTCTGACGACAGATGTCGACGGCGTATTTATCGGTCCGTCAGATTTGGCCGCGGATATGGGGCACATCGGCAATGCTGGCCACCCCGACGTGGTCGAAGCGGTTTTGGACGCGTTGACAAGGATCGTGGCCGCGGGCAAGGCAGCGGGCATCCTAACGTTGGACCCCGTGATGCAACGCAAGTGTCTGGATCTTGGGGTTACGTTCCTGGCCACGAATATCGACGTAACACTTTTTGCCAAGTCTATGCGCGGGGCGGCCGAAACTGCGTTGGAAATGTTGCCAGACCAGTGCGCGTCTGGAAATGCGCGAACAGAAATGGCCAGCAAGTATCTTCAGCAGTTATGCAAGCACTGGTCCCACAAAGGGCAAGTCGAATTTGACGCAACTGAAGGAAACGTTTCGTTTGAAAACCGGCGCGCGGTTGCGATGAAAGCGACGGACGAAGGGCTGGAAATAGTTGCTTCAGTCGGCCCACGTGAGGATTTGAACTTTTGGATGGGTGTTATAGAGGACCACCTGAAACGCTTTGCGTTTCGCGAGGAGTTCGAGGTTGTTTGGAATGCATAACGCTGGAATGCAAGGGCAACCGAGCGCGCCCCTGACATTCGGACACCGCCGCAGGCTACGATTTGTAGTTTGCGGGTATTCGACAAGACCCTGCACCGGGTCCGTACCCAGATAAAACAAGCTGAATCTGAGGCTTTTCGAAACATCTAGTTTCTAAAGCGGCATCATCCTCGACAGACGTTGTGACAGCGGAAACAGACAGGCTTGCAACGAGTGATAGATGTCCGGCTTGCCGTCAAAGATGGACGTCACAACAGCCCCTGCCCCATCTACTGCTGGATACCAGCCGCCATGCTGATGATCGACAAATGTTTCATTCGCATAGGTCCAGAGCTTTCTGTACCAGTCCTCGTCTTCTGGCCTTCTGTCTAGCACGATCAGAGCGGCAATCGCCCCGATGGCTTCGGTGATGGGCCACCAGAACCGCGAAGCGTTGGCAACGCGGCCATCAAAATCAAGTGTGTAGGCCAACCCGCCATCAGGCAGCCACGCATCTTTCAAAGCCTGCGCAATCAGGTGGCGCGCCGTGTTCGGAGCATTAGGGCTCGTTCGGCCTGACAAATCCCAATGCTGAAGCTGAAGCCGACCCAATTCGAACGAATGCCCCGGCGTTGTTCCGGAAGGCCTGAACATCGGATCGCCCGCATAATCCCGATTAATTTGCCAATCAGACGAATAGTGTTCGGGAAGACGCCAGTTTTCACCGGGTGCAATTTTGCCAATGAAAAAGTCCAGAATGCGACCGGCGCGGGACAGGTAGGTTTCGTCCCCTGTTGCCTCAAAGGCAGCCAGCATCGCCTCAACGCCGTGCATATTGGCATTCATTCCACGATATGCGGAAAACGGCGTCCAATCCCTGTTCCATTCATCGCGAAACAGGCCCGCTTCTTCGTCCCAGAAGTGTTTTTCCAGAACATTTCGGACATCTGTCATTAGTTTGTCTGCATCCGGGTGACCCGCCATTTTCGCACTTGCCGAGGCAAGAAGGACAAAGACGTGCCCATAAGCAAGCTTGCGGTCGTCCTTGATCTGATCCCCTTCCAGCGCCCACAGATATCCGCCGTGGTCGCGATCTCGGTGATGGCTTTCAAGATATGCCATACCGTGATCAATGATCCGTTCAGCACCTAGAAAACCAGATAGATGTCCTAATGCATAAGAATGAATCAACCGGGTTGTCGTGTGCAGCTCCTGCAGCTTGCCGGGCAGCGGGCGACGATCGTGACCAAGTGTATAGAACCCGGGTTCATCCCGGCAACTTGCGCTGAAGAACGTAAGTTGCCGCTTGGCCTGGTTCATCAACCAATCGCGGTGTCTTGGCGTTTCAATCCAAAACCCGGTCTCGGACTGTGACCCCGGAAGCAATAACTGATTGTCGTTCATCTAAATATCCCGCGGATGGAGTCCTGTCGTGCGCGACTTGGCCCGATCTTCCAACTTGCCCATCCTCTCAGCAAGCCCGTCGCAACGCTGTACCATCCGAAGCAAACAGATGTGCATTCTGTGCTTGAATGCGCAAACCGAGGCGATCCCCGGATTTCACGGGGATATTGCCATGCTTGCGCACCATCATGGGGCCGATCCCCTCGGCATTGACGTAGATGTTCGTGTCCGACCCCAGATGTTCAACAACATCCGCAACGGCCGACAGATCACCGGCACCGTTTTCCACAACATCGATGTGTTCCGGCCTTACACCCAGTTCTTTGGCCTGAGCGGCAAGGGGTTGATCGAGAATTTTAATTTCAACCCCATTCCCGACATTCACGCCAGTTTCAGTTCCCAATACAGGCACAACATTCATGGTGGGTGAGCCGATAAACTGCGCAACAAACTTGTTGGCCGGTCTTTCATAAAGCTCAAGCGGGCTGCCGACTTGCTGGATGTCGCCTGCGTTCAGAACAACGATCCGATCTGCCAGCGTCAACGCTTCGACCTGATCATGGGTCACATAGATCATGGTCGCGCTGAGCTTTTGATGCAGCCGCGCAATCTCCAGCCGCATCTCGACACGCAAAGCGGCGTCAAGGTTTGACAATGGCTCGTCAAACAGAAATGCGCGCGGGTCTCGGATGATGGCCCGCCCCATAGCAACCCGCTGACGTTGACCACCCGAAAGGGCTTTGGGCAAGCGATCCGTCAATTTGGTCAATCCCAGCGTCTCTGCCGCCTGGGCGACCTTAGATATGCGTTCAGCCACCGGAGCTTTGCGGATTTCCATTGAGAAACCCATGTTTCGCGCGACGTCCATATGCGGATAGAGAGCGTAGGATTGGAACACCATCGCGATGTCCCGGTCCCTTGGCCTCACATCGTTCATACGCTCGCCATCGATCAGAAAGTCGCCGCTTGATATCGGTTCAAGGCCAGCAACCATGCGCAGCAAAGTGGATTTGCCGCAGCCTGACGGGCCGACCAGAACGATGAACTCACCATCCTGAATTTCAAGATTGATGTTGCGCAGGACCTCGACGGATCCATAGCGTTTTGCAACGTCACGAAGTTCGATACGTGCCATGATCTGGCCTCCTATCCTTTGACCGCGCCGGACGTGAGGCCCTGCACGAGATAGCGTTGAATGAAGATGAAGAAGAGGCAACTTGGGATCAGAGCCAGCACGCCGGCCGCCATCATTTGCCCCCAATCGACCGAGAATTTGGAAACAAACGTCAACAAGCCAACCGGGAATGTCATCGCGTCGTTCTTCGAGATCAGCATCAACGCAAACAACAGCTCGGACCACGCGGCAGTAAAGACAAACCCAAGCGTCGCCCCTAACCCGGGCAATGTCAGCGGGAACACCACTTTGCGCAGCGCCTGAAACCGTGTACAGCCATCCATCATCGCCGCATCTTCCAGATCTTTTGGTATGCCATCAAAAAATGACTGCATCAGGAATGTTGCAAAGGGGATGTTGAACGCAGTGTAGACCACGATAAGGCTTGTCAGCGAATTTAGCAGCCCCAGGTCCGCGATGATCTTGTAGATGGGTGCGATGATCATCAGCAGGGGGAACATCTGGGTGACTAGCATCAAGGCGATGATGATGCGTTTGCCCGCAAAAACGAAGCGGGAAAAGGCATAACCCGCCCCAGCTGCGAACAAGGTCGTAAAGAACGCCGCGCCCAGCGACACCACAAGAGAGTTCCGGAAATAGGCCACAAAATCAGTCTGAAAGATAACCGTTTTGAAGTTTGAAAAGGTCACCTCGCTTGGAAACAGGCGGGTGCCCTCTGAAAAGATCAGCGCGTCCGGCGTCAACCCGATCTTGAGCAACCAATAAAGCGGGAACAACGCAAAGATCAGATAGAACGCAAGTGCCGCGTATTTACCCACAACCAGCAGAGGGTTGGGTTTCCTGACAGCTGACATGGTCAACTCCTCAAATCTTGACCAGCTTCTTGCGAAGCCAGAGCAGGATAACGGCGTAAATCAGAAGGATCAGCAGCAGCGCCACAGCAATGGTTGACGCGTAGCCGAAGTCCAATTTGCGAAATGCGGTGGTGAATATGTAGGTCGACAGGATTTGCGTCGAATTGGCAGGCCCGCCGCCGGTCATCACATAGATCAGGTCGGCGAAATTGGCGATCCAGATTGTCCTCAGCATCACGGTGATCGCGATCATCGGAGCAAGGAACGGCAACGTGATCTTGGTGAAAGTCTGCCAGGGGGTCGCGCCATCGACTTCTGCGGCCTCATAAAGCTCACCGGGTATCGATTGCAAAGCCGCCAGCAGTGTGATCGCAAAGAAAGGAACGCCGAACCAGATATTTGCAGTGATCGGGCCCCATATGGCAAGCTTGGGATCGCCAAGGATATTGTAGGGCTCTGACAGAATGCCAAGGGCGGCCAGCCAATGCGGTAGCGGGCCGATGACAGGGTTAAAAAGCCACGCCCATGTCAGCGCAGAAAGGAAGGTCGGGACAGCCCAGGGTAGGAAAACAAGCGCCTGAAAAAGTTTCTTTCCATAGAACTGCGTATTCAAAAGCATGGCCAGGCCGAGGCCAAGCAGAAACTGGAACGTTATCGACCAAAAGGTCCAGAACAGCGTGTTCTCCATCGCGATCCAGAACTTGCGGTCTCTCCACAGATCAACGTAGTTTTCAAATCCGATCCAGCCGGAAGCAAAAGGCTTCAACAGCTCAATGGATTGGAACGAATATGAGATTCCGATGATTAACGGAACCATGATCACGGCACCGATCAGAAGAATTGCGGGTGACAAATAGAAAAACGGCTCGACCATGTATTGCAGGTAGAGCGAGCGTCGTGCCCGGGTTTCCCCGGGCCTGACAGTTTTCTGAGTGCGCGAAATCACTGTTTTGCCTTCCACTTGGCGTGCTCATCAGTGAGGAACTCGGCCCACTCATCCGCGACGTCCTGCGCGCTGCGCTGCCCCAACAGGGCTTCCTGACTGGTTTCCAGCAGAAGCGTGCTGCCAAAATAGCCCCACTGTTCCAGGTTGGTTGGCATTGTTGTCGGCACATATTGCTCGCCGTTCAGTTCCTCAAACCAGCCTTTGAATTGCTCGGTCTGGAAATGAGGATCCTGATCGGCGCCTTTATGGATCGGAATGACGCCTACGCGTTTTGCCCACGTGGCGTTGGCTTCGGGCGTCGACAAGGCCGCAACCAGATCAAAGGCTTCGTCTTCATGTTCAGTCGCATTGAAGATCGACCAGCCTGCGAACCCAATTGTTGGGAAAGCTTTGCCCGATGGTCCGACAGGCATCGGAATGACCGCGAAATCTTCGGCAGGCATCCGTTCGGCAATAGCGATCAGTGCGTCCGGGTCCTGATCAAGGAATGCACAGGTGCCGGAATAGAAGCCGGCCACGATCTCGTTAAAGCCCCAACTGACGGCATCCTTGGGCGCATACCCGTTCTGATACATATCGATCATGAACTGGATACCTTCGACCGAGCCGGGCTCGTTGATGCGGCTGACACCGTCTTCTGTGAAGAACTCGTTGGTGCCGTTCATGGCTGCCGCGAACATGATCCAGCCATTTGTTCCACCGGGACCACCGCGCAAACAGTATCCATACTTGCCCTCAAGCTCGGACACTGCGGCCGAGGCTGCCTTGAACTCCTCCATCGTAGTCGGGGGAGTGTCGATACCCGCTTCGGCCAGCAGTTTCTTGTTGTAGAACATCGCCCGCAGGTAGAAGCCGTACGGGATCATATAAAGGTCACCCGCCTGGCTGCCCATGGCGACTGTCTTGTCAGTCAGCGAAGCCCCGTGTTCCCATCCGGCGACATGATCCTTGAGACTGACCAGCTGATCGGACCCGGCATAGAGGGCCTGCCAGGTGTCGGGCATTTCAACCACATCCGGGATGTCGCCTCCTGCCACCATTGTTGCCAGCTTTTCGAACGCGTTGCCCCAGGGTAGCGATACAATCTCGACAGTGACGTCTGGGTTATTGGCTTCAAACTCATCAATCAGCCCCTGAAGCACCTCTGTACGCTCGGGGCTTGTAATAACCTCGACCAGTTTCAGTGTGGTCTCGGCATAAGATGCCGAACCCATGAACACGGCCGCAGCCGTCATTCCAGTTAGTAGTTTCTTCATGTTTTCCTCCTGTTGGTTTTTTTGAGCGAACGGTTCTAAGCCGCGCTTTCGGCGAGAGCCGAAGCAAAATCGGCCCATAGATCTTCTGCCGACTCGAGCCCCAAACTCAGGCGCACCAGATTGGGTGAGACCCCAAATTTCTGCATTGAGTTTTGTTCACCAGCCTGAGCAAGCCCGACGCGCGCAGGCAGGATCAGACTTTCGAAGCCCCCCCAGCTCACACCGAGGCGGAATAGGTTCAAGGCATCAGAAAGTTTTGCGATGTCGACACTGTCATCAAACTCAACCGACATAAGACCGGACCGCCCGGTCAACCCGGGCACGTCGTTGGCACCGGGTGAGTTGACCAGCCTGACCTGCGGAACAGTGGCCAGGCGATCAACAAACGTGTTGGCCGTTGCTTGATGCTGCATCATGCGTGCGTTCAGCGTGCGCAGGCCGCGCGTCAGCAGGAAGGCTTCAAAAGGTGCCAGTTTGGCCCCAAGCAAAGGAAGTGTCAGATCACGGATGCGGGCGATATGGTCCCGGGAGGCAACCACCACGCCCGCAACCGTGTCCGAGTGCCCCGAAATATATTTCGAGGCCGAGTGGATGACGATGTCGATGCCCAATGCGAGGGGGCGTTGGAACACCGGGCTTGCCCATGAATTATCAATCATCGTCAACACATTGTGGCGTCTGGCATGCTCTGCGACGCGACGTAGATCCATCGCCTCAAAAATGATCGATCCGGGGCTCTCCAGATAGGCCACCGTTACATCGGCAAGCAGATCGGGGTCGTTCTCGAAACGCTCCGGCGCATGGTAGTCAATATGCACCCCGAACGGGCGCAGGATGCGCTCCATGAACCGGAATGAATCCGGATAGACATGTTCGACGCAGGCAATCCGGTCACCGGGTTTGACAAATGCCAGCAGCGTTGAGGAAATGGCCGCCATCCCGGAAGCAAATGCAACGGCTGCCTGACCTTGCTCGGCTTCAGCCATAAGCGTTTCAAACGCGGCGACGGTCGGGTTTTCCACGCGCGTGTAGATGGCCGTTTCTGATCTTCCGGCCATCCGGTCTTCAAAACTTTGGTAATTGTCGAAGGTGAACAGTGACGTTTGAACAATCGGCGGCGTGACCGAACCAGCCGCATCCGGGAAAGTTGCTGCAAGACGCGTCGAAAGGTCTTCGTAGTCAGACATTCTGGCTTTCCATGATTTCTAGGACTTCTGCTTCGACCATGTCCATGATCGCGCCGATAATACTTGCGGCTTCGTCTGCACGGCCGGAGACAACTGCTTCGGCCAGCGGCGCATGTATTGGAATTGAGGCCTGCCCCAAGTGTGGTTGACCGAAGGGCGTGTCATATACTTCGTGAAAAGCTTTTTGAATTTGCCGGATCAACTGCCCGAAAAGTGGATTTCCGCACGCTTCATGCAGTGCCGCGTGAAACCGGTAATCGGCCGGCCGCCAATCCTCACCTGCAGAATGAACAGCTATGAGCTCTGCAACGCGGGCCGAAATCAAAAGCCGCTGCGCGTCTGAGCAATTCAGTGCTGCCAACCTTGCTGCCTCGATTTCCAGTGGCCGGCGCACGGCGTGTGTTCGCAAAAGGCTTTCGGCTTCGAGCTTCAGCGTGAGTGGGAGATGGATCGTATTGGCAGATACCTCGGCCGCCAATCGCGTCCCGGCTTTCTTGTTCCGTACAACGATGCCCATATTCTGCCAACTTGTCAGGGCCTCGCGAACCTTCGCCCGTCCGATCCCAAGCTGATCTGCAATTTCGATCTCTGGCGGCAGGCGATCCCCTACTTTCAATCCTTCCACTTCGATCATTCCAGAGAGAGCATCCAGAACGTCCCGGCCGCTGCTGCCAGCCGGTAGCACCTTCAAGGTGTTGCCGACACTCTCAGCTTTTTCCTTTGAGGGCGTTTTTTTGACCACGCGCGACTTCTCCGATTCGTATTTCATTCACTTCTATATTTAATGTAGGACAAAATAAACAATAATGTCCGACATTATTAAGGCGCTTGTCATCCTTACAGGTGAAGTCGAAAAATCCGGTCTCGGTCATTTCGCGGCGGGATCAATGCAGCCTTAATCGCCTGCGGCTAGTTGGCAGGCTGCGGTCTTCGCGCGTCCGTCTATTTGCTGTATTCCGCCCGATTTGCCGTAACCCTGAAGCGCCCGCCCAGCGGCGCTTGTAATTGCCGTTAGGTTTTTGTCAGCTACGGCTGAATAGTGCTTCTTTACGCTAGGGACCCGCGGTTTCTTGCCCAAAAAAAGATGTGCAAACTTGGCAAGGCTGATCTAACTTTTTAAATGCGGGGGCGCATCTCCGGATAATATGGATTTAAAACATTGAAACCTGAACACCGCGTATCTGCGGCCCCCCGGCATGAACTGCGCAATGTGCGCAATCAGGGGATCGCGTTCCTTGCTTTGGCGTTCTTGTTCAGCATTTTTGTGAACCTGCTTATGCTGACGGGCCCATTGTTCATGTTGCAGGTGTATGACCGGGTATTGGGCTCGCGTGCGGTGGAAACCCTGACAGCGCTGTTTTTGTTGGTGGCGTTGCTTTATGCGCTGATGGCGATGCTGGATTTTGCCCGCGGACGCATCGTGGCCCGGTTCGGCGCACGGTTCCAGTCACAGTTGGATGAGCGCGTCTTCGAAGCAACGCTGCGGCGTTCACTTTTGCCGCAAATACGATCTGCCCCGGCAACGGCCTTGCGTGATTTGGAATCCATTCGAAACCTGTGCTCATCCCCCGTTCTGCTGGCGGTGATGGATATTCCATGGACGCCTGTTTTTCTGGGTGCGATTTTCCTGTTTCATCCCTTGCTGGGCTGGCTGGCCGTGGCAAGCGGTGTTCTGCTTGTCGTGATTGCACTGCTCAATCAGGCTCTGACCAGCAGAAAAGTCGCTGAAGCACAAACTGCAGCAGCGCGGGCAAACGCCTTTGCGGAACATGCGAGACAAGCGGCAGAGGTTGTGCGCTCACAGGGTATGCAGGCGGACGTGACAAAGCGGTGGTTGGACCAGCGTTCGAATGCCTTGCGCCAAACCATTTCGGCCAGCGACTGGACAGGCAGTTTTACGTCTTTGACCAAGTCGTTACGACTGTTTCTTCAATCTGCAATGCTTGCCTTGGGCGCGTGGCTGGTTTTGCAAAACGAAATGACACCGGGCGCGATGATCGCGGGTTCAATCCTTTTGGGTCGGGCCCTCGCCCCGGTCGAACAAGCGGTCGGCCAATGGGGCATGATCGAACGTGCGCGAACGGCCTGGACTTCCCTAAGCCGGTTTTTGGATCAGACCCCTCCCGAAGAGCAGCGGATTCGCTTGCCCATCCCGAAAGCGCAGTTGGAAGCCAAATCGCTGACTGTCATTCCCCCCGGGGCAACAACGCCAACGTTGCGGAACGTGAATCTGAAGCTGCAACCGGGCAAGGCGCTGGGTGTCATCGGCAAAAGCGGATCGGGAAAGACGACACTGGCCAAGGCGTTGCTGGGGCTTTGGAATCCGGCAGCCGGTGAAATTCGACTGGGTGGTGCCACTCTGGATCAATATGACTCCAACGATCTGGGCAGCCATATCGGATATTTGCCGCAGCAGGTTACCCTGTTTAACGGGACCGTGGCCGAGAACATCGCCCGGATGTCAGAAAACCCGGATTCCGAAGCGGTGGTGGCCGCAGCCAAGAAAGCCAATGCGCACGACCTGATCCTGTCTTTGGAGAAAGGTTATGGTACCTTCCTTGAAGGCAATGACAGTCAGTTGTCAGGCGGGCAGAAACAGCGCATCGCTCTGGCCCGCGCCCTCTATGGCGACCCTGTTCTGCTTATTCTCGACGAACCAAACTCGGCACTGGACGCGGATGGCACCGAAGCCTTGAACGCGGCCGTGAGGGGGCTCAAGGCGGCAGGCAAAGCCGCCATCATCATGACACACCGCCCGCAGGCCATTTCGGAATGTGACGATCTGGCCGTTGTCGAAAAAGGACAAGTGGTCAGGTTCGGCAGTCGTGACGAGGTTCTCAGCGCAATGGTGCAGAACGCGGGCGCGATTAAGCGCAAGCTTAGCCCCGTAGGTGAATAATGGCAAAAAACACGACCAAGAAGCAGGCGCAGGCCTGGAGTATGAAAATTCCCGCCCTGGTAGGATTCGCCGCGCTTGCCATTTTGGTTGGCGGACTGGGCCTTTGGGCAGTGAAGACGCGCCTCGCTGGTGCAATCGTATCCTCAGGAGTGATCGAGGTACAAAGCAACCGTCAGGTGGTCGAACACCCTGATGGCGGCGTTGTTGGCGAAATATTTGTACGCGATGGTGATGTGGTCGCCTCGGGCGAGATGCTGTTGCGGCTGGATGATACTTTCCTATCGTCCGAACAGACGATTGTGGAAGCGCAGCTTTTTGAGCTTCTGACACGGCGTGTCCGGCTTCAGGCCGAACGCGACGGGCTTTCGTCGCAAGAGTTGGCGGCGCGGTTGCACGAGGTTCAGACGGAATACAGCATTGATCTGGACCTGATCGAAGGTCAGCAAAACCTGTTCGACGCCCGGGTGGAAACCCTATCCAAACAGCAAGAACAGCTGAACAAGCAGCTGGTTCAGATCGAGAGTGAGATTGAAGGCACGCAGGCCCAACTCGTTTCGCTGCGCCGTCAGGTTGAATTGATCGAGGATGAGCTGGAAGACCAGCAAAGCCTGTTGAAACGTGGATTGACACAAACCAGTCGTGTACTGGCCCTGCAACGGGAAGAAGCCAGCCTGACAGGTGAAATAGGCCGACTGGAAGCCGCTGTCGCCCGCCTCAAAGGGCAGATCGCATCAACCGAGATCCAGATCGTTGAACTGACTGCAACCCGCCGGGAAGAGGCAATTACCACGTTGCGGGACGTACAGGCGCAAGTTGCTGAACTATCGGAACGCCGACTGTCCCTGTCCGAGCGGCTGACACGATTGGACATCCGCGCACCGGTCAGCGGAACAGTATATGGAAGTCAGGTCTTTGCCCTTCAGTCTGTCGTTCAGCCGGGTGAACCCATGATGTATGTTGTTCCACAGGATACGCCATTGCTTGTCGCCGCGCGCGTTGACGCGATCCATGTGGATCAGCTGCATGTGGGTCAACCTGTCGCCCTGCGGTTTCCGGCCTTCAATCAGCGTGAAACGCCTGAATTGGACGGGCAGGTCAAAAACGTGTCAGCCGATACATTCACGGATGAAAAGTCCGGCTTTACATTCTACCGCGCCGAAGTGGTTATGAATGATGGCGAGCTGGACCGTCTCAACGGTCAGGAGCTTTTGCCGGGTATGCCTGTTGAGACACTGATCAAAACCGATGAACGCACCCCGTTGTCCTATCTGGTCAAGCCGATGGCCGATTACTTCAATCGTGCATTTAGGGAATGACGGCAGGGCTATCTCTGGATAACTGCGCTTTCCCATTCGGCCAGAAAACGGCGGCGTTTTAATCTGTCCAAAAACGTCATCAGCGCTGGATCCAGCCCAATCGTTTCACGTTCTTCGTCCGTGTCAAAAGGTGCCAATGGCGGGAGGGTGTGGCCCCCACCTGACTGCGTGGATTGCTTTGATACAAGGTGACGAACAAAAGACGCGGCAAATTCGGGTACGGGTGTACCTTCAAGAACCATCGCCGTGCGCATCATGGTCGTCTGAAAATCCGACGGCAGGATAACCTCAAGCGTATCCTTGTGCCCGGCGCGCGCATCCGCATAGCTGCCAAGTACATTATAGGCTACGGCGATCTCACCTTTGACAAGATCATCAATCATGTCGCCGGAACAGCAGTACAGACGCACATCCAACCCGCCCATGACTTCCATCAGGCGCCAGAACGTTTCTGACGCACGGGCATCCTGCGTCGCAAACAGATACCCGAGACCGGACTGACGGATGTCATAAGTTCCCACCCGGCCCCGAAAGCTGTCCGGTCGCATTCGAAGAGCTTCAATCAGTTGCTGTCGAGTCTCTGGGACAGGCGCGCCGGAAAAGGCGGCACGGTTGATCACGATGGTCGCGGGCTCGAACGTGAAGGCGAAAAGACTGCGATGCCACTGCGCCCAGGATGGCAGCGATATGTCATCGATCACTCGTCCATATCCGTCATTGGCCAGTTTCAGTTGCAGGTCCATGGCGCTGGAAATGACAATATCGAAATCTTTCGGTGCGGCGCGCACGATCCGATCGATGTCAGCAGTACCGGTCACCAAATACTCGACAGAAATGTCAGGGTTTTCCTTGATAAAGTTGGAAATCATAGGCTCAAACAAAAACGTATCCGTGCTTGAGATGACCCGAATATGCGCCTCGTCTGCTTCGGCGTTGAATACTTGCCGATCCTCCCAGACTTGCGCCTGTGTAACAGCGGGAAACCAAAGGAAGACTAAAGCGATAATGTAACGCATGCGCCGCCTCCCTGTCTGTTGGACAAGTCAAGCGCTCCACCATGCGCTGTTGCAACGTCCTGCGCGATGGTCAGGCCCAAACCGGACCCAATGGTACCACTTGCGTTCTTACCCCGTTCAAACCGACGCGTGAGAGTGTCAATTTCGTTTAAGGGAAACCCCGGGCCACGGTCTTTTACCCGGATTTGAGCCCGTGGCTCCGACGTGACTTCGATGCGAACAGAACTGTCGGCCGGAGCATATTTAAGTGCGTTGTCAATCATGTTGCGCACGGCGTTTTGAATGAGGATGGGGTCACCTGAATACATGACCTGTGGGTCGCCACAAAGCGACAACGACAAGTCCTTCATCTCGGCAATTGGTGTCAGGCGCTGCACAAGGTCACTGACCAAAGCGTTCAGGTCGATGTCTTCCCGCTCAAGGTGGTCAGCCCGGAACGTGATCATCGCATGATCCAACAGCTGTCCGGCTGCACGAGAGCTTTCATCAATGGCGCGCACCATCGAACGCAGCGCCTCGCGGTTTTCTTCTTTTTCAACCCTTTGCAAAGTGGCGTCAGCATAGGACCTGACCGTAGCAAGAGGAGTGCGAACACGGTGGGCCGCCTCGGCAATAAAGTCTTCTGACTGGCTGAGTGACTGATCAAGCCGACCCATCAATGAGTTCAGTGAAGCAACCAAGGGGGCCATTTCGCGGGGTACCGGCTTTTTGAACGGGCTCAGATCCTGCGGCCCACGGCGGGTGACAGAGGTTGTCAATCTATTCAACTGTCCGATGGTCGAGGACGTCGCCCAGAAGGAAAGAGCGGCAGCAAGGGCAAAGAACCCTACGCCCAGAATCGCCGCATTGCGCGAAATCTGGTCCAGAGTTTCGGCCAACGCGTCTTGTGTCTGCCCCAGCGCGACCACCAGTTCGGTTTGCTTATCCAATCCCACCAAAGTCCGGCTGGCGCTGACCTGACGAATGGTTTCACCGCGAATCTGACTGGAACTGAAAAGCGACTTTCCGTCACGCGGTCCAATGGTCGGTGGAAAATCCTCGTATCCGGAAAGAAACGTGCCGTCCTGAAAAATAGAATAGAAGATCCGGTCGTCCGCAGGGGTGCTTAGCATCGCGAAGGCGGCATATGGGATATCGACCTCCAACACCCCTTCCCGCAAAGCGGCCGCATCGAGGATTGAGGCCACCGATGCACCAAGAATGTTGTCTTGTCCCTGTTGCGCGACCTGCGCAGCATAGTTTCGGACTGCGACAAACAGCAGGAACGCAAGTATGGCCGCGCCGCCGATCAGTGTCAGAACCAGCCTGTTCCGCAGCGATCCTGACACATTGGGATCAGGAGGCATGGTCAAGTCTGTATCCCAGCCCACGAAGCGTGGTGATCTTTAGATCCGAGGGTTCCAGATGCTTGCGCAAACGGCCCACATAAACTTCGATCGCGTTATCAGAGACATCATCATCATAAGAAAACAGCCGGTCCGTTAGTTTTTGTTTCGAAAAAACCTGACCAGGTGCGCTGATGAACAATTCCAGCAGGCGCAGTTCACGATTGCGCAGCGACACGGTCTCGTCACCCACGGTCAGATGGCCAGCCAGGGGATCGAATACGATGCCGCCGACTTCTATCGTTGTCTTCGTATTCCCGGATTTGCGACGCAGAACTGCGCGGCAGCGCGCTTCAAGCTCGGCATGATCAAACGGTTTGGTGACATAATCGTCAGCACCAAGATCAAGCGAGCCGATTCGATCCGAAATCTGACTGCGGGCCGTCAAAACGATCACCGGCGTGTCCAAATGGCTCGCGCGATGGCGCTTGAGGAAATCGCGACCATCCCCATCCGGCAGCATGATATCCAGCAGGATCAGATCGTATTCCTGAGTTTCAACGAAGGCAGTTGCATCACCTAATGTAGACGCGTTATCAACCACATGCCCGTCTAACCTCATGCGGGAACTGATCGCGTTTGCGAGGTCTAGATTGTCTTCGACAAGCAGAAATTTCATCGGACTATAATACTATTCTCGCGCGTGACAGGTTGATGTCAGGTTGGTGTGTTTTTGTTCTTCCCAATCTGAGCCGCCATGCGGCCCGTTGTCAAATGGGAGGACATCATGACAACATTCGCACTGGGCCGTCGCGCCCTTATCGCAGCTGTAGCTGCAGTAGGTCTTGCAGGACCTGTTCTGGCTGAAGACCAGGTAGTGGACAGCATCCACTTCCTGATACCCGGCGGCGCCGGTGGTGGTTGGGACGGTACCGCCCGCGGCACCGGTGAAGCGCTGACGAACGCCGGCCTTGTGGGCACCGCGTCTTATGAAAACATGTCAGGCGGTGGTGGTGGCAAAGCCATCGGCTATCTGATTGAAAACGCCGACAGCAACCACGGGACATTGATGGTAAACTCCACGCCAATCGTGATCCGTTCGTTGACTGGCGTGTTCCCTCACAACTTCCGCGACCTGACGCTGGTGTCGGGTACGATCGGTGATTACGCAGCCATTGTTGTCGGTAAAGACAGCCCCATCAACTCTATGAGTGATCTGCTGGCAGCCTTCGACGCCGACCCGGGCAACACGGCCATCGGCGGTGGCTCGGTTCCTGGTGGTATGGACCACCTGGTCGCAGCCATGGTGATGGAAGCGGCCGGAAAAGATGCGCTTGGCGTGAAGTACATTCCATATGATGCGGGTGGCAAAGCCATGGCTGCCCTTCTGTCCGGTGAGATCGCAGCGCTGTCTACAGGTTTCTCTGAAGCCGTCGATCTGGCCAACGCAGGTGAAGTTAAGATCATCGGCGTCACATCGGCAGATCGCGTAGATGCCGCCCCAGACGCGATGACCATGCAAGAACAGGGCATCGACACCACCTTTGTGAACTGGCGTGGCTTCTTTGCGGCCCCGGGTCTGCCCGAGGACAAGCTTGCAGCTTACCAGGCCGCGATTGCCAAGATGTACGACACCCCGGAATGGGAAGAGGTTCGTGCACGCAACGGTTGGGTGAACATCCACAACTCGGGCGATGATTTCCGGTCATTTCTTGAGCAGCAGGAACAACAGATCGGTGATCTGATGAAGAAGCTGGGCTTCCTCTGAATACAACTAGGGCAGAGCGGTAACCCGCTCTGCCATCCCTGACGACGAAAAAAAGGAGGGGGTCTCATGGCGCTGGATCGCTGGATCGCGCTCATTCTTCTGGGTGTTTGTTTAACATATGGCTACGCCGCTTGGTTCACGATGGACAGTAGTCTACCCCCTTTCATGCAAAGAAACCCCATATGGCCAAGCACTTTCCCAAAAGTCTTGTCAATTCTGGGGATCATCACTGCCACGATCATTCTGCTGGGCTTTGAAAAGGCTGAACCCAGCGAACCTGAAATCGATTACCGGCGGTTGGGCGATTACCATCTTGGTCGGGCGATCATGCTGCTGGTTCTGATGGTTGTCTACGCGTTGTGCCTGCGTCCCGTCGGGTTCCTGATCTCAACTTCGGCCTTCCTGATCTTTGGGTCTTTTATCCTGGGTGAACGAAAATGGCATATCATGCTGCCCGTCGCCCTGATCGCCACCGGTACGGTCTGGTATCTGGTTCAGGAAGTCCTTGGCATATACATGCGCCCTTTGCCCGGCATTTTCGGAGGCTGACATGCTTGAAGGACTTCTGATTGGCCTGCAAACGGCATTCTCACTGCAAAATCTGCTGATGGTCGTGGCGGGCTGTCTGATTGGCACATTCATCGGAATGCTGCCGGGTCTGGGCCCGATGTCGATCATCGCCATCATGATCCCGGTAGCTATTTCCATGGGCGACCCGTCCGCTGCGTTGATCCTGCTGGCCGGCGTGTATTATGGCGCCATTTTTGGTGGTTCGACCTCTTCTATTCTGCTGAATGCGCCGGGGGTCGCGGGTACCGTCGCCTCCAGCTTTGACGGCTACCCGATGGCACGTCAGGGCAAAGCGGGCAAAGCCCTGACCATTGCAGCAATCGCGAGTTTTGCAGGCGGTACGCTAGGTGCATTGCTTTTGATGATTTTCGCCCCTGCCCTGTCGTCTGTTGCGTTGCTTTTCCATTCAGCCGAGTATTTCGCGCTGATGGTTGTCGGCTTGTCGGCCATTGCCGCCTTTGCGGGAACAGGTCAGGTTGCCAAGGCTATCATAATGACAATCCTTGGATTGATTATGGCCACCGTCGGTGAAGGCGCACTGTTCAATATGCCTCGTTTCACCATGGGCATCATGGATTTGCAGTCGGGCTTTGGCTTTATCACACTTGCAATGGCCATGTTCGCGTTACCCGAGGCGCTGTTTCTTGTTCTCAAACCCAAGGACCTTAAGGGCGAAGAAGGTGAAATCAAGGACCTGCGCATAAGCAGGGAGGAAGCCAAAGCCATTGCTCCGGTGATTGGTCGCCAGTCTATCCAAGGGTTTTTCATCGGCGTTCTGCCCGGTGCAGGCGCAACGATTGCCAGTTTTCTGGGCTATGCGGTTGAGCGTAACATCGCCCCAAAGGCCGAGCAGGACGAATTCGGCAAAGGGTCGATCAAAGGGCTGGCCGCGCCTGAAACAGCAAACAACGCCGCCTGTACAGGCTCGTTCGTGCCGCTTCTGACGCTTGGCATTCCCGGATCTGGAACGACGGCGATCCTGCTTGGCGCATTGATTGCCCTGAACGTGACGCCGGGCCCACGCCTTATGCTGGACGAACCGCAGATCTTTTGGGCGGTCATCATGTCCATGTTCATTGGCAATCTGGTGCTTCTGATCCTGAATCTGCCGCTGATCCCCTATATTGCCAAAGTTCTCTCGGTGCCGCGTAACTATCTGATCCCCTTTATTTTGTTCTTTACTCTGATGGGGGCCTATATCGGACAGAACAATGCAACCGAACTGCTGATACTGGTGGGTTTTGGGGTATGCGCAACGGCGTTGAAATTTGCTGATTACCCACTGGCACCACTGCTGATCGGTTTCATCCTCGGCGGTATGATGGAAGACAACTTCTCACGGTCCATGCAGTTGTACGATGGTATCGCCTTTATCTGGGAACGCCCGATGACGCTGGGTCTGCTGGTTATTGCGGCGCTTCTGGTGCTCCTACCCAGCTACCGCGCGCGCCGTGCACAGGCCCGGGCGGAAGGGGTTGCCGAAGGTGACTGACCCGCTGGCGGGAATACGGGTTCTCGATCTGACCAATGTCCTCGCGGGTCCGTATTGCTGCTACCAACTGGCATTGATGGGTGCCGACGTGATCAAGGTCGAACGCCCCGATGGTGGCGACCTTGCTCGCGTTCTGGGTGCAGATCCCGCCAGAAACAAGGCGGGGATGGGGATCAGTTTTCTGGCGCAGAACGCCGGGAAAAAGTCTGTCACGCTGGACATGAAATCGGAAAAGGGCAAGGCGCTTCTGAAACGCCTTGTCCAGTCAGCTGAAGTTCTGGTGGAAAACTTCCGGCCCGGAGTAATGGATCGTCTTGGTCTTGGTTATGAAGTTCTGCGCAACGTTAATCCCAACCTGATCTATTGCGCCATCAGCGGGTTCGGGCAGGATGGCCCCCGGCGCGGCGATCCGGCTTATGACCAGATTGTGCAGGGTATCAGCGGCGTGATGTCAATCACCGGCGACCCCGACACGGCACCGTATCGCGTCGGCTATCCGTTGGCGGACACGGTCGGGGGGATGACGGCCGCCTTTGCAGTCGCGGCGGCATTGAACGCCAACCCGCGCGGCACCTACCTGGATGTTGCGATGTCCGAAGCCGTGATTTCGACGATGGGTTGGGTTGTTTCAAATTATCTGGTGGGTGGCATAACGCCCGGAGCGCATGGGAATGAGAACACAACCTCAGCGCCCTCAGGTACATTTTCCACGCGGGACAACCCGATCAACATCGCGGCCAATCGGGACGAGCAATGGCAGGCGCTTGCCCGCTGCCTGGGGCGGGATGATCTTCTGAACAACCCCGATTACGCAACGCGTGAAGATCGCAAAACAAACCGCCACGCCTTACGTACAGAACTGGAACGCACCCTAAAGACGAAGGCTGCGTCCGAGTGGGCGAGTGAACTAAACGCATTGGGGGTACCGACAGGACAAGTTCTGACCGTGCCCGAGGCCCTTGCAGACCCGCAACTTTCCGATCGCGGTCTGATTGGCTCTTTGTTGGTTCACGGCGAACAAATGCAACTTGCAGGCAGTCCCGTCGTAATGAATGGCGCCCGGCGAATGCCGCGAATCGCGCCACCAAAACTTGGGGCCGACAACAAGGCGGTGTGGTCCGAAATCGGATTGACCGACGCGGAAGTCGACGCGCTGAGCAGAGAGGGGATCATATGAGCGATGTGTCAGATTGGTGGGCAACATCCATCATCGATATGGAACCTGGCCGGATAGACCTGCGCGGGGAGCCGATTCAAAACCTGATCGGACGCCTTGGTTTTGCGGAGATGATCTGGTTCATGGTACGCGGCGACCGCCCATCAAAAGCGCAGGCCCAATTGTTCGAAGCCGCGCTGGTCGCGGCAGTCGACCACGGTCCTCAGGCACCGTCGATTGCAACCGCGCGCATGGCGGTTACCTGTGGCCTGCCTCTCAACAACGCGATGGCGAGCGCTGTGAACATGTTGGGCGACATTCATGGAGGGGCTGGCGAGCAGGCCGTGGAACTCTACCACTTTGTGGGCCATTACCCTGGCACTTTGGCGCAGGCAATCGATGCGTGGATCGAAAGCCACGGAAAGATACTTCCGGGTTTTGGGCACAGGTTTCACACGCCTACAGACCCCCGTGCGCCGCGCCTGATGGACTTGGTCGCCGAAGCGGTGAAAACCGGTGCTAGCGATGGGCAATTCATGCGCATTGCGCAGCAGATCGAGGCAGAACTTGCGCGGCGTAAGGGTAAACCCGTCCCGATGAACATCGATGGCGCAACCGCAGTTATTTATGCCGAGCTTGGGTTTGCGCCACCATTGGCGCGCGGCCTTTTCTGCCTGTCCCGATCAGTGGGTATTCTGGCACATGCCTGGGAGCAGATGCAGCAAGGTGGTCGCAACAAAGGGCCGACCCCACCCTCATATCGCTGGACGTACCAGCCGGGTTAAGCGCTTATCCGATGGGATCGATTTGCCAACAGATCGGCGGCCGCACGGGCAATAACCAGCTCTTCATTTGTCGGGATAACCATGGCGACCACTCGGGACAGGTCTGTCGAGATGATCCGATCATTGTCCGCGTTGGCATCGGGATCCAGTTCAATCCCCAGCCACCCCATTCCAGAACATACCCTGTCACGTACAAGACGCGAGTTTTCTCCGATACCACCTGTGAAGATCAAGGCATCAATACCGCCCAATATTGCGGCCATTGCCCCAAGTTCGCGGCGGATGCGGAACGTGAAATAGCTGATGGCCTGTCGACTTTCGCGGGTATCTGCTTTTTCAAGGGTGCGCATGTCGCTTGAAAGTCCCGAAAGACCCAGCAACCCTGATTTGCGAAACAGAAGGTCGGAAATCTCTGAGGCGCTCAACCCTTCCTGATCCATCAGATACAACAAAACACCGGGATCAAGCTGACCGCAACGGGATCCCATCGGCAGCCCGTCCAACGACGAAAACCCCATGGTCGAACCGACGGATCGCCCCCCGATCATGGCACACATCGACGCACCGTTGCCCAGATGCGCAACCACAACCCGCCCCGCGTGCAAAAGCGGCGCGGTTTTGGCCAAATGGTCTGAGATGTATTCATAACTAAGCCCGTGAAAACCATAGCGTCGGACGCCTTTGTCGTAATACTCGCGCGGCAGGGCGAATACGTCGTTCTCCCAGGGGTGGTTGCGATGAAAGGCCGTGTCGAAACAAGCAATCTGGGCAGCATTTGGAAAACGTTCCATAGCTGCCTTGACGCCAGCCAGGTTGTGCGGCTGGTGCAGAGGTGCATACGGAGAGAGCTTGTCCAACTCCTCCAAAGCAGCGGCGGCCAACGGCAAAGGCGTATCGATCTCAGGTCCACCGTGAACAATACGATGCCCAACCGCGGTGACCTCGCAACTGGGGAAGGCCCGTGACAACAGGTTCAGTACCCAGTCCAGCGCAGCAGCGTGGTCGTGAATATCGCCTGCCGTGCCATTCGCCAGAACTCCACCGCCAGATGACCGCGCTTTGACGATTGGCTCTGGCTCGCCGATCCGTTCGACCACACCGGTGCACACCATGACTGGATCGTCTTCTGTCAGTTCGAACAGGCCGAACTTCATCGAAGACGATCCGGCATTCAGTGTCACGACATGTGTCATGCATATCCTCTGGTTTGCGAAAAGGTGAAGTTCCTAAGGTTTACTGATCCGCTCTGGTACAAGGTTGAGTTTAAGACATTACCCAAGACTACGAGCCAGCCAACCGCTACAAACCCCGGTCTTTGCAAATCTCCATGGCAGAAAAGATCGTTCAGCCCATTTTTTTCCGGGGTGCCAACATCACCTTCATTCCTGCCAACCTAGTCGTAATCATGGATTGGAACACGTGCAAGGCACTAATCTTACGCTGTCAAACACGGGTTCCGAAGCACAGTTCACTTCATCCGCCGCGACGGTTTCCTCCACCCCCATGTTTTCGCATGGTCAACCCAATGCGCTTTCTCGCGACATCAACATCTACGACACGTACTTTAACCACCTGCCCGGTTTTAACCACGTCATGCGGATCTTTGACAAACCGGTCCGCCAGCTGGCTGACATGAACAAGCCCATCCTGATGCACGCCGATATCCACAAAAGCGCCGAAGGCGGCGACGTTGGTGACTGTGCCTTCCAAAACCATTCCGGGTTTCAGATCGGTAATTTCTTCGACGCCATCGGTGAAAGATGCGGTGACGAAACTGGGGCGGGGATCGCGTCCGGGCTTTTCAAGTTCGGCAAAGATGTCCCGAACGGTCGGCAAGCCGAAATCCTGAGTTACAAATTGTTCCGCCCGCAACCCCTTTAACGCGCCATCATGGCCCATGATGTGCCGGATATCGCGACCGCAGGCGGCAACGACCCGGCGCACAATGTCATAGGCTTCGGGGTGCACTGAAGACGCATCTAAAGGCTCTGAACCGTCCCTGATGCGCAGGAAACCGGCGCATTGTTCGAACGCACGTGGTCCAAGGCGGGCGACTGACAGCAAATCCTTCCGCGATAGGAAGGGCCCATTCAGGTCACGGTGGGTGACAATCGCTTCGGCCTGCGCCGGACCCAGACCAGACACGCGTGACAGCAAAGGGGCAGATGCGGTGTTCAGATCAACCCCGACAGCATTCACCACATCCTCGATCGCGGAATCCAGCGACTGTGACAGGCGATGCTGATCCACATCATGCTGATACTGGCCAACACCAATGGATTTCGGTTCGATTTTAACCAGCTCGGCCAAGGGGTCCTGCAATCGGCGCGCAATCGAGACCGCGCCACGTAGCGAGACATCCAGATCCGGAAATTCGCGCGCAGCCAGTTCAGATGCGGAATAAACCGAAGCGCCAGCTTCTGACACCACCACTTTTGTTGGTGCTTTCACCGTCTTAGGTAGAAGTGCAAGAGTGTCTGCAACCAACCTTTCGGTTTCACGGCTGGCCGTCCCGTTCCCGATTGCGATCAGTTCGATCTGATGAGCAGATATCAGATTGAGGATACTGGCCTGTGCACCTCGCAGATCATTCTTCGGCTGAAACGGGTACAATGTATCAGTGGCGACAACCTTGCCGGTTGCATCAACAACAGCAGCCTTTACGCCCGTACGAATGCCCGGATCCAGACCCAAGGTCGCCTTGGCACCTGCCGGTGCGGCAAACAGCAGATCCTTGAGGTTTCGCGAGAAGACCTGAATGGCTTCGTCCTGCGCCCGGCTGCGCAGGTCAGCCATCAGTTCGACCATCATTGAGAGCGAGAGTTTCACCCGCCAAGTCCAGCCCGCGACTTTGCGCAACCATGCGTCTGCCTGCCCAGTGCCACGTGTCTGTAGATGGGCGGCGACAATCGTCTCGGCCCGCGCGGCACCAATTTCCGGTTCAGGCGCGATATCCAGCGTGACGATGCCCTCTTTGGATGCCCGCAGCATCGCCAATGCCCGATGTGACGGCACGTCCGCCCACAATTCGGAATGGTCAAAGTAGTCACTGAACTTGGCGCCGTCCTTTTCCTTGCCTTCGATGACCTTTGCGCTGAGCAGAGCCTCGTGCTGCATGAAACTGCGCAATTCGCCCAGCAGTGCGGCGTTTTCTGTCAACCGCTCGGTCAAAATATCCCGCGCACCGTTCAAAGCATCCCGGGTCGTTGTTACCGCCTCGGTGAGGTACGCCGCGGCTAATATTTCAGGGTCGCAGTTGCGGTCCGCCAGAATAGCGTCAACCAAAGGTTCAAGCCCATTTTCGCGTGCAATCATCGCCTTGGTGCGCCGTTTTGGCTTATACGGCAGATAAATGTCTTCCAACTGCGCTTTGGTTTCCGCGCGCGCAATGGATTTACTCAGATCGTCGGTCAGTTTGCCCTGATCCTTGATCGAGTTCAGAATGGTTTCACGCCGCGCTTCAAGCTCGCGCAGATAAGTCAGCCGCTCAGACAGCAGGCGCAATTGGGTGTCGTCCAATCCTCCGGTTGCTTCTTTCCGGTATCGGGCGACAAAAGGCACGGTTGCTCCTTCGTCCAGTAGCTTAATCGCGGCACCGACCTGCTCGGAACGTGCCTTAATCTCGGTGGCGATAGTGCGGGCGATACGGTCCAATGGTGCCTCCTGAAGCGACGGTGGAAGAACTTCTTAACCAGCCGTTTCGGCAAGGGGAAGACCCTTGGTTCACTCCGCAGTCAGGCCGTTTCAGTTTGGCTGTTCATCAAGTCAGCACGCTAGGCAGTGTCCACATCAAACCCACGGCATAAGTCCGCGATACGGGCTACGCGTGCTTACCGAATGGGCCATATGTGCCAAGGTCACCAGATCATAAACCGGCAGGCTCAATTCCTTCTGAATTGAGGCCGCGTAAGGCGGTAGATCGGTGCATTCCAGTACCAGCGAACGGATTTCCGGTGTATCGCGTTTCAGTTTGCGTACAGCATTCAGAACTTCAGCCTCAATCAGATCGGTATCCATTCGGGTGCGCGTATTGCGCAGGATGACTTCGGCGAACTCGGTCGTGTTCTCAAGACCCTGCACAGCTACGGGGATATCCCCTGCCCCAACCCCATCGAAATGGCGTTGCGTCAGCGCCGAGGAATCGGCGGTTATCACTCCTACCGGTGCACTGGCACCGGTCATGTAATAAGCCAGCGGCACCTGAATCAGGCTTGAGGCAAAAACGGGCACGGACACGGCTTCGGCCAGCTCTTTCTGGAACAATGCAAGAAACCCGCAACTGCCAGTGATGGCCCGCACACCTTCGGATTCAAGCCTCTGCGCGCCTTTGATGAAGGGCTCCAGCAACTCTGGTGTCGGGTTGTTCAGCAGCTTTGGTACTGTGACGCCTTCAATCATCTCATACAGCACCGGGAACGGAAGACTCGATGGGTTTTTGATATGGCCCGGAGGTTTGGGGAAATAGCTTTCCAGGCACAAAACTCCGATGGATGCCCCGCAGATATTCTGTCCACCTGGGTAGATCGGCATGACGTTGTGATCCTTCTCGAGAAGTCGCTTCGCGTGTTTTAAAACCGCGACAAGGCAAATGGGTCCAGACTGATGTTCAGACGCTGTCCAGCTACCAGGTCGGCCACAAGCTCTCCGGTTTTAGGCGCCATCATCAGGCCATAGTGGGAATGACCGAAAGCGCTGAACAATCCCTGATGTCCGTCAATCGGCCCGATGGCAGGCAAGCTGTCTGGAAACGATGGGCGGCGCCCCATCCAGAATTGCGTGTCGGCGGTATTAAGATCCGGTATCATTGCCTTGGCTTGTCGCGTCAGTAACGCCTGTTTTCGTGGATCGGGCGGGGCATCTACACGCGCAAACTCGGCGGTGCCTGCCACACGCAGCCCGCCCTGCATCGAACTGGCAACCACTTTGGCATCCACATCCATGACCGAATTCTGAAGGCTCGCCAAAGGTGCGGGGAACTGAACATGGTACCCGCGTTCAGCAGCCAGCGGCACAGACAGACCCAAAGGTTTCAAAAGCTCGGCAGACCACACACCTGCAGCCAATATGACTGTATCAGCCTGAAGCGTATCGGTCTGGGTTGTCAGATGCCACCGCCCCTCGTCGGTTCGGTTCAGTTTTCGAACTTCGGCCCGAATAAACTCAGCGCCTTGTTGGCGCGCTTTTTCAGCCAGAACCGCGCCAACCTGACCGGGTGATGTAATCCGTGCCTGACCTTTGATAAGGATCGCTGCTTCAAAATCCCCGGATAGAGCGGGTTCAATTCGGCGCAACTCTGGGCCGTCGATCCTCTCGAGTTGCCCACCTTTCTCCTGTCGGATCAGATATCCCAGCGCCTTCAGGTCAGCTTGATTCGGGTGGCGGAAAGCATGGATGTAGTTGGAAGCGACTATCAGGTCTTCATAACCAGTGTTCTGCAAATGACGTCGATACAACTCTATCGACGGTCTGCAAAGAAGCTCCATCGCATCCGAGATTCGGCGGACCGATCGTTCATCAGATGCTTTCAAAAACCTCAGGCCCCAAGGGACCATCCTCGGCCAGAACGAGGCCCTGACGGACAAGGCGCTTTTGGGGTCCAGCAGCATCCGGGGGATTGCCTTCCAGATACCGGGAACCGCTTGGGGGATCACTGACCATGGCGAGACTACACCGGCATTACCGAATGAGGTCTCCTGCCCGGGCTCTCCCCGGTCAATCAACCGCACGGTTTTGCCACGTTCCTGCAATGACAGCGCGCAGCAGATGCCGACGATCCCGGCGCCGATTATGGTAACACGTTCAGACATGTCAGGCCGTTGCTTGAGTTCGGGTGCGGGCGATCAACTGCGCAACGATCACGGGTGACGCCACGGCCAGCGCGATCAGGTCAGCCGTTAACGTGGGTGCCACGAAGATGATCCCGGCAAAGGCCATCAGAATACGAGACAATACGTTGAGCGGTTGCAGCCAATAGCCGACGACCGCCGCGGACAGAGCGATGACCCCCGCTATGCAGCTTGCCGCAGTATATGTGAATTCCCAAAAATCAAACCCAGTGGAAGACACGAACAACAAAACCGGCGCATAGACGAATGCCATCGGCGCTATAACCTTGCCCAACCCGAGCGTAAACGCGGACAGCCCGGTGCGGAAAGGATTTGAGTTGGCGATCGCCGCTGCCGCATAAGCCGAGGTACAGACCGGAGGTGTAATTTCGGATACCACACCGTAGTAAAGCACGAACAGGTGGCTTGCGATGGGCGGAACACCCAACTGTGCCAGCGCGGGCTGCGCGACAGAAACCAGCATGATGTAAAGCGCGGTGGTCGGAATACCCGCCCCCATCAAAATGCAGACGACAGCGATGAAGATCAGTGAGATGAACAGTTGCAGGTCTTCGATTGCAAACAGCTGGAAGCTGCCGAACGAGATCATATTATAAAGATCCACCGCCAGATTGCCTGCCCCTTGCGTGACCATAAATCCGATACGAAAGCCGATACCGGTGGTGTTGATCACACCCACAACAATACCGACAGCGGCGGCAGCGGCACCCACCGCCAGCGAGTATTTTACGCCCAGTTCGACAGCAGCCAGCATCTCGGGCACTTCGATGCGTTTTTGTGGGTTCAGTGTGGCAGTCACAGACAGCGCGCAGAGTATCGCGGTCATTGTCAGGTCGAACCCGCCATCCGAAAATTTCCATAACACAAAGGCCAGAAACGCCGCCGCGTAAATCAGCGTTGGTGGCTGTTTGATACGCGACATACCCGCGATCACTGCCAGCGATATGCCGCAGAAGGCCGACATGAATGGCGTGTAACCGGTAAACAGCACCACCAGCAGGCCAATCAGGGGCACGATATTGGCCCAGCCTTCAGCCCAGACAGCCTTGAGTTGCGGCAATTGTTCCTTTGTCAGACCCTTCAGGTTCAGCTTGCGCGCCATCAGATGCACAACTGCAAAGACACCGACGTAGTGCAGAAGCGCCGGGAAGATCGCGGCAATGACAATAGTAGTGTAAGGCACCTCCAGGAACTCGGCCATGATAAAGGCCGCGGCTCCCATGATGGGCGGGGTGATCTGGCCGCCCGCCGAGGAAGCGGCCTCGACCCCGCCCGCGAAATGGCCCGGATAACCCAGGCGTTTCATGTTCGGGATGGTCAGCGCGCCGGTTGAAACCGTGTTGGCGACCGAGGACCCCGAGATCGTTCCAAAGAATGCCGATGAAACGACCGACACCTTGGCCGGGCCACCTGTATAGCGACCCGCCAGAATGGTGGCATTGTCGATAAACAACTGTCCCAACCCGGTGCGCTGCGCGATCACACCAAACAAAACGAAATGGAAGACTATGGTCGAAACAACCCAAAGCGTGACGCCATAGATGCCTTCCTGCGGAAAGTACATCGACGACACGAAGGTTTTGAAGTTTACACCGGGATGCTGCAACAAACCGGGAAAATAAGGACCAAGCAGAGCGTAAGAGATGAATACGCAGATAATCAGCGGCAGCACCCAACCCAGCGTGCGACGGGCGATGTCAAGTACCAGCAGAATGATAACCACGCCAAGAAAGACATCGTAATTGTTGGGATTACCCATACGAAAAGTCTGTTCCTCGATCCCGAGAAAGGGAATACCGCGCCAGGCAAATCCAACGTAAAGTGCCGCAACGATGCCAAATGCCATGAATGCCAGGTCATAAAGCGGGACGTTCCCAATACGAAACCTGCTGATTTTGAGCGCATATAGGTTTTTGGCCCCGACAATCGGAATGGTCGCATAAACCAGTATGAACAACAGGGCCAGATAAATGCCCATGTGCCAGTGGTCCGCCGGCAAGCCGAAACCTGCGGTGAAGAATTCATAGGACGCGAATAACAGGGCAACAACCCGCAGAACCTTGGCCGTGTTCGGTGTAACCTGACGTACTGCGGCGCCTTCGTCGAACTGTTCTTCGATGGCTGCCAGTTCTTCGGCTGTCAGGTCGTGGTCATCGCGTGTTTCGGTCTCGGACATGATGGCCCTCTGATTGCGCGTGTAAGGAGAGTGCGGTGCCCCGCACAGGGGCACCGACGACAGGCTTCAATGAGGTTCGATTACTGCAGAAGGCCTGCTTCTTTGTAGAACTTCTCTGCACCAGGATGCAGGGGGACACCCAGTGCTTCGACTCCGTCCAAAGCTGTGTCAGCTGTGATCTGCTTGCCTTTGGCGTGACCGTTGTCCAGCAGTTTTCGGGTGTTGTCGTTCCACAGTGCTTTGGTCAGCTGATAGACCAGTTCTTCGGACAGGTCCGACGACACAACCAGCATAGCGCTGACCGCTGGGGTCTTGGTTTCGGAGTCAATCCCTTCATACACACCGCCCGGTATGGCGGAAGGGATATAGGCCGGAATGATCTCGTTGATCTTGGCAAGGTCTTCGTCACTGAACGAGTGCAGGTTCATGCCTTTGGTCGATGACAACTGCACCATAGCGGCGACCGGCCAGCCAGCTGCGTAGAAATACGCGTCCAGCTGCCCATCGGCCAGACGCTCGGCGCTCTGACTGTTGTTCAGCTCTGCTTCGTCCATGTTATCGCGGTTTACGCCCCATGCATCCAGCATCTGCAGCACGGCCACCTGTGTGCCTGAACCCGCCTGTGCGATACCCACGCGCTTGCCTTTGAGATCGCTCAGGTCACCAATGGTCTGACCTGCGGGCAGAACCAGATGCAGATCCTCTGGGAACAGGTTTGCCACAATGCGAAGCTTGGGATGCGGCTTGCCTTCGAACTTGCCTTCGCCCAGATACATCGAACGGGTGACATCAGCGGCGGCCAGACCTGCCTCAAGCTCGCCATTCTCCACTGCCGCGTTGTTAAAGACTGACGCAGTTGTTGATTGCGCAATCGCGATCAGGCCGGGTACGCCGCACTGACCACCCTCTTCGCAGGGGCGCGAGCCCGGAGGGGCCGAGATCCCATTTGCGATGGTTCCGCCAATCGGAAAATAGGTGCCGCCTGCACCACCGGTGCCAATACGGAAAAAAGTTGGGTCCTGTGCAAGTGCAGGCGCGGCCATAGCGCCTGCCAAAGCCAGACCTGTCAGGCATTTCATCAGTCTCATCGTAAGCTCCCAGTTTTGGATCATTGGATTCGGTTTGTCCGAACTCTGATCTAATCAGCCTATGGAGATTTACCATAAATACAAATTTGTTATATTTAACTAAATTAAAGTTTGGCTTATGGATGTGGAATGAACCTTACTCAATTGACTGTTTTTCGTGAGGTGATGGAAAGCGGCTCTATCTCTCAAACCGCAAAAAAACTGAACCGGACACAGCCGGCCATCAGCCTTGCGCTCAAGAACCTAGAAAAAAGTTTGGGGCTGATCCTGTTCGAACGAAGAGGGCGCCGTTTGATTCCAGTACCGGAAGCACACTACCTATTGTCGGAAACCACTGGTATTCTGGACAGATTATCTACGATTTCCAGTACGATGCACGGACTTCTTAAAGGGAGTTCCGGTAGCTTGAATATTGCAGCGATGCCAGGCCCTTCCACTTTTGCCTTTCCGAATTTCATCAGCCGTTCAGTTGGTGGAAACCCCGATATACAAATTACACTTTCAACCCGCAGCTCTCCGCAGATTATGGAACTGGCGGGTACTCAGAACATCGATTTCGGGTTTGCTGATTTTGAACATCCGACAGGTAAGCAACCACAGTTCTCAGCCGAGATCATAAGCGGCGACTGTTTTTGCGCGCTGGACAGAGACAACCCTCTGGCGAAAGAAAGCGCCGTTACGATATCCGATCTTGACGGAGTTCCAATGGGCGGGCTGCATGACACGCATCCGTTTCAGGAAAAAGTGCGACAAGCGTTTCAGGTGGTCTCGGCGAATTACACACCAACCGTGACCTGCCAATATTTTCTGCCGCTTATCCCCTTTGTCGGATCGGGCCAATGCTGCACGATTGTCGATCCGTTGACAGTCGTTACCGAGCGGGAGTTGAACATTTCAAACGACCGTGTCGTGTTTTTGCCCTTCAGTGAACCGTTGAGGTATGAATATGCGATTCTGTCACCGAACCACCGGCCTCCGTCCCAGCTAGCGTTGCAGATCAAAGCCGGCTGGAAGGCTGAGGTTTTGTCGATGCTACATCGAACAGGTGCCAACCCACAGACAGAAATCGCCTGAAAACATACACGTTTCCAGTGCTGCTCAGTTGCGTTGTTCAATCGATGACTCCAGCGTTGACCGCAAAAGTTGCGCATCAAGCGGTTTGTAGAGCAAAGGCAGGTTGGCGCGCTTGCAGCGCCTGGCCAGTTCAGGTGATCGGTTGGCCGAAATAACGCAGCCGGGCAGAGGTCCAAACTCGTTCGTCAAGGCATGTATCGCGTCGACACCTGTTCTATCGTGATTCAACTGAAAATCGGCGACTATTGCATCGGGCAGAATGTCAATTTCACGAAGAAGATTGATTGCTTCGTCTTCGCTTTCGCTCTCCAAAACCTCGACCCCCCAGGATTCGATGGTCATGGTCAGTGCACTACGAAGGTTTTCATCATTCTCAATCAACAATACAACCGTGTTACCAAGTACCTTTAAGCCCGGATCGTGGGCCGCAGGGGCGCTGCTGGATGTGGTCTGCTCTTCCCGCGCCAACGGCACTTCGACCGAGAATCCAGTGCCTTTGCCTACTTCGGAATACAGCTGGATCGGATGTTGCAACAGCCCACAGGCGCGCTCCACGATTGCAAGGCCCAATCCCATACCCTCTGCCGCGCTGGCATCAGAATGCAGGCGCTGAAATTCCTGAAAGACGATGTCTCTTTGGTCTGACGCGATACCGATACCTGTATCCCAGACTTGCAAGGCAATTGCGCCTTTGCGACGCCGCACACCGACCAGAACCTTTCCGGTCTCGGTATACCTGATCGCGTTCGACAGTAGGTTCTGCAAAATCCGACGCAAATAGCTGGCGTCGCTGGTCACACGCGCGTTCGTGTCAACAAATGACAGCTCAAGCCCTTTTGCCTGCGCCACCGGGCGAAATGCGTCTTCCATCTGCGAAAACAGCGTGCTCACTGATATGGTCGACAAATGCGCGGTGGCCCGTCCTGAATCCAGCTTCGAGATATCCAGCAGCGCTTCCAGAATGTGTTCAACGCTGTTCAGCGCACTTTCAGCCTTGCCTGCAACGGTCTTTGCGTCGTCTTTGTCCAGGCCGCTGCCCAGCGATGCAACATAAAGCTTTGCCGCGGAAAGAGGTTGCAGCAGATCGTGACTGGCAGCTGCCACAAATCGCGACTTGGATGCGTTTGCACGCTCGGCCACGTTCAACGCGTCAGCCAGTTCCATTGTGCGCGATGTTACGCGTTGTTCCAACAGCTCTTTGGCTTCGTATAAGGCCTGAGCGGACTTTCGTTCTGCGGTTACATCGGTGAAGGATATCACAAAGCCCCGGTCCGGCATTTCCTGCGCAAACACCGAAAGAATTTTTGACCTTCCGCGGTGCATCTGAAATTGCAGAGGACGGCGATAAGTTTGCCGCGTCACCCAATCCAGCAGATCGGCTTCCGTTACCCCCTTCTGGAACCTGATGTTCGTGCCAAGGCGATTGGACAGCGATTCAAACCGGGTCCCCATCTGAAACTGTGCGATCGGAATGGCCAGCAACTCGCTGGCGCGGTTGTTCCAACCGATCAGACGGTGTTTGTTGTCAAAAATGCAAACGCCCTGTTCGATATGTTCCAGCGTCGCGCGGATCAGCCTAGCCTTGTCATCCAGAATCCGGTCACGTTCCTGCCGTTCGATCCGCATGATATCAGTCACATCGGTTTGCAGAATAACAGTTCCGCCATCTGGTGTGCGGTGCTCGGACACTTGCGACCACCGATTGCCAACAAGCCGGACATTGAACACCACATGATCGTCCGTATGCCGGTCCAAACGGCTTTTGGCCCAGTCTGTCGGTGTCATCGTTTCAGGCAGGGACAGGAACCCTGATCGGCTGACCAATTCAACATATTCGGCAAAGCTCAGCCCCGGGCTCAGCCGCTCCTGAATGTCAGGCATATGCAGACCAAAACGGCTGTTGCACAGCACCAGTTTTTCGTCGCGATTGAAAAGGGCAAACCCCTCTTGCACTGTTTCGATTGCATTAGCTAGGTCAGCGCGTGCGGCTTCGGTGTCCTTGTTCGCCTGTGCCAATCTGGCATTGGAATCGTTCAGCAATTCAAGGGCACGCTCCAGATCATTCGTCCGGGCGCGGACCTCTTGTTCAAGCACGGCCGCGCGCTGAAACTGCGCATAAGCTGCGCCTGACGCATCGGTGGATTCTTCTACCCGGCGCATTAGCGCTTCGGCAATCTTGCGAAGTTTCTCGTTCTGGCGGTCAACCGAGTCCGTGGGATCTGTAAGATGCTCGATCATACGTTACTCTTTCTCGGGTGGATAAATCGCAACACCCGTCAGAGTTTGGTTCACATGGATAGAGTTGTACTGCTCTCCGTAGGTTGAAAATCCGACAACGTGGTTGCGGGCCAGAATGTCCGAGATTTCGCGGGTCTTTTGCTTTTCCTGCGCTTCCAGTCGGCGGAGAATGCAATCACAGCCCAGAATTGTGTCGGGTTGCTGTTTCTCGGTCAGAAGGCCAATTTCTTCCTCAAGGTGCTCGACCATGTCCCTCGGTTCGGCCAGCGTCAGCACAAGCCCTTCATCAATGGCCGAGAAAAAGACGAGGTCCCCGTTGCCCGCCACCTGCTGAATCGCGCGGACGTGATGCTGCCCGCCAATCTGCACAACAACGGGGTGCGCCGCAAAGGTGAATGTCGTCAGTTGTTCCGGATCCTTGCCAAGGATACGGGCGTACTCGCGGGCAGCGGGCTCGGCGTTGATCTCCTGAACGATGCGTTTTGCCGGGTCCGCCTTGGTTACGACCATACGCCGGGTCGTTGGAACCAGATGATCGGTTTTGAACACCTTGATCGGGCACCGCGTACGAACCTGAGTCAGTATGGCAGCATTGCTCAGCGCCTTGCCCTGATGCAGCACATAGGTACGCCCGAACCGGGTTCCATCACCGGCCGATCCGCCAAACAACGGTACCGGCCCCAAACCGACGGCCAACTCGGAGGTCAACGCATCCTCTTTGGTCGACAATCCGTCGATCATCAGGAATGTAAATTCATGGCTCCAGTCGGGCGCCGTGACCATCATGGCATTTCGGTTATGGATCATCTCGTTGATGATGCTTTCCGCCTCAAAATCGTTCAGATCGGAAACCAGGACCGTACGCGTGTCGAAATGGGATTGCGGGAGGCCGATTGCGACGATCTGGTCTTCGCAATAACCGCTATCCGCAAGTTCTCCGGCGGTGGTGCAGCCAACCACCGGCGTAGGCGCAAACACCTGCTCGGCTTTGGCAATGACCACAGCCGCGTCCGCATTTGGACTGACGAACAGTATCACCAGCGCAAGTGGTTCAGCTCCGAATTGACGTTCGAGCACCCCAAGCGCCTGCCCGGTGTCGAAACGCACAAAAGCCGTTTTGACGATGCCTGTTGCACCGGTCCGGGCTGTCGCCCACCCGACTGCTTGGTCCATCGAGCCTCCTCCCTAAAGCGCGACGATGTGGTGAGAGTATGACGCTTAGCCTTGGTCTTGCAAGACGCTGGCAAACGAAGCTTTCTTTGCAATCAGAACGGCTTGCGTCCGGCTTTGCACACCCAGTTTCCGCATGATTGCCGTGACATGCGCTTTGACCGTGGGTTCCGCAATGGACAGGTCATAGGCAATCTGTTTGTTCAGCTTGCCCTCACAGATCAGTTGCAGAATGCGGGCCTGCTGATTTGTCAGCGTCGCAAGCCGATTGACCGCGTCGGCGTGTTCATCCTCTTCGACATTGATCAGAACGCACCCTTCGGGCACGAAAACTTTGCCGGAATGCACTGTCTCGAATGCCAGGCGAAACACATCGCGTTGGCTATGCTTGGGTACATAACCCGATGCGCCTGCCTGAATCACCTGACTGACAACGCGATTATCCGTCATCGAGGACACCACAATAACCGGGGCATTCGCAGCAGCCTTCAGACGGACAAGGCCGTCCAGCCCCTCCACATCCGGCAGGTTGAGGTCCAGCATGACCGCGTCCGGTTTCAGCCCCCCTGACAGAAGTTCCATCGCGCCTTCCAGTCGGTCCGCGGTATGGATTTCGCCGATCTGTGCCACGCTTTGCAAGGTCATCGACAGCGCGTCGCAAAACAGGGGGTGGTCATCGACGATCAGCACTTTCTCGAAGCCAGACCTTACAATGGAGTCAGCAAGCATTTGGTATTGCCTTTTTCAATCAGGTTGTCCCCAGCTTACCCAATCCTAACAACGAAAGTAATCTGCGCCTACTGGCCCAAAGTCGTACATAAGATCGGCTCGGCGTCACCTACACCCAAGGTCTAATAGGCAGGGCGAAAAACACCACGTAGCGTACGAAAAAACACCTGGAGAAGAGAGATGGAGCTTAGTGACGGCCGCGTCATCGCCGCGCCGCGATCCAAGGTCTGGGACGCGCTTTTGTCGGCTGAGGTTCTGAAAGAATGCGTTCCGGGATGTCAGGAAATGACCGGCTCGGTCGATGACGGGTTCGAAGCAACGGTGGTGCAGAGAGTCGGCCCCGTAAAAGCGACCTTCAAAGGGGCCGTTACCCTTTCTGATATCGTAACGCTTGAAAGCGTGAAGCTCTCGGGTGAAGGTAAGGGTGGGGCTGCGGGTTTTGCCAAGGGTGCGGCCGATGTCAGTTTGTCTGATGTGCCCGAAGGTACTCTGCTGACCTATACCGTCGACGCACGTGTCGGTGGCAAGCTGGCCCAGCTGGGCAGCCGGGTCATCGATGGCGTCGCCAGAAAAATGGCCGACCGGTTCTTTGAAAATTTTCAGAACGCGGTCGAACCCGAAAAAACACCCGATCCGGAAACCTCGGATCAGGTTCAAGCTGAACCTTCTGCCGAGGGTGAAGGCGGCGAAGCAAAAAAAGGTTGGTTCAAGCGCGTATTGGGCGGTTGAACCGTTGGAACTCAGGGAGGAGAAAGTCATGAAAATTTCAATGACCGTGAACGGCAAGGCCGTTAGCGGCGAGGTCGAGGGCCGGACATTACTGTCCGGCTTTCTGCGCGAGCAACTGTCATTGACGGGCACGCATGTCGGCTGTGATACGGCCCAGTGCGGCGCCTGCGTTGTACATGTGAATGGTCAGGCCGTGAAATCGTGCAATATGCTGGCGGTCGAAGCCGACGGCGCTGATGTTGGCACCATCGAAGGTCAGGCAAATGCGGACGGTTCGCTGAACGTGATCCAGCAAGCCTTTCAGGATCATCACGGCCTTCAATGCGGGTTCTGTACACCGGGTATGGTAATGAGCGCCGCAGCGCTGCTGAAAGACAACCCGCGCCCATCTGAGGCCGAAATCCGAAAGTACCTGGAAGGCAACCTGTGCCGCTGCACCGGGTACCACAATATCGTCAAGGCGATCATGGCCGCCTCAGGCCAGGACGTCGGCAGTATCGCTGCGGAATGATGCCGCTGCGGGCGTAAACGTTGCGCCCGTGGGAAAAGTGAAGGGTGCAGCAGCATCCGTTTATGGGAGGAGAACAAGCAATGCCCAAAGACAGTGGCATCGGAGCCAGTTCCAAGCGGCGCGAGGACGTCCGCTTTCTGACCGGAGCAGGCAACTATACCGACGACATCAACGTACGTGGTCAGGCTTACGTATATTTCCTGCGGTCCGACATCGCGCATGGTCGGATCAATTCTGTAGATACATCAACCGCTGAAGGTATGCCCGGTGTGGTCAGAGTATTCACCGGCAAAGACTTTGAAGGCGTGGGCGGAATGCCCTGTGGCTGGGAAGTGACCGACAAGCACGGCGCGCCGATGCAGGAACCACCACACCCAATTCTGGCACAGGGCAAGGTGCGCCACGTGGGTGATCCGATCGCTGCCGTGGTGGCTGACAGCCTGGAACAGGCCCGTGACGCGGCCGAGGCTATTGATCTGGATATCGAGGAACTGCCCGCCGTGATCGACATGAAATCCGCCGCGCAGGAGGGCGCGACGCTGGTTCATGACGATCTTAAAAACAACATCTGCTATGACTGGCAGCTGGGTGAGGCCGACGACGCCAAGGTGAACGACGTCTTTGCCAATGCGGCGCATGTCACCACTTTGGATCTGGTGAACAACCGGCTGGTCGCCAACCCGATGGAGCCGCGCGTGGCTGTGGCCGAGTACAGCCGGGGCACGGATGAATATACGCTCTACACCACGTCGCAGAACCCGCATGTCATCCGCTTGTTGATGTGCGCGTTCGTTCTGGGTCTGCCGGAACATAAAGTCCGCGTCGTAGCCCCGGATGTGGGCGGTGGTTTTGGCACCAAGATTTTCCATTACGCAGAAGAAGCGTTCTGCACCTTTGCCGCCAAGGCCTGCGACCGCCCCGTCAAGTGGACCGCCAGCCGGTCCGAGGCGTTCATGTCGGATGCGCAGGGTCGTGACCATGTCAGCACGATTGAGCTGGCCCTGGATGCTGATAACAACTTCATCGGCCTGCGGACCAACACCTATGCCAATCTGGGCGCTTATCTGTCGACTTTCTCCAGCTCGGTTCCGACATGGCTGCACGGGACGCTGATGGCTGGCAACTATAAGACCCCGGTCATTCAGGTGAATGTGAAGGCGATGTTCACGAATACGGTGCCCGTGGATGCCTATCGCGGTGCTGGTCGACCCGAAGCAACCTTCCAGCTGGAGCGCGTCATAGACAAGGCCGCGCGCGAGTTGGGTGTCGATCCGATCGCCCTGCGTCGCCAGAACTTTGTCACGCAGTTCCCCTATGACACGCCGGTGGCGCTGACTTACGACACCGGGGATTATAACGGGACAATGGACAAGCTTGAGGCGGCTGCCGATCTGGCAGGCTTTGCCGCACGTCGTGCAAAAAGCGAGGCCAACGGCAAGCTGCGGGGCTTGGGTGTCAACTGCTATATCGAGGCCTGCGGCATCGCGCCTTCGAATATCGTTGGCATGTTGGGGGCCCGGGCGGGTCTTTATGATGCGGCAACTGTTCGGGTGAACGCCACCGGTTCGATCAGTGTGATGGTTGGCGCACACAGCCACGGGCAGGGCCATGAAACAGCCTTCCCGCAGGTCGTGGCCGACATGATCGGTATCGATGAGTCGATGGTCGAGATTGTGCACGGGGATACCTCAAAGATCCCGTTTGGCATGGGCACCTATGGCTCACGCTCGCTGGCGGTTTGCGGCTCGGCTATGGTCAAGGCCACCGAAAAGGTGATCGACAAGGCCAAAAAGATCGCAGCCCATTTGCTGGAAGCGTCCGAGGCGGATATCGAACTTAAGGACGGTCAGTTCAGCGTTGCGGGGACCGACAAGTCTGTAGCTTGGGGGGATGTGACCCTCACGGCTTATGTCCCGCACAACTATCCGCTGGAAGTTGAACCAGGACTGGAGGAAACCGCGTTCTATGACCCGGCCAACTTTACTTTCCCGGCAGGGGCTTATGCCTGTGAGGTCGAGGTTGATCCAGACACAGGTCAGGTCAGTATCGAGAAGTTCACGGCTGCAGATGACTTTGGCAATATCGTCAATCCAATGATCGTTGACGGACAAGTGCATGGCGGTATCGGCCAGGGCATCGGTCAGGCCTTGCTGGAGAACTGTGCCTATGATGAGAACGGCCAATTGCTGAGCGCGTCCTACATGGATTACGCGATGCCACGCGCCGATGATGTCCCGTTCTACGGCGTGGATCATTCCAGCCAGACGCCCTGTACGCACAATCCGCTGGGCGTGAAGGGTTGCGGCGAGGCCGGAGCGATCGGCTCACCGCCAGCGGTGGTCAACGCGGTGCTGGATGCGTTGAACTCGGGTGGAAGGGCTGTTGATCATATCGACATGCCGATGAGCCCGTCACGCGTTTGGACGGCGATGCATGGTTGAGAGGTTGGGGTGCGAGGGGCCAGCCCCTCGTGCTCCCCGGGATATTTATAGCCAGATGAAGGGCGGATCAGCGCCTTTCGGAAAGGAAGAACGAAATGTACAATTTCGAGTTTGAGAAGCCCTCGACCATTGCTGACGCGGTTGCAGCATTGGCAGCAGAGGATGCGCAGGCGTTGGGAGGCGGGCAAACCCTGATCCCGACATTGAAACAGCGATTGGCGGCTCCGTCCAAACTGGTGTCGATGAGCGGCATTGCCGAGATGCAAGGCGTCTGCGTTGATGATGACGGCTCGGTCTCTGTTGGGGGTGCAACACCTCACGCTGTCGTTGTTCGCGACGCTGCAGGATCTTATCCCGCGCTGGCGGCATTGGCTGGACAAATTGGCGACCCGGCAGTGCGCAATCGTGGAACCATCGGTGGTTCGGTTGCGAACAATGACCCGGCTGCCTGCTATCCGGCGGGTGTGCTGGGATCGGGCGCAACCGTGGTGACCAACGCGCGTCAAATTGCGGCAGATGACTTTTTTCAGGGCATGTTCACCACAGCCCTGGATGAAGGAGAGATCATCACCTCGATCCGCTTTCCGGTTCCGCAGGCGGCAAGCTATCAAAAATTCCTGCAACCAGCATCGCGGTTTGCACTTGTTGGGGTATATCTGGCCCGTTTCACGGACGGCGTGCGCGTGGCGGTGACCGGCGCAAGTGAGGATGGCGTCTTCCGTTGGAGCGAAGCCGAGCAGGCGCTGAACAAGGAGTTTCGCCCGGACGCCTTGATGGACCTTCGGATTAACCCCGCCAACATGATCGCTGATTTACATGGCAGCAAGGAATACCGGGCGCATCTTGTGTCGGTCATGACCAAACGCGCCGTGGAAGCCTGCATGTAGGAATTTCACGACAAGATGCTCAAAAGCCCCGGTTTTTACCGGGGCTTTTTCGTTGAGATATGGTTTTGGTGTCTCACCAAGGTCGGGCTGGCCAGCACTTCTCCGTTGTTTGAGGGTCGTGGCCAGTGTCTGCGCAAAAGGAAATCAGGCCACCCAATTCCGGGCGGCCTGATCAAGTCATAAGCTAAGCTTTCGCTTTATTCGGCGGCTTGTGCACCTGTAGCGGCGTGTTTGTCACGCTGGCTGTCGCGGAACAAAGCTTTGGCCAGAGCAATACACATCAGACCCATCACAGCAGTAAAGGGCAATGCACCGATGATCATCGCGTTTCGCAGCGCATCCATCGGGTTGTTTTCACCGGCTGCGAGGATCAGCGCGCCGATCACAGCTGTCAGGATGACACCCCAGATGATGCGGTGCTTGATGCCCGTCTCCTGGCTGCCACCCGACATGATGGTGTTCATCACGAGAATGCCCGAGTCTGCCGACGTGACGAGGAATGTCATGATCAGGATCACGCACATCACGTTCAGCATTGACAGCAGACCACCGTCAATCATGTAAGATAGTGTCACGAACAGCTTGTTGGTGTTCGATGCGCCGATGATTGCACCTTCTGCAGCGCCTGCCAGTTCCAGATCAATCGCAGTTCCACCCAGAACAGTCATCCATGCAAAGCACACCAAAGCCGGGGCGAACACACAGCCTACGATGAACTCGCGGACAGAGCGCCCTTTCGAAATACGCGCGAGGAACAGGCCCACGAAGGGCGAGAACGCGATCCACCAGGCCCAGTAGAACGTGGTCCAACCCGATTGCCAGCCGAACTGACGCCCCTGCTCACCCGCCGCATAAACGGCTGCCAGGGTTGCTTCATCCAACTCTGCTGCTGCCCCTTCCAGGCCACTCTTGAAACCGTCAAAGCTGCCCCACGCATTGGTAGCTCCGCCCATCAGATCATTGGCATGGGCTTGTGCTTCGGCAGGCAAAGCCGCAGCGAAGGCTTCAACTGACAGCGGGCCATAGGCGTTAAAGCTGAGCGACAGGATATGCAGGATATAGTCGACCATTGCAGTGCCATAAGTGGTCATGGCAAAGACGAACGAGCCGAAAACAACAAACGTGCCCAACAGGATGATCGACAATACGAGGTTCAGGTTCGACAGGTATTTAACGCCACGACCAACGCCTGATACGGCCGAAATAATCGACAGGCACATGATGACGACCAGACCGGTGATCAGACCCACTTTGCTGGGGGTTGGAACTTCACCACCCAGATCCATGACCCACTCCATACCGGTGATGGCATAAAGCCCGTCGATGAACTGGCTGACACCATAGCCGATGGTGACGGAAACACCGAGGATCGTTGCAACAACGCCAAGTACGTCAACCACATGGCCGAAGAAACCATTGACGAAGCGGCCGAACAGGGGCGTCAGTGCCGAGCGGATGGTGAGAGGCATGTCGCGGGTATAAGCGTAATATGCCAGCGACAAACCGGTCACCACATAGATGGCCCAAGCGTGAAACCCGTAGTGCAAGAAGGTATAGCGGTAAGCCGACTGCAGTGCTTCGGGTGTATTTCCAACGACCGCCTCGGATACGACTTCGGGGTTCGAACCCCACAGCCCCAACGGTTCTGCGGTAGCAAAAACCATCAGACCAACACCCAGGCCAGCGCCGAACATCATGGAGAACCATGAGAAGTTCGAAAACTCGGGCTTTTCACCGGGTGTTCCCATCACACGGCGACCCGTGGACGGAATAGCGGCGACAACGGCCAGAAAAACGAGGAACAACCCGACAATGACAATGTAGAAGCTGTTGAAAAGCTCAAGCAGCCGCCCGTTCAGGCTGCCAAGCGTGCCGTTTGCATTTGCAGGGAATACTAGTGCCCACAAAACCAGCGCGACCATGATGGCCTTGCTGATCAGGGCAATTGGTACGCTGTAGTTTTCATAAAAACCGGCATCCGCCGTCTTTATCTCAACGTCCGTGAATGGATCGGGTATCGACATATTGCGTTTTCCTCCGTGTGTTCGCCGTTTCTTGTTCTTTTGATTTCTGCTTGGGGTGCACCGCGCGGGACGGCGTAAACAAACATGCCAATGCACCAAACGATCAGCGAGTTGACTGCAACTCAGCTGAGACTTACGGGGAAGACCACACACCATGTGGGATCGCCCACCGCTCTTTTCCTCCCAGATTGTGTTCGCTTGCAAAAGCTGTTGGTTCGTTGTGGCAAGTCTGTCTGCCGTTGAACCTGGTAGCAGCTTCGCAAGAAGTGGTTGCGCCCTTCAATTCGGGAAAACCTATGACAGAGGTTAGGGCAGCTCACCCAAGAATCCGACCCTTATGCTACTCGAAACGACGCTCTCGGTTACTCGAAACATGTGTTAGCGAGAACAAGTAAAGGGCGTGATTGTGGTTCCTTCTACAGTTTCAATACCAATTTATACGACTTGGCCCGCGAAACGCATGTGCACAGGAACTCATGCGTTTCCTGCTCTTGCGGAGTAAGTATACCGTCGCGATGATCAACTTCGCCGGAAACGACATCAACGATACAGGTTCCGCAAAGCCCTTCGGAGCAGCCGAAATCAACCTGCACACCATTGGCCTGCAAAACCTCCAGAATAGATTGGTCCTTGCCAACGGGATAGACCGCGCCGGTCGACTGGATCTCGATCTGGAAATCGGCGTTCGGGGCATGTTCAATGTCCGACGCGGCGGCGAACCGTTCAAAGTGTATCGCGCCGCCACGCAGCAAGGCACCAGCTTCCAGTACCGCATTCAACATCGGTTCCGGGCCGCAGGTATAAACGTCTGCGCCCATCGGCATCGATTGCATGACCGATCTCAGATCGAATAGCCCGTCTGTGTTATCACAATGCAAATGATACCATTCATCCAGTCCAAGCGCCCGGAATTGCGCATCCATCGCCGCGTATTCTTTCGATCGAACAAGATAGTAGACACGAAAATCCTGCCCTCGGTTCAGCAGCTCACGTGCCATTGCAACCAATGGTGTGGCCCCGATACCGCCAGCGATCAAAGTGACGTGCCGATCATGGCTTTCGAGTTTGAAATGGTTGCGGGGACCGCCGATTTCCACGGTCACGCCCTCTTGCAGGTCATGCATCGCCAGTGACCCGCCTCGCCCTTCGTCTTCGCGTTTGACTGCCACGTTGATCAGGCGTCCATCCTGGCTCCAGCTCCACAGCGAGTATTGCCGTATCAGACCGTCTTCAAGATGGATGTCCACATGCGCCCCGGGCTCAAGGCTGGTGAAGCGCCCGCTTTCGATCTCGAAGCAGAAATCAGAGGTGTCGGGGCTGAGCGATGTTTTTCGCACAAGGCGGGCAACTTGAGTATCCATCACTTGTCCTGTTCGGTCTCACGTGGCGTACATTCTGCGTCGTTCAGCAAACAACAGGAAAAAAGATAGATTTCAATTGCAAAATTTCTAACATTCGGGTGAATTGAGCTCAACCAGAGTTCAAAAGCCAACAAACCTCCATGTCTCGACGCCACTACAACCTTCCTCCACTTACGACACTATCGGCCTTTGAAGCCGCCGCTCGGCATCTCAGTTTCAAGGAAGCCGCAAGCGAGCTTTCCGTGACGCCGGGTGCCGTCAGTCATCAGATAAAGGCGCTGGAAAGCGAGCTGGGCGCGGCACTTTTTGTCCGAAAACACCGCGGCGTGGAGCTGACCGAGGATGGGCAAGACCTGTTTGAGGCACTCGGCGTTTCGTTCCGGCAGATTTCAAAGGTACTTGAAAAGATTCGCAGCAATGATTCCGAGAACCACGTAACCGTTGGATCAACCACTGCAGTCGCCGCACTTTGGCTGTCGCCGTCTGTCATCCGGTTCTGGCAGGATTATCCGCACGTGAAAGTGAACCAGATGGCGCAGGACAAGGCGTTCACGGACCGGCCGGATATCGACCTGTTCATCCGCTATGGCCGGGACGCGAACGCGCAACTCACGCACACGAAACTGTATCGCGATATCCTGACACCCGTTTGCAGCCCCCAGATGGCAGCGGACCTTAAAGGGGCCAGCCTTGAAGACCTCGTGCAGCGGCGGCTGATCCATCTCGAAACTCAGGACAGCACCTGGACGACCTGGTCATCCTGGTTCCACGACCTCGGGTTTTCTGGAGTTGTTCCCGTGGAATCGCGGGTGAACAGCTATGCGCTTGCCCTTCAGGTGGCGCGTAAAGGGGCGGGCCTTGCGCTGGGATGGAAACGTCTGGTCCAGCCCATGCTGGCTTCGGGAAAACTCGTCGCGTTGGAGGAATTCAGCCTGCCCGCCCCGGACAACTTCTATCTTGTCGGTCGCCCGGACGATCAGCTCTCGGAAGGGGCGCTGGCTCTCAAGAATTGGTTGCTCAACGAACTGTCTGAAGGTTCGGTTTAGCCTGCCTCAATTTGCCATTAGGTTTTTTAGTATTGAACGTGGGCGGCCTCAGCCGCCAATGGATGCAGCGATAAACTCATTCAAAATCACTCAGGAGTGGCCGATGAACAAGCACGCACCGCTTTCGTCTGTTCTGACACCGGTAAACACCGCAAAGGGTCTGCCGAACGAGCATTATATTGATCCCGCAGTTTTTGCCGAAGAACGGGATGCGGTCTTGTTTGCGAACTGGTCCGGCATCGGCTTTGGCAAAGACATTCCCGAGGCGGGAGATGCGTATCCGATCAATTTCCTCGGTGTGCCGCTGTTGATGGTTCGTGATCGCGACGGTCAGATCGGCGTGTTCCAGAACACCTGCCGCCATCGCGGCATGATTTTGGTCGACAAGCCGCAAAAAATCCGCGGCGCGATCCGCTGCCCCTATCACAGCTGGTGCTACGGCCTGAATGGTGAATTGCGGACTGCCCCTCATGTCGGTGGCCCCGGGCAGAACACCCATGAGGATCTGGACTTCGCCGAGTTGGGCCTTATCCGCATCCGCTCGTATGTCTGGCGGGATGTTGTCTTTGTCAATGTCAGCGGCGACGCGCCGGAATTCGAAGATGTCCATGGCGAGTTGATGGAACGCTGGAAAGAATTCGATCAACCGATGTATCACGGTGGCGCTGGCGCATCGGTTTACCTTGAGTTGAACTCGAACTGGAAACTGGCTGTTGAGAACTACTGCGAAAGCTATCACCTGCCTTGGGTTCATCCCGGCCTGAACAGCTACTCGCGTCTGGAAGACCACTACAACATCAACGAATTGGGCAAATATTCGGGTCAGGGCACCTATGTTTACCGCCAGTTCGAGGGTCACGATGGCGAAAAGCTGGATGATTTCGAGAATCTGAGTGAGCAGTGGAATGACGGCGCGGAATATATCGTCGTTTACCCGAATACCCTGCTGGGTGTTCAGCGTGACCACGGCTTTGCCTTCCTCATCGATCCGATCACGCATGAGCGTTCGAACGAACGGATTGAGCTCTACTACGCCAAAAAACCCGAAGACGCGCCCGAACACGAAGCGCTGCGTGCCAAGAATGCGCAACTGTGGAAAACGGTGTTCGAGGAAGACGTCTTTGTGGTTGAAGGCATGCAGAAAGGCCGTCACGGCGTGAAATTCGATGGCGGCCGTTTCTCGCCCGCGATGGACGGCCCGACCCATTGTTTTCATCATTGGGTGGCCACGCAAATCGAAAAAGCCCGCGCTGAAGTGTAAGCAATCCTGAAAATGTTGATCTGGTCAGGCCCTTCTGACCAGATCGCGGATCGGCTGTAACAACAGCAGACGGGACGGCGTTACAGTCTTTTGCCTCCTAGTGAATAGCCGGTGAATTCGCTGAAAGGGTCACAGTGGATCTGAACGAACTCGATAAACAACTCTTGCGGGCCCATGCGGAAAAAGATGTACCCGCATTGATCCGGCTGTATCACCAAGCGGCGATTCTCGCCGAAGAGCGCCAGCATCATGAAGCCGCGTGTTTCTATCTGACCCACGCATTTGTGTTTGCGTTGGAATATGGCGCGCCGGAAGCAGATGAGTTGAACCTGAAGTTGTTTGAACGTGGCCGTGCACACCGATTGACGTTCTGACGAATTCGTTTGCTTAAGCGTATCGCGCCGCTAGGCAATTTTCAAAGTTTGAGTTTAGCTGACTTCATTCGATCTCGAATTTTGTCGACATTGTCGATGGGCCAGTCTTCATGAAAGAACAGGCGCGAACGAAAACGCGCGAGATAGCCAAAATGCGAAACGAAGCTCAGGCCGTGGTCATCGGCGGAGGAGTGATCGGGTGCTCGATCCTGTATCATTTGACCAAACTGGGATGGTCGGATGTTGTTCTGTTAGAGCGGGACGAGCTGACCTCGGGGTCAACCTGGCACGCAGCCGCCAACATTCACGGATTGCACGACAGTACCAATATCAGCCGCATCCAGCATTACACGATGAGCCTGTATAAAGCGCTGGAAGCTGAAACCGGTCAAAGCTGCGGAGTATTCCAGCCCGGCTCGTTATACTTGGCCCAGACAGAAGAGCGCGAACATCAGCTGAAGCTACAGGCCGCAAAGGCCAGGCTGTATGGCATGAATTTCTATGAGATCAGCATCGAGGAAGCCCAGAAGCTGAACCCGCTGGTCAATTACGACGGTATCCGTTGCGTGATGTTCGAACCCGATGGCGGCAATGTGGACCCGTCGGGCGTGACCAATGCCTATGCGGTCGGCGCACGTCAACGCGGGGCGCAAATTCACCGTTTCACTCCGGTCACCGCAACCGAGCAGCAGGAGGATGGTAGTTGGATCGTCAGAACGCCAAAAGGTGACATCAGGACACGCTGGGTGGTGAACGCAGCGGGCCTGTGGGGGCGCGAGGTTGCTGCACTGGCTGGAATCGAACTGCCGCTGCAACCTACAGAGCACCAGTATTTCGTAACCGAATCCATGGCGGATGTGAAAAGCCACGGCACCCGCCTGCCATCTGTGTCAGACCGGGATGGCGAATACTACTTGCGTCAGGAAGGCAACGGCTTGCTGGTCGGCGCTTATGAGAAAGACATGAGGTTCTGGGCCGAAGAAGGCACGCCGCTGGATTTTGCCCACGACCTGTTCCCTGATGATCTGGAACGGATCGAAGAGAACATGATGAACGCCATCGAACGCCTGCCCGCGGTTGGTGAAGCCGGGATCAAGCGTGTCATCAACGGCCCAATGATCTGGTCACCGGATTCGAACGTTCTGATGGGGCCGGTGCCCGAGGTCGACGGCTATTTCTGCTGCAATGGTATCATCCCCGGCTTCTCGCAATCGGGTGGCATGGGCCTGATGGCAGCGCAATGGATCATCGAGGGTGAAACGGAATACGACATGTTCGCCTGGGATCTGGCGCGTTTTGACAGCTGGGCCACCAAGGCATTCACCAAAGCGCGCGTGGCAGATCAGTACAGTCATCGGTTCGCGATCCATTTCCCCAATGAAGAACGCAGCGCCGGTCGTCCGGCACGGGTTCGCCCGATCTATGAGGCGCAGAAAGCCATGGGCGCGGTTTTTGGCCTGAACGCCGGTTGGGAACATCCACTGTGGTTTGCCGCAACGCCCGGCACCAAAGACACCAATGGCTTTACCCGTCAGAACTGGTGGGGACCGGTGGGCGAGGAATGCAGGATGTTGCGCGACCGTGCCGGGATCATCGATATCTCGAATTTCGCCAAATATGTCTGCAAGGGTCCGGGTGCGGCAGACTGGCTGAACGCCGTCTTTGCCAACACCATGCCCAAAACCGTTGGTCGGTCCTGTCTGACCCCACTGATTTCAAAGCGCGGCGGTATTGCAGGCGACTTTACCGTCACCCGCGTGGCTGATGACGAGTTCTGGGTGATCGGCTCGGGCATGGCAGAACGGTATCACAAACGCTTTTTCAAACAGGTTCCGCTGCCTGAGGGCACCACTTTCGAAAGCAAAACCGAAGCGATGTGCGGCTTTAACGTGGCCGGGTCCAAATCCCGTGACATCCTGCAACGTCTGACCAACACATCGCTGGCAACCGAAGATTTCCCGTTCATGCGGTCCGCCAAGATCGAGCTGGCGGGAGTCCAGGTCCTTGCCCTGCGCGTCTCCTTTACTGGCGATCTGGGGTGGGAGCTGCATTGCGACACCCAAGATCAGGCCCGGCTGTACAATGCCTTGCTTGAGGCAGGCAAAGAGTTCGGGGCTGGCCCTGTTGGCAGCCGGGCACTAATGTCTATGCGGGTCGAAAAGGGATATGGGTCTTGGAGCCGCGAATACAGCCCGGAATACTGGCCGCATGAAGTGGATCTTGATCGCCTCTGCAAATTCGAAAAGGACTTCCTCAACAAGGCAGCTGCGCAGAAAGTATTGCAGAACCCGGCTCGGGAACACCTGGTGATCCTGCACCTGAACGAAGCGGATGTGACAGCATCTAACGCCGACGCGACCGGTGGCGAGCCGATCTTCAAGAACGGTGAAGGGATCGGCCGGGTGACCTCGGGCACCTATGGCTACACCGTCGGAATGTCGTTGGCCTTGGGATATGTGAAAAATGCCCAGCCAGGTGATGAGGTCGAGGTTATGGTTCTGGGGCGCCCACACAGGGCCACAATCCTGCATGAACCGCCCTTTGATGCCGCAGGAAAAGCGCTTAGGGCTTAAAACCGCAATAGCTCAAGGCGTTGCCCTTCGGGATATTCCGTCACTTCTGCCGGGATGATCGCCAATCCATCCGCATGCGCAAGCAAAGCAACACGACCACTGTAGGACGGCTCCATCAGACGCAATCGGGGCCGTCCGTCCGGTGTGTAACCGTCAATCTGAACCGGGCGGTATTCCTGTCGGCCCGCGGTGCGGTACAAAGGTTCCGACAGAACTGCTTGTACGGCTGCGTGCGGTGTGTGGTGCAGACCGGCGCGGCGCGCCATCATCTGCGATCCGATAATTTGCCAGGTCACAAAAGCAGAAACCGGGTTGCCCGGCAGGCCAATGTAAAGCGCACGGCCACGTCGACCGAACATGATAGGCTTGCCCGGTTTCATTGCGACTTTCACCACATCCGTCACGCCACCGATCTCGGTGAACAGACGCGGCATATGATCTTCATCGCCGACAGAAACACCACCGGTTGTGATAATCAGGTCAGAGGTTTCAGTCGCGTCCAGCAAGACCTGTTTCAAAAGCTTGGGGTCATCTTCAACCTGCCCCCGGTCCGTGAGTTCAATCCAGGGTTTCTGCAACAGCGCAAGCAGCATGTAACGGTTCGAGTTATAGATCTGCCCCGGCCCAAGGGGCTCACCCGGTTGGCGCAACTCACTGCCGGTTGAAAAGATCGAAACCTTCAGCTTGCGGAGGACCACGACCTCGCCATACCCGGCGGATGCAAGGGCTGCCACCTCACGCGGGCCAATCTCGCAGCCGCGCCGCAGGATCGGCGCTCCGGCATGAAGGTCTTCACCGGCACGCCGGATATGTTGCCCAGGCTTTGGACGGCGGCTGAAGCGAATTTGCCCCTCTACAACATCACAATCTTCCTGCATGACGATGGCGTCGTAATCAGAGGGAACGGGCGCTCCGGTAAAAATCCTCAGCGCTCTGCCCGCAGGTGCAGCATGAGATCCGCTGTCCCCCGCCGCGATGCGACCCGCCACCGGCATCTGGAACAGGTCGGTATCGCCAAGATCGGCTGTTCGAACCGCATAGCCATCCATTGCCGAATTGTCGAAAGCGGGCATATCGACTTTACTGAAACAGTCGCGGGCCAGAATTCGCCCAATTGCAGCGGCCAAAGGCAGCGTTTCCGCTTCTGTGATCGGATCAGCAGCGGACAGGCCCCGGCGCAGGGCCTCATCCACGCTCAGATACATATGCGCGTGTCGATCACAGCCGCATCCATCAGCCATATCCAGCCTCCAACTCTGCGAACATGTCTTCCACCTATTCTAAGGTGGGCTAGGCTCGCTCAACCGACACGACATCCGCGGTGCTGTCATTGACATAGGTCACGTGAAACCGCGTCGCGTGCTTCGAAACGACGGGTTGGCTGGCCAAGCGCGACTTCCGCTATAGTGGCTTCTCGGATGGCTCTCAGGCCGGGAACAGCTCTTCCTGATATGCGAACAGCGCCGGTTGCCCACCCGTATGCAACAGCACAACTTTCTGGCCCTGTTGAATTGTGCCGTTTTCAAGTAATTCCAACAAACCTGCAAAGGTTTTGGCCGAGTAGACCGGATCAAGAAAAACACCCTCGGCACGCGCCATCTGTTCAAGCGCCCTCCGTGTGGACGGACCTATCCGCCCGTATCCAGGGGGCAATGTGCCGTCCCATGTGAGGATGTCATTCATGACCAGAGCCGGGTCAAACTTCATCATACCCGCCAACCGTTCCAATACCTTTTGCAACCGCGCATGTTGCTGGTGGCGGTCGCGGCGAACGCAGATGCCATAAACAGGTGCCGTGTTGCCAGCCAGCCGCAGCCCGGCCAAAAACCCGCCGTGGGTCGAACCGCTGCCGGATGGCACCACCGCCACGTCGAAATCGGCGATCTGATCCAGTAGTTCGGCAGCCCCGGCCACATAACCTAACGCCCCCAAGGGCGGATGATCGATGCCCAAGTGAATTACATATGGGTTTCGGCCCTCAGCGATCAGCTGATCTGCCCGCGCGTGAAGGGCATTGTCGGCGCCGGCCTCGTCTTCTCCGGTATCGTAGTGCATGTGCTCGGCACCCAGAAGCCGGGCCAGAAGTACATTTCCCGAGGAATAATAATGTTCTCCCATATCCGGCACACGCTCTTCCAATTGAAGCACGGCCTCCATCCCAAGCTTCGATGCAGCCATGGCAGCCGTGCGCACGAAATTGGATTGCACAGCGCCGGTGATCAGAATGGTATCTGCCCCCTGTTTTTGTGCCTCGCCCATATAGAATTCAAGCTGTCGGGTCTTGTTGCCGCCAAAGCTCAACCCTGTCAGATCATCCCGTTTGATCCACAGATTCAGACCAAGTTGGTCGGACAGACGATCGAGCCGTTCGACCGGCGTAGCGGCTGTCACCAGTCTCGCGCGGGGAAAACCGGCCAGTAGCTGTTCAATCGTCATGTCTGTGTTCCATCAACTCACCCACTCAGGATCGCGCCCGATAGGGCATATCCAGCAAGAATAGGAAGGATAGTGATTGCCGGAAAGATCGCAGACCGGGAATGGCCAGTTTACTGCACAGAGCAACGGCCACGCGGCTCTATTTCTCACTCGGGTCGCTTTCCGCGTAATTCCGCAATACATCCATATCTGCAATTTCCGCGTGGTTTCGGTTGATCTTAACCCCGACTGGTTTCAACCTCGAAAAAGCGCGGCTCAGGCTTTCGGGTTTCATCCCCAGACGCCCGGCGATCAGCATCTTGTCATACGGCAGTTCAACTTCGCACTGGCCGGCATCGCAATCACACAGGTTCAGCAGGAATTCCGCGACACGCTGCGCGCCCGTCTGGGCTTTGAGCTGTTCGAGTTGCGCCACCAGGGAATGCAAATGCGTGAATGTGGCCGCCAGGATCGATACGCAGATTTCCGGGTCTTGCTTCATCAGCGAAAGCAGCACTGGACTTGGGATGTGCATGATCTCGCAGGGAGATACCGCCTCGGCCGAAACGGGATAGCGCACATTGCGCAGCGCAACGGCTTCGCCAAAGCTTTCACCGCGCGTGAAAACGCTCACCACGGCTTCGGCACCGGTCGGGGAAATGCGAAACAGCTTGACCCAACCAGCCAGTACAACATGTACGGCCTTGGCCTCTTCCTCTTGCAGAAAGATCGTCTCGCCCCGGTCGTATTGCCGCCAGACGGCCTGACGCAGCAGAGTATCGACATGTTGCTCTGGCAGGCTTCGCAAGAGCAGTGACTGCCGCGCAATTATCTTTTGTGCCTCGTGTGACAAGAAGGCAGCCCCTTATTCGTCCGCTCCGGGAACACCCCCGGATGATCAACCCCGAGATATGCTATGCCAAAGCCAGCGCGGGGGTGCCACCCTTTTCTCAGTCTCCAACTTGACTATTGTCATGTAAGGGCGGGCGCCACTGGCATAGGTTCAACGAAATTTCAGTTATCCGGGGAGCACGCCAGATGGACTTCGAGCAATTTTTCAGCCAGAGCCTCGACACTTTGAAAGACGAAGGCAACTACCGGATATTCATCGACCTGCAACGCCGTCGTGGCGCGTTTCCGAACGCGCGTCAAACCGACGGGCCGGTTCAGCGGGATGTGCGGATCTGGTGCTCAAATGACTATCTGGGCATGGGTCAGCACCCTTCGGTGATCTCTGCCATGCACGACGCACTGGATCGCTGCGGAGCAGGCGCTGGCGGTACGCGCAATATCTCGGGCACCACGCATGATCACGTTCTGCTTGAGGCTGAGCTGGCCGATCTACATGGGAAAGAAGCCGCGTTGCTGTTCACCTCGGGATATGTGTCGAACTGGGCTGCTTTGGGGACATTGGCCGCGCGAATTCCCGGGCTGATCGTGTTTTCTGACGCGCTCAACCACGCCTCGATGATCGAAGGTATCCGGCATTCGCGTGCCCAGAAGGTGATTTGGAAACATAACGACTTGGTGGATTTGGACGCCAAATTGGCCGCAGCGGATCCCGACGCACCCAAGATGATCGCATTTGAATCGGTTTACTCCATGGATGGCGATATCGCTCCCATCAAGGAAATCTGCGATCTGGCTGACAAATACGGCGCGATGACCTATCTGGACGAGGTTCATGCCGTCGGCCTTTACGGTCCGCGCGGTGGCGGGATTGCTGAACGCGATGGATTGATGGATCGCCTGACGGTCATCGAAGGTACATTGGGCAAAGCGTTCGGCGTGGTTGGTGGGTATATCGCGGCCTCAGCCGCGCTGTGTGATTTTGTCCGCAGCTTTGCCAGTGGCTTCATCTTCACGACTGCCCTACCCCCATCGATTGCAGCCGGCGCTGCCGCATCGATCCGGCATTTGAAGCATTCAAGTGCAGAGCGTGACTTGCAAAAGACTCGCGTGGCGCAGGTACGCGCCCGATTGGATGCCGAGGGCATTCCGCATTTGCCCAACCCCAGCCATATCATCCCGGTAATGGTTGGCGACCCTGTGAAGTGTAAATTCATTTCGGACACCCTGCTTGAGGAGTTTGGCATCTACATTCAGCCGATCAACTATCCCACAGTTCCAAAAGGAACCGAGCGCCTGCGGATCACGCCGTCACCCGTTCATACGGATGAGGACATCGATCATCTGGTGGGCGCCTTGTCGGCGCTGTGGCAGCGCTGTCAGATCGCGCGGATGCCAATGGCCGCACAATAACCTAAGCGTCCCTTTGCTTGGTAACCTGCCGCCCCTTTTGGGGGCGGCTTTTTTCAGATCAGGTAAAGTGCGAAGATCACAGCAGAGAACCCCGTCAGAACCAAGGTGAAGCCACGCAGCCAGCCCGGGCTTTCAGCCAGGTCCAGATATCGGGCCAGAATCACACGGGTTTTGATCAGGGCAAGGAGCAGGATACCGCCTGCAATGAGTGCGTCAGGCGTTTTCATCAGGGTCAAAAGCGTTGAAGCCAGACTGAGCGCCAAAAGCGCCAGCCACGCGCCGGTGAGTGAGTTCGGACGCCTCCGGCGGGAGTATTTAGTAATAGATGAAGTTGCCGACATATTGTTTATCCTAGAAGATAAATCACGGGAAACAGCAGGATCCAGACCAGATCGACCATGTGCCAGAACTGTGCGCCCGCCTCGATGTTACGAGGATCATCGCGCCACGCGACCAGCAACAGGATACCCACCCCGGCCAGAACATGCGCCGCGTGAAATCCTGTCAGCAGGTAGTAGAACATGAAAAACGGGTGGGTTTCATAGGTAATGCCCTGCCCCGCCTTTCCAGCATATTCCACGCTTTTGATAACCAGGAATGCGATCCCAAGTACGGCCGCGCCTGTCAGGGCAAGCCTGGCCTTGAACCGGAATGCCGCGCGGCGCCAGTTCAGCGCCTGCGCGGCCAGGTAGCCAGATGTGACCAGTATTGCAGTGTTAAAGGCTGCACCTGTTCGATAAAGATGCGATTGCGCCTCGGCAAAGCCTGCAGGGTCGGTCAGGCGAACGCCCATGAACGCGATCAGCCCGGCACCAAAAACCAGCAGCTCACTGATAATCAGAACCCACATCAGCAATTCGCCCGGAAGCTCGTCGATGAAGGAGGTTTCACTCATGCACCGACCAATTGGCGATATATTTGCGGCAACGCCATGGTCAGGCGGTGCGGGTCTGGGATAACAGCGAAACCGCCCTGTCCGAACATGCGGGGGAACCAGCTTTTGCCGGTTTTGTCGATGGTGACACCAAAAACCGATTGCCCGGCGCGGCGTGCCTCACGCACGGCCATGCACGTGTCTTCAATACCGTGACGCCCTTCGTAATGGTCAAGGTCATTGGGTTTGCCATCGGTGATCACCAGCAACAGGCGGCGTTTGCGGGTCTGACTTGCCAGATCCTTTGAACAGTGGCGGATCGCGGCCCCAAGCCGCGTGTAGTGACCGGGTCGCAGTGATGCGATACGTTGTTCAACTTTGGCGCCCATCGGCTCATCAAACCGTTTGCATCGCTGGATATAGACGCGCTGACGTTTCAGCGAACTGAAGGCATGAATGGCGAAATCGTCACCGCAGGCGTTCAGGCCCCAGGCCAAAGCAGCCAGGGCTTCACGTTCAATGTCGATCACGGCGCGACCGGTTACGGCACTTTCAGTGGACCGGCTGACATCCAGCAGGATCGAGACTGCCAGATCGCGCGCCTCGGGGCGGGATTGTTGCCAAATGCGGTCGTTGCTTTCGCCACTGGCCATACGGTCAGTTTCGGCGCGCACGGCGGCTTCGATATCCAACTGGTCACCGTCCAGATGGCCGCGTGTCATCACGCGCCCAGGGCGCAGCGCCTCGAACTGGCGTTTGACCGCGCGGATACGGCGGGCGGTGGCAGGGTCCTTACCAAACGCAGCAGCATCGTCGCGGATATCCGCATCCGACAGCAGGACGTTGACGTGATCTGCTAGATATCGGCCCGAGCGCACGTCCCATTCGGGATAAAGGATGCGACCAGACAGACGCTCCCGGTTCACATCCTCGGGTGCCAGATCAAGGTGCAGTTTCAGCCGCGTTGGCGGCGCTTTTGATATCTGACCCAGGCCAATCTCTTCCTGGTCATCGGCCGCTTTCTTGGCATTGTCGGGATCATCATCGTCGATGCGGCGGTTGATGTTCAGGAACTCGGCCCAGCTGAGGATGGCTTCGAACTTATGCAGAATGAAACTGTCGCTGCGCTCGGCCTGATCCGATTTGCGACGACGGGCGCGGTGGGTTTTCTCACCGGATTCCTCGGGTGGACCTTCAGTTTCGGGGTTTTCCACCTCGTTATGTTCGGAAAAGCCAACTGCGCGCAGTTCGGGCCACAGGGGAACCGGGCGCATAGGCTGATAGCCGCGAGGGGCGATCAGGTCCTCGTCCAGTGTCAGAAGCTGCTCGGCTTTCGCCGACAGCGGTTGAGGGTCACCCAACTTATGGCGGATCAGCTCTTCAACTGCGTCCTCAATCGGTGGCAGGTTGGGGATATCGCGCTGATGCAGCACGCCCTTGCAAAGTTCAGTGTAAAGCGGGCGCAGGCCGGGGGCGTCGTCCAGCGTAGTATCAACCATTTTCTGCGCGGCGATCAGCGCGCGCAGGTCGGCACGCAGCGGATCGTCTTCATCAATTCGCGTTCCGGCATGGGCAGCCGCAGCGGCCAGCCAGACATACAGCGCGCCATTGGCTTCGCGCGCAGGAAAAACCGCCAACCGGTCCGGCAAGCGCAAGACTTCGCCATCAAACGAAGCGCGCGGCATCAGCTCCACTTCGGTCGCCAGACGACGACGCCAACTTAGGCGATGATGTGAAACCTCGGGCGAGACCGGGCGCAATTCTACGCCCGGGCCACCGCCCAGCCCTCGAAAGAGGACGGCCAGCCGCCCCGCGACCTCAGAGAGGTCGACCGCGGCTCCATCGTGCACCTGGGGTGCATCGAGGCGGCTGGCAAGGGTGTGCCACAGTTTCCCGATCGTTTCTTCGGGTTCCCATGGCTCAAAATCGATCTTGACCATCGGCCGGCCTCACCCAAAGACAGCCGTAACAAGATCGAGGAGCCCGCGTTTGATATCCTCGTCATCTGTCAGAGGTTCAATCATGGCGGCGAGGATGGCGCGGTCGGTGGACATGCCTTGTGCGATAAGTGTTGCGGCATAAACAACCAGTCGGGTGGAAACGCCTTCCTCAAGATCCTGACCCTTGAGCCCGCGCAGCTTACCCGCCAGCCGAACCAGCGGCTTGCAACGTTCCAGCGGTAGACCGCTTTCCTGTGCGACCACTTCGGCTTCCATCTGCGCGGATGGGAAATCAAACTCCAAAGAGATGAACCGCTGCCGGGTCGAGGGTTTCAAGGTTTTCAGGATATTCTGGTATCCGGGGTTGTACGACGCCACCAGCATAAAGCCAGGTGCGGCCTCAAGCTCTTCGCCGGTGCGGTCGATTGGCAGGATGCGCCGGTCATCGGTCAGCGGGTGCAGAACGACAGTCACATCCTTACGGGCCTCGACCACCTCGTCGAGGTAGCAGATCGCGCCTTCGCGCACTGCGCGGGTCAGGGGGCCATCGACCCAGACGGTTTCCCCGCCTTTCAGCAGATAACGGCCAATCAGGTCGGCAGCCGCCAGATCATCATGGCAGGCTACGGTATAAAGCGGGCGGCCAAGTTTTGCGGCCATGTGGGCCACAAAGCGGGTCTTGCCGCAGCCCGTCGGACCTTTCAGCAGAACTGGCAAGTCGTTGTTATAAGCCGCGGTGAACACATCGCATTCATCGCCTTGGGGCAGGTAGAAGGGGGCGTTTGCCGCCCCCTCATTCAGTTTTATGGAGCCATCCATATCCATCATCACTCCGCAGGGGTTTCGGCGGCGCCGGGTTCAATAACTTCTTTCCGGGGAACCCAGATCGAGTAGATGAACAGCAGCGCGCCAAGGACCACGACGATACCGGAACCCAGACGCATCCAGTAGAAGATTGCGATCTGGTCTTGTACGTCCATGAAGTAATCTCCGACCACACGTTGCATGTGCGTCTGCACGGTTCCGCCGAAGGTCAGCACGAAGGTCATAAAGACCATACCGCTGGTCATCAGCCAGAACGATCCCATGTTCAGCACCTGATTGTAAGGATCACGGTTCTTGAGGATCGGCATTGCATAGCTGAAGATCGCCAGGTTGAGGCAAACATAGGCTCCGTAGAAGGCCAGGTGACCGTGGGCCGCAGTGATCTGTGTGCCGTGGGTATAGTAGTTTACCCCGTGCAGCGTATGCAGGAAGCCCCAGACACCAGCACCGAAGAAGGCAAGCGTTGCGCAGCCCAGCGACCACAGCAAAGCGGCCTTGTTGGGATGGTCACGACGGCCTTTCCAGACCATGACGAAGGCAAAGGCCATCATCGCGAAGAACGGGATCACCTCGAGGCTTGAGAAGATCGACCCAATCCACTGCCAGTAACCGGGGGTGCCGATCCAATAGTAGTGGTGACCTGTTCCAAGAATTCCCGAGAACAGCGCAGCGGCCACGATGACATAAAGCCATTTTTCGACCACCTCACGGTCCACACCGGTCAGCTTCAGCATCAGGTAGGCCAGGATCGACGCCATGATCAGTTCCCACACACCTTCGACCCACAGGTGGACAACATACCACCAGTATTGCTTGTCCAGAGACAGGTTGCCTGGGTTGTAGAAGGCAAACAGGAACAGCAGCGCCAGACCCCACAGGCCCAACAACAGGATATTGGTAATTGCGGTCTTCTTCCCCTTCAGAACGGTCATCGACACATTGTAAAGGAACATCAGAGCGGCAACGACGATACCGGCCTTGACCCATTTGGGTTGCTCAAGGAACTCGCGCCCCTCTTTGCCCAGCAACCAGTTGCCTTCGAACAGGTTGAAGACATAGGTCAAAACCACGCCCAACGTACCGACCACAAGAATGATCAGCTGCAAATAGGCCAGCTTGGGCGAGTGGATTTCACGCTCGGCCTCTTCCGGGATCAGGAAATAGGCCGCACCGAAAAAGCCCAGTATCAACCAGACGATCAGCGCGTTGGTGTGCAGCATCCGCACGATGTTGAACGGCAGAAGCTCGCTCAGGAAGTTAGGGAATACATAGATGAAGCCGGCCAGCAGGCCGCCGATCACCTGTATCGCGAACAGTGCCATGGCTACCGCAAAGTAGGCATAGGCGATTTTTTGGGATTCGTATTTCATTGCTCCATTCCCCTTCTCAGCCAGCCTCGTTGGGTGGCCAGTCCTGAGCGTCGATGTTGTCCGTCCAGATCAGGAAGTTGGTCAGATCCCGGATCTCTTCGTCGCTGAGGTTGAATTGCGGCATCTGCCGACGACCGGGAATGCCGGTGGGTTGTGCCTCCATCCAGCCCTTGAGGGATTCAAAGGCCGATTCCGGGTCGTCCAACACGCCCCAACGTGTCATCACATTGCCGACCTCAGGGGCAAAGTACGCCCCTTCGCCAAGGATCGTGTGACAGTTGATACAGGCGTGTTTTTCCCAAACATGTTTGCCCCGAACCACACTTTCGTCGAGCTTCGCGGCATTTTCGGAATTGACGATATACAGGTGTGAATGGGCTGATAGAGCCAGAAAGATGAGGATGAAGAACAGTGACCCGCCATAGAATATGTTGCGAGCCATGCTCTTTGTCATGACTTCTCGCATCGCGCTCTCCTTTGCGCAGATTAGCTAGTGCATGAAACATGAAGGGTGAGCGCAGGGTTTGCCTTAACGAAAGTCAAGACTTCTCAAGTATGCTCAGAAACGCGATCAGACATCCGCAAACAGCGAGAATAACGAAATGACCTTGGGATCGCCTTGAAACCTGAACCAATTCTCATCATTTTCGCATCGACTTTATTGTATGACGAACTTATTCAAGCGCTTGAGAAAACAGGTGTTTATTTCGTTTCAAAGATTGATGGGTGGAAATGGCGAACTATTCCTATATCGGTTATACGCCTGGTGTAATCACGGTAAATACGATCGGGCCGGACACGGTTACTTTGGATGTCAATTTTGATCCCGACACGGATCGTCGTTTGTTTAGCGTGACTGACGCAGCTGGTGGTTTTATTCAAAGCGGAGGTGGACCACCTGTTGTCGATACAGGGGATGTTTTCAACGGTGACCGCTTTGACGACGAAGACGGCGATGACCTGACGCAGACCGGTACTATCACCACCCTCGATGGTTCGACCACCTTTTTGAGTGGCTCAATATACCTGGAAGAATCCTACATTCTGTCCAAACCAGGCGGAGGCACAATCACTGTTTATCGCGTCGAAGTTGACGGCGTATTGGGCGGCTACATAACCTCTGAACCACTTGTGCCCGGTACGACCTACTCGATGAACATCGTGAATGTCACGCCGACCAATGCGCCCGACACAACTGACCCGGCTGCCATCATTGACGTACCGTGCTTTACTGCCGGAACACTTATAATGACGCCAGAAGGTCCGATGCCCATCGAGGATCTGAAGGTGGGTGACATGGTCGTGACTGCCGACAATGGACCGCAACATATACGTTGGATCGGAACGCGGCATCTTGATCAAGCGGCGCTTCGCGCCCGTCCCAGGCTGAAACCCATTCGGATCGAGGCCGGTTCACTGGGCGATCGGGTACCACGGCGCGACCTGCTTGTTTCGCCACAGCACCGTATGCTGGTTCGATCCCGGATCGCCGTCAGAATGTTTGAAACCGAAGAAATCCTTGTTCCGGCCCACATACTTGTTGCCAGCCCCGGAATCTGTGTCGCAGACGAAACCGTGTCAGTCACGTATTTCCATTTGCTGTTCGACCGTCATGAAATCATCTACGCGGAAGGGGCCCCGTCAGAGAGCCTGTTCACTGGTGCGCAGGCCATGTCCAGCGTTCACCCTGACGCCCGAGAGGAAATCTTCAATCTGTTTCCGGAACTGGCTAAACCGGGGCACGTCCCTCAGGCTGCGCGGCAAATACCCGCAAAAGGAAGACGCGCACGCGCGCTCGTCCAGCGTCACGTCAAGAATGAACGCCCCTTAATATCCTGAAACGGCAAGCCGCGGCGAAACGAACGGGTCAGCCCTGCTTTGTTGCGCGCGGGCCTGTCAGCGCGGGCCACATGGCAAACAGGTACAACCCAATTGCGGCAATCCATAGCCCGTCAGCCGTCAGCATGGCCACCATATAGGCACCTGCCAGCCCGGACCCCAGCCAGCGGACCAAAGCCGCCGCCGCCATAAGCCCGTATCCGACCGCCATGGGCGACGGAGCAACAAGGGGCCGGCCACTGTGGCCAAGGGCGGCGCGGCTCATGACGGCAAGGGTCATGCCACCAACGCACCCGATCCCCAAAATGTGCAGCGCGCCGATCTCATTACCATATCCGATGACGGCAGCCCCCCACAGCAACAACCCAAGGGCCAGCATCATCAGGCCCAGGTGCAAAGCAATCAGGATCGGCTGCCGCAGTGCCCAACCCGCTCTCCACCGTGCCATGCGCATCACCTGGGCGCCGCCCAGCAGCAGCGCGCATATACCCGCCAAGGAAACACTGCCCAAGGTCAGAACCAACAACGGCAGCACAAGGGCAAGCGCCATCACGGCCTTTTCCAGCACCGCGTTTGAAACCGGCCACAGGGCTTCGGGCACACCGTCGCGTTTCATAGCATTGCGCGTAAAGGCCGGAGTAATACGTCCCCCCAGTATCGCTATCATTGAACACAAGGTCAGCAGCCCTGCGCGCACCCCAGTATTCAACGTGTCCGCGGCGACACCTATCCATTCCAGATGAACCATCAGGTTGGCCACCCACACCAAACTCAGGAGATACAGAAATATCATGTTCTGTGGCTTGGGCCTGCGCATCAGCTGGCTGGCAATTTTCAGGACAAGAATTGGAACAAAGCTCAGGTCGATAATCGCGACGGTAATCGGAGAGAGCGATCCTGAAAACCACACCGCCAGCCGCCCCGCCATCCAGATCAGCGCTACGATCGTGACAAAGCGCGCCCGCACTTCCGGCGTGCCGGTCCAGTTTGGAACTGCTGTCAGAAAGAACCCACCCAGTGCTGCCGTTGCATAGCCAAAAATCATCTCATGGGCATGCCACATGACCGGGGGCATTCCATAACTTTGGTCGGTATATGGTAAAAGCCCATCCAGTGCGGCCAGCCAAACACCCCAGGCGACACCAGCAAACACACCATAAAGACCGGCGGAAAGGAAAAAAACCCGAAAGCCTTCGCTGAAAATGCGCGATATTGCAGATGACATGCCTGCTCTCCATGGCCCATCTCGTCCTTCAACAAGCAGTACCGTCCGACGGGATTGGGGCACTTAACCGAAATCAAGACATCAAAAACATGTGCGAAAAAAACAGGTTTTATTGTTGAAATCTGCACCCGGTTTTTGCCCAAAGAACGAAGTTAGCGCCGCGCCCGTTGACTTTGGTCAAGGATGACAATCCCATGATGGATCAGTCTCCGCATTGCCTCACCACGCAAATGGAGAGTGATCATGTCACTTGGAATCAGCTACAACAAGACCGGCCGCGCTTTTGGGGTCGGATTGGCAATGTTGTTGGGCAGCGTCGCTGCTCCAGCTTTTACCGACGAGCCAACACTTAGCGACGAAGCCTTTGAAGCTTCGAAACAACTGTACTTTGAACAATGTGCAGGCTGCCACGGGGTTTTGCGCAAAGGCGCTACCGGTAAAAACCTGGAGCCGCATTGGAAGAAGACCGCAGCCGACGGCACCGTAACCGAAGGCGGCACCCTGAAACTGGGTCAGGAACGCCTTGAGAAAATCATCGCCTGGGGAACTGAAGGCGGGATGAACAACTTCTCGGACATCATGTCCGAGCAGGAAATCAAGGATATGGCGACCTACATCATGATGGAGGCCCCAAAGCCGCCTGAAATGTCGCTGGAACAGATGAAGGCAACCCGCAAGGTTTATGTCGAAGAAGCGGACTATCCGACCGAGCCGCTGCACGGTCGCAACTGGGAAAACTTCTTTGTCGTCATCGAACGCGATGTGGGCAAGGTTGCCGTCATCGACGGTGATACGAAAGAAGTGCTGACGCATATTCCGACCGGCTATGCCGTGCACGTCCTGAAAGCTTCGGAACATCACAACATCACCGAACCCGAAACACCTGGACGTTTTTGGTACACAATGGGCCGTGACGGCAAGATGACCAAGATCGATCTCTGGCAAACGCCGGATAAGATGCTGGTTTCGGAAGTCAAGATCGCCTATGACGCGCGCGATGTCGCCGTGTCCGGTGACGGCAAATACGTGATCGGTGGTGGGTATTGGCCGCCGCACTTTGCGATTGTTGACGCGCAGACCATGGAGCCGGTCAAAGTCGTTTCGACCCGTGGCACCAACGTAGATGGTGAGTATGTGGAAGAAGCCCGTGTGGCCGCTATCTACACCACGCCGAATGAACCCACATGGATTGTTGCTGTGAAAGAGCTGGGGCAGCTCTGGCAGGTTGATTACACCGACCTCGACAATTTGCGGATCGACAAGATAAACTCGGCCAAGTTCCTGCATGATGGGTTCTTCGACCCGACAGGCCGGTACTTCCAGATCGCGGCAAACGCATCGAACAAGATGGTCGTTGTCGATACCGAAACGCACAAGCTTGAGGCGATGATCGACACCGCTGCCCTGCCGCACCCCGGTCCGGGCGCCAACTGGATTGACCCGAATTGCGGACCTGTGGCGGGCACAACCCACCTGGGTGTCGGTACCGTGACAGTCTGGGGCAACGACCCAGAAGGTCACCCGGATCAGGCCTGGAAAACCTGTTACGAGGTGGAAACCGACGGCCCCGGCCTGTTTGTCCGCACCCATCCGAACTCGGACTACATCTGGGCTGACCAGACCAAACACCCCGAGCCGGAAATTCAGCAATCGGTTCAGGTCATCTCGAAAGAGACCGGCGAGATAGTGAAAACCATCCAGATCACCGAAGACGAAGGCAGCGCCGCTGTTCACTTCGAATTCAACGCCGACGGAACCGAGGTCTGGGTTTCCAAGTGGAACCTGTCGGATTCGAAAGAACCCAATGGCCAGATCGTGATCTTCGACGCCAAGACATTGGAAGAAATCGGTCGGATTGACGGGCTTTACGCCCCGACCGGCAAATTCAATGTCCACAACCGGTCGAACCACGTCACCTGACGGGTTCGCAGCCTAAACCGGAAAGGGCGGGCCCCTCGCCCGCCCTTTCCTCGTTTGACAGATCCGCCAAACTCACCGGCCTGCCACCAAAGGCCAGATAAGACAGCCAAAACGGAGCCCGGATATGACTTCCGAACCGGATAAGAAAAAACCGATCTGGCGCCGGTATTTCCTGTGGGGAATGCCTGTGGCCGGCATTGCTGCGGTCTTTGCCGCCGGCATCATCTTCTGGGGTGGGTTCAACACCGCCATGGAAGCCACGAATACCAAGGAATTCTGTGTCTCGTGTCACGAGATGCGAGACTTTGTTTATGCAGAATACCAGGGCACGATCCACGACGTGAACCGGTCGGGCGTTGGTGCGGTCTGCTCGGACTGTCACGTGCCCAAGGACTGGACCCACAAGATCATCCGCAAAATAAAAGCCTCGAAAGAGCTTTATGGAAAGATGGTCGGCACCATCAACACACGTGAGAAATTCGAAGCCAAGCGCATTCATCTTGCCATGAATGAGTGGGAGAGGATGAAATCGACGGACTCGCGTGAATGTCGAAACTGCCATGACTTTGAATCGATGATGCCCGAATTCCAGCGTCCGCGTGCACGTCAGCAGCACCTGAACGCAATGGAAACCGGTCAGACCTGTATCGACTGCCACAAGGGTATTGCACACTCGAACATCCGAGACCGCGCATCCGACGAATATCTGGAAGAGCTTGAAGCGCCAAATCCGGCCTTCATTCGACCAATTCCGCCAGAATACCTTGCCAGCCTTGAGCGGATCGAAGCCAAGGAAGCTGCCGAGGCCGAGGCTGAGAAAGCTGCAAAGAAAGCCCAGCAGGAGGCCGTTCAGGCCCAGATTGCGGCAGCAGTTGATGCCGCTGTCGCGGAAGAGCGGGCAGCGGCTGCAACCGATGGTTCGGCAACACCTGCCAGCAGTGAAAGCGGCGATGTCGGTGCCAACATCGACTGGAATGCGGTGGCCAGTGCGGACCTGAAACTGTTCTATCCAGGCCAGGCGTCGTTTGAATGGGTGCAGAACGGAAAAACCCATGGCGGGGCCCGTCCGCTGACCAAAGGTGGCGATCAATGTTCGACCTGTCATGCCAAGGAACTGGATGCGATTGGTAACAAGATCGTTGCCGGTGGCGAGTTGGAACCCACTCCGATCCCCGGCAAACGCGGTGTGATCGACGCAACCGTTCAGGCGGCACATGATGACGAAAACCTGTACATCCGTCTGCAATGGCCGGATGCGGGGCACAACCCTGCTCCGTTTGTCGATGGCGGCAAAATGGATCCTGAAAACCAGATCAAGGTCGCTATGATGATCACCGGAACCGGTATCGAGCTGGGCGATCAGGTCGGGTGCTGGGCGTCGTGCCACGCCGACAACACCTATATGCCCTTTGCGCCTGAGGCCGATGCAATTGCCGCAAACGGGGATGTTTCCGGTCGCCTGACCGCTCAGGACACCGTGACCAAGTACCTCAGCGAAAGCCGCACCGAGATCGAGATCAAAGGTCGAGGCGGCAAGGCTTTGGGCGGTTGGGACAAGTTGCAGGCCGCCGAACAAATCGAGCAGTATCTGGCTGACGGTACCTATCTTGACCTGATGCGTGTCTACGCAGACGGCAGTGCCACAAATGGTTATCTGCTGGAACAGCGGGTGGTCAATGATGGTGAGATTGCAGCCTCGGCAAACCTGTCTGGTGGCATGTGGACGGTTGTTTTCACACGTCCGCTGAACTCCGGCGCACCCGGCGATGTCCCGCTGGAGGCCGGTCAAACCTATACGGTCGGTTTTGCAATCCATGATGACTTTGCCGCCGCACGGTTCCACCACGTAACGCTGGATACCAGCCTAGCGCTCGACGACGACAGCGCGTTTATCAACGTGGTCAAGCAATAACAGTTTGGGGCCGGTTCTCCCGGCCCCAATTACTTTGGAAAGGAGACATGGACCATGAAACCCCACCGCCTTCTTCCCGCGCTGCTGCTTCTTGCTGCGCCAGCCTGGTCAGATGAAACCGCCGAGATCTGCGCCGAAGCCGAAGAACGTTATGTCGAGCTGTTCGGCCACCCCTCGGCCTCGGTCGAGGACGCCAAAGTGGTTTTGATGTACAACTACAATTTCTGCCCGTTCGAACTGACCGTAAAGGCAGGTACAACTGTCCGATGGGTGAATGTCGACAAGCGCACCAGCCACAGTGTGTTGCTGAAAGATGGCAGCGAACCCGAAAGCGACCGGTTGTTCCCGGAAGAAACGGTCGAAATGACCTTCCTCACACCCGGCCCTCAGAATTATCTCTGCGGGCCCCATTGGGAGACACAGAACATGATCGGGATGATCACTGTCGAGCCCTGATCCCGGGTTTTTCATAGGCTGAACAGAGGGGCGCGGGAGCAAATCCCGCGCTCCTTAACTTATGTCAAGGAGGTTGGTTTTCGATTGCGCCAATCTGCCGTCATGACACGCCCGGCCTACCCAGCAACGTCCCGCAAAAGCATTGGATTCGCGCAGGAAACCCCGGGTTTCGAAGACATTCAGACCCAGCGAGTTTGAACATGAGCGGTAAGGTTTTTCTGATTGGTGCAGGCCCCGGCGACCCCGAGCTGATGACGCTGCGTGCCCTGCGAATGCTGCAGGAAGCAGATGTGGTGGTCTATGACAGGCTGGTGTCTGCTGATATCCTGAATCTGCGCGCCGAAGGCGCGCGGCTGATCCCTGTTGGGAAAGCGCCCAAATGCCACACCGTCCCACAGGACCGGATCAACGAAATCCTTCTGGAAGAGGCCAGCGCAGGTCACACGGTCGCCCGTCTGAAAGGTGGCGATCCGATGATCTTTGGCCGCGGCTCGGAAGAAGCCGCTTATCTGATGGCCCATGGCGTGGCAGTCGAATACGCACCGGGGATCACGGCGGCGCAGGGCGCGTCCTGCTCGACCGGCGTGCCACTGACCCATCGCGGTCTGGCCACCTCGGTTCAATATGTTACCGGACACCGGCAGGCAGACAAAGTGCTGGATCTGGACTGGAAACGCCTGGCCGACCCGGACACGACACTGGTGGTCTATATGGGTGTGGCCAATATCGGCCAGATCGCCATGGGGCTGATGACCGAAGACCTACCGGGATCAACACCGGTTCTGGCCATCGGAAATGCGACGACACCTGATGAACGCCGGCTGGTGTCACGGCTGGACCAATTGGCCAACGACGTGCGCACCTCCGGGTTGAAGGCACCAACGCTTTTCATCATCGGCAAAGTTGTCTCACTCTACGCCGAACAGCCCGTGGCGACCATTCTGGAACGGGCCCATGGCTAAGCTGGGGTGCAGAAAACATATGCCGTGTCCCGCACCGAACAGAAATGTGCCCGGCCACAAGGGGTGGGTTGCCCGAACCTTTCTGACAACTGCGGTTCTGGCCGCAACTTCCGCCTTTGCTGCCGATGTCATTGATCCCAACGCACTGAAAAGACTTGTGCATCAGGATTGCGGCTCGTGCCACGGGTTGTCGCTGAAAGGCGGCCTGGGGCCTGATCTGCGCTCGAAAACACTGGAGCATTATGACGCCGAGGTTTTGACCGGCGTCATCCTTGACGGCATCCCCGATACGGCGATGCCCCCGTGGCGGCCCCTGATCAGCGAAGAAGAGGCCGAATGGATTGCCCGATACCTGCTGGAACAGGAGGCACAATGAAACACCTTATCCTCAGCCTTGCGGCGACATTGATGATGACCACGGCCCAGGCCGAGCCGATGGCAACAGGAGACCTTGGGCTGGTGATCGAACGTGCCAGCGGATCGGTCCTGTTGGTGGACCAGTCCGACCGTGCAGCTCTGGCCCGGATAGAAGGATTGGGCGATCTGTCCCACGCCTCGATGGTCTATTCACCGGATGAACGTTTTGCCTATGTCTTTGGCCGTGACGGAGGCCTGACCAAGGTTGACATCGTCACCCGCCAGATCGTGAACCGTGTTGTGCAGTCCGGAAACGCCATTGGCGGCGCAATCTCGGACGATGGCGCCCTTGTCGCTGTATCGAATTACGAACCCGGCGGTGTGCGGGTGTTTGATGCGCAAACGCTGGAGATGGTGGCTGACATTCCCACCGGCAGCAAAACGATTGGTCTGGTCGACGCGCCGGGTCGCCGTTTCGTTTTCACCATGTGGGACACGGGCGAGACATGGATCGCGGATTTCGCACAAGGCGCGCCCGAGATCACCAAGATCCCCGATATCGGCAAGAACCCTTATGACGCGCTGATCACTGCCAATGGCCGCACCTATATCACCGGCCTGTTTGGCGAGGATGGTCTGACCGCGCTTGATCTGTGGTCCGACAACCCGGAACCGATCCGCGTTCTACCCGGCTATGGCCGTGGTCAGGAGGAAATGCCGGTCTACAAGATGCCCCATCTGGAAGGTTGGGCGCTGACAGGGTCCGAATTTGTCTTGCCCGCCGTTGGCCACCACGAGGTTTTGTGGATCGACGCCACCACCCTGACCGAGACCGGACGCACGCAAACCTACGGACAGCCGGTCTTTGCCATGGCCCGCCCGGACGGGCGGCAGGTCTGGGTTAACTTTGCCCACCCGCTGAACGATACCATTCAGGTCATCGATACCGTCAGCAAACAGATTATTCACGAATTCAAACCCGGCCCGGCCGTTTTGCACATGGAATTCACACCGCGCGGGCACGAGGTCTGGATCAGTGTGCGCGATGCGAACAAGGTCATGGTTTATGACACGCGTAGCTTCGAAAAACTACGTGAGATCGAGGCCGAAAGCCCGTCGGGTATCTTCTTTACCGCGCGTGCGCACAAAACGGGTCTGTAAGTCATGCAACACATTACAGACCCGATCGACCGCCGCTTGCTGGATGAATTTCAGCGTGATTTCCCGGTGACCGAACGCCCGTTTCAGGTTCTTGGAACCGCTCTTGAACTGGACGAAAGCGAAGTCATCCACCGCCTGACCAGAATGCGCACCACAGGCCGCATCACGCGGGTTGGCGCAACCATCACACCCGGCGTGGTGACGGCCAGTACGCTGGCAGCAGTGTCCGTCCCGGAGGAGCGGCTGGAAGAGGTTGCCGCCCTGATCGACGCCGAGCCGGGTGTAAACCACAATTATCAGCGCGAGGACGCTTGGAACCTATGGTTCGTCGCTACCGGCCCGGATCGGGCGCATGTGGATGATTCCCTCGCACGGATCAGCCGAGTCACCGGGCTGCGGGTACTGGATTTGCGGCTGGTGCGCCCTTTCAACGTTGATCTTGGGTTCCGCATGATCGGAGGGGTCAAAAATGTGCCCACAGCGCGTCAGGTGGATGCATCCGCCATGCGCGACGGCGATCGGTGTCTACTGCAAACGCTCAGCTCGGGACTGTCTCTGGTCGCCGAACCTTATGCAGCTTTGGCACATTCGCTGAACCGGGACGTTGATGAGGTGATGGCGCGGGTCATCGCGTTGCACGCTGCCGGTATCATCTCGCGGCTGGGTGTCATCGTACGTCACCGGGCGCTTGGCTGGTCGGCCAATGCGATGGTGGTCTGGGACCTGCCGGCAGAGCAGATCGACATCGCTGGCCCCGCTTTGGCCGCTTTCCCAGGGGTGACCTTGTGTTACGAGCGCAACCCGGTGCCCGATGTGTGGCCATATCGCCTGTATTCCATGATCCACGCGCGGTCCCGCAGCGAAGCTTTGGACGTACTGGCCCGTGCGACGACCCTGTCCGAACTGACAGGTGCACGGAACAAGGTTCTGTTCTCTACCCGCTGTTTCAAGCAGACCGGTGCCCTGATTCAAACCAAAGAGGTCGCCGCATGACGCTGGACCATACTGACCGTGCGATCCTGAACCGTATGCAGGACGATCTGCCACTGGTTTCACATCCTTACGCAACAGTCGCCAAAGAACTTGACCTGTCCGAGGCCGAATTGCTGGCGCGCCTGACGCGCATGAAAGAGACCCGCGTCATCACACGTTTTGGGCCGTTCTTCGATGCCGCTGCAATGGGCGGTGCCTTCTGCCTCTGTGCGATGGCCGTTCCAGCCGGGGAATTTGAAGCCGTCGTGACCAAAGTCAATGCACACCCCGAGGTCGCCCATAATTATGAACGCACGCACCGGCTGAACATGTGGTTCGTACTGGCCACTGAAACGCCCGAAGGGATCAAGGCCACAGCCGATGCAATCGAACGGGAAACGGGGATCGAGGTTCTTTGTTTCCCCAAACTTCAGGAATTCTACATCGGCTTTCGGGTGGCGGCATGATCGACGCAACAGACAGACAGATTATCCAAGCGCTACAGGGCGGATTGCCTCTGGTTTCTGCTCCATATGCTCAGGTTGCTGATGATCTGGGGATGCAGGAAGCCGATCTGCTTGAGAGGCTGTCAGCCCTCAAAGCGCGCGGCGTAATCCGCCGCATCGCGGCCGCCCCCAACCACTACAAGCTTGGCATGACCTCGAACGGCATGACTGTCTGGGATGTCGAAGATGACCGCATCGCCGAATTGGGCGCTCAGATCGGTGCTCTACCCTTTGTCACCCATTGCTATGAACGCCCGCGCGCCCTGCCCGACTGGCCTTACAATCTGTTTGCCATGGTTCACGGATCGGATCGGGATGAAGTCGAGGAAAAACGCGCCCAGATCACTATGATCCTGGGTGATGCCTGCCGGGCCAAGGATATCCTCTATTCCACGCGCATTCTGAAAAAGACCGGGCTGCGCCTGAAAAAGAAAGGCTGAGACGATGTTCCGCCTGACCGAATACATGCACCAGCTGGTCAAACCGACCCCGGTGCGAAAACGCCGCCCCGGTCCTGTGAAACCGGTTGTAATCTGGAACCTGACGCGGCGCTGCAATCTGAAGTGCCGCCATTGTTATACTGTCTCGGCGGATGTTGCGTTCCCGGGCGAGCTCAGCCACGAGCAAGCCATGGTAACCCTTGAGGATCTGGGCCAGTTTCGCGTCCCGGCCCTGATCCTCTCGGGTGGGGAACCACTGGACAGGTTCGATTTCTTCGACATTGCCAAACGTGCCCGCGACCTTGTGCCGATGCTGGCGCTGTCGACCAACGGCACACGAATTCATGATGAAACAGCCGACATGATTGCCGACGTTGGTTTCAACTACGTTGGCATCTCGTTGGATGGGATCGGGGCCACGAATGACTGGTTCCGCGGTGTTGAAGGGGCTTTTGCCGACGCCCTGCGCGGTGTGCGCGAATGCAAGAGGCGCGGCATCAAGGTTGGCTTGCGGTTTTGCCTGACCGAAGGCACGCAGCATCACCTGCAGGACCTGCTGCAGCTATGCGATGACGAGGGCGTCGACAAGTTTTACCTGTCGCACCTGGTTTATGCCGGGCGCGGTGACAAGAACCGCGGCGAGGATGCCGAGCATCAGCGCACCCGTAAAGGAATGGATTTGCTGTTGGAACGCGCGTGGGAGGCTGCCTCGGGCGGTCGCCCGCTGGACATCGTGACCGGCAACAATGATGCAGATGCGGGGTATTTCCTGAACTGGATTCGTGCGCATTTCGACTCTGACAAGGCTGCGCATGTCCGCGAGCATCTGGCCGCTTGGGGAGGAAATTCCAGCGGTTTGGGTGTGGCCAATATCGATAATCTGGGCCGGGTTCATCCTGACACGTACTGGTCTGATTACACAGTAGGCAACGTTAAGACGACATCGTTTTCCGAGCTTTGGACCAGCGACGATCCGATGCTGGCCATGCTGCGCACGCGCCCGCGCCCCCTCAAGGGGCGCTGTGGGGCCTGCGAGCTAAAGGATGTCTGCGGTGGCAACACCCGCATTCGAGCCCTGCAACTGACCGGTGATCCTTGGGCCGAAGATCCTGCCTGTTACCTGACAAACGAAGAAATCGGTGTTGACGACGCAGGTGAGCGTCTGCGGGTTACGCCGTTCCGGGGGAAAAGCCATGATCCGGCGCATCAATTCTTTTAGTCCCGTCTGCTCTGAGCCTTCGACATGGGCGCTAGAGACACTTAACGGAGCCTCCGACGGAAGTATTTTTGAAAAGATGAAGGTCGTGTTGATGTGTTCTGTACTGGGCGCCGGTGGTGCCTGGGCGGATGCACCAACGGATTATGCCGAGCATTGTGCGTCCTGCCACGGTGAAAACCGCCTGGGCGGTGTGGGCCCGGCACTGATCTCAGAGACGCTGCAGCGCATGCGTGGGCCGCGTATCGCGGCGGTGATTGCGGAAGGGCGCGCGGCGACGCAAATGCCTGCTTTCTCGCACGAACTCGATGCTTTGCAGATTGAAGAGCTGGCCGGCTGGTTGAAATCACCGCTGGAATCCGACCCCGAATGGGGCGAGGCCCATATCATGGACAGCCGCACGCTGGATGACGGTTATATCCCGGTTGATGCGCCAGTGTGGTCAAGTGACCCGATGAACATCACCCTGGTGGTCGAAACCGGGGATCATCATGTCAGCGTGCTGGACGGTGACACGTTTGAGGTTTTGGACCGGTTCGAGACACCCTTCGCGGTTCACGGCGGGCCGAAGTTCAGCCCGGATGGGCGTTACGTTTTCATCATGTCCCGGGATGGCTGGGTTCAGAAATACGACATCTGGGCCCTGCAACAGGTGGGGCGCGTACGGGCGGGGCTTAACAGCCGAAACATCGCAATGTCCGGCGACGGCAAGTGGCTGGCCGTTGCGAATTATCTGCCAAACAGTCTGACCCTGCTGTCGACCGAAGACCTGTCGGTGGCAAAAGTCATTGCGATCAAAGGAAAAGCGGGAAAATCCAGCCGCGTATCCGCAGTGTATCAGGCCCCCCCGCGCGAGAGCTTTGTTCTGGCGCTCAAGGATGTTCCCGAGATCTGGGAGGTCTTTTACGGAGCCAACCCGCCGCAATCCGGGTTGGGTCACGACTTCCGCATCGAAGGGCAGTTCAAGAACCCTGACCCCTTCCCGGTGCGCAAGATCACCACGCCCGACTATCTGGACGATTTCTTTTTCGATCAAAGCTATGAATACGTCATGGGTGCCGCGCGCGATGGCAAGGGCGGACAGGTGATCGACCTTGTTATTGGGCACAAGGTGGCCGATCTGGACTTGCCGGGGATGCCGCATCTGGGCTCGGGGATTACGTGGAAGCATGGCGATACGACCGTTATGGCCACACCGCATCTGACCGACGGCACGGTGTCGGTGATCGACATGGAGACTTGGGAAACCGTCAAGCGGATCAAGACCGAAGGGCCGGGATTCTTCATGCGGAGTCACGAAAACTCGCCTTACGTCTGGGCCGATGTCTTCTTTGGTCCCAACAAGGATGCCATGCATGTGATCGACAAGCAAAGCCTTGAAATCGTGAAGACGTTACGCCCTGCCCCGGGCAAGACCGTGGCACATGTAGAGTTCACAAAGGATGGCCGCCACGCGCTGGTCTCGATCTGGGAAGATGACGGCGCGGTGATCGTTTATGATGCGCAGACGCTGGAAGAAGTGCGCCGCCTGCCGATGCGTAAACCGTCTGGGAAGTACAATGTCTGGAACAAAATCACCTTCTCGGAAGGCACCAGCCACTGAAGGCAAATGGCCGGTCTGGAAACTGGCCATTCTGCTTTATCCAGCCACCATGTTGACCGTGGCCATCAACCTGTTTCTGGCCGGGCTGATCCTGCACAGCGCCGGTTTCGGGGTGATTGGACCGGTTCCGGCAATCCTTTGGTCAATACCATTAGGCATACCCGCGTCCTGGTTGGCAGGGCGATGGGTGCGTGGGTTGATGGACGAAGCGGACGGCTGAAGGGAAATTCCAAAGGCCTGACGAAAGTCAAGTATCGGACAGGGAAAACCGCCTACGACTCGGGAAAGAATACCGAGTTGGATTCTCCATGCCTGCCTTTAACTCCTTCCACACCCTCCCTGTTCGCGCGTTACGCGCGGCGTGTGGACTGGCAGGCATTTTCCTTCTGTTGTTGCAAATGCTTGGCCCGGTGCTGGCGAGTCCCGGTGAGAGCATGTGGGTGGAGATCTGCTCGGAGGCAGGAGCGGTTTGGGTTGAGGTGGACCTTGATGAGGAAAGCACCGATCCAACCGCGCCCTGCCCGAAATGCGCGGACTGTGCGCTTTGTGCGGTGACGGCGTCAGCACCGATGCCGGGCGCTTTGCTGTCCGCAAGCATCGGAAATGTTCAAAATGTACGCTTTGAACATGGGGGGAAGTGCATTTTGTACAACCCCAAACACCTGTGGCCCGAAACCCGAGGGCCCCCGTTCACGACCCAAGAAGAATCTGAACGCGCGCCGCGCGCGTCCATGGCGTCCACCCAATTGATCGGAGGTGCGCCGTGGTCATAAGTCGCGCAATCCATTTCCTTCTGGCCCTCATTCTGTCCTGCGGTGTCGCAATCAGTGCACGCGCCGACAGTCTTGCCAGCTTTCTTCCTGACATTGATCCGGCTGACCTAGCCCCGGGTGCCGACGCGTTTGGCCCGGTACGCAGCGACGTGAAGGTCGCCCCGGTCCTTCGGGGTGGCGATACCATCGCGTGGGCTTTTCTGACTTCGGACTTTGTCGGCACGACCGGCTATTCCGGCAAACCCATTCACGTGGTTGCCGCCATCGACGCGGACGCTGTTCTGACCGGCGTTCAGCTGGTCAAGCATTCCGAACCCATCGTGCTGATCGGTATTCCCAATTCCCGGATGGTCGAACTGACCGAAGGCTATGCGGGGCTTGACCTGAAACGAGAGGCCGAAACCGGGGGCGAGGGGCATGACCTCGACATTATCTCGGGCGCGACCGTGACGATCATGGTGATCGACGACAGCCTTGTGCGCGGAGGGATCAAAGTAGCCCGCGCGCTAGGGCTGGGTGGATTGTCTCCGGTACAGGCTGGTGGGCCGCAGCGCGAAGTCGATATGGCGCAGGATGCCATTTACGACTGGACCACACTGTCGGGAGACGGCTCGGTCCGGCGGATGACGCTGGATGTCGGGCAGGTCAATGCCGCCTTTGAAGCCACCGGGGATCAGCGCGCGATCAAGCGACCCGAACTGGGCGAGCCGGATGACACCTTCATCGACATGCATTTGGCGCTGGTTTCGGTCCCGTCTATCGGCATGTCGCTGCTGGGTGAGGCCGAATACCAGAACCTGACCAACTGGCTGGACGAGGGCGAACAGGCCATTCTGGTACTGGGGCGCGGGGCCTATAGTTTCAAGGGCTCGGGCTATGTCCGGGGTGGGATCTTTGACCGGATTCAGCTGATCCAGGGCGACAGCTCAGTGCGGTTCTTTGACAAGCAGCAGCGCCGTCTGGGTGAGGTTGCCGCGCCAGATGCCCCCAGCTTTACCGAACTGGATATCTTCAAGATTCCCGCTGATGCCGAGTTTGACCCGGCCGAGCCGTTCCGCCTGCAATTGCTGGTGCAGCGTGCCGTCGGGGCGGTTGAAAAGACCTTTCTGACCTTCGATCTGGGATACAAACTGCCGGAACAGTACCTGTTGCCCGTCACCGCGCCATCGGTCGTGGATGATGCAACCGGCGAAGCGGCTGCCAAGGCCGCCCTGTGGCAGCGCATCTGGAAGGATCGCACTGTCGAGATCGCCGGGCTTGGTGTCATGCTGCTGGTGCTGACTGCCACGTTCTTCTTCCAGTTCCACGCCACGATGAATGCGCGCGTCTTCTACTGGTTCCGCATCGGGTACCTGACGATAACCCTGTTCTTCATCGGCTGGTATGCCAATGCACAGCTGAGCGTGGTGAACCTGATGGCGCTGGCGGGCAGTTTGCGCACGGGGTTCTCGTGGGATGCGTTCCTGCTGGACCCGCTGGTCTTTATCCAGTGGTTTGCCGTGGCCGCAGCCCTGTTGTTCTGGGGCCGTGGGGCCTATTGCGGATGGCTGTGCCCGTTTGGCGCGCTTCAGGAGCTGACCAACAAGATCGCGCGGGCGCTGAAAGTGCCGCAATGGACTTTGCCCTGGGGCCTGAACGAGCGTCTCTGGCCTGCGAAATACATGATCTTTCTGGGTCTTTTTGGCCTGAGTTTCGTCTCGATCCCGCTGGCCGAGCAATATGCCGAGATCGAGCCGTTCAAGACCGCGATCATTCTGAAATTCATGCGCGACTGGCCGTTTGTGGTCTTTGCGCTGGTCCTGCTGGGGATCGGGCTGTTCGTTGAACGGTTCTATTGCCGCTATCTTTGCCCGCTGGGCGGAGCGCTGGCGATCCCTGCCCGTATCCGCATGTTCGACTGGCTGCGCCGCTACAACGATTGTGGCACGCCCTGTCAGACCTGCGCCAATGAATGCCCCGTTCAGGCGATCCACCCCACCGGTGAGATCAATCCGAACGAGTGCGTCACCTGCCTGCATTGTCAGGTGCTCTATCAGTCCGAGGACAAATGTCCCGTCGTTATCCGCCAACTGAAACGGCGGGCCAAGACCGGGTCGGTCACACCTAAGACCCCCCTCGGGCAACCACCGGCGAACCATCCGAACGCCAAACCGAAAACCGTTTCCTAAAAAGGAGGAACGACCATGTCGGACCAAGAAAACAAACTGAACATCACGCGCCGCGGAATGCTGGGGGCCACTGCCACCGGTGCCGTCATCGCCGGGACCGGTCTGGGATCGACCCTGATGACCGCGAAAGAGGCCAGCGCTGCCGCCAAGCAGCATCTGGAACCGGGCGAGCTGGACGAATATTACGGCTTCTGGTCGTCGGGCCAGACTGGCGAGCTGCGCATTCTGGGCGTGCCGTCCATGCGCGAGCTGATGCGGGTGCCGGTGTTCAACCGCTGCTCGGCCACGGGCTGGGGCCAGACCAACGAGTCGCTGAAGGTTCTGACCGAAGGCCTGCTGCCTGAAACCAAGGAGTTCTTGGCTGCAAACGGCAAGGTCACCTATGACAACGGCGACCTGCACCACCCGCATATGTCGTTCACCGACGGCACCTATGATGGCCGTTATCTGTTCATGAACGACAAGGCCAACACCCGCGTGGCCCGTGTGCGCTGTGACGTGATGAAATGCGACAAGATCATCGAGATCCCGAACGCGCATGACATCCACGGCCTGCGTCCGCAGAAATTCCCGCGCACCGGCTATGTCTTTGCCAATGGTGAGCACGAGGCCCCACTGGTCAATGACGGCCAGATCCTTGATGATCCGTCGCAATATGTGAACATTTTTACTGCCATCGACGGCGACAGCATGGAAATTGCGTGGCAGGTGATGGTGTCGGGCAACCTCGACAACACCGACTGCGACTATCAGGGCAAATACGCCTTCTCGACCTCGTATAACTCGGAAATGGGTATGAACCTGGCCGAGATGACCGAGAACGAGCTGGACCATGTGGTCGTGTTCAACCTCAAGGGCATCGAGGATGCGATTGCCGCAGGTAACTATCAGGAACTGAACGGCGTCAAGGTCGTGGACGGGCGTAAAGAGGCGGGTGGAAACCTGACCCGGTACATCCCGATCCCGAACTCGCCACACGGTGTGAACGCGGCACCCGACAAGAAACACATCATGATCAACGGCAAGCTGTCGCCGACTGTATCCGTGATCGATGTGGAAAAGGTCGATGCGCTGTTCAGCGAAAACGCCGATCCGCGTTCCGCTGTTGTCGCCGAGCCGCAGCTGGGCCTTGGCCCGCTTCACACGGCATTCGACGGCAAGGGCAACGCCTATACCACCCTGTTCCTGGACAGCCAGGTGGTGAAGTGGGACATCGCCAAGGCGATCGAGGCCTATGCGGGTGCCGATGTTGACCCGATCGTCGACAAGGTCGACGTGCATTACCAGCCGGGCCACAACTCGACCTCGATGGGTGAAACCGCCGAAGCGGATGGCAAGTGGCTGATTTCGATGAATAAGTTCTCGAAAGACCGCTTCCTGAACGTGGGTCCTCTGAAGCCCGAGAATGAGCAGCTGATCGATATTTCCGGCGACAAGATGAAGGTGGTCCATGACGGCCCGACCTTTGCCGAGCCCCATGACTCGATCATTGTTCACCGGTCCAAGGTGAACCCGGTCAATGTCTGGGACCGCAACGACCCGATGTGGGAAGAGGCGCGGGCGCAGGCTGCCGCTGACGGTGTCGATCTGGACGAAGGTGCCGAGGAACCAATCCGGGATGGCAACAAGGTGCGGGTCTACATGACCTCGACCGCGCCCGTGTTCAGCATGGAGAAGTTCACCGTCAAACAGGGTGACGAGGTGACCGTCTATGTCACCAACCTGGACGACGTGGACGATGTGACCCACGGCTTCTGCCTGTCGAACTTCGGTATCGCGATGGAGGTCGCACCGCAGGCCACCGCCTCGGTCACGTTCATTGCAGACCGTCCGGGCGTGCACTGGTTCTATTGCCAGTGGTTCTGCCACGCGCTGCACATGGAGATGCGCGGCCGGATGTTTGTTGAGCCGCGGAGCGCATAAACATGCGTTGGCCCCTGCTCATACCGCTCCTGCTCGGCTCGCCCCTTTGGGCGGCGGACTGGGATGTGCCCAATCGGGCGGGGGCCATCAACGAGATACTGGCGCAGGCGGCGGATGGGGACACCCTTCGCCTGAGCCCCGGCGTTTACGTCGAGCAGTTGGTTCTGGACCGGCCCGTGACCCTCGACGGGCTGGGACAGGCCACCATCGACGGCCAAGGCCAAGGCAGTGTGATCACAGTGACCGGGCCGGGCGTGACCGTACGCGGTCTGACGGTGATCGGATCGGGATCGGACCATGACGGGATCGACAGCGGCATCCAGCTGACCAAGACGGCGCGCGCGCCGGTGGTCGAGGATAACGTGCTGCTGGGCAATCTTTACGGCATCGACATCCACGGTGCGAAGGACAGCATCGTACGACGCAACCGGATTGAAGGGCGGCAGGATCGCCATATGAATGCGCGCGGCAATGGTGTCTATGTCTGGAACGCGCCGGGTGCGGTGGTTGAAGGCAATGACATCCGCTATGGCCGCGACGGGATCTTTGTGAATTCGTCCAAGAAGAACACCTTTACCGGCAACCTGTTCCGCGATCTGCGGTTTGCCGTTCACTACATGTATGCCGACGACTCGGTCGTCAGCGACAATGTCTCGATCGGCAACGATCTGGGCTATGCGGTGATGTTCACGACCAATGTGCGGGTCGCCAACAACGTCTCGATCGGGGACCGCGAACATGGCGTGATGCTGAACTATGCCAACAAGAGCGTCATCACCGGCAATGTCGTGAAAGGTGCCAAGGAAAAATGCACCTTCCTGTATAACTCGAACAAGAACGAATTCACCGACAACTGGTTCGAGGGATGTGGCATCGGTATCCACTTTACCGCTGGCAGCGAACGCAACCGCATTGTTGGCAATTCATTCATCGGAAACCGGACGCAGGTGAAATACGTCTCGACCAAGTGGGTCGAGTGGTCCGAAGACGGGCGCGGCAATTACTGGTCCGATTTTGCCGCCTATGATGTGGATGGCAACGGAATCGCCGATGTCCCCTATCGACCCAATGACAGTATGGACCATGTGCTGTGGACCCAACCCGCAGCCAAATTGCTGCTCGGCTCGCCTGCCGTGCAGCTGGTGCGCTGGTCGCAATCGGCCTTCCCGGCGTTGTTGCCGGGGGGTGTGATGGACAGCAACCCATTGATGCAAGCCCCTGAACCCCCAGCTATGAAAAAGGTGCCTCATGACGGATAAGGCCCTGTCAATTGACCATGTTTGCAAGAACCGGGGGAAAACCCGCGTTCTTGACGATATCACCCTGTCCCTTGCCCCCGGTCAGCGCGTGGCGCTGCTGGGCCATAACGGCGCGGGAAAATCGACCCTGATCAAGTCCATCCTTGGCCTGACACCCATTCGGGACGGAGCCATTCGGATCGGGGGCGCCACCCCCGGCAGCGCGCAAGCGCGACGGGATACGGCCTATCTGCCCGAGGCGGTCTCGTTTCACCCGGCGTTGACCGGGCGCGAGCAGCTGACGCTGTTTGCAAAACTGTCCGGGTCAAAAGCCGATGTTCCCGGCCTGCTGGAGCGCGTTGGCCTGAGCGACGCATTGGACCGCCGGATCGGTGCCTATTCCAAGGGGATGCGGCAACGACTGGGGCTGGCGCAGGTGCTGCTGGGTCAGCCGAAAGTGGCGCTGCTGGATGAGCCGACATCGGGCCTGGACCCGATCTCGCGCCAGGACCTCTATGCCATTATTGACGAGTTGGCCGCGCAGGGTACCGCGGTGCTGATTGCCAGCCATGCGTTGACCGAGGTTGAGGCGCGCACCGACCGGATCGCCATCATGCGCAAGGGTCGGATGGTGGCCGATGACACGCTGAACAACCTGTCGGCGCTGGCCGGTCTGCCGATCCGCCTGAAGGTGCGCGCCACCGCCAATGCGGATGCCCTGGCCGCCGAACTGGGCGGCAACCGGATCAACGGCGCATCGGTCGAGCTGCTGTGCACACCCGAAGACAAGATGGAGGCCCTGCGCCGGATCGCCGGATTGGGCGATGCAGTGGCGGATGTGGAAATGACACCGCCCAAGCTGGAGGACCTTTATCGCCACTACGCACAGGAGGAGAGGACATGACCCGCTTCCTTGCCATTTCCCGAACTGAAATGCTGATTCTGCGCCGCAACCGCTGGCTGTTGGTTGCCACGCTGATCATGGTGCTGTTCGCCTTGGCGCTGACCTTTGCGGGCAGCGCGCCCACCGGCACATTGGGTGTTGATATGCTGACCGTCTCGGTCGCGTCGATGACCACGCTGTCGGTTTACCTTGCGCCTTTGCTGGCGCTGATGATTTCCTTCGATGCCATCGCGGGCGATGTGGACCGGGGCAGCCTGTCGCTGCTACTGTCCTATCCGGCTGGACGCGGGGAAATCCTGTTGGGCAAGTTCTGCGCCCATCTGGCCGCGCTGGCCTTTGCCATGACCGTGGGTTTTGGCACCGCAGGTGCGGTAGCCGCGTTCTTTGGTGGTGCGGGGCCGGAAAGCCTGATGGCGCTGGTGCGACTTATCCTGACCTCGATCCTGTTGGGCGCCGTGTTTCTGGCGCTTGGATACCTGCTGTCCGCTTTGGCGAGGGGCGCCACGGCGGCAGCGGGTCTGTCGGCCGGGCTTTGGCTGGTTTTTGTCGTCCTTTACGATCTGGGCCTGTTGGGGGCCGTCGTCATGGACAAGGGCGGCACCTTTACCCAATCCGTCTTTCCATGGGTGATGGTGGCCAACCCGGCCGACGCGTTCCGTTTGTGGAACATCGCCGCGACGGAAGGCGTGGCCATGGCTTCGGGCATGACCGGGGCCGCACAGGCCCTGCCGGTCTGGGCCGCACCCGCGTCGCTGCTGATCTGGCCGGTGCTGGGCTTTGCCCTCGCCCGGCTGGCTTTCCGGAGGGTCGAGCCATGAGACGCCTTGCCCTGATCGCATTGCTTGCACTGGTGGCCTGCAAGGAAGAGTTCGCCGAGGCACCTGACCCGGTCGATCTGACACCGGATGCGCTGAGCTATTTCTGTCAGATGAATGTCGCCGAGCATGGCGGCCCCAAGGGGCAGGTTCATCTGGAAGGCTATCCGGCCCCGCTGTTTTTCGCGCAGGTGCGGGACATGGTGGCCTATCTGAAAAGCCCCGAGCGCGATGCGGATATCACTGCCATATATGTCAGCGATATGGGCGTCGCGCCAAGCTGGCGGCAGCCGGGGATTTCGAACTGGATCGCTGCGGATGGTGCGACTTTTGTCGTTGGTGCCGATGTGGCAGGTGGCATGGGGGCGCGCGAAGTGGTGCCCTTTGCCGATCCTGCCGATGCGCAGGTTTTCGCGGAGACCTATGGCGGGACCGCAATGCGCCTGCCCGACATTCCCGATGCCGAAGTGCTGGGCCCTGTCGATCTTGATCTGACATTGGAGACCCCCGTATGACCGCCCTGTCCCGTCGCCGTTTTCTGATCATTTCAGCTGCCTGTGCGGCCACCCCGGCCATGGCTTCGGACGCGCATTGGCGCGGCACAGCCCTTGGGGCTGCGGCCAGCCTGCGGCTGGTCGGGCTGGCGGATGCCGAGGCCGCACCGATCATTGCCGCCGTCGAGGGTGAGGTGACCCGGCTGGAGGATATCTTCAGCCTGTACCGTCCGCAGTCACAGCTGAGCCGCCTGAACCGCGACGGTGTTTTGACCGCACCCGCGCCTGAGCTGTTGGAGGTGCTGAGCCTGAGCAGTGCGCTGCATCAGGCATCCGGCGGCGCTTTCGATCCCAGCATTCAGCCCCTGTGGTATGCTTTGGCAACAGGGGCAGGCCCCGGAGATCTGGCTGCCGCCCGCGCTGCTGTGGGTTGGGAACGGGTGTCTTTCGATGCTGCGTCGGTGCGGCTGCCGGTGCCGGGCCAGTCGGCCCTGACGCTGAACGGTATCGCCCAAGGCGCGATCACGGATCGGATCGCCGCGCTGCTGCGGGGCTTTGGCTTGCGTGATGTTCTGGTCGATATGGGAGAGGTTGCCGCCTTAGGTGCGCGAGGCGACGGCACGCCCTGGAAAGTCGGGTTGGCCGCGCCGGACCAGCGGGTTCTGAAGCGGGTCGCGCTGCGTGACCGCGCTGTCGCGACGTCATCATCGCTGGGGACGCAGCTGGGACAGGGTTTCGGTCACATCATCACCCCGGACGGGCCTGCAAACCGGGACAGAACGGTTTCGGTTTCTGCCCCTGATGCGGTGATGGCAGATGGTCTGTCCACGGCAATTTGCGCGACATCTCAAAGTCAAGTCACTGAAATCTTGCGGCGTTTTCCCGAGGCCCATATCGAGCTGAATGTATGACGCATGGTCGCAACTCTCAGGTGGGTTAGGAAAATTCGCGAAAAACATGATATAGGTCAATTCGTGTGCTGCTTCGCGCAGCTAGGAAGTAAGGACGCGAACCAATCTATCCACACTCGAGTCGCCAGCCATGAGCCAGTTGACCAGCAGACGCGCTTTTCTGAGCGCACGTATCCTACGGGAGGATCCTGATGCGATCCGTCCGCCGGGCGCGGGCGTGACAGGATTTGCCGATCTGTGCACAGGCTGCGAAGACTGCGCCGGGGCTTGCCCGGAAGAGATCATCACATTCGACAACAGCGGCTTTCCGGTTCTGGATCTTTCTGCAGGCGGCTGCACCTTATGCGGTGCATGTGCCGAGGTTTGCCCGACCCCGGCGCTGTTGCCCGAGCGTGTGGCAGAGTGGCCGTGGCGCGCACGGATCGAGGCTGCAAGCTGCCTGTCGATGAACGGGGTAAGCTGCCGCCTGTGCCAGGACACTTGCGAACAGGAAGCCATCCGCTTTCGCCTGCAACTGGGCGGGCGGGCTGAACCGGCGCTTGAAACCGAAACCTGCATCGGATGCGGCACATGTTCTGCCGCCTGCCCCGCCGGGGCCATCACGATGCACCGCCCCGCCCCTTTGCACCCGGAGGTGACCCAATGAATATCTGTGGCTGTCTTGTCCACATCGCCCCCGATCACACCGACGCCGCGCGCGCGGCGATGACCGGCACCGATGGCGTCGAGCTTCATGCCGAGGCCGAGGATGGCCGGTTCGTCGTGGTTGTCGAGGATACAGCCGACCGGCTGGCCTCGGAAACCATCATGGATCTGCACCAGATCCCCGGCGTGATCTCGCTATCGCTGACCTATCACCATTTCGAAGATCCCGCGGAGGCTGCTCCGCGTCCCGATGCTCCAAGCCAACCGTCCAGCAGGAGGCCCATGCAATGACCATCTCTGAATCCCGTCGTACATTTCTGAAAGCGTCCGCAGCGGCTGCCACGGCCTCGGCTGCCGGCATTCCACTGGCCGCTGGTTCGGCCAGCGCCCAGGCCGCCGCGCCTGATATCCGCTGGGACAAGGCCGCCTGCCGGTTCTGCGGTACGGGCTGTTCGGTTCTGGTGGGCACCAAGGATGGCCGCGTAGTCGCCACGCAGGGCGACCCGGATGCGCCGGTCAACCGGGGTCTGAATTGTATCAAGGGCTATTTCCTGTCCAAGATCATGTATGGCAAGGACCGCTTGACCACGCCGCTTTTGCGCAAAACCAACGGCGAATATGACAAGAATGGCGAGTTTGAGCCGGTCAGCTGGGACGAAGCCTTTGACGTCATGGCTGCCAAGTGGAAAGAGGCGCTGGCCAAGAAAGGCCCGACCAGCGTGGGTATGTTCGGTTCCGGTCAGTGGACCGTCTGGGAAGGTTATGCGGCGGCCAAGATGATGAAGGCCGGGTTCCGGTCGAACAACATCGACCCCAACGCGCGTCACTGCATGGCGTCGGCCGTGGTCGGCTTTATCCGGACCTTCGGCATCGACGAGCCGATGGGCTGCTATGACGACCTTGAGCACGCAGATACGTTTGTTCTGTGGGGGTCGAACATGGCCGAGATGCACCCGATCCTGTGGTCGCGTCTGACCGATACGCGCCTGACCAAGCCGGGATGCGAAGTGCATGTTCTGTCGACCTTCGAGCACCGTTCGTTCGAGTTGGCCGACAATGGCATGGTGTTCAACCCGCAGACCGATTTGGCGATCCTGAACTACATTGCCAATTACATCATTCAGAATGGCGCGGTGAACGAAGAGTTCGTCAAGAACCACGTCAACATCACCAAGACCGCCACCGATATCGGTTATGGCCTGCGCGACAATCACCCGCTGCAACAAGAGGCCGCGAACCCCGATGTCGGCAAGATGGAGCCGATCAGCTTTGAGGAATATGCCGAGGCGGTATCGGCATACACGCTGGAATACACCTCGGAGCTGTCCGGCGTTCCGGCGGACAAGCTGGAGCGTCTGGCCCAGCAATATGCCGACCCGAACCGCAAGGTCATGAGCCTGTGGACCATGGGGTTCAACCAGCATACCCGCGGGTCGTGGGTGAATTCGCTGATGTATAACGTGCACTTGCTGGTGGGCAAGATTTCCGAGCCCGGAAACTCGCCCTTCTCGCTGACCGGTCAGCCGTCGGCCTGCGGAACCGCGCGTGAGGTTGGCACTTTTGCCCACCGTCTGCCTGCCGACATGGTTGTCATGAATGACGAGCACCGCAAGATTTGCGAAACCGCCTGGAATGTGCCAGCGGGTACCATTCCGGCCAAGCCCGGCTTTCACGCCGTGCTGCAACACCGCAAGCTGAAGGATGGTGATCTGAACGCCTATTGGGTGCAGTGCAACAACAACATGCAGGCCGCACCGAATATCAACGAAGAAGGCTATCCCGGGTATCGCAACCCCGAGAATTTCATCACCGTTTCAGACCCCTACCCGACCGTCACAGCGGTTTCCGCCGACCTGATCCTGCCCACCGCCATGTGGGTCGAGAAGGAAGGTGCCTATGGCAACGCGGAACGCCGCACCCAGTTCTGGCGGCAGCAGGTCAAGGCACCGGGCGAGGCCAAGTCGGACGTGTGGCAGGTGATGGAATTCTCGAAACGTTTCACCGTTGAGGAGGTCTGGGGCGAAGAGTTGCTGGCCACCATGCCGGAACATCGCGGCAAGACCATGTACGAGGTTCTGTTTGCCAATGGCAGCGTCGACAAGTTCCCGCTGTCGGAAACGGCCGAGGGCTTTGACAACGACGAATCCGAGCATTTCGGGTTCTACGTTCAGAAGGGTCTGTTCGAGGAATATGCCAATTTCGGACGCGGCCACGCGCACGATCTGGCTCCGTTTGAAACCTATCACCAAGCCCGTGGCCTGCGCTGGCCGGTCGTGGATGGCAAGGAAACGCTGTATCGTTTCCGCGAAGGCTATGACCCTTATGTGCCAGAGGGCGCGGGCGTGAAGTTCTATGGCAAGAAGGATGGCAAGGCGAGCATCATCTTTGCGCCTTACGAGCCTGCGGCCGAGGAACCGGATGCGGAATATGATCTGTGGCTGTGCACTGGTCGTGTGCTGGAACACTGGCATTCGGGGTCGATGACGCGCCGTGTGCCAGAGCTGCACCGCGCCTACCCGGCGGCTGTGGTTTACATGCATCCGCAGGACGCCAAGGATCGGGATCTGCGCCGGGGTCAGGAGATAGTTCTGTCCACCCGTCGGGGCGAGGTCACCAGCCGGGTCGAGACCCGTGGGCGCAACAAGGTGCCGCGCGGTCTGGTGTTCATGCCGTGGTTTGATGAAGGCCAGTTGACCAACAAGCTGACGCTGGACGCGACCTGCCCGCTGTCGAAAGAGACCGACTTCAAGAAATGCGCCTGCAAGGTCGAGCGTGCATAGGCAACAAGGATCGTACGGGTAAATCCTCATGTCTTTTGCCGACAAACCCCTTTCGCCGCAGCGGCGCCGGTTCCTGCAGGATTCGGCGCGGGCGGCGGGCGGCTGCGTGGTCGCCGGGACGGTGCTGGCCTATCTGGCCCGCGACGCCCGCGCCCTGCCGGCCGAGGCTTTGCGCCCGCCCGGCGCGCTGCCGGAAAAGGAGTTCCTGTCGGCCTGCATCCGCTGCGGATTATGCGTGCGGGATTGCCCATACGATACGTTGAAACTGGCCGAGTTAGGCTCGGACGCGGTAGCGACGGGAACGCCCTTTTTCACCGCCCGGGATATTCCCTGTGAGATGTGCGACGACATCCCTTGCGTCGCTGCATGTCCGACCGGGGCACTGGACCCCGCTTTGGACAATATCGACGATGCCAAGATGGGGGTCGCGGTTCTGGTCGATCAGGAGAACTGCCTGAACTTCCTCGGGTTGCGCTGCGATGTCTGTTACCGCGTCTGCCCCGTCATTGACGAGGCGATCACGCTGGACACCACGCACAACACGCGGTCGGGTCATCACGCGATGTTCATCCCGACCGTCCACGCCGACCGCTGCACCGGCTGCGGCATGTGCGAGAAAAGCTGTGTTCTGCCCGAGGCCGCCATCAAGGTGCTGCCTGCCCGGCTGGCACGGGGCAGTTCGGCAGAGCATTACCGCAAGGGCTGGGAAGAAAAGGCCGCGAAAGGCGCGCCGGTGGTCGAGGGGATCATCGATCTGCCGGACCGTTTGCCCGGACCGGGTACGGACAATCTGGCCACGCCCGGCGGCTTTGCACCGGGATATGATCTGCCGGGGGTGGGACAATGAGCGCCCGCACAGATATGCCCACAGGTCACGAGGCCATCGCCAGCAAGGGCTGGATCGGCGCGCATCGCTATCTGCTGCTGCGCCGTGCAAGCCAGCTGTTCTTTCTGGTTCTGTTTCTGCTGGGCCCATGGTTCGGTATCTGGATTGTTCAGGGCACGCTGGCTGGGTCGCTGACGCTGGGCGTGCTGCCTTTGACCGATCCGTTCATCCTGTTGCAGAGCATGGTTGCAGGCCACTGGCCCGAAATGACCGCGCTGATCGGTGGGCTGATCGTTCTGGTGGTCTACGCGCTGATTGGTGGCCGTGTCTATTGTTCCTGGGTCTGCCCCATAAACCCGGTGACAGACGCGGCCAACTGGCTGCACCGCAAGCTGGACCTGCCGAAAGGCTGGCAGCCCAAGCGCGGCACGCGCCTGTGGATTCTGGCAACTGTCCTGCTTGTTTCGGGTCTGAGCGGCATGATCGCGTGGGAGTTGAACAACCCGATCACCATGCTGCATCGCGGGCTGGTCTTTGGAATGGGCTTTGTCTGGGCCCTGATCGCCGCCATCTTTGTCTTTGACGTCTTCGTCTCGCGCCACGGATGGTGCGGACACCTGTGCCCGGTGGGCGAGTTCTATGGCCTGATTGGAGCAAAAAGCCTGCTGCGGATCAGCGCCGCAAACCGCGCCGCCTGCGATGACTGCATGGATTGTTATGCGGTCTGCCCAGAAAATCAGGTGATCTCGCCCGCGCTGAAGGGCAAACCGGGAAGTACCCCGCTGATCCTGTCACCCGACTGCACGAATTGTGGCCGCTGCATCGATGTCTGCGCGGTCGACGTTTTTACCTTTACTCACCGGTTCGACGACCATGTCGTCCAACCTTCCGATCCAGTTGCCGCGCCCGAGCCGCGCGCCGCCAGACCTATCTAGGGGAGTGCCAAGATGAAAAAATCAATCGTTACAGGCGGAATTGCCCTTCTACCCGTATTGTTGCTGAGCGGATGGGCCGTCGCGCAATCTGCTCAGGTTGAAACCCTGCGCGGTGCGGACGTGGACGAGCTGATCCCGTTGGATCAAATCCACAAGAATGTAGAGGGACGGATGCAGCGTAATTATCGCCAGCAGCCGCCGCTGATCCCGCATTCGATCGAACAGTATCAAATCGATGTGCGCACCAATCAGTGTTTGTCATGCCATGACTGGTCCAAAGCTGGTGAGAGAAATGCACCGACCCTTTCGATGACCCATTATCTGGACCGCGAAGGCCGCGAACTGGATCGGATCGCCGGAACCCGGTATTTCTGCAACCAGTGCCACGTACCGCAGGCCGACGCCCCGCCGCTGGTCGAAAACGTGTTCCAGCCCTCCGCCGGCAATTGATCCAACGCAAGACTGAAAGGAGCACCGATATGGCCGACTCTCCTGAAAACCGCGGCTTGCTTGGTCGCCTCTGGAACGCGATCTGGACGCCGACGGTGCTGTTCAGTTCAGGCTTTCTGGTTCTGGCCGGATTTCTGGCCGGTATCCTGTTCTGGGGTGGATTTCACTGGACCCTTGAGCTGACGAATACCGAAGAATTCTGTACCTCGTGCCACACGATGGAAACCAACCTGGGCGAGTATCGCGAAACGGTTCATTACAACAACCATTCCGGCGTTCGCGCGATCTGTTCCGACTGCCACGTGCCGGATGAATGGAGCCACAAGATCAAAGCCAAGATCATGGCCGTCAAAGACGTCTATCATGAGCTGGCCGGAACCATCAGCACACCCGAGCAGTACGAAGAGCATCGCCTGAGCATGGCTTCGGCCGTCTGGAAGAAGATGAAGGAATCGGACAGCCGTGAATGCCGCAACTGTCATAACTTTGACTACATGGACTTTACCATTCAGGAAACCCGCGCCGGGTCGGAACACCAGCGCGCCATCGACACCGGCATGACATGCATCGATTGCCATCAGGGCATCGCGCATAATCTGCCCGCGAACTATCTGGAACAATACCAGAAGATAAGCGAGGCCGTGGAGGGCGTGGTTCTTCAGGAACATGCTTCCGCCTCGGGCAGCGACATCCGCGCGTTTCTGAACAACAGCTCGAATTAGGGTGGGGGCAGACATGTTAGACTTACTTGGAACAATCGGCGCCAATGTCCTGGGCCTGCCCGGCATACTGGGACTGGCGCTTGGAATGATGACCCGCAAGCTGTGGTTGGGTGCGGCACTGGGGGCCGGTGTCGGCATTCTGGAAACGCTGGTTTTCGCGGGCTTTCAGTTTGCCCATGTGGAAGCGCTGGAACTGGGCATCTCGGTTCTGGTCGGGCTTTGCGCGGGCAGCCTTGGCACTGCCATCCGTCTGAAAGGCGCAACTGTCTGAATAAGACACCGGTTCTGCCCATTGGTGGAACCGGTATCCTGCCGGGTCACGTTTCCAGCGCCAAAGCGGGTGCTTGTACCGCGCGCGACACGTCCATTGACGTAGCGGAAGCGTTTAAGGAGCGCGGCAGCAACGAAAATCGGCAGGGTCTGATTTTCGCATTTCCACAACTTCGATGAAAGCGTACGAGGCCCTAGCGCCAAGGGCAAAACACCCATTCCCATTCCGCGCGGCAAGGCAGCAGGCCAGGCCCGAATTCGCGCGTGAAAAATCAATATGAAACCGAAAGCCAATGATTTGGCAAGAAAAATTCAAAGTGGAGTGGAAATTCGAAACGACATCTGTCACAGCAGATAACAAGTTAACAATGGTGTCCCAGCGTCATGTGGATAGAACGTAAATTCCTCTCTATTTTTGCTTATACAAATACAATATGTTTTGAGGGGAATAAGGGGGGAAGAAAATTGGGCGGGGGCGCAGAACGATGACGGGGGTCCTTGAGGCATCGCCGCGTATCTCAAAAGTTCTTCAATTGGCTGATCTGGAAAACCATGCCACCCTGTTTCGGCAGGAAGGTGTGGATGATGATATTCTGGACGAGCTGACAGATCCCGAACTGCGTGATCTGGGGTTGACGGTTGGCGAACGGAAACGGTTTCGCAAGGCGCAGGCCCGTCTGAAATCTGAGGAAGCATCGACCCGGCAGGAGCTTAGGTCCGAAGCCGAACGGCGGCAGCTTACGCTGGTTTTCTGCGATCTCGTAGGGTCGACGCAGCTGGCCCAGCGGTATGACCCGGAAGACCTGATGCAGATCATGAACCTGTATCTGGATACGGCGATTGGCACCCTGAAACAGCATGGCTGTCATCTGGCCTACAGGCAGGGCGACGGGATCATGGTCTATTTCGGATATCCCAAAGCCATGGAGGACGATGCCGAACGCGCCGTTCGCGCCGTGCTGGAAACCATCGAAGCCGTACAAAACCTTGAAAACAGGTTTGGCGAAAAACTGGATCTGCGCGCGGGAATTGCCACCGGTATGGTTGTTGTGGGAGTGGTCTCGTCAACAAGTCTTGGGTCGCAGGACTTTCTGGTCGGTGAAACCGCGAACCTTGCATCCCGCTTGCAAGGTCTGGCCGAGCCGGGGGAGGTGATCGTTTCCGCCGAAACGTGGCGATTGACACAGGGTGCATTCGAATTCGAGCCCCGTGGCAGCCACAACCTGAAAGGATTTGACAATCAGCGCACGGTCTATCGCGCCATTTCCGAAAGCGTTGCGACCAGCCGGTTCGATGCGCGTGTCGGACAGTCAGCTGTTGATCTTGTCGCCCGTGGCGACGATCTTTCGGTCCTGACCCAGCTTTGGAAAGATGCACAGGCGGGGTCCGGCAGGTTTGCGTTTGTCGGTGGCGCCGCAGGCATTGGCAAGTCGCGGTTAATCAAGTCCCTGTCTGAAACAATTGGCGTCAAACCCTTTACCTTGCAGTGCATTCCGCATCTGGCCAGCCTTCCGCTTCACCCGATCGTAGGAGAGTTGAGGCGTGTTTCAGGCGACAAGTCCGATGACAGCATCAGGGCCGCGATTTCCGATTTTGTTCAGGCCGCCTCTCGACTGAGCGACACGGATTTGCCTGTTCTTCTGGATATGGCCGGGGTCGAAACGGGCGCAGCGCCGGACCCCGATCCCCTGAAGAAGGCCCGCAAATCGCTGGACGTGTTGTTGCGCAGCCTTGGCAGCCTGTGTGACAGGCGCGGCACCTTGCTGCTGGTGGTGGAAGACGTGCACTGGGCTGACGCAACCACGCTGGACGTGCTGGAGGCGCTGGCATCAGGACTGGACGGGTTCCCGATACTGGTGGTCCTGTCGCATCGCCCTGAATATGAGCCGCCAGAGCATTACGAGGGCCGCGCGGCGCGCATCGATCTGACGCCTCTGGCCGGCAGTGAAGCCTCGGAACTGGTCCGGCGCGTGGCCGAGCCGTACAGTTTGCCGGTCATCCTGATCAGGCAGATTGTCGAGAAAGCCGATGGCGTGCCGCTTTACATCGAAGAGATGACAAAGGCGGTTCTGGACCAGCTGCCGCAAGATGCGCCGATCAACGCCGAGGTTCTGGATGCCCTGAGTATCCCCGCGACCCTTCAGGATTCGTTGATGTCGCGTCTTGACCGGATGGAAAACGCCAAGCCCATTGCGCAGCTTGGGTCTGTTATCGGGCGCAGTTTCACCTCGGCGATGATCCAGGCGGTGGCGCAGGAAACCATGGATGTGGAAAGCGCACTGATGCAGCTGATGGCGGCTGGGGTTGTGCTGATCACGGGCGAAGCCGGAACGGCCACCTATACGTTCAACCACGCGCTGGTTCAGGATACGGCCTATAACTCGCTGCTGCGCGAAGACCGGCAGAAGGTTCATCTGAAAATCGCCCGGGCCTTGCTGGCCGGACATAACGCATTCGGAAACCCCGCCCCCGATACCGTGGCGCATCACTGCGACCATGGCGGGTTGAAGGATGAGGCGGTGTCCAACTGGTTTACGGCAGGCGAACAAGCCCTGACGCGGTTGGCGAACCTGCCTGCGATCTCGGCGTTTCGCGCGGCACTGCGCAATATCGGAACGATGCCCGCCAATGCCGAGCGTGACGGATTCGAGCTTCGGGTGCAGATGAATATCCTGCCAGCTTACATGGCGATCTATGGATGGTCCTCCGATCAGGTCGGAGAGACAGCCGCCCGCGCGATGGAGCTTGCCCATGCATTGGGCGATGGAGAAACCCTTTTCGCGGCCACTTTCTGCCGCTGGACCAATTTCTTTGTCGCGGGCCAGATGAACCGCGCAATGGAGATGGGACAGGCTCTGGACGCGATGGCCGGTATGAGCGGCGATCCTGTCGCCAACGTGCTGGCGGCCCGCGCGCTGAGTTTTACGCATTACTTCCGCGGGGAATTCGCGGATTGCGAGCAGCAGCTTGACCGTGCCTTTGCCCTGATTACCCCCGAGCTGGACATGGCCATGATGCCGATGACCCAGTCCTCGACCACGGCGTCTTTGCTGGCCATTCAGGGGTGCCTTCTGTGGCAGCAGGGCAAGTTTGATGAGGCGGAGGCCGCACGTCTGAAAGCCATCGACGTCAGCCGGGCACTGAACCACGCACCCAACCTTGTCTACATCATGGGCGCGTGCAGCATGTTCCTGCCCTACGCGGGCGAGTGGGACCGGCTGGATGTGACCATGAAGGAAGCCCGCAAGATCGCCGACGAGGAAGGGTTCCTGTATCTTCACGCCATGCAGGATATCTACATGGGTCTTGCGCAGGCGGGAAAAGGAGACATCGAGGGCGTTCCGGCCCATATCGAGGCCTGCATGAACCTGATCTCCAAGTCTGGTGGAAACTTTACTTTTCCGCAGAATCAGATTGTTCTGTCTGAGTTGATGATCGATCACGGGGATATTGATCAGGCCCTGGACCGGCTTGAAACCGTGTGTACCCCCGGTTGGGAACGAGGAGAAACGCTGAACAAACCGGAATATCACCGCGTGCGGGCCAAAGCCTTTGCAGCCAAGGGTGATCGGGACAGCGCGATTGCCGAGGTTGAACAGGCATTGGCGCTTGCCCGCGAATGTGGTGCCGTTGTTCAGGAACAACGCGCCGGGGCACTTCTGGACAGTTTGACGAAAGCCGAATGAACGAGACGGACTGCCCGGCCAAACAGGGCAGCATCACCAAGAGGGATTTACAATGACCGATGCATTGGATTGGAACACCGAACAGTGGAATGCCGTTAACAAGGCGGTCCATGATGAGGCGCTGCGTGCGCGGGTGGCTGCGAGCTTTCTGCCGCTTTATGGGCCGCTGCCTGCGGACACGCAATCTGTTCCCCTGAACAAGCTGGGTCTGGTCGACAACGCATCGGGCGCGGCCAAGCGTCTGGAAGTGAATGATTATGACACCCTGCGGCTGACGACGGTTTCCGTGAACGTCTACCTGAAAGGCGCGCAGGTGGCTGATCCGGAACTGGCCGCGGCCATGATCATGTTCCGCCGGGCCGCCGCCGTCGTGGCCAAGGTCGAGGATGACATCGTTTTCAACGGCCAGCCAGGCAGCAGCGAAGCCCCCAAACATGCCGGTGGCGCACCTGCCGATCTGCCGCCGATTTATACCGTCAGCGGGGGCGGCAAATACCCGGGGCTGCTGGAGGCTGGCGAAGGTCAGTCCATTTCGATCAACGGGAAGAAAAAGCCCTGTTCCGGCCCTGAAGTATTCGAGGCCGTGGTTGCGGGCATCAACAAGCTGGAAGCGCACGGATACCTTGGGCCTTTTGCCTGCGTGATGGGTAACGGACTGTTTCAGGCCGTGACCACGCCGATCGAAAACTCGATGGTGCTGCCGCGTGACAGTATTCTTCCGTTCCTTGACGGCCCGCTGCTGCGATCGGGCACCCTTCCCGCAAACAAGGCAGCACTTGTATCGCTGCAAGGCGCGCCGGTCGAGATTGTCGTGCCTTCGGATATCGCGGTGAAGTATCTGCAAACCTCGTCTGACGGTGAGCACATCTTCCGCGTGCAGCAGAAATTCCACCTGAGGATCAAAGAAGCACAGGCGATCTGCACCATTACGTGCTGACCGGAGATCTGGTCATGGGGGAGTTTACAGACCGGGGCGTGACATTGCGTTGGTCCGAGCTGATCAACGAAAATGGGCTTAATCGGGTGCTGATCGAAGCCGGACCCGCCGTGTCTTCGCATGACGTGGTCCGCGTGATCTGTTCCGAAGATGGTGGCCCCGAACGCGCCATTCGCGGCTGGCCCTTGCAATGCGACCCGATGACAGGGTTTCAGCAGTTTGCAGCCATGCTGCCATCTGTGACCCAGGAAAAGACATTGACCTGGCGACCGGTGCTGACGACCGGTGGTCGCGAATATGATCCTGGCCCCGGAAAGCCCTCCGAACCTGCGCCGCCAAGCCCGGCAAAGCCAGTCACGCAAGTGCCCGCGCTTGAACATGTGGGCAGGTTTGTAGTGCCGTTCACCGACGAGTTCTATCCTTCGGGTGAAACACCGGACGGCATCTGGCTGCATTTCGGGATCAAAGGGGGCGGAACGGTTGAAGGGCCTCATCTGAAGGGGACGATCGATCCGCTGGGGGGCGACTGGATGCGCGTGCGGTCCGACGGAGTTGGGCTTTTGCACGCCCGAGCGCTTATTCAACCCGTTGAAGGGGGTGCGCCGATCCTGTTTGAAGATACCGGCGTTTGTGACTTTGGCCCAGATGGGTATGCCGGGCTGGCGAAGGGCAATCTGCCCGCCTCAGCCCCGGTCCGGCTTGCGCCGCGATACCTGACGTCAAACCCGAATTATGCCTGGATGAACAGGTTGCAGGGGTTCGGCATCGGCGAAGCCAGCCTGTCCGATATCACCCTGCGCTTTGACGTCTATTCCGCGAAAGGAACATCCGATGGCTGAAAAGGTTGTCATATTGGGCGGTGGCGTGGCCGGAATGAGCGCCGCGCATGAGCTGATCGAGCGCGGGTACGAGGTCGAGATTCACGAGCGCCAGCTGATCCCCGGCGGTAAGGCACGCAGCATCCCCGTGATGAAGGGCGAAGGCGAACACGGGTCCAAGGCGAAACACATCAAGGCTCTTGAACAATGGGCCGAGATGGACGGTGCCAGTTATCCCCCAGGCGTGAAACGCCCCTGGCTGCCCGGCGAGCACGGGTTCCGGTTCTTTCCGAATTTCTACCGCCATATCACCGATACGATGGCGCGCACGCCCTATTACGGCAAAGGCACCTGTTATGATAATCTGGTGTCCACCACTCAGGTTCTGGTCAGCCAGTTTGACGACCCAGGCATCATCGTACCCGAACGGTTTCCCCGCACGCTGAAAGACGTGGCCGACGCGCTCAAGACGGTTGCATTCACGCTCTCGCCCCGGGACCAGATCGCCTATGAGGATGTCGAACATTTCATCGCCTGCATGTGGCGCATCGCGACATCCTGCAAGGAACGCCGGTTCGACGAATATGAACGCATCGGGTGGTGGGATTTCATCGGTGCCGAACAACGCTCGGAAGCGTATCAGAAGTTTCTGGCGATTGGCCTGACCCGTTCGCTAGTGGCCGCGAAGGCGACAACTGCCAGTACAAAGACGGTGGGCGACATTGCCGTTCAGCTTCAACTGGGTATCGCGACGCCCGAGCCGCATGGCAACCGGTTGTTGAACGGTCCCACCAACCTTGTCTGGATACAGCCGTGGCTGGATTACCTCAAAAGCAAGGGGGTCGTGTACAAGTTCAACTCAAAGGTCACGGGCATCGACTGCCAGGATGGCCGCATCGTCAGCGCGACGGTTGAACAGGATGGCGAAGAAAAGCAGGTCACCGGGGATTGGTTCATCGGTGCGATGCCGATCGAACGGATCGCGCCGCTGATCACCCCTGCGATGACGGCAATCGACCCGTCTCTGGCCAAGCTGCCCCTGCTGGCCGAAGATGTGCAATGGATGAACGGAATTCAATTCTATCTGACCAAGGATGTTGAACTGACGCACGGCCATGTCATTTTCATTGACTGCCCCTGGGCCCTGACCGCGGTTTCGCAAAAACAGTTCTGGTCGGCCATCAACTTTGAAAACTGGGCAGAAGGCAAGACCAAAGGTCTGCTTTCAATAGATATTTCGGAATGGGACAAGCCGGGCCTGAACGGAAAAACCGCGCGTGATTGCAGCCGCGAGGAGATTGCGCAAGAGGTTTGGGAACAGCTCAAGCGGAGCGTCAACGTAGATGGCCAGACCGTCCTGCGCGACGAGGACATGCATTACTGGTTCCTTGATCCGGATATTGTGCAGGATCCCAACGACCCCAAGCGCCAAACCAATGTGGAGCCGCTTTTGGTCAACCGCATCAACAGCTGGCGGTTGCGCCCTGAGGCGGCCACGTTGATCCCGAATTTCATGCTGGCATCGGATTATGTGCGCACCTACACCGACCTTGCCACCATGGAAGGGGCAAACGAAGCGGCACGCCGGGCGGTCAACGCCATCCTGCAACGCGGCGGATCAAAAGCAGAGCCCTGCCAGATCTGGGACCTGCACGAGCCGGATATCCTGAAACCGCTGCGCGCCTATGATTTTGCCCGTTATCAGGCCGGCCTGCCCTGGGACAACCGGTTTGCAGTTGCGGTCGAAGCCGCGCTGAGGATGGGACAGGATGCAGTGGGTGTTGAGCGTGGCGGCGAAGGGCCGCTTGCCGTCATTGCGAAACCGGCTACGGAATATTCAAAACCCGGCGGGATTACCGAAGACCCTGCGATTGCGGACGCGTTGCGCATGATCTGCCCTCCGAAAGAGCTGTTTGACCTGATGGTGGCCTACGAGCCGACCGCTGATCTTCCGATCCCGGGAGAGGAGATTGCAGAGGATGTTGCCTTTGATCTGGGCCGGGACAGCGGCCAGACAGGGGTGTTGTCCAAAGCCTTGCCGCTGACGGATTCACCTTTTTCCGCAACCGGACCAAACCTTGCCGAGACGGGCAGGAACGAGACCAAAACCCGTGTGATCATCACCCAGAAGGGATGACCCTGTGGCCACTGGCACAGCACATCTGGATCCTGCGGTACAGCAGGATTTTCTGAAAACGCTGACCTCATACGGGGATCGGGCCCGTGAGACGCTTTTGCAACTGCTGCCGACGGGCGAGCCGCAGGCCTATCTGTACGGGCCGATGCGGGATTACATCGAAACCTCGGGCAAGGGTTTGCGGCCCGCGCTGTTGCTGGCCACCTGCGAGGCTTTCGGTGGTGACAGCGAGACCGCGCGAGTGTCAGCCGCCGTTCTTGAACTGCTGCACAACGCGTTTTTGATCCATGACGATATCGAGGATCAAAGCGATTTCAGGCGCGGGCGCGAATGTATGCATAAGCGTCTTGGGGTCCCTTTGGCGATCAATACCGGTGACGGGATGCAATCGCTGGCCCTGCGCCTGTTGCGCCAGAACCTTGGGCCGCTGGGCCCTGAAACCGGCATACGCGTGGTGGACGAGTTTGATCATCTGTTGCAGCAGTCCATTGAAGGTCAGGCGCTGGAGCTTGGCTGGATACGGGACAACCGGCTGAACGTGGATGCATCGGATTATCTGACGATGTGTCTGAAAAAGACCTGCTGGTACAGCTTCATTCACCCCATGCGCATCGGGGCGTTGATTGCCCGGCCTCATGATGTGGCGTCTGGCGCGTTGAACCTGGACGATTTTAACGCGTTTGGGTTTTTTCTGGGGGCTGCGTTTCAGATACAGGATGATGTTCTGAATCTCGTGGGCTCGCAGGACAAATATGGCAAAGAGATCGGCGGGGACATTTACGAAGGCAAACGCACGCTGATGCTGGGGCGGCTTAGCTTGCAGGCGGACGAGCCCGAAAAAGCGCGCCTGTCGGAGATGCTGTCAAACCCGCGCGACAGCCGCTCGACGCAGGATGTCAGCTGGGTTCTGGATCGCATGGATCACTATGGCTGCATCCGATATGCACAGGACGCGGCCAATGACTTGCTGGCCTCGGCCCGTCAGGAGTTTGCGCAGGTTTTTGCAGCCACTGAAGAAGTGCCGCGCGCGTTTCTGGGCCATTTCATGGACTATCTCGTAACCCGTCAGGTTTGAGCGCCCGCCACCTCATACATCACGACGATCGAGGTTTGCACTGTGCCCGTGCAGGCAATCCGACCGTGATATTCGCCGGGATCGGCAAGATCCGGCACGGTTACAATGACGGCAACATCTGTTGACTCGCCGGGGTTTAACTGGATTTGCGGGGGGACAACATTGACCCGGTTTGCCGGAAGAGTGTCGCCGTTCCGGTTGATCAGGTCGCCCGGTTCGAACTGTAATGCGACAGGCCCGCCACCGTTTGGTGCGTCAAAGGACAGCAATATGGTTGCGGTACCGCCGGGGTGGCAGGTTTTGCGGCACGCAAATGGCCCTTCAAGCGGCTGTTGCGCGCCCCGTTCAGCCCCAAGCACGCGGCGGGCAATGTCCGAGATCGGTTGCGCATCCGGCTGCGGCGCGATCGGGCTGACCGGAAGTGGCGTGCTAACGTATGGTTTTCGTTCGAAATAAGGCATGCCTAACTGTGCACCTGTGGCGCAGATCAGTAAATGGGAAATTTACCGGATCCGCGCGACAAACACACCGCGTTATTATTTGCCTTTCCAGACCGGATCGCGTTTTTCAGCAAATGCACGCGCACCTTCAAGCTGGTCCTCGCTGGAATAGAGAACATCCACGCTGCGCAGTTGCCGTTTGGTGATGCGGTTCATGGCGTCCTGAAACTTGGCGTCTTCGGCATCGCGCACGATCTCCTTGATGGCCGCGTAGACCAGCGGCGGCCCTGACGCCAGCAGGCGGGCGAGTTCCCACGCGCGGTCTATTAGCTGATCAGCGGCGACAATCTCGTTCACCAGACCCCAGCGGTTGGCTTCTTCGGCATCAAACCAGCGGCCTGTCAGCAGCAGCTCCATCGCAATGTGATAGGGGATGCGCTTGGGCAGTTTGATGCTGGCGGCATCCGCAACGGTGCCCGAGCGGATTTCCGGCAAGGCAAAAGTGGCGTGGTCAGCTGCTAGGATCATGTCTGCTGACAAGGCCAGCTCTAGCCCGCCGCCGCAGGCGATACCGTTGACGGCGGCAATCACGGGCTTGTTCAGGTCGCGCAGCTCTTGCAGGCCTCCGAACCCGCCGACGCCGTAATCTCCGTCCACCGCGTCGCCGTCGGCGGCAGCTTTCAGATCCCAGCCGGGGCAAAAGAATTTCTCGCCAGCGCCGGTCAGGATGGCCACGCGCAGGTCCGGGTCGTCGCGGAATTCAGCAAAGACCTCGCCCATTCTGCGGCTGGTGATCAGATCGATCGCGTTTGCCTTAGGGCGGTCCAGCGTGACCTCGAGGATCGAGTCATCGCGGCGGGTTTTGATCGGGTCCATATCTCAGGCCTTTCTTATCAGGGCGTCCACGGCAACGGCTTTGTCCGGCGTGCACAGGAGCGGGTTAATCTCGACCTCGCCAAGCGTGTCGGCATTTTGCATGACATAGGTCTGAACGGCCTCGACCGCGGCAACAACCGCATCCATATCAGCCGCCGGTTGACCGCGATAGCCCGCCAGCAGCGGGGCGATCTTCAATTGACCGAGGGCGGAGCGGACGTCTTCGGGCGGGCTGGGCACCAGCAAGGATACCGTGTCGCGCAGCAGTTCGGTCAGCACGCCCCCTGCCCCAAGGGTCAGAACAAACCCATGGGCGGGATCACGCACCACGCCAATCAGAAGTTCGGCAACGGGTCCGGTAACCATCTCCTCGATCAGGATGTCTTCGGTGCCGATATCTGCCGCGACAGCCGCGACGTCCTGGGCCCGGATGCCCAGCCGAACGGCGCTGTGTTCGGATTTATGCGCAAGCCCGACACCTTTGACGGCAAAGGGGCCTTCCATCTGGTCCGCTGCGGCACGGGCAGCTTCCGCGCCCCGCACCGTCCGGTTCTGCGGGATACGCAGGCCGCATGCCGCCAGCGCCGCCTTCGAGGCGCCTTCGGTCAGGGTTTGGGTTGGTTCCATCATGCCCGGTTGCAAAACGGGCGCTGCGGATGGGGCCTTGACCTGCCCTGCGGCGCGGGTCGCAGATAGCGCCTCGCGCAGACCCATGAAGGGGACAACACCCCCGGCCATCAGCTGTTGTGCGATGTCTTCCGGCAAAAGTTCCGGCAAGGTGGCGACAATCGCAAACCGGGCGCCGGTTTCTGCCCGTACGTTCAGCGCTGCCTGCGTTGCGCAGGCCCAATCGGTGGAGTCGGTGGTCGGGTAGTCGACGATCGAGAATGTCATGTCGATATCGTCACCCGTCATGCCCGACCAGGCCCGCGTCATCGCCTGCTCGTCACGCCAGATATAGGTGTGATAATCCAGCGGGTTGTTCAGCGCGACCATTGGCCCGAGCGCGCCGCGCAGGCGGGTCAGCTTTTCACCGCTCAGCCGTGGAAATTGCAACCCCTTGCCGACGGCCATATCGGCAATCAGGCTCGCCTCGCCCCCCGAACAGCTGATCGAGGAAATGTTGCCCCCCGGCAGCGGCCCGTAGCAGTGCAACAGTTTAAGCGTTTCAAGGAAGTCAGGCAGTGCCGAAACGCGCGGAATGCCAAGCCGGTCAAGCAGCGCCTGCGCCCCGGCATCGCTGCCCGCCAGAGATGCGGTATGGGAAACGCTTGCCGCTTGCGCCTGTTCCGATGCGCCGACCTTGAGGGCGACCAGAGGGATGCCTTTTGCATGGGCTTTGGCGGCCAGCGCCTCCCACTCGCGGATGTTCTTGAAGCCTTCGATATGCAGGCCCACGGCAGTCACGCGCGGGTCATCGATCAGGGCCGAGGCGATTTGCGCCTGACTGGTCTGAGCCATATTTCCGCAGGTGACCATATAGGCAATCGGCAGCCCGCGTTTCTGCATTGTCAGGTTGATCGAGATGTTCGAGCTTTGCGTCAGGATCGCCACGCCCTTGTCGACGGGCACAACCCCGTGCTGATCCGGCCACAGCAATGCCCCGTCCAGCGCGTTGATGAAGCCATAGCAATTCGGGCCCAGAATGGGCATGTCACCGGCCGCTGCGATCAGTTGATCCTGCAAATCCCCGCCGGTGTGGTCCTCGGCCACGGCCTCGGAAAAGCCCGAGGCGAAGCAGACAGCGCCACCCGCACCCATGCTGGACAGGACTTGAACCGCTTCGACCGTGGCGTGGCGGTTGATACCGATAAAAACCGCGTCAGGTGCGTTGGGCAGGTCTTCGATATGCCCATAAACCTTGTGGCCCGCAATGTCCGAAGCCTTGGGATGGACCGGCCAGATCTGACCGGCATATCCTATGCGTTCGGATTGCAGAATAACCTGTTGGCACCATGCACCGCCGCCAATGACAGCGATGGATTTCGGGCGCAGCAGCCGGGTCAGGTCTTTGGTCATGGTCAGGCGCCCAGCGGACGCAGAAGATCGCGGCTGATGATGTGGCGCTGAATCTCGCTGGTGCCGTCCCAGATCCGTTCGACCCGGGCGTCGCGCCAGAACCGTTCAATCGGGAAATCATCCATCAGGCCCATGCCGCCGAAGATTTGCAGCGTCGTGTCGGTGACCCGCGCCAATGCCTCGGAGGCATAGAGCTTGGCCGAGGCGATCTCGCGGTTTGCGGGCAGGTTCTGATCCAAACGCCAAGCAGCGGCAAGGGTCAGCCAGTCGGCGGCATCAATCTCGGTGATCATGTCGGCAATCTGAAAACCGACACCCTGAAACTTGCCGATGGGCTGGCCGAATTGCTTGCGCTCGGCGGCGTAGTTCAGCGCATAGTCAAAGCAGCGCCGCGCACGACCGACCGAGAAGGCCGCAACCGTCAGCCGGGTCGCGTAGAGCCATTCGTTCATCACCGCAAAGCCGCCATCGACCTCGCCCAGAACCTGGGCATCGGACAGGCGGCAATTGTCGAAATACAGGATACAGTTTTTATAGCCCCTGTGGCTGACGGATCTGTAACCGTCGCGCACTTCAAAGCCCGGTGTGCCGCGATCCACCAGGAAGGTTGTGATGCGTTTTTTGGGGCCTTTCGGGGTCTCATCCACGCCGGTGGCAACGAAGACAATAAAGAAATCCGCGTGTTCCGCGCCCGAGATGAAGTGTTTCGATCCGTTGACGACCCAGTCGCCACCGTCGCGCACCGCCTGACATTTCATGCCGCGCACGTCCGATCCGGCATCCGGTTCAGTCATCGCCAGCGCGTCCATCTTTTCCCCGCGCACAGCAGGCAGCAGATAGCGTTCGCGCTGTTCATCGTTGCAGGCCATCAGGATGTTCTGCGGGCGGCCAAAGAAATGCGTCAGCGCCATCGACCCACGACCCAGCTCACGCTCGACCAGTGTAAAATCCAGATGCGACAGGCCCGCGCCGCCCACTTCCTCGGGGAAGTTGCAAGCATAGAACCCCAGATCGATACATTTCTGCTTGATCTCATTGCCAAGCTCCAGCGGGACCGTTCCGCTGCGTTCCACCGCGTCTTCATGCGGGTAGATTTCTTTTTCTACAAAGCTGCGGACCGTCGAAACGATCATGTTCTGTTCTTCTGTCAGACCAAACTGCATGGCGCGTGTTCCCTGGATCGGTGGTTGACCAACCAAACGCCATCGCTCATGGTCACGGCATGCAGAGATAGATCAGTTTCATGCCAAATTCGAAAATATTATCGCAGCAGTACAATGTCCTGCTGTTCGACGGGTTCTCGAACCATTGCCTTGCGAACATGGTCGAACCGTTGCGGGCGGCAAACACCCTGTCGCGGCAGGCGTTATATGCGTGGCGCTTCTGTTCGCTTGACGGCAACCCTGTTCAAAGCTCCAGCGGCCTTGTCGTCACCCCGAACGGGGCCATCGGCGATCAACAGGGGGATTTTCTTGTTGTCATGCCGTCATATGGATACCTGAAGCTGGATACGCGGTCGACCATGCGTGCCGTGCTGGCTGCGGCCAAGAAACACAAGCACCTGGCCGGGCTGGATACGGGAAGCTGGCTGCTTGCCAGCGCCGGATTGCTGGATGACCACAGGGCAACCATTCATTGGGACGAATTTTCGCGGTTCGAAGAAAGGTTTCCGGCGGTAGAGGCCGTGCAGGAACGGTTTGTCATCGATGGCAACCGTCTGACCTGTTCCGGGGCCATGGCAGCCTTCGATCTGGCCCTGACCCTTATCCGCCGGGATCACGGCCCGCTGCTGGCGATGGAGGTTGAGCACCTGTTCATGAGCCGGAACGGGCGTGGCCATTATGACCTGCCTCTGAAATCCGAGGACACGCTGGTCAATCGTGCGCTGACCGTCATGCAGGCGCATCTTGAAGCACCGCTGTCAGTCCGGAGTGTGGCCCGGAAAATCGGGTGTTCGCAAAAACGGCTTGAAACGCGTGTTCAGGCGGAACTGAAAACAACTCCGCAAGCGCTGTACCGGCGTCTGCGCCTGAACCGCGCGCGCAATCTGGCCGAGGATACGGAACAATCCATCGCCGAGATCGCGGGGCGCTGTGGATATGAAAACGCCAGCGCCATGACCCGCGCGTTCAAGGCCGAATTCGGTCAAACGCCGACCGCATTTCGGAATGGAAACCTGTCGGGGCGATGAGCCCGGACTGGCGGGAAGCCGTTTGTTGCTTTTCACAACCTGCAATAAAGCATGCGGTTTTCTGATGTCACTCCAGCGAAACCCACAGAATCTTGGCGTCTTCGTCGCTGGTCGAGATACAGCCATGGCCCATTCCACTGTCGTAATACAGTGAATCCCCCGCCTTCATGGGTAAGGGTCGGTAATGTTCGGAAAGGAAAATCAGCTCGCCGCTGAGTACATACATGAATTCTTCGCCAGAGTGCCGAATCCAAGTGTCGAACTCGGATACATCCCGCGCCTTGATCGTTGCGATATAGGGTAGCATCCGTTTGCTGGTCAGTTCAGAACACAGCAGTTCGTGATGATAGGTGGGCGTGGTCTTGAATTCCCCCTCGCCTTTTGGGGTGAAATCGCGGCGACCCGAGATGCCCGACTGACCCGATTGCAGGAACAGCTGTGGCGTGCTCATGTCGAGCGCCTGTGTCAGGCGCCGCACGATTTCAAAACTAGGCCGTGTCTGGTTGTTTTCGATCTTGGACAGAGTGGACCGACCAATACCCGCAGCACGGCCAGCCTCTTCCAAAGTCCAGCCTTTTGATCGCCGCGCATCGCGAATGGAGCGGCCCAAAGCCTCGCCTTCGTCCGGTTCTTCCAGCCCGGAAACATCGTTTTGGCTTTCATCGACCATGGATTTCCCCCTGTTTTTCAAAGGCTACAGGTTTTCCCATACATACGCAACTTCTTGAATAAGAGATTTTTGTTGCCTTGTTGGATCATTTTCCACTATTGGAAACAAAGTTTCGTACTGAGGATTCGGAACCGAAGGAGGGGATAATGTTCAAAACGTCGCTGAATGAGGCTGACCCGGTAATCGCCGCGTCGATCGCGCGCGAAGGAATACGTCAGGCGGAACAGATTGAATTGATCGCGTCCGAGAACATCGTCTCGAAAGCTGTGATCGAGGCTCAGGGCTCGGTCCTGACCAATAAATACGCCGAAGGTTATCCTGCGCGCCGCTATTATGGCGGGTGCGAATATGTCGACGAGGTCGAAGTCGAAGCCATCGAAAGGCTGAAACAGCTGTTCGGTTGTGAATACGCCAACGTTCAACCCCATTCCGGCGCTCAGGCGAACGGGGCGGTCAAACTGGCGTTGCTGAGCCCCGGTGACACCATCCTGGGCATGTCGCTGGATGCGGGCGGACACCTGACACACGGTGCAAAACCTGCCCAATCCGGCAAGTGGTTCCGGCCGGTACAATACGGTCTGACCCAAGCCGGCCTGATCGATTACGACCAGGTGGCCGAGCTGGCTCGGGTGGAAAAGCCCAAGCTGATCATCGCAGGCGCATCGGCCTATTCCCAGAAGATCGACTTTGTCCGTTTCCGCGAGATCGCAGATGAAGTTGGTGCGTGGTTGCTGGCGGACATGGCGCATATCGCGGGTCTGGTCGCAACTGGCCTGCACCCTTCGCCCATTGGGCACGCGCATATCGTCACCTCAACCACCCACAAGACACTGCGCGGCCCGCGGGGCGGGATCATTCTGACCAATGACGAAGCGCTGGCGAAAAAGATCAACTCTGCCGTATTCCCGGGCTTGCAAGGTGGACCGCTGATGCATGTGATCGCCGGCAAGGCGGTTGCATTCGGAGAGGCGCTGAAGCCGGAGTTCAAAGAATACATGCAGCGCGTTGTCGACAGTGCATCGGCTTTGGCCAATGTCATGATGGCGCGTGGATGTGACATCGTTTCGGGTGGCACCGAAAACCACCTGATGCTGGTCGATCTGCGCCCGATCGGTGTGACCGGCAAGGATGCCGAGGCCGCGCTGGAACGTGCCGGGTTCACCTGTAACAAGAACAGCGTTCCGGGCGATCCCCAGAAGCCCACCATCACCAGCGGTATCCGTCTGGGCACTGCCGCCGGGTGCAGCAGGGGTTTTGGCCCTGAAGAGTTCAAACAGATCGGCCATCTGATCGGCGATGTTCTGGACGCGTTGGCGCAGTCGCCCGAAGGCGACGCGGCCATCGAAAAAGAAACCCGCGAAAAGGTTCGCGCGCTTTGCGCAAGCCACCCGATCTACTGAAAGTGCGCGAAATGAACACCTACGATCTGATTGTCATCGGAGGCGGACCGGGCGGTTATGTTGCCGCGATCCGCGCGGCTCAGCTGGGACTGAAAGTTGCCTGCGTCGAAGGGCGCGGCGCTCTTGGCGGCACCTGTCTGAACGTGGGGTGCATCCCCTCCAAAGCGTTGCTGACCTCCTCGGCCAAATATGCCGAGCTTGCACATCTCTCCTCCCACGGTGTTGCGGTCGAGGGGGGCAGCATCAATGTCGGCGCGATGATGGAGCGCAAGGACAAGATCGTGGGGGACCTGACCAAAGGCATCGCATTCCTGTTCAAGAAGAACGGCGTTGACCTGATCGAAGGTTGGGCCAGCATCCCTTCAGTCGGGCAGATCAAGGTTGACGCTGACATCTATGAGGCAAAGAACATTCTGATCGCGACCGGGTCGGAACCTACCTCGCTACCGGGGATCGAGATTGATGAGCAGGACGTCCTGAGTTCGACCGGCGCGATCGCGATGGAAAGCGTGCCGGATCATCTGGTGGTGGTCGGCGCAGGTGTGATCGGTCTGGAACTTGGTCAGGTCTGGGCGCGTCTGGGCGCGAAAGTCACCGTCGTCGAATATCTGGACCGTGTGCTGCCCGGCATAGATGGCGAGATTGCAAAACTGGCACAGCGGGCGCTGGCCAAGCGCGGCCTGAAGTTCCAGCTTGGTCGGGCATTGAAATCCGTCAACAAGACCACGGCCGGATTGACGCTTGCTCTGGATCGGGTTGGCAAAGACAAGGAAGAGGTGATCGAGGCCGACAAGGTTCTGATCGCCGTCGGACGCCGACCGGTAACGCGCGGGTTGGGGCTGGAAGAACTGGGGATAGCCTGCGACCCGCGCGGATTTATTCAGGTGGATGACACATTCTGTACCTCTGTTCCCGGCATCTATGCCATTGGCGACTGCGTTCCAGGGCCGATGCTGGCGCACAAAGCCGAAGAGGATGGCGTTGCCTGTGTCGAGATGCTGGCAGGCGAAGCGGGGCATGTTGACTACAATACCGTGCCCGGCGTGGTTTACACCGACCCCGAGGTCGCCTCGGTCGGGCTGACCGAAGAAGCCTTGCAAGAAACGGGCATTGAATACGTGGTCGGGAAGTTTGCCTTCATGGCCAATTCGCGGGCGCGCTCGACCGGCGAGACCGACGGGGCCGTCAAGGTGCTGGCCAGTTCCGAAGGCAAGATCTTGGGCGCGCATATTTGCGGTGCGCATGGGGGAGATCTGATTGCCGAGCTGGTTCTGGCCATGGCCAAGGGCATCACCGTCGCCGAGGTCGCAGCCACCTGCCATGCCCACCCGGCGATGGGCGAGGCTGTGAAAGAAGCCTGCCTTGACGCCATGGGCCGGGCAATTCACGCGTAGCGGGGACCAGCCAGATGACCATCCAGCTTAGACCACGTCACCCGGAAAAAGCCAAAAAGGCCGACAGCGTCATTCCGCGCAAACCCAAGTGGATACGCAAGAAAAAAGGCGACTGCTCCGCCTATTACGAAACCCGGCGCCTGATGCGGGATCACAATCTGGCGACGGTCTGCGAAGAGGCGGCCTGCCCCAATATCGGCGAGTGTTGGTCCAAGCGCCACGCAACCATGATGATTATGGGCGAGGTCTGCACACGCGGATGTTCGTTCTGCAACGTATCGACTGGCCGCCCCGACGCGCTGGACGCTTTCGAACCCGGTCGCGTTGCAGCGGCGGTCAGGAAGCTGGGCCTGCGCCATGTCGTCATCACCTCGGTCGATCGCGACGATCTGGCCGATGGCGGGGCCGAGCATATTGCCCAGACCATTCGGGCGGTACGCCACCAAAAGCCCGGCACCACGGTCGAAGTTCTGACCCCCGATTTTCTAGGCAAGGGCGACGCCGCCAAGGCAGTCTTTGACGCCGCACCGGACGTGTTCAACCACAATCTGGAAACCGTGCCGCACCTATATCCGACCGTCCGTCCTGGCGCGCGGTATTACACGTCGCTGCGGCTGCTGGATGATGCCAAGCGCGCCAATCCGGAACTATTCACCAAATCCGGCCTGATGGTGGGCCTGGGGGAAACACTCACGGATGTGCGTCAGGTCATGGATGATCTGCGTGCAGCGCAGGTCGATTTCCTGACCGTTGGCCAATATCTGCAACCAACCCCGAAACACCATCCAATCGACCGGTTCTGGACACCGGAAGAGTTCGCCCAGCTGGAACAGATTGCCCGGTCCAAGGGCTTTTTGCACGTGTCAGCAACCCCGCTGACCCGGTCGTCGTTCCATGCGGACGAAGATTTCGCTGCTCTCAGGCAGGCTCGCCAGCGGGCTATCGCCAAAGGGGCATAAACCAAACGCAAATGGGAGGGAATCCATGGAAGCGTTAAATTCAATCGTAGGGGCCATCAATGGCGTCGTGTGGGGGCCGCTGATGCTGGTTCTCATCCTTGGCGTCGGCTTCTTCCTGCAGGTCGGACTGAAGTTCATGCCGATCCTGCGCATTGGCACGGGCTTCAGCCTGCTGTTCAAAGGCCGTGAAGGTCAGGGCGAAGGGCAGATCAGCCCGTTCAACGCGTTGATGACTTCGCTGTCGGCCACCATCGGTACGGGGAACATCGCCGGTGTTGCCACTGCTGTCTTCCTGGGCGGTCCGGGCGCATTGTTCTGGATGTGGATGACCGCCCTGGTGGGCATGGCCACCAAATATGCCGAGGCTGTCTGCGCGGTGAAATACCGCGAAAAGGACGAGCTGGGCAACTTCGTCGGCGGCCCGATGTACTACATCAAGAACGGTCTGGGCGCGAAATGGGCGTGGCTGGGTGTTGCCTTTGCCCTGTTTGGCGCAGTTGCGGCCTTTGGCATTGGTAACGGCGTGCAGGCCAATGGTGTTGCACAGGTTCTGGAATCGAATTTCGGAGTAAACACCTCGGTCACCGGTGTCGCTCTGATGGTTCTGACCGCCGCTGTTATTCTGGGTGGTATCACCCGTATCGGTGCGGTCGCCGGTAAACTGGTTCCGTTCATGGCGATTGCCTATATCGTTGCCGGACTGCTGGTCCTGATCATCAACATCGGCAACATCGGTCATGCGCTGTCGCTGGTCTTCACCTACGCCTTCACCCAATCAGCCGCCGAAGGTGGTTTCGCAGGTGCAGCCGTCTGGGCCGCCATCCGCTTTGGTGTGGCGCGGGGTGTTTTCTCGAACGAAGCGGGTCTGGGTTCCGCTCCGATCGCGCACGCGGCAGCCGAGACCAAAGGCCCGGTCAACCAGGGCCTGATCGCGATGCTGGGAACGTTCATCGACACTATTATCGTCTGTTCGATCACCGGTCTGGCGATCATCTCGTCAGGTGCTTGGACATCGGGGGAATCCGGTGCGGCGCTGACCTCGCTGGCGTTCGAGACCACTCTGCCGGGTATCGGCGGGTCGATCATCGCCATCGCTCTGTCGATCTTTGCCTTTACTACCATCCTCGGCTGGTCCTTCTATGGCGAGAAATGCGTCGAATTCCTGCTGGGCGTGAAATCCCTGCTTCCCTACCGCATCCTGTGGATCATCGCGATCTACTTCGGTGCAACCGCGGATCTGGGCTTTGTCTGGCTGCTGGCCGACACGCTGAACGCCATGATGGCCATTCCGAACCTGATCGCCCTGGCCCTGCTGAGCCCGATCGTCTTCAAGCTGACGAAAGAGTTCTTCGCCTCGAGCGGCAAGTCCGAAGAGCCGGGCGGCGCGCCTGCCGAATAAGCTTGGTCTGACTTGAAACCGGGGGGCCATTCCGGCCCCCCGCCTTTGAAACAGAATTCCATATCTCGAGGAGAGACGTGATGGCCACGAAAATCCTGCTGCCCATTGATCACACCGACGACCGTTCGTGGAAAAATGCCCTGCCAGTCGCATTGGAACAGGCGAAATTCTACTCAGCTGAACTGCACGCGGTTGCCGTCATCCCCGAGATCATCCAGCTGCCGAACCTGCCCGCCAACTACGGCGCCGGCGCCAAAGATCACGTGCGAAATGCGGTTCAGGCCATTCTGGATCATGGCAACGCATCGGACGTGCCTGTCCATGTTGAAGAAGGCAGCGTTTACCGTGAAATCCTCAAGCGCGCCTACAAGGACGGCTTTGACCTGATCGTCATGGCATCGACCAAGGGTGATTTTCCGAATTATGAAATCGGTCCGAACCTGGCCCGTGTCGTGCGCAACGCGCATTGCACCGTCATGGTTGTTCGCGACCAGTCCCGTTGAGTGAAAGGTTGGATCAATGACCGAGATTAGACGCACGCCGTTGTATGGGCTTCACGTTGAGTTGGGCGGCAAGATGGTTGATTTTGCCGGGTG
>NZ_JBXWQP010000051.1:0-1143 GCF_059612445.1 Ruegeria sp. TASC047
AGAGCCCAATGCAGTCGTCTTCTTCCGCTGTGGTGCTGCATAAAATAAAGAAATTTAGTGCTGGACCAACTTGTATGTTAGATTCCTCGGCATGAGGACCGCATTAAACACGCTGTGATCAAGGAGGTTTGTCATGACTCGCACGTTGTACGAACGTCTAGGAGGTACCGACGGTATTCGACAGATCGTTGACGTGCTCGTCGACAATCATTCGAAAAACCCGGTTGTTTCTTCGCGGTTTGCGGGGAGCGATATGAATAACCTCAAGCAAATGGCCGGTGACTTCTTCATAGCTGGGTCAGGTGGTCCTGAGATTTATTCGGGCAAAGACATGATTGCGGCGCATCAGTTTATGAACATCAGCGGAGATGAGTTCGTCGCAGTTCTTGACGATGCCATGAACGCTCTGCAAGAGAACGGCATTGGTCAGCGCGAACAAGAGGAAGTCCTTTACATACTGTACAGCCTCAAAGACCAAGTCGTAGGAATTTAAGAACTTTCGTACTGCACGAAGGCCGTCAGAGAACCGCGAAGCTGACGTTCAGATGGTTTCATGGCGCCGGCACGCAGCGAATGATTGTTGTCGGCCCAGAGCAGCCGTTCACCCGGTCACCAGTGCGAACCGTCCTGCTTTCGGCGCGCCATCACATGGTCCATGGTCAGGCTCAGCACCTCAAGGTTGTTCTGGTTGTAAGTCCGGTAGCGAAACCGCACGGTTCCGCGATCGGGTTTTGAGCGTGATGGTGTGAGGGCCTCAACCGTAACACGCGCAGAAAGAGTGTCGCCCGGGAAGACAGGAGCGAGCCACCGCACTTCGTCCATGCCATGCCCGCCTAAGTTGGTGCCGGCCAGTACACCAGTGTCACGAAACAGCCGAAAAGTGAGCGCTATGGTTTGAAAGCCACTGGCAATGAGGCCGCCGAAAATCGACTCTTTCGCTGCAACCTTGTTTATGTGGAAGGGCTGAGGGTCGTGTGTAAGTGCAAAGTCTATAATCGCACCCTCGGTGAGGGTTATCCCGCCGCTCTCGAAATTATCTCCAACCGACAGATCGTCGAAGAATTTGCCGCCAATCATGCCGGGAGGATAGCTAAAAGGAGAGTTGCCCGTCAATACGCGGGGCAAATGTCTACTCAGTCCGCA
>NZ_JBXWQP010000052.1:0-22217 GCF_059612445.1 Ruegeria sp. TASC047
GATCAGCCATGTTCACCGCTCGTTTTTCGAACCGTGAATCACGCAACCCCGCAGAAATCAATGGGTCCTGACCCTAGTGCATTTCGAGACCGCAACCCGGTTTGGGCCATCGGGTCCTTATTTCAAGGTGAAACTGTTGGCCAAGGCCTTTTGCCTTTATGTGCTCGACAGTTTTGATCAGGCAGAAACTTGTGCGAGAACAGCTTTAGAGGGCAAATCCGTTGAACCATTCGGTCGGTATGTGTTGGCGGCAATACTGATACGGCAGAAAGCCAAAGACCAGGCGAAAGAAATGATCCGCCAGAGCAAAGAAAAACGCCCTGACATGACCTGCGCGCGCGCCTGTCTGGCATTCGAAAACCTACAAAAGCGCGATCTTGAAAGGTTTGTTGGAGATCTTCGGGAAGCCGGGTTGGCGAATTGAGCTTGGCTCTTTTGGGCCTACCTGATGCGGCGATCCTACGATAGCCATATCAACAGTGCTGACGGGTCAGCTCGAACATGTCGGCTAACTACATGTCCTTGCCGGAACAACCTTACGGGGTGTGCCGCTGTATGGATGCGAGTTGTCCGAACGCGCGGCAGATGCGTCGCTCGGATTCCATGCCCCTCAGCAGCCTCATTTGACTGGTCCAAGTTGGTTGTTAGTGCATCATCGGCCTGTGATCCATCGGGGTGATGGTTTCAGGTGCTGGCAGGGGCATGTTTAAACTAACATACATTCGACTGATCAACGCATCCGGGCGGTCAGGTTGACGTCTGCTGGCAAGGTAGCGCTCGAAAAATTGGCTCCTACAGTGAACGAGTTGTATAAAAATCTGGTTCAAGGTGTCAGTCATGATGATTTGGATACCTGTGTCCAAGTTCTTGGCACATTGCTGAAGAACGTCAAGAACAACGAAATCCGACTTGTGCTATTGAATGTCAATTGGGCAACAAGGCCGAAGACAGTTACTCGGCTGCGTCCACGCGAACCGTCCTGATGCCCGGATCAATACGGCTGTAGGCGGCCAGAAGTCGCGCCGACCACTTCTGCGAAATATAATCGGCCATGAATCGTGACGGTGCGATAAGGACAACACGCCCCCCTGCCCTTTCAGCTTCGGACAGATGTTGAAACCAGCTTGCCCACAGTTCCGGATCGCGCCCGTGTAGAATCGTCTGTACCTGCGACCACACATCCCCAGCTAGGCTGTCAGGGGCACTGGGTTTGGTTGCAAAGGGTACGACATTGGTTTCGAGTTCCGGCACGTCAGTCATCCGGGCTTGAAAGTCCGATCCGATAACAGGCCACACCTCTTCGGTGTCAATCAGGATTTGTTTCAGATCGATCTCGTACACGGCTACACGACCCCGCGCAGCGGGCCGTTTTACCGTTACCCAACCTAATGTGCGAAATCTGGACATTTCGCGCTTTACGGTTCTTTCGTTCACTGCCCACAGGCGCGAAATTTCTTCCCGCCCAATGGATAATTCGTTGTTGCGCCAGTTATACCGGGTCGTAATCAACGCAATGATACGCAAAATACTTCGTTGTCGGTGTTTGTCGCCTGACAGCGCATGAACGGTCAGAGCAGATAGTATATCATATTTCAAAGCCGGCGCATTTCGCCCGACCGGTTTCGCAAGTTGCATACCCGTTCTCACCGCTCAGTCTGCCTCTGGCGGGTGTGTCCCGCCAATCTCGCGCCGTTTGCCAACGCTTTTCGTCATCTTGGTCTAATTAGCGTCCAAAGCTTCGATTCTGTCAAGCAAAGACTGGAACATCGCGAGATCTTGCGCAGTTCAAACTCAAAAAACGAAAAGAAATTTGGTGAAGTATTGGTGATGGGGGTCATACAGGGCGTCCCCTTATGGGCCCTTAGTGTCCCCCTATATGTGGCAGTGCCGGCCATAACGTCCCCCTATATACTGGTCGCTGGGGGCCCTCCTGGCTTATTGGCAATCACTGGGTCTACCGAATCGCTTCGTACGGTTTAAGGCCTTGTTTTCTTACCCACGGGTAAGATCGTACTCTCATCATAATTTCTTTTGCGTAAAGTGCAAATCAAGCGTAAATAGGAAACGAGCAGAAATTTACGTTCCAAACTAAGAGACCCGAGGCATGTACACGCACGAAGACCTGAACGCATTGCGCAATCAGTCCCTCAAGTTGCAGGGGTGGATTCGCCAGCAGACCTTTAGCCCTGAGATGGAGAAAACGCTCCGCCGGTTCTCCAGCTGGGAAGTGTCCGAACTGATTTTCCGGGTGAACCAGTCAACCTTTCGCGGAAAGCTTGCGGCCGATCCGTCCCTGCCCGGTGGCGAAGTTGAGCCCGACGGGCGTCAGCGCTGGTTCAGCCTGGAAGAGGTGAACGAACTTCGGCGACGGCTCAAGATTAATCGTAAGTCACTGATGCCCCCTCGCCCTGAAGGCAAGCGCGCCATTCGTGCGGCTGTCGCAAACTTCAAGGGTGGCGCGGGAAAGTCGACCGTGGCGCTGCATCTTGCCCATGCAGCCGCCCTGGATGGGTATCGGGTCCTTGTGGTGGATTTCGACCCTCAGGCTACACTAAGCCATTCGATGGGGCTGACAGATGTGGCCGAAGATTATACGGTCTGGGGGATCATGGCGCGTGACCTCATTCGTGAAACAGAACGCATGAATAACCGCCCCGCCGCTGCAGAATCGGGAACCGCCCTGCCCCGCCGGGAGTTGCCGCCCGCGATAACAGATATGGGCCTGGGCGATCTGCGAATTGCTGATTTCATCAAGAAGACCTCCTGGTCGACGATCGATGCTATACCTTCCTGTGCGAACGCAGCCTTTGTTGAATTTGCGTCGGCCCAGTACCGGCACCTGAATCCCGAATGGTCCTTCTTTGCGGCGGTGTCCCGGTATCTGGATCAGATTCCGGATGACGCTTATGACCTCATTCTGTTCGATTGCCCGCCCGCAATCGGATACCAGTCTATGAACGCGGTCTTTGCCGCAGACATGCTTTATATCCCTTCGGGTCCTGGCTATTGGGAATATGACTCGACCACATCGTTCATCGGACAATTAGCAGAAGCGTTGGAAGATCTGGCTTATGGGTTCGACAAAACCTTACCCACGGGTAAGATTGGGTTGCCGAAAACCTTCTGTGAGTTGCGGTTCCTGTTGACGCGGTATGAACCGGGCAATGCGCTGCATCTGGCGATGTTTGATGCCTTTAAGAAGGTATTTGGCGAGCACGTCGCACAGCACCCGGTGGAAATGACCCGTGCGGTGGAGCAGTCTGGACGTTTTCTGAGCTCCGTCTACGAAATGGACTACCGCGAAATGACTCGCGAAACCTGGCGGCGCGCCCGCTCAACTTTCGACAATGTGTATGAGGAATTCCGGGGCGTAATGTTATCGGCCTGGGACAAGGTGGAGGATGACGCATGAGCCGCAAGCGGAGAATGTTCGATATTGATCTACCGGCTATGGATGACATTCCTGTTGGTAAGGTGCCGGATAAAGTTTTCGAAAAACGACGTGGCCCAATGGCCGCTGCAATTTCGGAAAATGCCGACGCTTTGCGTGATCAACAATCGACAGAGCAATCCATCCGTGCAGAAAACGATCGTCTTGCACACGAACTGGTTCGGCTGAGAGCCGAAGGTTTGGTGACAGAACGAGTGGTGCTGAACGACGTTGTAACGGAAAAGCTGACACGAGATCGCAAACCCGGTCCCGATCCAGAACTGGATGAACTTAAGGACTCTATTAGGGAGATCGGCTTGTCCAACCCGATCCGCCTGGAGCGCAGGTCGGACGGGCTGTATGAATTGATCCAGGGCATGCGCCGTTTGTCTGCCTATCGTGCCTTGTACGATGAGACCGGTGACGAAACCTACGCCAGAATTCCAGCGGGGATTTCTGATGCGGGTAATCTGGACAACAGTTATCGGCGTATGGTCGACGAGAACCTGATCCGAAAGGATATCTCATTTGCGGAAATGGGTGCCCTCGCCCGTGCATATTCCGAAGACCCTGCGAATGACTGTCCCGATGTCGACAAGGCGGTGTCCACGCTGTTCAAATCTGCCAGCTACACAAAGCGCAGCTATATTCGGTCTTTTGCCAGTTTGCTGCTGATGCTGGACAAAGTTCTGACCCACCCGAACGACATTCCGCGAAACGTGGGTGTTGAGCTAAAGCGCAAATTTGACGCGACGCCAGGTCTGGTTCGCCAGGTAAGCGAGGCACTGAAGAGCGAGCCTGATCGGGATGGCGCGCGTGAAGTCGCAATTCTGAGGTCATTTCTAGGTGAGCCAGAAGCTGTGTCCTCGAAGAAGACGGAGGCCGCCAGTGCAGGTAAACCACGCCGCGCAAAAACAACTTTTCAGGTTTCGGGCAGGGCAGGGATCGCGAAATGTGCTGCTTCTAGTGGAAGGATTGAGGTGCGGTATGATCTGGATTTTACCCGCGTTGATCGAAGCAAACTGGAGGCAGCAATTGCCGCGCTGCTCGATGCGCTTCCCGAGGAGGATGATCTTACCCACGGGTAAGATCACGAACTAGCAAGTCAGGTGAAGGCGTCGGAAAGGTTTCGGCGCCTTTTTTGTTTTGCCGCGCAAAGGGTAGGGGCCTTGAGTGACATTGTCGGGTACATCTACTGTCCTAGCTGAACCGGAGGGCGCGGGCCATGGCGTGAACGGGGTAACCGGCATATCAAAGCTTGCTGTCAAGCCAAGTATAAAGTTTCTCAACATATCGATTATGGACATAATCTGCTTAGGCATGTATCTCCGTTCTGTCGAAAACAGGCGGCGCCGGGAGTGTCGCGCTTACCCCGCCGACCCGCCGAACGTCAAACTTACCTAGTGCGCAAGCATCGTTGCGATGTTTACAGTCGAAGATCAGTCGGTTGTGATTTGAGGCATATGTAGTGTTAGCGACTTGCATAAACTACAATATATGCCAACAGCTCTGGCTTAGCACCCAAAAAAGATGTGTCGCAACCTCTGGGGTCTAGTTGACGCGCGTGCGTGATCCTCGGTTTGTACTCGTCGAATAGTTTTGAACATGTTGTTTGAGCACGATCTCATTGAAGGGCTGTCATTTCCCCAAGGATGCAGTTTTGTACGCTGTGTATTTCTACCTGCGTTACACGGTGTCGTATCGGGACTTAGAAGAAATCCTGGCGGAACGCGGCGTTCAGGTGGACCATGCCACTCTCAACAGGTGGGTTGTGAAGTATTCACCGATGATCGCAGCAAGATCGCAATCGAAGAAATGCCCAACGCTGAGCTCCTGACGCATGGACGAGACATATGTTCGTGTTCGCAGCAATTGGATGTACCTTTACAGGGCTGTCGACAAGGCAGCAGATACCCTTGATTTTATGCTGTCTGAGCGGAGGAACCGTCCAGCGGCAGCTAGGTTCTTTGCCAAAGCGCTGTCTTCAAATGGAATCCCGAGCAAGATCGTCATCGACAAAAGCGGAACCAACGCAGCGGGCATTCGAGAGGTGAACAAAATGCTTAATCGGTTTGGTTGCCCTGCCAAAATTCAAACAGTCAGGTCAAAGTATTTGACGGATGTATTTGACAAGAGCTTTTTGAGGTGCACGGCTCTTGTCTTTGGGTGAGCTACTGAGGAGAAACGGGCGTGGCCATTGGTGACCGCTGTTTCCACTTTGCGACGAAGCGCCTGTAAACTTCTTCGGCGTGACCGACAGCTTCTCTCTCCTGATCACGCACCGATTTCAAACTGTAGTCAGCAGCGGAACCCTTTGTCCTGCCACCGCGGTGAGAGGGGTAACCGGCAGTCAGTTCCAGCTTTCTCAACTTCCAGTCCAACAGAGCGGGACGGCTCCAGATGTATTCTTCGGGTATTGCCAAGTTGTCTGGCGTTTCGAAGACGACTACAGGCAATGAATGAACATACCATCCAGCATGTCGCGCCTGAAGGGCTTTCGCTATCCTCGTGAGGTCATTGCCTACGCGGTCTGGGCATACCATCGGTTTGCCTTGAGCACTGCGGATGTCGAAGATCTTTTGGCGGAACGGGGTGTCATGGTGAGTCGGGAAACCATTCGGCTCTGGTTCAATCGTTTTGGCGCGCATTTTGCTGCCTGCATCCGGCCCGACTGCCCCAAGCCGAACGACAAATGGCACTTGGATGAGGTTGTCATCACAATCCGCGGCAAGAGGCACTGGTTGTGGCGGGCCATTGACGCGAACGGCGACGTTCTCGATATCCTTGTGCAAACCCGGCGAAGTGCAAAGGCGGCCAAGCGGTTATTCAAAAGACTGGTCACTCGGTTTGGTGAGCCAAGGGTCGTGATAACGGACAAGTTGCGCAGCTACATCAAGCCCGTCAGAGCCTTGGCAACGCAGGCTGACCACCGGGCCCATAAAGGGTTGAACAATGCGATCGAAGTTTCGCACAGGCAGACCCGAAAGCGCGAGAAGTTGTTTGGTCGGTTCAAGTCACACCGGCAACCTCAGAGGTTTCTGTCCGCGCATGATCAGATCAACCTGATATTCCGTCCCCGCCGCTATAAACTCACTACAACCTCATACCGCCACGCCCGCAACGACGCGTTCAGCATCTGGGTCGAGTACACCACCGAAATGGTAGCATGACCCTGCCTTTTCTAATGCTTCACAATCGGTCGCAAACAACTTGACAATACCTGCCCGTCTTCTTGTAGATTTGAGTCACCTTGGTCCGGCGCATCGAATGGGTTCCATATGCTGTTGCCTCCAAGCCGATTGACGTAACCCAGTCACGGACAATTCGTGCATATTGGTGTGTCGAGATATGCAGGCGCTCGTGGAAGCGGCCAGGCCAAAGGTACTCTGAGCCGACCATCAACTCGTCTTCCATCCACTTCTCGACAGAGGCTCGCGTGCCCTCGGAAATCTCGAAGCGCACGGGTTTCTGGGTTTTGCTTTGAAGAACTGACGCCCGTTACTTGATCTGACCAGACGCCATGACGTCAACGACCTTCATCTTCACAAGATCACATCCGCGAAGTTTGCTGTCGATGGCCATGTCGAACAGGACGAGGTCGCGATGGTTCTCGGCCAACTCAAGTCGCACCCGGATTGCCCATACTTGCTTTGGTTTCAATGGCCGTTTCTGACCGACGATGCGGCCCTTGTTCCATGCAGGGCGAAGTGCGCGAATGGCTGGTAGATTTGGTGTTTCCATGACTGATCCTCCGATCCGCCATGCCCACCCAAAACGACAACCCGACGTTGACTGAGGCAACGTATCACAAGATGTCGCAATCCATCCGATGATCAAGAAGGAGCCCTGCTGCGCTTAGCGTGAATGACCGCTCTGACTTTTTTGCACGCTTTGATTGTTCCAGCAACTTGCAGGAGCCTCATCACCCGCGATGACGAAATCTTCGCAAGTCAGGAAGACGTAGTTGAAGACGCCGGCCACGTAGCTCAGTGAGTTGAGGCAGAAGAACCCGATAGCGAGCCAAACAATTAGCCGCTTGTCGTTCAGCTCTAGTGCTTCTTGGGCGGATACCATCAACAGGACGTACGCGATGTAAGGCAATGACAAAAGAATGCCCCAATCGAGTACCGGCACCAAAAACGGGGTTGTTTCGCTCCAAAGGACGCTGGTCAATGACAATGTCGGGATCAGCAGCAGGATGCAGCCCCACAAGGTGAAGTACGCTTCGCCGTCTTCCGTCTTCCCAATGATGATGCCTGCAAACAACGCGGCCAGGGATGCGATCCAGATCGTCAGAGCGCTTGTGTAGAACACTTCGCCGTAGGCCCCGAGATTGAAGCTGACGGGCCAGGATGCCAGTGCAAGTATAATAGTCGCCGTGAAAAAGACACCGGCTTGGTTGCCGTCAAATCGCCTAGTCATAGGTGAGTGAGAGGTCTTCAGTCGCTGGTAAGGACTGGCAGGTGAGAATGGCTCCATTGGCAATATCACGATCTTCTAACGCTATTCTCGCGCGCATCTGGACCTTGCCCTTAGCCAAACTGGCCCGACAGGCTCCACAGACGCCGGACTGACAGGAAAACGGCGGCTTCAAACTTGCTGCCTTGACCGCCTCTAACACAGTCTGACCTTTGGCAATGTCGATAGAATGGGTCGTGCCGCCCAATGTCACCTTTGCCTTTGCGGCCATACCTTCAATGCTCGTGTCCAGTTCCGTTGTCCCGCCATAACTTTCCATGTGGATGCGGTTTGCGGGTACATCGAGGGAAAACAGAGCCTCTTTCACGCCCTTGTTCATGCCACCGGGGCCGCAGATGTAATATTGGGCATCCTGCGCATAGGGCGGGTTTTCAGTGATCAATGCCTCGATAGCCTCTTTGTCGATGATACCCTTGCGCCGGTAGTCAGCACTGGACCACCAGCCCGGTTTGGAAAAGACATGGTGGACCGTCATGCGATCAGGGTTCGCGTCCCAGAGGGCGTTCAATTCCTGCTCTAGCAGGATGCTTCTTTCGTTGTTGTTGCCGTAAGCCAGGTGCGCAAAAGAGTTGGGTTCAGCCGCCATGACCGAACTTAGCATGGCGTACAAAGGCGTGATCCCCGAGCCTGCGCCAAAGAAGTAATGCGTGCGACGCGATGTGGCACCGGGATCAAGACAGAAGCCGCCAAAAGGGGGCATCACGTCGATCAGATGTCCTTTTCGCAACGTGTCGTTGATGTGGTTGCTGACCACGCCCTCCTTCACCCGCTTCACGGTGATCCGCAAAGGATCGCCGGTGAAGGGCGAGGACGAGATCGAGTAGCTGCGGCGCTGTTCCTCCCCGTCAATCTGAAAGCGAAAGGATAGGTGTTGTCCCGCCCGCCAGGCGAATGTATTGCGCAAAGCGGCTGGCACGTCGAACATGACGGTCTTGGCCATGCCGCCGATTTCCTCGCGGGTGTCCAGAACGCTCAAAGGATAAAAGTTACGCGCGTTCATTCGACTTCTCCCAACCACTCCAGAACGACTTTCTGGTGTTGGGTCACCGGGCTTTCGCCAACCGCGGCGGGGCCCGTTTCAAAATATGGAGATTTCAGTGATTTCTGCTGCTGTTCACAGGCGTAGATGTCTTCACCCGTGAAGTCGCCCGCGACCATCGGGTCATCTTCGCCCATGGCGTCATGTGCCGCGTACTTTCCGCTCAGACCAAACTTGGTCCAGAAGTTCGAGGACTTCATGGTTTGTTTCGCAAATTCCCAACCCGAGCTGTTGGACACGCGTCCCCGGTTGGAGACACGGGTCAATTCGGGACTAAGCGGTTCGATGATGAAAGTATTCCAGCCATCTTCAGACCCGGCGAGCCCAATGCCGGGAAAGAGCATCGGCACCCAGGCTCCGTTTTTATCCTCGGGAATGACGCGTGGTGCGATCAGCTTGTTTTCCTGATCGTTCAGGAATGCCTCAGCCGGTGGCTCCCAGAACATGTAGTGCGGGCCTTGCCAGTGGTACTTGGCGGATTTGTGGTCATACATCTTCAGCGTGTTCGAATGCAGATGGCTCAGGTGATAAACGTCGATGTAGTTTTCGACGACCAACTTCCAGTTGGCCTTGATCTCGTAGCTGATATTCAGCTCGTCATACTCCACCAACTCTTCAGGCACATGCGGGCCGATATGCGGTTCGGTCGGACCGAACCATTCGGCGATCGAGGGCGCATCCGGGTCGGGATGGACAAAGAGCATCGACTTCCAGATGTCGACTTTGGCGGGCTTTAGGCCAAGACAGGATTTGTCGACTTGGCCGAACTCTTCCTGCTCTTCAGGCACCGAGATCAGGTTGCCTTCCAGATCATAAGTCCAGTCGTGATAAGGGCAGGTCAGCGCCTTTTGCGTCTTGCCCACGGCGCGGATTAACTGCGTGCCGCGATGACGGCAGATGTTGTGGAAGGCGCGCAGGCGGCGGTCACGGCCCATCACGATGAAGATGTTGTTCAATCCGGCCTGAACGGTGATGTATTGCCCTGGCTCGCTGATATCTTCCATGAACCCGGCATAGCGCCAGGTTCTTGAAAAGATGTCCCGCATTTCGCGGTCGAACCAGTCTTGCGAGGTGTAGGCTTCGACCGGCAACAGGTGCAGCTTCTGTGTCATGGATCAACCTCCCACAGGAAAGAAATCGAGCGCCACCAGCATCAGGCCCAGAACCACCCAGGCAATCTGGATCAGCCAGAACAGGATCGGGTCATCGTCGCGTGTCACGTCAGACAGAAGGAAGGCGTGCCCCGAATAGACATTCGGGATCGTCCAATAGAGGAACAAAAGCCCCCATAAGGATTGATAGCCGAGCGCGGTGGCGAAAATCAGTGCGGCAAAGGTTGCATAGTTCAGCAGGCGGGCTTGGGTCATGTCGGGGTGTCCAATTCTTCCAAAAGGTTGCGGGCGACCCGGGCGGCCTGCGTCTTCCAGGCCGGTGGCATATCCAGAGGGGCCAGCGATGTAAGGTTGAAGTAAAGCGCCGTGATCCCGTGGGCTGTGGCGCTTAGTGCGGCATCATCCGCGCCAGCATGGTCGCGCCACAGGGTGTCCGCGACGGCCGCTTCGAAATCCAAAAGTGTCTTTCGGCACCGGTGCCGCAGCTTTGCATCGTCTGCTGCGCGGGCCGTAAGGGCTGCGAAGGCCAAAACCATATCCGGCTCGCAAACGGCATTTTTCGAGAACAGAAAGGAGATCAGAGCGTCTGAAGGTCTTTCCTTTGGCAGGGAATCGACCAAGGTCTGCGTTTGTTCGTCAAAGCTCTTGAGAACAAAATCGGTCAGGGCCGCGATCATGTCTTCGCGGTTCCCGATGTGATGGCGGATCAAAGGGCGTGTGAGGCCCGCTTCCTTGGCGATTTGCGACAAGGATGCCCCGTCTAACCCGTAGCGCGCGACAGAGCGCACGAGGGCTTCCATCACTTGGCGGTACCGTTCATCTCTATTTGTCGGGCGTCCGACCATGTTCCATCCGTTCCGTTTGCGCGCACCAACAAGGTGCTGTGTTGGATCGCACGTAAGATGGATTCTATTTACTGGCAATAATGACAATAAATTAACTCAGCCGAGAGCCAAACGCATCACGATGCACGGTGTCCCCCCGGTTTAAGGCAGTCACGGCCTCAGCCCGATCCTCCATTCGCTCAGCATGAAACGTGATGTTCGACAGGAGGGTTTCAGCCCAGGAGATCGCGCCGGAGGTCAGCAAGAAGACTTCGGGCACAAGAGCCCATTCGCCGATCCAGGCCCCTCCGGACCGTTCATGCTGGTGCAGGGTGAACTCGCCAATTTGCTCGGCGCGTTGTCGGCCAAGCCGCGAGACAGCTTCCAGGAATTCCGAGGCTCGTTGATTGCGTTTGTGGTGCATCGAGGACGACGCGCCTTTGCCGTTCACATGGCCTTCGGACGCCTCTGCGATGTCTGAAGAAGACATAAGGTTGATGTTGTGGCCCATCTTGCACAGCGATCCACAGAGCAGTCCAAGCGCCGCTAGAATTTCTGCCACACCGTCCCGTGCGTTTTGCCAGTGAGGGTCGGCCATTCCTAGACCCAGAGCCTTGGCCATGGCCGACTTTACGCTTTCCCCCGCGCCATTTTCATACCCCCGAAGATCGCCGACAGGCCCGCCGACCTGAACGTTCAAACCACGGGAGGCGGCAAATTCCAGTGCCTCAACTCTGCGCAACAGTTCCGACCGCCAAACCTGCAACTTTGTCGCCAACGCGATTGGCACTGCGTGCTGGCCATTGGTGCGCCCGATCAGAACTGTCGAGGCGTGTGTGCCGATGTGAGTGTCCAGACGATCAATCACCCGGGTCACACTGGTTCGGATGCCCTCCAGCCCCAACTTCATCTGAACAACCATGGCAGTGTCCATGATGTCTTGTGTGGTCGAATTGAAGTGCACGTGGTTGGCATGCGCCGGGATAAGCGTGCGAAGTTGCTTCACTAGGCCAATGATGGGGCGACCAACCAGGGCCATTTCAATTGCCAGATCTTCCACGCTCAAATTGGTGACGCGGACTGCTTCAATCGCTGATGCCGCGTCGTTCGGGATCAGCCCCAGGTCAGCCTGACATCGGGCCAGAACTTGCTCTGTTTCGAGCCACGCCGAAATCGTCGCGTGTTCAGACCAGATGTTTCGCATCTCGGGGGACGAAAAACAGTCACGAAAGATGGTTGAATCAAGCATCGCCTAAGCCACCGTCCGCGACCTGCCGCTCTTTCACGATCGAGCGGATGCGGAACCCCATGGCGGCCAGCCCAAGCAACAGGAACGCAGCGGCGATAGGGCGTTCGATGAAGACCAAAGCCCCGCCGTCAGACATCAGCAGGGATTGGCGGAACGTCTCTTCTGCCCCTTTCGCAAGCACGAAGGAGATTACGAAAGCCGCGATATTGAAGTCATACTTGCGCATCAACCAACCGACGAACCCGGCGACTGTCATCACGGTGACATCAAACATCGACCCGCGCGCCGAATAGGCAGCAACAAAAGCTGTCATGAAAATCAATGGGTAGAGCACATTGACCGGTACTTTTAGGATTAGGCGAGCAACCTGCGTAGCCCCGTAATATCCGATGATGCCATAGGTCAGGATGCCGATCATGCCGCAGGCGAAAAGCTGATACACCAGTTCCTTGTCCGTCAGGAACAGGGTGGGCCCGACCTGGATGCCATGGATTAGAAAGACACCCAGCAGGATGGCGCCAATAGTCGATCCCGGAATGCCAAGCGTCAGAAGGGGTGCCATCGAGGGGCCAGAGACGGCATTGTTTGCGGCCTCGGGGGCTGCAACACCCTCCAAGGCGCCTTTGCCCCATTCTTCAGGATTTTTGGCACGTCGTTTGCCCTCGCCGTAAGAAATGAAAGCCGCGATGGCCGAGCCAAGCCCGGGCAGCACCCCAATGCCTGCCCCGATGAAACCACCTCGGACGGCATGGGGGATGCAGGGTTTGTATTCTTCGTAAGTTAGCGTATGGCCGGTCGGATCGCTTTCATTTTCTTTGATGTCACCTTTCGCTTTCTTGCGTTCTTCTAGCTGGGCAAAAACCTCACCTAGAACAAAGACACCGATCATCAGCGGGACCAACCCAATGCCGTTCGACAGATCGAAAGATCCGAAGGTATAGCGCTCCTCGCTTGAAATCGGGTCAAGGCCAACCATGGCCATCAGAATGCCAAGCAAGGCAGACGCCAGGCCCTTGACGATGGACTTGCCGATCACCGACCCGATCACCACGAAGGCGGCGAAGTAGATGGCGAAGGTCTCGGGTGGCCCCAACTTCAAGGCAATTGCGGCAATGAACCCGACGCCGACCACAAGCAGGATGTCACCCATCAGATCGCCGATAACAGACGAGATCGTCGCGACCTTCATCGCCTTCCCTGCCTTGCCCGCCCGGGCAAGCGGATAGCCATCAATCTGCGTCGCCGCACTTGCAGCGGTGCCCGGCGTGTTGAACAGGATCGCCGCGATCGAGCCGCCATAGCGACCGGATTTGCCAATCACATAAAGGAATGCCAGCGCGAAAAGGGGCGACATGTAGAACGTCATGGGCAAGAGCATTGCGATGGCGGCCGAAGCGGTCAGCCCGGGCGTTGCCCCTACGATCATGCCAACTACAGCAGCCAGCACAATGGCGAAGAGAAGCGTCGGGTCTGTGATGACCGTCAGCAGGGCGGGAAAGATCTCCATCGGAATTACCCCCGAAGCCAGTCAGCCAAGTCGAAGACCTCTCCATAGGGAGGGAAGACGCCAAGCAAGACAAAGAAGAGAATGTGAAAGACAAGCGGACAAAGAACGGTTGAGGCGGCAAGACCGACCCAATTGCGCAACCCGAAGATGTAGAGCACGACCGGCGCTGCGATCGCTGTCGGAAGGATATATCCGAACCAGCGGAAGGACTGCTGATAGATCAGCGCCACAGCGAACAACACAATAATATCGAACACCGAGCTTTCACTTTGCGGGTCTTCGACCGGGTCGCCCGCTCCTACCCGCGCGGCGCTCGCAATCATCAGACCCGAAAGCCCCAGCAATCCTAGCGAAGCAGCAAAAGGCACGATGCCAGCCCAGGTGTCGCCAGGGCCTGCGCCCGGAACCTGCCATGCGCCCCAGATGGCCAACAGGGCCAGGATGCCCAGAACGATCCCTTCAGCCATGTTCCGCATGGCACCCTCCTTTTCCGAAGTTGTAAACTGCGCCCCGGGCCCGGGCAGCGTCTGGCCCGAGGCCTGCGCGCCATCAGTTTGTCAGGTTTTGAACCAGAGGAGCGGCGTCGTTCTTCATGGCTGCCAGACCCGCCTTGGCGTCCGCGCCGGAGGCATAGACCGGGCCAGTGCCGCGCTCTGCCAGCAATTCGGCGAACTGTGGCTTTGCCGTAACCTCGGCAAGGGCAGCTTCCATGGCCGACACCACTTCAGCGGGAGTGCCTTTTGGAGCAAAGACAATCACCGGAGAAGAGACAGCGGCGAAGGGAACGCCCAACTCGCCAAAGGCCGGCACGTCAGTCATGATCGTGTCGCGATCCGCGCTGTTGACGGCCAGCGCGCGCAACTGCTCTTCAAAGCCGCGCAACTGCTGCACGCCCAGAAATCCGAAGTCGGCCTGCTCACCAATCAGAGCCGCGCGGGTCGGGCCGCCACCCTTGAATGGAACGTCCTGTGCTTCAATGCCATTGTTGGCCAGGAAGCCCAAGCCCCCAACATGATGGAACCCGCCGCGACCTGAATGTGCCCAGCGAAGCGACCCGGGGTTGGCATTGGCGGCATCGATGACATCCTGAACCGTCTGGTAGGGGCTGTTTATCGGCACCATCAGCGAGGTGCGCAGTTGCCCGACCTGGGCGACGAACTCGAAGCTTTCCAGCGCGTCGATATCCGTGTCCCGCGTCATGGTGGACAACAGGAACGAGCCGCCCGAGGTCATCATCATGGTGTAACCGTCAGGCCGTGCGCCGACGACCGAGTTCGCGCCATTCAGGCCACCTGAGCCCGGCTTATTCACGACAACCACCGGCACATCTAGAATACCCTCAGCTGCCGCCGAGATTGCACGCGCATAGGCATCCGTGCCGCCACCCGCCTTGTAAGGCACCACTAGGTTGATCGGGCGTCCTGGCCAGTCTGCCGCGAATGAAGCGGTTGTGCTTGCGGCGAGCGCTGCGGTCGCGGCCATGCCACCTATGAATGTTCTGCGTCTCATTTCGGCTCCTCCGTTTGTTCGATAATCAATTCATAACAGGACTTTTGATTGCCAAATTTGCAAATATGACATCTATTATTGCAAAAATGTAAAGCGATAGACGATGAACATCAAAGCCCTTCGCGCCTTCAGACTGGCCTTCTCTGAAGGTTCCTTAGCCGCCGCATCCCAGGTCATGCACCTTAGCCAACCAGCGATCAGTCGGTTGATCAGCGGCCTGGAAGCAGAAATCAAGCTTCAGCTTTTTGACAGGTCGGGACGAAGCCTGACCCCGACAGGTGAAGGAATTGCATTCTATCGTGAGGCGGGGCGCATCCTTGACAATCTCGACGAAGTGCCGCGCATCGCTTCAGACATTCGTGCCGGGCGCACCGAAAGCCTGCGTATTGTGACCATGCCGCGGATTGCTCAGTTCTTGTCGGCCCCTACGGTGGCGATGTTTATGCAAGAGAATCCAGATGTCAGCGTCACCCTGGATGTGCGCGCAAGGCGAGACGCCGGCAAATGGTTGGCCGGGCGAGAATACGATATCGGTATTGCGGCTTTGCCTGTTAGCCATCCCGACATAAGAACAGTGCCCTTGGTGCGTGTCCGCGCTTTAGCGATTTTGCCAACGGATCATGCACTGGCAAACGAGGCATATGTCACGGCGGATCAGCTTGCCGAAGAAACCGTCATCCGACTGATGCAGGGACTGTTGCTGCGCGATCAATTGGACGATGCGTTCAATTCGGCGGGCGTCATACCTGAGGCGACACATGAAGTTTCGTCCTCTCAACTTGCCTGTGCGCTTGTGGCGGAAGGCGCGGGCATAACGATCGCAGACGAAATGGTTGCGCATTCATTCGGTGATCGCTTGGCGGGCGTGCCAATCGAGCCTGAAAGGTGGATGACATTCGGGTTGCTCGTTCCCAGGAACCGACCAACAACAAAAATTGCCGAGCAGTTTCAAAAAAAGTTGGTGGAGCATGTGAGGCGTGTATGCAGCCCAAGCAGCACAATGCGAAATCTGACTGAATAAAAGGGTGGTTGGAAAAATTGAAACCATCCAAGCGTTCCTGGACCAGTCATTCGTTCAAATCTCGCGTTTGCAGCGAATGGCCGGTCTGGTGAAGCCGCACTGCGGCACCAGTGACTGCGACGAATGTCTCTTATGGGCCGGAAGAGTTATGCAAACTTCACCGCTTCAGTGACGTAATCTGAGACTGTTATAGGTATGGTGTGATCCGTCAAACAAAATCCAACGATTAGCCAACCTTAGCTTCGCTTGAAGACCAGCGATATCCCAGCCTCGGCAGAAGTCGATGCAATTCCTATGTTTCCCTCCGCTGACAAGGTAAGGCTGATCGTTATTTCTGATAGCTTGATAGCCTCTTGCTTCTTCGCTTCCTCTTCGGCGACACCCTTGATAATTTTAACATAGCTGGTGATCTGCTGCTGCACTGTCGATGCTTCAGCTGGCACTTCCTTTCGGATACCAAAAAACTCCTTGATAGTGTCGCCAAGTCCCTGATCATCAACTGTATCGTCTGGTATGGTTTGAGCTGCTGGGCCTTGTTGGCCGGGTACAATCAAAAAACTGTCCATCTTCACTCATGACTGTCTCCTATCTGAATAAGTCTGCATCCAATAGTTTCTCAATTTGTTGCAGCAATGTGGTTCGAGACTCATAGCCGCCAGTGTCGAGCTTAATCTTGGACAAATGCATCGCAGTGGGTTTGCCACTTACTTCGACCAGTGAGCCACTATCGCCACTTTGACCAAGGCCATCATGACAAAGGATCATAGTAATACCAGACCCGGAATATTTTGCGTGCGCAGAAATATCTGTGACGTAGCCGGTAACTGAGCTAGGGTCAGGATGCATTGATTTTCAGCGCGCTGCGTGATTCACGGCTCGGAAAACGGAGTGGTGACATGAGCGACCTTTACTGGCTGACCCACGAGCAGGTGGCCAAGCTTGTCCCTTTCTTCCCGAAGTCGCACGGCAAGCCACGCGTCGATGACAGGCGTGTCCTGAGCGGGATTATTTTAATCAATCGCAATGGGTTGCGCTGGCGCGATGCGCCCAGGGAATATGGTCCACACAAGACGCTCTACAGCCGGTGGAAGCGTTGGAGCGAGAAAGGCACCTTTGCCAGGATGATGATCGGGTTGGCCGCCGAACACGGCGATGAAAAGACCGTGATGAACGACGCAACCTATCTGAAGGCCCACCGTACCGCAACCAGCTTGGCCGCGAAAAAAGGGGCGTGGACGCCTCATCGGCAGGACCAAGGGCGGCATGAAAACCAAGTTGCACGCCATCTGCGACAGCCAAGGCCGACCGCTCAACCTATTTGTCACCGCCGGGCAGGTCAGCGACTACATCGGGGCGCGGGCCATGCTCAGTAGCCTGCCAAAGGTCGACTGCCTGCTCGGGGATCGCGGCTATGACGCCGACTGGTTCCGAGAAGCCTTGCAGGACAAGGGGATACGAGCCTGCATCCCCGGCCGAAAGCAACGCAAGACACCGGTCAAATACGACAAGCGGAGATACAAGCGGCGCAACCGCATAGAGATCATGTTCGGCAGGCTCAAGGACTGGAGGCGCGTGGCGACCCGATACGATAGATGCCCAAAGATCTTTCTCTCGGCCATCGCGCTCGCGGCAACCGTCATCTATTGGTTATGAATCCTGACCCTAGTGGTCGTGGCGTGCGGGAGACCGACCAGGCTGCTTCCACCAGCATCGCCCATGCATGCGACTGTCCCTGCTTAGTGATGCGGCCATGATAGGCGGCTTTGTCTCCAGATTGGCGTACTCGGGGATTGAGACCGAAATAGCTGACGAGTTTCTCCGGAGACGAGAAGCGCCCGATATCGCCAATTGCCGCCAGAACGCTCAGAGCAACGATCATGTTGACGCCGGTGATTGTCATCAGCTGTTTCACGCGCGGCTCCTGAAGTGCTGTCTGTGCAAGGTCTTCGTCGATCTGTTTCAGCTCGAGACTGAGACGGTCCAGCTCGCCGGCATGACGGAGGATTACGCGGCGCTGGTCTTGCGCGACAGGTTGTTCCGCCAGCCATTTCTTCCCACGCTTTGTGAAAAGAGACGCATCGTACGGCGGGATCAGATTGGCATGCAGCACCAAATGGATCCTGTTCTTGAGACGGGTCATCTGGGAAACCAACTGCACCCGCTCAGCCACGACCCGACGCAACCGTTCCGTTTCTTCATCCGGCATCCAGACTTCGGGCAGAAAGCCGCTAGCGAGAAGCTTCGCCAAAACACTTGCATCGATCTTGTCGGTCTTGACTTTGGCCCTGGCGATGGCACGAACGAGCAGTGGGTTTGAGATGACGACACGGCCTACAAAGGGTGACAGCAGCCGCACGATGGCCTTTGTGTTGACTGTCGCTTCCAGGACGATCTCGTTCTCTACATTCAGCCGCTCTGCAAACTTCAGGATGTGTTCTCGCTCAAGCTCGAGGCGACCTGCGTCCCGGATCTTACCATTCTCCAAAATCGCCACCTGAGCAAAGGTGCGATGCACATCAAGCGCAATGATTTTCATAGCGGGCTCCTTTCCAAGGTGAGTAACCAAGGGAGCCAGCAGGCCACACGACAACTACGGATCCGCGCTCGCAGTGGTCGCTACCGAAGGCGCCACCGGTTCAAGCACCGGTAGCGGCGGGCAAGTCGAAGGGGCGGCCAGATAACAACTCGAGCTTGCAGCTCATCAGATACTTCGGCCTGCCCGCCATTCGTGCTCCCAACGCCCCAATCCCGGTGGATCAATTCTAATCCACATCGAAGCCTTCAACACTTCCGATTGGAGCGTCGAGCTCCTTCATGCCGGATAATAACCTGATCGAGCAGGATTATCGGTTTATCAAGCGTCGCGTGCGGCACATGTGCGGGTTCAAATCGTTCAGATCCGCATCGGCTACTCTGGACGGCATCGAGGTCGCAAACATGATCCGAAAGCAGCAATTCCCCATTGATACGACCTCTGGCTTTCGGATGTTTGCTGAGATCGCAGGATAGGTATGTCCAGTAAGTCGCTACTCTGGCAGTTCCAAAAGTTTGCGACAGAACCGGGGACGCGGTCGCTTGATCGGTAGAACCAAAGGCGGCATGAATGTAAGCGGTTCGCAGTTCACACGGTCTGGGCGTAGTTCCAAGGCATGAGTTCATCGATCCGGGATTGTTTGTGTCCGTTAACGATGGCCTGGAGGGTGGTGGCCAGCCATGCGTGGGGGTCGATGGCGTTCAATTTGCAGGCCTCGATCAATGACGCGATCATGGCCCAATTTTGTGCTCCGGCGTCGTGGCCTGCGAAGAGGGCGTTCTTTCTGTTGAACGCGATGGGCCGAATGGAGCGTTCGACGGCGTTGTTGTCGACTTCGATGCGGCCGTCGTCAAGGAACAGGGTCAGGCCGCCCCAGTATTTTGCGATGCATTTGAGGGCCTCGCCGAGTGGGGATTTGGCCGAGACACGTGCGCGATTGGCGGCGAGCCAGACTTCAAATTCATCGATGATCGGTTTTTGACCGTTCCTGCCGGGCAGTCTGGCGCGCCTCGGGGCTCTGGCCGCGGATGTCCTTTTCGATCTGGTAGAGGGCGGCGATCTGGCGAAGGCCCTCGTCTGCGATGGGCGTGGTGCCGGTCTGAGATACCTCGTGCAAATTGCGCCGGGCATGTGCCCAGCAATAGGCTAGTTCAATATCCTGCACGGGCCGTTTGAGCAGCCGGTTATAGCCCGCATAGCCATCGACCTGCAGGATGCCGCTGAAGCCTTTCAGAATCTGATCTGCATATTGCCCAGATCTACCTGGCGCATAGGTGAAGGCCACGCCGGGTGGATCGTCTCCGTCCCAGGGGCGGTCGTCATGGGCGAGCGCCCAGAGGTATCCCGTCTTTGTTTCACGGCGTCCGGGATCCAGGACCGGTGCCGTGGTCTCGTCCATGAACAGCTTGTTGGAACGTTTCAGATCGTCTAGCAGCGCGTCATAGACCGGGGTCAGTTCAAACGCTGCCCGACCGATCCAGGCCGCGAGTGTCTAACGGTCCAAATCGATGCCCTGGCGGCTGTAGATCTGCGCCTGGCGGTAGAGCGGCAAATGATCAGCGTATTTGCTGACAATCACATGCGCCACTGTGGCCTCGGTCGGCATGCCACCGGTGATCAGATGCGCCGGTGCCGGAGCCTGGAGGATGCCACCCTCGCAGGACCGGCATGCATATTTCGGGCGCCGTGTGACAATTGCACGGAACTGCGCAGGCACGATATCCAACCGTTCGCTGACATCTTCGCCAATGACGTGTCGATCATGGCCGCAGCCACAGATTGTGGTCTCGGGCTCGATCACCTCTTCGATGCGCGGCAGGTATTTCGATAGCGATCCCCGGTTGGTCTTGCGCGGCTTCGAGGTTTGTGTCGGTGTGACCAGCGGATTGGCCTCGCCAGCGGCCTCGAGTTACGCAATCCCGGTCTCGATATCTTCCAACGCCAGCTCGAACTGATCCGGATTGGCCTTCTCGGATTTGCGCCTGAAGAGGTCCTGCTTGAGCGCCGCGACCAAGGTTTCCAGACGCGCATTCTGCTCGCCCTGGGCCACGATCATGGCCTTTAGCGCATCGATGTCATCAGGAAGATCAGCCGTCGCAATCATGGCACCGATCTATCAAGATCAGCAACCGGATGCCCGCCCAAACGCGGCGCCGAGTCACTGTGCCGCAGCCGGCGGACGCGCCGCCAGAGCCTTGACTTTACGCCAGTCGAGCCCAGCGAACAGCGCCTCGAACTGAGCGTTGTTAAGCGACATCGGACCATCCCGGACCCCAGGCCAAGTGAAGGTCGTTTCCTCCAGCCGCTTATACGTCATCACCAGCCCATTCGCCATTGTCTCTCGGACCAATGGCGTTCCAATGGCTCATCGTCCCAGTAAAGCAGCTTCAGCCGATCCGCCCGCTTGGCCCGGAACACAAACACCGTCCCGGTGAACGGTTCCTTGCGCAGCTCGTTCTTCACCAGCGCCGCCAGCCCGTCATGGCCCTTGCGGAAGTCCACAGGTTTGGTCGCCACCACGATCCGCACCCAGTTCGACGGGAAGATCATTCACCGAGCGCCCGGACAATCTCCGCAATCCGCGCGGTCGGGGCTGCCGCGTCCAACCGGATCACAACATCGCCGAAGACAATTTCAAGCGTTGCGTCTTCAGCTGCCACCGGACGGTCCTTTAAATCTTCGATAACCATCGGTGCAAATGTAGGCTCCGGCTCGGGCAAGGCTGGCAGCACCAGCTTGCCCTCCTGCGCCAGCCGACGCCACGACGACAAGTGATTGGCCCTGACATCATACCGCGCTGCAACATCCCGGACCGTCGCTCCCTCAACCAGCGTCTCGGCCACAATCCTCGCCTTCACCGCATCCGGCCACCGGCGATGGCCCCGAGGCCCAACAAACGCATCAATATCCGTGAGAAACTCCGTTGAGCGCTCCATGGAGAAAATCCCTGCATAACTACATCACACAGGGACTCGCAGATCACACGCTCACAAGGAAGGTGGGGCCAAAGCACCGCTTATGCATGAATACCAAGTTGCACGCCATCTGTGACAGCAAAGGGCGACCTTTGAATCTCTTTGTTACCGCCGGGCAGGTCAGTGATTACATCGGGGCAAAGGCACTTTTGAGCAGCCTGCCCAATGCCGAATGGCTGCTCGGAGATCGAGGGTACGACGCCCATTAGGTCGGAGAAGCCCTGAAAGACAAAGGGATACGCGCATGTATCTTTGGTCGGAAGCAACGCAAGGCCACCGTCAAATACGACAAACACCGCTACAAGCGGCGCAATCGGATCGAAATTATGTTCGGCAGGTTCAAGGATTGGCAGCGTGTGGCAACCCGCTATGACAGGTGCCCAAAGGTCTCCCTCTCCGCCATTGCTCTCGCCGCCACTGTCATATTCTGGTTATGAAGCAAGAACGAGTCCTGACCCTAATTGTTCAGTCCCGGCATTTGGTGGATCGGATTTAGGATGAATCGATCTGGCTCTAAAGTCCAGATCTTGCAGACGTAT